>DHIW01000030.1:2485-3635 GCA_002404015.1 Chloroflexi bacterium UBA4736
GCGCGCGTGGGCAACCGCCCCGATGCCGAGGACCTCACCACCCAGGTCTTCATCCGCGCCCTGCCCCGGCTGCGGATACCCGCCGCGATCGAGGAGATCCGCAGCTACCTGATGGCCACCTCGCGCACCGTGCTGGCCGACCACTGGCGTCGCCACTACGACGTTCAGCTGGCGACGCTCGAGGATGGCATCGCGGCGGCCCCGGCGCCGCTACCAGACCCGGCCCTGGAGGAGGAGGGGATCCGGCGGGCCAATGCCGTCCTGGCCGGGCTGCCGGGAAACTACCGCCAGGTCCTCGAACTGCGCTTCCTGCGCGGGTACTCGCTTCGGGAGACTGCGGATGCTATGGGCGTGAGCCTCTCCAACGCCAAGGTGCTTCAGCACCGCGCCCTCCGCCGCGCCGCCGACCAGGAGATGCCATGAGCGCGACCGACCGCATCGCCCGCTTTGTCGACGCCCTGGTTCGGGATCGGCGACCCCCACGCTACCCGGCCGACCCCGACGAGGCAGCCGCGATGGTGGCGGCCGCCGCTCTCAAGTCGGCCCGCCCCGGAGCCGACCTGCCGCGGCCGGAGTTCGTCCAGGGGCTCGAGCGCACCCTCGGTCGGGAGATCGCCTCCACCGGGAGCGCGTCGCACTGGAGCCGCCGCCGGCTGTTCCAGCTGACCGGCGCCGCCGCCGCCGCGGTGGTGGCCGGCATCGGCATCGATCGAGCCCTGCCGCGCCCCGATAACAGCGCGCCCGCGGGCAGCCGGGACCTCTCCTTCGCCAATGGCCGGTGGGTCCCGGTGGTGGCGACCGCGGCGGTGACCCAGGACCACGCCGTGCGCTTTTCGGCCGGCGCCGTGGAGGGCTTCGTGGTCAACCGCGGGGGCAGCATGCAGGCGCTGTCCGCGGTCTGCACCCACATGGGCTGCATCGTCCGGTTCAACGCCGACCACGGCAGCCTCGACTGCCCCTGCCACGGAGCCAGCTTCGCCCTCGACGGCTCGCCCATCAATCATGACTACCTCCAGGCGCTCCCCCGCCTGCAGAGTCGCGTCAACGGCGACATGGTCGAAGTGAGGGTCAACCAGGCGTAACCGGGGCCCGTATCAACTGGGATCGACCGGCTCACAAGGAGGGCGAGGCTGATGGTCTCCCAACTGGC
>DHIW01000030.1:3897-4542 GCA_002404015.1 Chloroflexi bacterium UBA4736
GCGCCAGCGGCGGCGAGACCATGGCCCTCGAGGCCCAGGACTTCCAGTACAGTTCCACCGCCCTGACGTTGCCGGCCAACGCCACCATCAACCTGACCGTGAAGAACACCGGCTCGGTGCACCACAACTTCTCGATCAAAGAGCTCAGCGTCAACCAGGACATCGAGACGCCTGGCACATCGAAGACGATCACCTTCACCACCAAGGGCGACGCCACCTACACCTTCTACTGCGAGTACCACCGCGACTCCAAGGGCATGAAGGGGACGGCGACGATCGGCAATGGCGGCGCGGCGCCGGCGGCGGGGACTAGCTCTGGCGGCGCCACCCCGAGCCCCAGCGCAAGCTCGCTCTACAGCTACTGATGCCTTTGGGACGCCGGCAGCTTCGCCGCCAGGCGGCGCGACTTGCATTGGCGATCACAGCGGGGTGCGCGCCGGTGGTCGCGGTCATGGCCGGTAGCTGGACTGGCCTGGCTGGAAACGCGACTTTCTATGGCTATGGAGCCGGGGCCCAGGTCTACTGCATGGGACGGTCGTATTGCTGGTCCCCCTCGACGCAGACACTGGCAACCGGCGAGATGGCGACCTGGACCGGCGCCGGCCATGGGCTGGAGAAGCTGAGCTCAACTTCCCCTTGGCCAGC
>DHIW01000030.1:4799-5162 GCA_002404015.1 Chloroflexi bacterium UBA4736
CGCTTACCGTAACCGGCTCCGCACCCCCGCCGCCTCCTATGAAACCGCCTGCGCCGCCGCCACCGCCGCCCACTCATGCGGCCATGTCCCCGAGGTCACAGCCACCGGCTGCCGTGGCGGCTCCACCAACTCCGAGTCCCAGCCCGGTTCCCAGCCCCTCGCCCAGCGATACCTCACAGGCGCTGGCCGCGCCGTCGGACTCGAGCACCGCCAGGTCTGGCTCCCTGGGCCTGGCCAGCTCACCCACCGGCTCATCCGGTGGATTCCCGACCGGCCTGCTCATCCTCGGCCTGGTGGTCCTTCTTGGCAGTGCTGGGGCCGCCGTATACTTCGTGCGTATTCGGAAACCGGACACCCCGGGAT
>DHIW01000036.1:0-5011 GCA_002404015.1 Chloroflexi bacterium UBA4736
GCAGCACAACCATTGTCCTCGTTCAGAAGGGCACCTTTCACTTTGTCCTCAGCCCCCTATCTCCCTCCACCTTCGGTGGATTCGGGCCACAGGGGGGAGGGAGTTTCTTTACAGGGGGCGAGGGACTTCGTGTGAGGTCTTGTTCTCAGCCGTGTCTCAGTCGGATTACTGAGTATTGGGGGCGGGTATAAGGAAGTGACATGAGCGCCGCCCCGCCGCCCTACAATCCGCCACCGCAGTGGGGACCGCCGCCGCCCGGCGAGGAGCCCAGGCCCGAACCAGAGGGCTATCAGCCGTTCCAGCAGTACTACCACCCCGCGCCGGCCCCCTCGAAGCGGCAGCGCGAAGGCATCATGGGCGGGATCGTCAGCGCCCTGCTCGCCGTGTGGGCGTTCGTCAAGTACGGCGGCCTCCTGCTGCTCAAGTTCGGCGCCTTCAAGACGCTGCTCACGCTGGCCATCAGCTTCGGCGCCTACGCGATCTTCTACGGGCCCTGGTTCGCGGCCGGCCTGGTCCTGATGATCCTGGTCCACGAGATGGGTCACGTCGTCGAGATCCGGCGCCAGGGCATGAAGGCGACCGCTCCTCTCTTCATCCCGTTTTTCGGCGCCGCCATCTTCCAGAAGACGCACGCGACGGACGCCCTCCACCAGGCCCAGATCGGGATCGCCGGCCCGCTGGCCGGGACCCTGGGTGCGACCGCCGCCTTCGTCCTGTACGGCGCGACCCACAACGAGATCCTGCTGCTGTGGGCCTACCTGGGATTCTTCATCAACCTCTTCAACATGATCCCGGTGGGGATGCTGGACGGCGGCTGGATCCTGGCCGTGGTCTCCAAGTGGTTCCAGCTGTTCGGCCTCGCCGTGCTGGTACTGGCCGTGTTCTACATCGGCTTCAGCCCGATCGTCCTGATCATCGTGCTGCTCGGCCTGCCCACGCTCCTGGACCGCTTCCGCAACGACCGCTCGCCCTACTACCAGTCGGTCCCGGTTCCCGCCCGCTACGCGATGGGAACGGCCTGGCTTCTGCTGACCGCCTACCTGGCGTTCGCGATGTTCCAGGCCCACGGGCTGCTGCAGGGCGTGGTTCGGTAGAATCATTCGCTCGCGAACTGGGTAATAAAGAGAAAGTGAAGGCACAGATCCATCCCACCTTTTACGAGAACGCCGTGGTGACCTGCGTGTGCGGAAACACGTTCACCACCGGCTCGACGCGCAAGGAGCTGAAGACCGAGATCTGCTCCGTTTGCCACCCCTTCTACACGGGCCAGCAGCGGATCGTGGATACCGGTGGCCAGGTCGAGCGCTTCAGAAAGCGGGCCGCGAAAGCGGGCCGGTAAGGCCCGTGCCGCTTCCCGAAGAGGTTCCCACAGCGGAGCCTCAGTCCCCGGCCAAGGAGAGGTTCTTCTATGGCGGGCAGGCCGTGATCGAGGGCGTGATGATGCGCGGCCGCCAGCACTACGCGGTGGCGGTCCGCCTGCCGCGCACCAAGGAGATCCTGATCGACCGCGGCGAGCTGACGGCACCCATCTACGTCCACCCGGTCTGGAAGCTGCCGTTCGTGCGCGGCCTGGCCCTGCTGGCGGAGCAGATGCACCTGGGCATGAAGTCCCTGATCTGGTCGGCCAACGTGAACGCAGGCGACAACGACGTCGAGATCGGCAAGCGTGAGATCACGATCTCGGTGGTTGCCGCGCTGGCGGCCAGCCTGCTCCTGTTCATCGGCCTCCCCCTGCTCGGTGCCGGCCTGGTCGCCCACAAGAGCAGCTCTTTCGGTTTCGTCGCGATCGAGGGCGTGATCCGGGTCGGCCTGGTCCTCGGCTACCTGACCCTGATCGCCCAGCTGAAGGACGTGCGCCGGGTCTTCCAGTACCACGGCGCCGAGCACAAGACCATCAACGCGATGGAGTCGGGCTGGCCGCTGGACGTCGTGAACGTGCGCCGCGCGAGCCTGCTTCACCCCCGCTGCGGCACCGGCTTTCTCCTGGTGGTCCTCGTCATCAGCGTGCTCGTCTTCAGCCTGGTGGCCTTCTTCCACCCGAACCTGTTCTGGCTGATCGCGTCCAGGATCCTGGGCGTGCCAGTGATCGCCGGTGTGGGCTTCGAGTGGATCCGGTTCATGGCCCGGCACCGCGAGAACGGGCTGGTGAAGGTCCTGCTGCTGCCCGTGCTGTACACGCAGAAGTTCACGACCCGCGAGCCCACCGACGACATGCTCGAGGTGGCCATCGCCGCCTTGAATGCCGCCAGGGAGGGCGAGGAGGCGCAGGCGGCTTGATCGATCGCCTGGAGGCGGTCGTTCAGCGCTACCGCCAGATCCAGTCCGAGCTGGCGCGGCCCGAGGTCCTCGCCGACCACGAGCAGCTGGCGCGCCTCGGCCGGGAGGCCAAGACGCTGGAGGACATCGTGCAGGCCTACGAGGCCTACAAGACCGCCCAGGCCCAGCTCGAGGAGGCCCGGGAGATGCAGCGCCAGGAGAAGGACACCGAGATGCAGGAGTACCTGAAAGGCGAGGAGCACGCCGCTCTCCAGAAGCTCGCCGAGCTCGACGAGCAGCTCAAGGTGCTGCTGCTGCCCAAGGACCCCAACGACGATCGGGACGTGGTCGTGGACATCCAGGGCGCCGAGGGCGGGGAGGAGGCGGCGCTATTTGCGGCCGACCTTTTCCGTATGTACAGCCGCTGGGCCGAGAACAAGGGCTGGAAGGTGGAGGTGGTCGACGCCCAGGAGACGCCCCGGGGCGGCTTCGACCGGATCGAGTTCGAGGTGCACGGCCACGGTGCCTACTCGCAGCTCAAGTTCGAGGGTGGGGTGCACCGGGTCCAGAGGGTGCCCGAGACCGAAAGCCAGGGCCGCGTCCACACCTCGGCCGCCACCGTGTCGGTGATGCCCGAGCCGGATCCGGTCGAGATCGAGCTCCCCGACAAGGACATCAAGATCGAGACCTCCACGTCCCAGGGCCCGGGCGGCCAGAGCGTCAACACGACCTACTCGGCCATCCGGGTGACACACATCCCGACCGGCCTGGTGGTCTCGATCCAGGACGAGAAGTCGCAGCTCAAAAACAAGGAGAAGGCGCTCCGTGTCCTGCGCGCGCGCCTG
Organism: Chloroflexi bacterium UBA4736; assembly: GCA_002404015.1. Classification (GTDB taxonomy): domain Bacteria; phylum Chloroflexota; class Dormibacteria; order Dormibacterales; family Dormibacteraceae; genus UBA4736. The sequence continues at coordinate 3,102 of DHIW01000036.1, forward strand.
TACGAGCGCAAGCTGGCGGAGCAGCAGGCCGCGCAGTCGGCGCAGCGCCAGACGATGGTCAAGACGGGCAGCCGCTCGGAAAAGATCCGGACCTACAACTTCAAGGAGAACCGGGTCACCGACCACCGCATCAACGCCACGCTCTACAAGCTCGACCGGATCCTGCAGGGCGACCTCGACGAGGTGATCGCCATGCTGGCGACGGCGGAGCGCGACAGCCTGCTCAGGGGCGAAGACGGCACCTCCGGCTGAGCTCCCGCTGACGTTGCTCGAGGTGCTCAAGCGGGCAACCACGTACCTCGAAGCACACGGGTCGACCTCTCCACGTCTTGATGCCGAGGTCCTGTTGGCCCACTCGCTGGGGGTGCGCCGGCTCGACCTCTACCTGCAGTTCGACCGGGTGCTGAGCGAGTCCGAGCTGGCCCCCTACCGGCAGCTGGTGGACCGCCGGGGCAGGGCCGAGCCGGTCGCTTACCTGGTCGGCCACAAGGAGTTCATGAAGCTCGATTTCGAGGTCACACCCAACGTGATGATCCCCAGTCCCGACACCGAGCTGCTGGTTCAGCGGGCGGTCGCGCTGGTGCGCGAGCAGTCGGGCGAGGTGCGGGTGGCGGACGTGGGCACCGGCAGCGGCTGCATCGCGATCTCGATCGCGCACTACGCGGCCAACGCCCGCCTCTACGCCTCCGACGACAGCCCGGCGGCGCTGGCGGTGGCCGCCCGCAACGCCCACACCCACGGCCTGGCTGAGCGGATCGAGCTGCTGGAGGGCGACCTGGCCGCACCCCTCCCGGATCGGCTCGACCTGGTCTGCGCCAATCTCCCCTACGTGGACCCGGAGGCCCAGCTTTCGGCCGATGTGCTCGCGCAGCCCCACCACGCTCTGTTCGCCGACGCGGGAGGAGCGGCGCTGGTGGAACGGTTGGTGCGCGAGGCACCCGCGAAGCTGGTTCCAGGGGGCCGGATCCTGGTGGAGACCCACCCCGCGCTCATCGACAGCCTCGCGGCCCTGGCGGCTGGGATCTACGCCGGTCAGACGGTGCACATGGACCTGGGCGGGTACGAGCGTCTGCTGGAAGCCTGGGAGCCGCGGCCACGGATATCCTGAAGCCCGACGAGGCAGGCCTGGCCACCGCCGCCGCCCTCCTCCGCGACGGCGAGGTGATCGGGTTCCCCACCGACACGGTCTACGGCCTGGCCGCCCTGGCCGGGGACCGGCTGGCCATCCGACGGGTCTTCGAGATCAAGGGCCGGCCGCTCTCGCAGCCGCTGGTGCTGATGGTCGCCGAGCCCCTCCAGGTTGAGGAGTGGGCGTATGTCGGAGCCCCGGCCCGAGCCCTGATGGAGCGTTTCTGGCCGGGCCCGCTGACACTCGTGCTGCCCGCGCACGGGCGCCTGCGGCCCCCGCTCGTGGCCGGCACACCTCGTACGATCGGGGTGAGGATCCCGGCCCACGAGGTCGCGCTCGGGTTGCTGCGCGAGGTGGGGGAGCCACTGGCCACCACCAGCGCCAACCGGTCCGGCGAGCCGGAGGCCATGACGCCGCTCGAGGCAGCCTGGCTGAGCGGCGTCGCGGCGGTGCTCGACGGCGGTCGGGCGCCGGGCGGCATCCCCTCCACGGTCGTGGACGCGACCGGGCCCGAGCTGCGGGTGCTCCGCGAGGGCCCCATCTCGGCCGCCGACCTTCGCCGAGGGTAGCATTTCGGCATGGCCGATCTCCGCACGACGATGACGTTCCAGGCCCTCGACCGCGACGACCCCGAAGTGGCCGACCTGATCCGGCGCGAGTTCCGGCGCCAGAGCACGACCCTGGAGCTGATCCCCTCCGAGAACCTGGCCAGCCCCGCCATCCTGGAGGCGCTGGGCACGCTGCTGACCAACAAGTACGCCGAGGGCTACCCGGGCAAGCG
>DHIW01000036.1:5180-11014 GCA_002404015.1 Chloroflexi bacterium UBA4736
CGCTACTACGGCGGCTGCGAGGTGATGGACGAGATCGAGACGCTCGCCATCGAGCGGGCCAAGCGTCTCTTCGGCGCCGAGTACGTCAACGTCCAGCCCCACGCCGGCAGCCAGGCCAACGCCGCCGCCTACATGGCCGTCTGCGAGCCCGGCGAGCGGGTGATGGGCATGGACCTCTCGGCGGGCGGCCACCTGACCCACGGCAGCCCGGCCAACTTCAGCGGGAAGCTGTACGAGATCCACTCCTACAGCGTCGACCGCGAGACCGAGCTGATCGACTACGACGTAGTCCAGAAGCAGGCCGAGGAGGTCCGGCCGAAGATGCTGATGGTCGGCTACTCGGCCTACTCGCGTTTCATCGATTTCGCCCGCATGCGCGCGATCGCCGACTCGGTAGGCGCGACGATGGTAGTCGACATGGCCCACTTCGCCGGCCTGGTCGCGGGCGGCGTGTACCCCTCGCCGATACCGCACTCCCCGATCGTCACGACCACCACCCAGAAGACCCTGCGCGGCGCCTGGGGCGGCATGATCCTGGGCGTCGACGAGTGGCAGAAGAAGCTGGACAGTGCCGTCTTCCCCGGCAACCAGGGAGGACCCCTGATGCATGCGATCGCGGCCAAGGCGGTGTGCTTCGGCGAAGCGCTCCGGCCCGAGTTCAAGGACTACGCCAGGGCGGTCGTCCAGAACGCCAAGGCGATGGCGCAGCGGCTGACTGAGCGCAGGCTCAGGCTCGTGAGCGGCGGTACCGACAACCACCTCATGCTGGTGGACCTGCGGCCTCTGGGGCTCAAGGGCCGCCGCGTGCAGGACGCCGCCGACACCGTGGGCATCACGGTCAACAGCAACTCGATCCCCTACGACGAAGCCTCCAAGTTCAACCCCAGCGGCGTCCGCCTGGGCAGCCCCTCGGTGACCACGAGGGGGATGGGGCCGTCGGAGATGGTCGAGATCGCTGACTGCGTGGCGGACCTGCTGGAAGGCATCGACGACGCGGCCAACCTGGACTCGATCCGGGAGCGGACCCACGACCTCTGCCGCCGCTTCCCGCTCCCCTACGCGTTCGACTGACGACTTGCTGCTGAGCCCGTTCTACAACCCGGCCCTCCCCCCGGAGCTGTTCTTCAGCAAGGAGTCCCTCGTCTACATCCGGGAGCACCTGGGGCCGGCGATCGGACCCTTCCTGGCGGCCTTCGCCGCGTGCGTGGTGCTCTGCCCCGGGGCCATCCTGCTGGCCCGCCCGCTCGGCCTGATGGCCCGGCCGGATCGCCAGCGCGACATCCACCGGAAGCCGACCGCCCGCATCGGCGGCCTGGCGATGGTCGCTGCCTTCGCGGCGGCGGTGCTCTGGTTTGTGCCCCTGGCCCAGGACATCCTGGGCATCGTGGCGATCCTGGCGTTCACCGCTCTGGTCTTCGTTCTGGACGACCGCTTCGGCGTCCCGGCCCTGGTCAAGTTCGCCATCCAGCTCGCCGTGGCGCTCTGGTTCATCCTCAAGGTCGGCTATCAGATCGACTTCATCACCATGCCGGGCCACGGCGTCGTGGGCCTGGGCCTGCTCGCCCTGCCCCTGACCCTGATCTGGATCGTGGGCATGCAGAACACGGTCAACCTGCTGGACGGCGTCGACGGGCTGGCCGCGGGCGTGGTGGCCATCGTCGCGATCACCCTGATGATCGCCGCGACCACAAAGGGCCAGGTCAACGTGGTGATGATGTGCGCCGCCCTGATCGGCGCCTGCTGCGGCTTCCTACTCTTCAACTTCCACCCCGCCCGGATCTTCATGGGCGACTCGGGGAGCCAGTTCCTGGGCCTGGCGCTGGCCATCCTCTCCATCGTGGGCGTGGCCAAGGTCGCCGTCGCCTTCGCGTTCGTGATCCCGCTGGCCGCGCTGGCGGTGCCCATCGCGGACACGGCGGCCGCGATCATCCGCCGGAGGCGCGGAGGGGTGTCGATCGCCCACGCCGACACCCAGCACATCCACCACCAGCTGCTCGACTTCGGGCTGAACCAGGTCGAGACCTGCCTGGTCTTCTACGGCGCCACCGGCATCCTGGGCGCCTTCGGACTGATGCTGTTCGGCCACAAGCGGGCCATCGCCGTTGCCGTGGTATTCCTCATGGTCGTGCTCTCGACCGTGCTCGAGACCCACCTGCAACGGTCCCGCTGGCGGCTGCGCGTACCCGGGCTGGCCCACCTACTTGGCGTAACCGCAAGTCGGTAAACTCAGGACGGGAATGTCAGCCCGGGGCGGCGGAGGAGGCCCCACCGGCAGCGAGCTGGTGGGACTGGGCGTTCTGCTCGCCGCGTCGGTCTTGGTCCCGCTGGTGGTGGGCATTGCCATCGACGGCGCTGCGCACACCGGCCCACTTTTCATTTTCGTCGGCCTGATCGTAGGGGTCGCGGCGGCGTGCGCCGTGGTCTACACCAGGTATATCAGCCGCTACTTGTGAGGGTGCGAAGAGAGGAGTGCTGAGCAGAACCACGAAGGTCTGCGCCGCAGTGGCCGCGCTGTCAGCTGGCGGCTTGTCTCTAGCCGGTCACCCGCTGGAGGGCACTGCCCTCGCGGCCGGACTCTTGGTCGGCTCCTTGAACGGTTTCTTGGCGACGCGCTCGCTGACAGCAGAGCTGGACTTCCGCGTCACCAGCATGGGCCGACTCCTTCTCCTTTCTGCCGTTGCGGTGGGTCTGGGCGCTCTGATTGCGGTGTCGACGATCCCCTTCGTGGTTCTTGGTGTCGCCTTCGCGCAGCTGGTGTTGGCCGGGGTAGCGGCGCGTGAGGTGATCCGAGGATGAGGCTCCTGGCAGACGAGACCCCGGGTACCAACCCAGTCATAGAGCTCAAGTGCGGGGCCCTTTGCAATGTCCAGTACGACAGCCTTTTGAACCTCGGCCATCTCAGTTACGGAAGCGTGCTCTCGAGCTTCATCTCGATCGTGATAACCATTGCGATCGCGGTGGCCGTCGCCTATCGGCTCAACCACGGCCGGCCGGGCCGGCTGCAGGCGCTGTTCGAGATGTTCACCGAGTACGTGCGGAACCAGGTCAAGGACACGACGACCGAGGAAGGCGGCTTCATCCTGCCGATCGCGGCCACCATCGGTCTCTACATCCTTGTCGCCAACTGGCTCGACATCCTGCCAATCTCGTTGTTTGCGCCGCTTCATCCAGCCAACGAAGACATCAACCAGACGCTTGCCATGTCGCTGACGGTCATCGTCATCGTCCAGTGGTATAGCTGGAAGGTGCTCGGCCCTGCAGGCTATTTCCGCCGCTTCATGTCTAAGGGCACGAACCTAGCGATGCGAATCGCGTTCATACCGATGAACATCCTCGAGGAGATCGTCAAGCCGATCACCCTGGCCGCCCGGCTCTTCTTCAACATCTTCGCGGGCGGTGTGATGATCTACCTGATCACCCTGCTCCTTGGGCACCTGGTGATCCCGCTCGGCAGCGTCCAGCTACCGTTCGGTCCGCTGGTCCTGGGCCCAATCGTGCTCGCGATCTGGAAGCTGTTCGACGTCCTCTTTATCGGCGCCATCCAGGCCTTCATCTTCATGCTGCTGACGGTCATCTACTTCGGCATGGCCCGCGAGGGCCTCGAAGAACACCACTAGGAGGATCGAAATGAATCATGCAATCATCCTGGCGGGGGCGCTGATCGCCTTCGGCCTGGCACTCGGTGGGGGCGCTATCGGTGCCGCGATGGGCGACGGTCTGGCCGGCAACGCCACTATCGCCGGAGTGGCTCGTCAGCCGGAGGCCCAGGGCCGCCTGACCGGCCTGATGTTCATAATCATCGGCCTGGTCGAGGCCATGTACTTCATCAACCTTGGCCTCGGGTTCTACTTCGTCGTCGTCGTCGCCAAATAGTGTCCACGACGTTGGCGCTGGCCGCCCAGGCCAGCCTGCTCGAGATCAACGCCACGCTGTTCGTGGAGCTGATCGCTTTCATCCTCATGGTGCTAGTGCTCGGCCACTACGTGTACCCGCTGATCATCAGCGTCGCCGAGTCCAGGCAGAAGCAGATCGAGCAGCAACTTGCGGTCGCCGAGCAGGCGCGCCTCGACGCGCAGACTCGCCTGGCAGAGGCGACGGCCCAGCTCGAAGAGGCCCGAGGCCAGGCCTCGGATATCATCGAGGGGGCGAAGAGGTCCGGAGACCAGCTCCGCGCGGAGTTGAGCCAGAAGGCGCACGAGGAGGCGGCCCGGCTGACCGAGCTCGCCGGCCAGGAGATCGAGTCCGAACGCCTGAGGGCGCTCGAGTCCGTGCGCGGCGAGGTGGCCGACCTTGTCGTCGCGGCAACCGAGAAGGTGGTCGGGGAGACGCTCGACGACGAGCGCCACCGCAAGCTCATCGACAAGGCGATCCGCGAGGTGGGGAAGAGTGGCGACCGCAGCCGCTAGGCGCTACTCGAAGGCGATCCTCGAGCTGGCCGAGGCCGCTGGCGAGGTCAAGCTCTGGACCGAGCGGCTCGAGGTCGTACGCCAGTTCCTGACCGATCCCGACCTGGCCGCTGTCCTGGCCAACCCGAGCGTCACGGTGCAGCGCCGAAAGCAGGTCGTCGAGACGCTGGGCACCCACCTGATGGGCCGGGAGGGGCTGAACCTGGTCAAGCTCCTGATCGAGACCGGGCGCGTCCAGGAGATCGACGGGGTCATCGATGAGTTCCATCGGCTGGCCGACCTGGCCGCGGGCCGGGTGCGCGCCACCGCGGTGACCGCCATCGAGCTTCCCCAGAAGGACGTCGACCAGCTGCTCGCCGACCTGTCGCGCCAGCTGGGCAAGGAGGTCAGGCTGGAGGTCGAGGTCGACCCGGCCATCATGGGCGGCCTGGTCCTGCACGTGGGCGACCAGCTGATCGACGCCAGCGTCCGTACCCGACTGCTCCAGTTGCGACGGCGGCTGGCGACGGTTTAAGCGCGAGTTTGAGGTAACCAATGGGCATCAGCACCAAAGAGATCAGCGACGTGATCAAGCAGCGGCTCCGGGACTTCGAGGCCGAGATGGTGACGGCGGACGTCGGCCGCATCGTGACCGTGGGCGACGGCATCGCCCAGATCTACGGCCTCGCGGGCGCCATGGCCGGCGAGCTGCTCGAGTTCCCGGGCGAGGTTTACGGGATGGCGCTGAACCTGGAGACGGACCAGGTCCGGGCGGTGATCATGGGGCCCTACGAGCACCTCCAGGAGGGCGACGAGGTCCGCACCACCGGCCGCATCGTCGAGGTGCCGGTCGGCCCCGAGCTGATCGGCAGGGTCGTGAACCCGCTGGGGCAGCCGCTGGACGGCAAGGGGCCCATCAAGACCAAGAAGACGATGCCGATCGAGCGGATCGCCCCCGGTGTCATCACCCGCCAGAGGGTGGACACTCCGGTCCAGACCGGGATCATCGCCATCGACGCGATGATCCCGATCGGACGCGGCCAGCGGGAGCTGATCATCGGCGACCGGCAGACGGGCAAGACGGCGATCCTGCTGGACACGATCATCAACCAGAAGGGCAAGGACCTGGTCTGCATCTACGTGGCGATCGGCCAGAACGCATCCTCCATCGCCCGGGTGGCCGCGACCCTAGAGGAGTACGGCGCGATGGAGTACACGATCATCGTCGCGGCCACCGCCTCCGAGCCCGCGACCCTCAACTACATCGCCCCCTACGCGGGCTGCGCGATGGGCGAGTTCTTCATGGAAGAGGGCAAGGAGGCGCTCTGCTGCTACGACGACCTGACCAAGCACGCCTGGGCCTACCGAGAGATGTCGCTGACGCTGCGCCGGCCCCCCGGCCGGGAGGCCTACCCGGGTGACGTGTTCTACCTGCACTCCCGCCTGCTG
>DHIW01000036.1:11248-14332 GCA_002404015.1 Chloroflexi bacterium UBA4736
TCGATCACCGACGGCCAGATCTTCCTGCAGGGCGACCTTTTCAACTCCGGCGTCCGGCCCGCAATCTCGGTGGGCATCTCGGTGTCGCGGGTGGGCGGCGACGCCCAGATCCGGCCCATGAACAAGGTCGCCGGACAGATGAAGCTGGAGCTCGCGCAGTACCGCGAGCTGGCCGCCTTCTCGCAGTTCGCCTCCGACCTGGACCAGGGCACGCGCCGCCAGCTCGACCGGGGCGCCCGGCTGACCGAGCTGCTGAAGCAGAAGCAGTACGAGCCGATTCCGGTCGGCCTGCAGGTCTGCCTGATCTACGCCGGCACCAAAGGCTTCCTCGACCAGGTGCCGGTGAACCGGGTGAAGGAGTGGGAGGACGGCTACGCCCGCTTCATGCGCTCCGAGCGCAAGGCCTTCCTGGACTCGATCGAGAAGGACAAGAAGTGGGAGGACGAGACCATCAAGCAGGTCGAGGACTCGCTGAAGGCCTTCAACAAGCAGTTCGGCGTGGCCACGAAGACGGCCGACGCCAAGGCCGACGCCAAGGCCGACGCCAAAGGCGAGGAAAAGGACGATGCCAAGGCCGAGGACAAAGCCAAGGGCAAGGGCGATGCCAAAGCCGATGCCAAGGCCGAGGGCGAGGACAAGGCCGAGGGCAAGGGCGATGCCAAAGCCGAGGCTGACGAAGGCGCCAAGGGCGAGACCAAGGCCGGCGAGAGCCGAGCGGCCAAGCCAGCCGCGAAGCCAGCCGCCACGGTGGCGGCCAAGGCGGCCAAGCCAGCCAAGCCAGCAGCTAAAAAGCCCAAGAAGGAGAAGAAGACCTAATGTCCCGCTCCAGAGATTCGTCGGTAATTTGTGGCTCCGGATGCCGATGGCGGCGTCAGGGGGCCCGGCCCGTCGTCGTCCCGCACTTAAAGTGCGCTCCTCCTAGTGCCACCCCTTCCTTGCCCTCGGCGCCCGGACCGGCACCCGTCGGGTGCCTGCCACAACTTCCTCGACAAACTTCTGGAGCAGGACACTAGTTGGCTTCGCTCCGCGACATCCGGAACCGGATCAACTCGATCAAGAACACCCAGAAGATCACCAAGGCGATGCAAGTGGTGGCCGCGACCAGGCTGCGCCGGGCCCAGCAGGCGGTCCTGGCCACCCGACCCTACGCGGAGAAGATGCTGGAGGTCCTGCAGACGACCGCCGAGCTGGCGACCGAGTACAAGCATCCCTTCCTGGAGCGCCGCGACGGCGGGCGCGCGATCGTGATCCTGATCACCTCGGACCGGGGCCTGGCCGGCGCCCTCAACGCCAACACCCTGCGCGCCGTCAACCGCTACGTGAACCAGAACCTGAAGGGCCAGGCCCGCTACGTGACCCTGGGCCGCAAGGGCCGCGACTTCATGCGGCGCTTCCGGCGCGAGATCATCGCCGAGGCCAGCGGGCTGACCGATCGGCCCCGGGAGCACGAGATCCTGCCGGCCGTGACGGCGGCGATCGACGAGTACCGGGAGGGCAACGCCGACCAGGTCATCCTCGCCTACGCGCGCTGGGTCTCCACGCTCCGCCAGGAAGCCGTCGTACGCACCCTGGTGCCGGTGGACGTTCCCGAGCGCGAGGACAAGGGGCCCCGTAGCGAGTACATCTACGAGCCGGGCCCCGAAGAGGTCCTCGACCAGCTGCTGCCCCGATACGTGGAGACCCAGGTCTACCAGGCCGTGCTGGAGAACCAGGCCAGCTTCTACTCGGCGCAGATGATCGCGATGCAGAACGCGACCAACGCGGCGGGCGACCTTGTCGAGAGTTTCACCCTGACGGCCAACAAGCTCCGCCAGGCCAGCATCACCACCGAGCTTATGGAGATAGTGAGCGGCGCGGAAACCCTGCGCGGCTCGTCCTTGTGAGGAGCTAGACCAACATGGCAGTCAAGACCGAGAAGCAGAGGAAGCAGGACCGCACCGAAGGCGGAGATGGCTGGGTCTCCCAGGTCATCGGCGCCGTCGTGGACGTGGAGTTTCCCGAAGGCCAGCTGCCGAACATATTTGACGCGATCATCGCCAAGACCCGGTCCGGTCGCGAGGTGACCCTGGAGGTGGAGCTGGAGACCGGCGACAACTCCGTCCGCTGCATCGCGATGGACTCCACCGACGGCTTCCGGCGGGGCGACCCGGTCCGCAAGACGGGCAGCCCGATCATGGTGCCGGTCGGAGTCGAGACACTGGGCCGCCTCTTCAATGTGATTGGCGAGTCGATCGACGACGAGCCGACACCGGAGGGCGGGGAGCGCTGGCCGATCCACCGGGCGGCCCCGCCGGTCGAGGAGCAGCAGACCGATATCGAGATCCTGGAGACCGGCATCAAGGTCATCGACCTGATCTGCACGTTCGTCAAGGGCTCCAAGATCGGCCTCTTCGGCGGCGCCGGAACCGGGAAGACCGTCATCGTGCAGGAGCTGATCCGGAACATCGCCCACCAGCACAAGGGCCGCTCCGTCTTCGCCGGCGTGGGTGAGCGCACCCGCGAGGGCAACGACATGTACCACGAGATGCGGGACGCGGGCGTGCTCGACAAGACCTCGCTGGTCTTCGGGCAGATGAACGAGCCGCCGGGCGCGCGGGCCCGGGTGGCCCTAAGCGGTCTGACGATGGCCGAGTACTTCCGCGACACGGAGAGCGCGGACGTCCTCCTGTTCGTCGACAACATCTTCCGCTACATGCTGGCCGGCGCCGAGGTCTCGGCGCTGCTGGGCCGCATGCCCTCCGCGGTCGGCTACCAGCCCACGCTGGCGACCGAGATGGGGGCGCTCCAGGAGCGCATTGCCTCCACCAAGAAGGGCTCGATCACGTCGGTGCAGGCCATCTACGTCCCGGCCGACGACATGACCGACCCCGCCATCCAGACCACCTTCGCCCACCTGGGCGCGATCGTCACCTTGAACCGAGCCCTGACGGACATCGGGATCTACCCGGCCGTGGACCCGCTCGAGTCCACCAGCCGATTCCTCGACCCCCGCGCGGTCGGCGAGGACCACTACAACGCCGCCCAGGGCGTGAAGCAGACGATGCAGCGCTACAAGGAGCTCCAGGACATCATCGCCATCCTCGG
>DHIW01000036.1:14550-14851 GCA_002404015.1 Chloroflexi bacterium UBA4736
CCTCGGCATCGACGAGCTCTCCGAGGACGACAAGCAGATCGTGGCGCGCGCTCGCAAGATGCAGCGCTTCCTCTCTCAGCCCTTCTTCGTGGCCCAGCGCTTCACCGGCAAAGAAGGCCGCTACGTCCCGGTCAAAGAGACCGTCCGCGGCTTCAAGGAGATCCTCGAAGGCAAGCACGACGACCTGCCCGAGCAGGCCTTCTACATGGTCGGCGACATCGACGAGGCCCGCCAGCAGGGTGAGAAGCTGAAGGCGGAGGACGACTAGGAGGGTGTTGGAAAAGGTCGGCGAGGGATTCGG
>DHIW01000063.1:0-37354 GCA_002404015.1 Chloroflexi bacterium UBA4736
CGCCGTCCTTCGGTGGATTCGGGCACAAGGGAGAGGGAATCCTAAATGGGAGGCCACGATCAAACCAGAGGCTGGTGTTACCTGCGGACCAAAAGAACCTCCCTCCCCCGTGTGGGGAGGGTTTGGGGAGGGGGTCCCTTCCACCTGTCCCTGACTGCACCCCGCGTCCACCGCATGTCGACTTATGGCGCCTTCGCGGATGAGCAGATCGGATAACAGGCACTAGAAAGGGCGGCGGACCGAGAAGGTCTGCGCCAGCAGCTCGTCGCCCGCGATCCGGCCGCCGGTGCCGCCGGAGCGTACCCGCGTCTCCAGCACGCGCCGCACCGCCTCCGCGATGTCCGCCCCGCTCTGGCCTTCGCTGGCGTCCAGCACACGATCCCATTCGCCTGCCTCGAAAGGCTCGAACAGCTGGCGCCCCGCCTGGCGCACCGCGCGCCGCATATGGATTTCGAAGATCGCGCGCCGGGCGGCTCGATCGGGGAGCGGGACCTCGACGAGGCGATCGAAGCGGCCGGGCCGGGTCAGCGCCGGGTCGACCGACTCCGGCCGGTTGGTGGCGGCAACCACGATGACGCCCTCCGAGAGCTCCAACCCGTCCAGGTTCTCGAGGAAGGTGCTGACCAGCCGGTGGGTGGCCTCGTGGGCGCCCTCCCGCTCGGGAGCGATGGCGTCGATCTCGTCGAAGAAGAGGACGGAGGGTCGCTCCTGGCGGGCCCAGTCGAAGGCTTCCTGGAGCTTGCGCTCGGCCTCGCCGTACCACTTGGACACGACGTCGGTCGCCTTGACGTGGATGAAGCGGGCCCCGGCCTCTCTTGCAAGGGCGCGGGCCAGCATCGTCTTACCGGTGCCGGGCGGCCCGAAGAGCAGGATGCCCCGCGGCGGCCGGGCTCCCCAGGCGCTGAAGGCCTCGGGGTCCCGCACGGCCAGCCGGATCATCTCCAGCTCGCCCTTGGCGGCTTCGAGGCCGCCGACGTCGGCCAGCCCGATGGTCTCGTCATCGCCGGCCGGCGGTTCGTACACGCGGCCGGGCCGGCTGCTGCCAGGGAACCCGAACGGGAGCTTCGAGAAGACCCGGCCCAGCCCCTCGATGGCCGTGTCGACCGTGTGGCCTTCCGGCCGGAGAGTGACGTCGAGCGGGACACCGGCGGTGAGCTCGATCAGCTCGCAGAACCTGCGCAGCGCCGGCTCCACGTCCTGGGTGTCGAGCGCGGCGGCGCGGGGTCCGACCAGGGGCACCAGGATGGGCCAGGCGCCGCAGAAAAGAACCAGCTGGCCAAGCGATCCGCGCGCGTAGCCGAAGATGGTTTCCTCGACCCGCGGCTTGCGAGCGACGCCCATGAAGGTGGCGGCGAGGTGGGCCTTGCGGCCGTCGGAGCGCGCCAGCACGACGACGCGGCCGAGCCTGCCCGCTGCGGTGGCCTGGCCGATCACCGTGAGCGGCATGCCCTCCCGCAGGCCCTCGACCAGCGCCGGTGAGAAGTCCATGCCCTTACTGGATTCCGAAACGGACCCGGCCCGAAACCTGGCTTCTCAGCTCGGCGCCGTCAGGCGGCGAGGTTGATCCCGATCGCCCGCAGCCGCTTGTTGAGGCTGTTCATCGCGAAATCCATGATCTCGTCCTCCGAGTGTCCGAACTCGGTGATGTAGCGCTCGTCCGGCGGGTGGATGGTGCCGGCGATGAGCGGCAGGCACTCGACCAGCGTCCTCTGGATCAGAGGCGCGAAACGGGCGGGATCATCGCGCACGGCCTCCTGGAGCACCTTGATCCCGAAGTTGACGTGCCGCGACTCGTCGCGCGCGACAGCAATGAAGCCCTGGTAGTAGCCGTGGTGGGTCATTCCCTGCTCGCGCAGCTCCTCGAGCTCGAAGCGCTGGCCGGTCAGGGCGAGGGTGGCCTCCACCACGATGTGGTAGATGGTCACGCCTTCGATGAAGGCGTCGATGTCCGTGGGGTTGTTGGCCATTCTCTGGGCGACGCTGGGCAGCCGGTCGTAGAAGAGCGTGTTGTAGCCCTCGTTGGTGTCGGGCCGGATCTCGGCCAGGATCTCGGTGAGGTCTTTGGCGTCGCTGCCGACCACTTCTCGCCACCAGCGGTCGAAGAAGACGGTGTGGCGCGCCTCGTCCACCATCTGCGTCGAGAGGAAGATCTCGATCTCGGGCTTAGGGGCAGCCCAGACGAAAGGCGCCAGGGTGGCGGTGACGCGCTCCTCGCCGTTGAAGAAGAGGCGTCGCGACCAGAGCGTGGCGTCCCGCTCGAGCTGGGTTGACTGCTGCCAGCGCTCGCGATCGGGACTGAAGTCGAGGTCGGACACCGCCCACTGCTGGGTCTCCCAGCGATGGAAGAGGTCCATGTAGCTGGGCATGTTGTCGAGGCCGCGATCGATGAAGCTCAGCACGTCGTCGATCCGGATGTTGCCCAGTTGCTTCAGGTCGGCGCGAGCCACGCGTTCGAGCTCGGGGTCCAGCCGCTCAGTCTGCTTGATAGCCATGCGTTGCCTCCGTCATATAGATGGCGCGCGCCATGCGGGCCGCGCGTTCGACGATTTCTCCCTTGGCCAGGCCGCGATCCTCCACCCACCAGAGGGCCAGCTGGCTGACCATCCCGGCCAGCGCCTGGGCGACGACGTCCAGCCGCGCTCCCGGCGGGGCCTCGGCCAGCTCACCGATACCGCCCTCGACGAGCTCAAGGATCCGGCGCGAGATATCCCGGTGGAGGCGGCCGAAGGCCGGATCGGACTGCAGGGCCTCGTGGAAGAAGACCCGGTACAGGGCGGACTCGTCCTGCACGAAGTCGAAGTAGGCCTGCATCGCCGCCCGGACGGGGTCGGCGGCGCCGTCCGCCTGGCAGAGCCGGCTCTCGAGGTCCGCCGCGGCTCTCTCGATCACCGCCTCGAAGAGCTCGCGCTTGCCTGGGAAATGCTGGTAGAGCAGGGCCTCGGAGATGCCCGCCGCCGCGGCGATCTCCCTGGTGGTCGCCGCGTGGTATCCGGCGGAGCCGAACACGGGCTTGGCTGCCGCCAGGATCGCCTCCCTGCGGGCGAGGGCCGAGAGCCGGCGGCGGGAAGTGCTGATCGCCATAAGTGAGTGCTCACTCACTACTGTATCCGGGAGTGGTCCGCGAGGTCAACCGTCTCCCCGGTTGAGGCGCAGCCGGCGCGGGTACAATCGGCATTGAAGTTTCTCTACATGTGGGGGCGTCCGGTCTCGACGGGGTAGTTGGGCTTCGGGATTGCGAGCGGAGCGCGCGTGCCTTACAGCGCAGGTGTTTATACAAACGCCAACAACAATCGCACCCTCGCGATGGCCGCGTAAGCGGTTCTGAGTTAGGGTCCCGGGACTTAGATCCCGGGTGCCGCCCCCGGTAGTGCCGGCGGATCGGGGAGTCGGTATCAAATAAGTCGGCTTGCTTCGGCGGGGGAGCTTCGGCCCCGCTGAGGGACGTTCACCGCAGCTGGCCGTAGGGGATCCCGCCAGGAGGAGTCCCGAGGTGAGATCAAACTCCTGGACACGCTCGTAGAGGTCCTGAGGGACGCTGCTTCGGACGCGGGTTCAACTCCCGCCGCCTCCACCATTTCTCCGCACGGGCCTGGACTGACAGATCAGATGGCGTTGCGGTTGCCTCGTCCCCGAATCGATGCCAATCCGCCGACGCTCATGATCGTGAGCTGACGTGGGCGCCCGCTATGCACTGCTGTGGTCGGGCGGCAAGGACAGCGCCCTGGCCCTCGATCGAGCAGCCAAGTCGGGCATCGAGGTCGGGAGCCTGCTCAACTTCTACGACGCGGCTGCCGGCCGGGTGCGCTTCCATGCGACGCGCGTCGAGATGATCCAGGCTCAGGCGGATGCCATTGGGATCGAGCTAAGGGCGATCGGCACCACCTGGGCGGAAATGGAGGGGCGGCTACTCGAGGAGCTCGGCCGGCTCCGCAGGGAGGGCTTCGCCGGCGTGGTTCTGGGCGACATCCACCTGGTCGATGTACGGGCCTGGTACGAGGGGCGAGTGACCGCCGCCGGGCTGAGCACGTCGAGCCGATCTGGGGCGGACAGCCGATGGAACTGGTCCGCGAGTTCGTGGAGACCGGCGGCCGCGCCGTCATCACTTGCGTGGATCTGAGCCGATTGGATGCCTCCTGGTTGGGCCGCATCATCGACCCGCGCTATCTCGCGGATATCGGCGCCACTGGGATCGATCCTTGTGGCGAGAATGGCGAATACCACTCTTTTGCGTTCGAGGGCCCTGTGTTCGCACACCGAGTCCGCTGGCGCCCCGGGACCACCCGGTCGGACTCGGGCTTCGAGCAGCTCGACGTGGCGGTGAGGGTCTCGTTCCGCCGATAGGGCTGCCTTGACACGGATTTCGACGATGGAGCCTAATGCGGTTATGGCTCGGACGGGTGCGAAGGAGAGACTTGACATGCGACGCCGGATGATCCTTGCCCTGACATCTTTAGTGTTGGCAGCTTGCGGCGGCGGCGGCGGCGGTTCGACCGTGGCGTCCTTCGACCCGGCCACCGTGACCGGTTCGGTGTCGCTCTCAGGATGGCAGGCCAGCCCCGAGGAGGGGGCAGCCCTGAAAGCCACGCTCGACGGCTTCAAGGCCAAGTACCCGAAGATCACCGTCGACTACCAGCCGGTCACGGGCGACTATCCCACCGTGATGGTGGCCAAGTTCAGCGCCCACCAGCCCCCCGACCTGTTCTACGTCGACTCGGCGGTCGCACCGGACTGGATCAAGCAGGGCGTCCTGCAGTCGCTGGACAGCTACAGCTCGTCCCAGAAGTTCGACACGGGCCAGTTCTTCCCCGGCTACCTCGACGCGTTCAAGGGCCCGGACGGCCAGACCTACGGCTTCCCGAAGGACGGCAACACCCTCGGCATGGCCTACAACACCGACGCGCTGGCCAAGGCCGGCGTGCAGCCGCCCACGACCTGGGCTGAGATCGTCTCGGTGGGTCAGAAGCTGAAGCAGGCCGGCTATGCGACCCCCTACTGCATGCCCGCGGACCTGGCTCGCGTCGGCGCCTTCATCTACCAGAACGGCGGCGGCATCGTGGACGCGAAGGCCAAGAAAGACCTGATCGACACGCCCGCCACCAAGGAAGCCGTCAGCTGGTACATGGACCTCTACAAGACCGGACTGGCCAAGACCCCCGGCGACCTGGGCGTCGACTGGCCCGGCAAGGCGCTCGGAGAGCAGAAGTCGGTGATCGTGTTCGAGGGCGGCTGGCTGGACTCCTTCATGAAGTCCGGCTACCCCAACGTCCACTACGCGTGGAAGGAGATGCCGGCGGGCAAGCAGAAGGCGACGCTCGGCTTCACCGTGAGCTACTCGATCGGCAAGGAGTCGGCCCACAAGCAGGCCGCCTGGGTGCTCCTCAGCTACCTCACCGGCTCTGAGGGCATGAAGCTCTGGACCGAGGGCGGCGTGGCCAACCCGTCCCGTAAGGACGTCCCCGCGCCGGCCGGCAAGCAGGTCCTCGTCGACAGCGCCAAGTTCGCGCATCCCTGGAGCTTCATTCCGGGCTTCAGCAAGGTGGTGGACGCCTTCAACAACGGGCTCACCGGCGCCACCCAGAGCAATGGCACAGCCGCCGATGTGATCAGCAAGACCAAAGTCGTGATCGACCAGCAGCTCGCCGCTCCATAGACCGCAGGTCCAGGGGGGGAGTCCGGCCATGAGCGTCGCGGGTTCGCGCCACAGGCAGGCGTCCAAGCGCCGCCAGGAGGCGATCACCGGGTACCTCTTCATCATCGTTCCGATGACGCTGTTCGTCGTCTTCAACATCGGGTCGCTCTTCTTCGCACTGTTCATCAGCTTCTGGCGTTGGGAGATCCTGGGTCCGACCGCATTCATCGGCGTGCGCAACTACCAGGCGCTTCTGAGCGACCCCACGTTCATAAAGTCCATCGGGAACACCCTCTACTACACGGTGGGCGTGGTGCCCCTGGAGATGGCACTCGGGCTGCTGCTGGCGGTGACTGTGAACCAGATCCGCTTCGGGAAGGCGTTCTTCCGGTCGGCGTTCTATTTCCCCGCCATCGCCAGCTCGGCCGCCATAACGGTCCTCTACATCTACATCATGGTTCCGGACGGGCTCTTCAACCACCTGCTCGAGCTCATCGGGCTCAACCCGTCCACCTTCCCCAACCGGGGCAACTGGCTCGGCAACAGCCACACGGCGCTGCAGTCGATCATGGCGCTGAACATCTGGACGACCTCCGGGACGATGATGCTGTTCTACCTGTCCGGGCTCCAGACGATCTCAACGGACGTCTATGAAGCGAGCAAGGTTGACGGCGCCAGCACCTGGCAGACGTTCTGGCGGATCACCTTCCCGATGCTCGCCCCCAGTCACTACCTGGTCGGCGTGGTCGCAGTGATCGGTGCGCTGCAGGTGTTCGATCAGGCGTACATCTCGGGTGGCTCAGACGGCAACCCGGACCAGGCGCTGCTGACCATCGTCCTCTACCTCTACAACGTGACCTTCCGCCAGTTCGAGTTCGGCTACGCAGCCGCGGTCGGAATCGTGCTGTTCATCATCATCTTCACGGCGACGCTCATCCAGCGCCGATTCTTCGGCGAGGTCAGCTGGGCGGCCGCGCGATGACCGCTGTTGCCGAGACTACCCGCGCGGCGCCGATCGTCGCCAAGGGCGGGAACCGACCACCGATCGGGCACACGATCGCCAGCGCGCTGTCCATGGTCATCCTGTTCGGCTACTCGATCTTCGTCTTCCTGCCGTTCGTCTGGTCGGTGATCACCTCCTTCAAGACCCTCCCCGACTCGCTCCGGCTCACGTTCATACCCAACCCGTTCACGACGTACGGCTACACGAAGGCGTTCACGCAGCTCGATCCGAACGTCGTGATCCTCTTTTTCAACAGCGCCCTGATCGCGGCGATCGTCACCGCCACCAACATCCTGTTGGGGGCTCTGGGCGGGTATGCATTCGCGCGTCTGCGCTTTCCCGGACGCGAGGTCCTCTTCCTGGCGGTGCTCGGCACGATGATGATCCCGGACCAGCTGCGCCTCGTGCCCGTCTACCAGATCCTCACCGCGCTGCACCTGGTGGCTCCCGGTCCCGAGAACTACCTGGGCTTGATCCTGATCCTGGCGGTCAGCGCCACCAGCCTGTTCATCATGCGGCAGTTCTTCCTGACCGTCCCCTACGACCTCGAGGAAGCCGCGATGCTCGACGGCGCCGGGACGTTCACCACGTTCTGGCAAGTGATGCTGCCGCTCTCCAAGCCGGCGCTGGCCGCGGTCGCGATCCTGAGCTTCCAGGGATCCTGGAACGGGTTCTTCTGGCCGCTGGTGATACTTCAGTACAAGGGCCACTGGACGCTCCCGCTCGGGATCACGCAGTTCCGCTTCCTTTACAACACCGACTGGCCGCCGTTGATGGCGCTGACGGTCCTCGCCACCATCCCGATCCTGGTGCTGTACGTCTTCTTCCAGCGCTACTTCGTGGGCGGAACGGTCTCGGCCGCGGTCAAGGGCTGAGACCGGCTTCGACCAAGCGCGTCGGGATGTTGCCGATCGCAACCATCTGGTAGTTTGCCCGGGTGGCTGAGCTGAAGGAGCCGGATGCGCTCGAAGCCTGGAGAAGCTTCCTCAGGTCACACGCGGCGGTCGTGACGTTGCTGGAGTCGGAGATGCTGCAGCGAGGCTGGTCCCGCTCACCTGATACGACGTCCTGGTCGCGATCTCAACCGCCCCGGACGGCCGTCAGCGGATGCGCGACATCGCGTCCCACCTTGTCCTGACGCGCGCCAACGCGACGCGCCTGGTGGACCGGCTCGAGGAGGCCGGCCTGGTCCGGCGCGAGCGGCTCGAGACCGACCGCAGAGGCGCGGTGGCGGTCGTCACGCCAGCCGGCAGGGCCGCCCTCAGAAAGGCGTGGCCAGTCTACGCGGAAGGCATCAACCGGCTGTTCGTGTCCGTCCTGACCCCCGGCGAGCCGGGCGTTCTGCGAGCGGCGCTCGGCAGGGTCGATCAGCGAGCGCGCGCCGATTCGCCAAGCCGAAGGTCGCTTCACCCCTCCCGCATAGCGTCGAGGAGCCGCTCGTAGTCCTCGGGCGTGTCGACGTCGACCGGGTGCCTCTGTTCTCCCTCGGCGGGGAGGGCCGCCACCAGCTCGGGGCGGCTCCTGATCACGGCCCGGCAGCCGACGTCACCCTCAAGCGAAGCCAGGTCTCCCCAAAGTGAGCGCTCGAGGACGACCGGCGGGTGGAGGATGTCGCCGAACCGGAGCGCCGCCGAGGGCAGCCCTGAGGCGGTCTGAAGGTGGAGCAGCTGGTCGAACAGCTCAGCGCTGACAGCGGGCTGGTCGCCCAGGATGACCATCGCGCGGTCGACCTCGGGGCCAAGTGAGGCCAGCCCGAAACGCAGCGAGGAGCCCATCCCGGTGGCGTGGTCGGAATTGACGGCGACGCGGGCGCGGCCGAGGTCGACATGTTGCCGGATCTCTTCCGCGGACCCCCCCAGGACGACCAGCACCTCATCCAGCGAGGAGGCCGTGGCGGCCGCCACCACGCGCTCCAGGAGCGGCTGGCCCGCCACCGGGAGCAGCTGCTTGGGGCGGCCCATCCGGCGGGACGAGCCGCCGGCCAGGACCAGCCCAGCCGAGCTCACGCGGAGGTCGCGGACAGGAACTGGGAGCGGCAGCCCTCCCCGCAGAAGTAGTGCGTGTCGCCGTCGCGCTCAGAGGTGAGGAGATCAGAGGGGCGGTGTCGGCGAGGATCGGACAGAGCCGGCGAACCTCGTCGCTGCGCTCGATGTCCACGTGGCGGGTCAGGGCCCCGATGCGGATCGTCCCGCCGTCGGCCGTCACGCCCTTCAAGCCGGGCAGGCGGCCGATGTCGACGACCAGGGCGGGGGAGGCGAAACGAAGCTTGAGGAGTGGGATCAGGCTCTGGCCGCCGGCCATCACCTTGGCCTCGTCGCCCTTCTCGGTAAGGAGTCGGAGGGTCTCGTCGAGAGTTTCCGGGGCACGGTAGTCGAAGGCGGCTGGAAACACCTAATTCACCTCCACGTCCGGAGCGCGCGAGCGTGCTGAGCTGACGATTTATCGGCTGATCGGTTCACGACACCCCCGGATTCCACATCAGGTCAACCCGGAGGGCGGCCGGGCAAGTTGCTTGTGCAACGATCTAAGCACCCCCCGGTCAGCGAGTCAACCCGACCTCTAAAGCGCCGGCGCGATTCCCCCCGCCCGCGCCAGGTCGACAGCCGCGCGACCTGTGGAATCCCTTGCGTGCGCAACGAGTTTGACTAATCGTGACGACATCGATGAATGACTTCAACAAGAACCTGGTCGACGACCTGCGGGCGAACGCCGGCAAGCCCAGCTCGGGCCCCTTCGTGGGTCGCGACGTACTGATCCTGACCACCAGAGGCGCCAGGTCCGGCCAGCTGCGCGAGAACCCTCTCGCGTACACCCAGACCGGCGACGACCTGATCGTGATCGCCTCCAAGGGCGGTGCGCCAACCAACCCCGACTGGTTCCACAACCTGGTCGCCAACCCGACGGTCACGGTCGAGGTCCTGGGCGAGTCGTTTCCCGCCCGGACCCGCGTCCTGACCGAAGGCGAGGAGTACGAGAGCCTCTACAAGCAGCAGGCCGACCGCATGCCGGCCTTCTGGGAGTACCGGCAGAAGACCAGCCGGAAGATCCCGGTGGTCGTGCTGGAGCGCCTCTCAGCGGTCGGTTAGCACCCTTCTAGAGCTCTAGCCGGAGCGCGCTGAGCGCCTGTTCGACGTCGCGGCTGCCGTTGTAGCCGTGGAAGCTGAACCGGAGGCGGCCCTGGCCGCCCCAGGCCAGGACTGAGCGCGCCGCCAGGCGCCGTGCCAGACTCTGCGGTTCGGCAGCCGGGAATGAGACGCTGGGGCCCCGGCGGGCCGGCTCTCGGGGCGTGAGCGGCTCGATCCCCATCCCGGCCAGGCCGTCCAGCAGCTCCCCGGCCAGCGCTTCCACGTGTGCGGCCAGGGCGCCCCGATCGCATCGGGCCAGGTAGTCGAGCGCGCTCGACAGCACGTAGACCGAGGGCAGCGCCGGGTTGCCGCGCGTGAACCGCGTAGCGTCCGGCCGGGGCACCGCCGGCACCGGGTAGTCGGGCAGGTCCGCCAGCTCGACGGAGTTCCAGCCGCCGCTCCTGGGCGCCCAGCCCGGCTGGCGCCCGCGGTTCCAGTAGGCGATAGCCACGCCGGTGCAGCCGAGCAGAAACTTGTAGCAGGCGGAGAACGCGAAATCGGCCAGGTGGGCCTCTGCCGGCAGGACGCCCGCAGACTGGGTGAAGTCGACAGCCAGCAGCGCGCCCTCCCGATCGGCGGCTTCCCGCAGGGCGGCCAGGTCGCGGCGCTGGCCGGTCAGGTAGGAGACATGGCTGACGGCCACCACCTTCGTACGCGTGTCGATGCGCGGCGAGAGCTCGATCCCGCGCATTGCGAAGGGGAGCGCCACGGAAGGAAACTCGATGGCGTCCACATGGACGTTATCGCCTTCCACCCAGGCCAGGCTCTCGGCCAGGATCGAAACCCCTTCGGCTACATTCGACACGAACCCGATCTCGGATTCATCGACGCCGAAGAGGCCCGCCGCCTGGCCTCGGGCCTTGCGCTCCCGCGCGAACTGGCGGTCGCGGCCCGCCTCGGCGCGGCTGGTGTCCGCCGCGAAGTCCGCGAAAGCCAGATCGTGAGCTCGCAGGAATGCGCTCTCGCCGGCCGCGCAGAGGTGTGCCACGCCGGGCTCGATCCGAAAGTCGGCGGGATCGAACAGGGGCTCTCGGGCCATCCCCGAATTCTGGGGGCTTGGCCGCGGGGTCTCCCGGGAAATCGCCTAAAGGCGCTAAGGGCGTCCGTTCGCTGCTTGGGAAGGGGTAGGATGCCGCCACTCATGTCATCCCTGACACACCGCGGTCTGCGCCTGGCGGCCTTTCTGGGCGGCCTGGCCCTGGGGATCGGCACGGCCGTGTTCGCGTACAGCAACACGGTTCACGTCGAGGTGAGCTGGTGGCGTCTGCACTGGACCGGCGTGCCCCTCGGCCTGCTGGCCCTGGTCCCGCTCCTGGCTGGGCTGGTGGCGGGCTACCTGTATCACCTGCCGGCCCGCATGTACCACTTCCGCGAGCACATGCGCCATCGCGGCCTGGTCCACCACCTCGAGAAGGAGAACCAGGAGCTGCGGCACAGCCTCGACAAGGTGCTCGAGATGCCGGAGACCGACGTCCCGGCGCGTAAGCTGCCGGCCGAGCCGGTCGCCGCCCTGAGCGAGCCGGCGGCAGCCGCCGAGCTGATTCCGGCCGAGCCGGTCGTGGTCCACCAGGTGCGCAACACGCCGCGACCGGCGGACCGCTCGAAGGCCGCGCCCGCGCTGATGAAGAAGTCGGCGGCGCCGCTCAAACGGTTGTCCAGCAGGCGCCTGATTAGGGCTCCCAAGCCCGGCTCGAGCCCCGCCGCTGACCCGGCTTAAAGCCGCTCCCGAACCCCCGTAACATGACGCGCGATGCCTAATCGTCGTCGCGCAGGCCGGCTGGTCGTCCCCGAGGGCCGGCAGACGGCTGACCGCTCCTTCCTCGAGCGCCCCGCCATCGACGAGCCCACCCATCACGCCGACCCCTGGCGGGTGCTTCGCATCGTGTCCGAGTTCGTCGAGGGCTTCGATGCGATGTCCCAGGTCGGCCAGGCGATCACCTGTTTCGGCTCCGCCCGCATCGCGCCGAACACCGAGATGTACGGCCTGGGCCGGCAGACGGGGGCCGCCCTGGCCCGCCGCGGGTTCGCCGTGATCACGGGTGGCGGCCCCGGGATCATGGAGGCGATCAACCGCGGCTGCCAGGAGGCCGGGGGCCTGTCGGTCGGCTGCAACATCGAGCTCCCGCAGGAGCAGGCCCTGAACGACTATGTGGACCTGGGGATCGAGTTCCGCTACTTCTTCGTCCGCAAGATGATGTTCGTGAGGTACGCGCGGGGGTTCGTGATCTTCCCCGGCGGGTTCGGCACGCTGGACGAGCTCTTCGAGGCGCTTACGCTTGCCCAGACCGGCAAGATCGAGCACTTCCCGGTCGTCCTGTTCGGCCGCGAGTACTGGACGGGGCTCCTGGGCTGGCTCCGCGACAAGGCGCTCTCCGAGAAGCTGATCTCGGCCGAGGACCTCGATGTCCTGGTCCTGACCGACGATCCCGAGGAGGCGGCCGAGGTGGCGACCAGCGCCCGCCCGGAGGCCAAGCCGGCAGCCAAGAAGGCGGACGCCCAATAGCCGCCTCGCCGCCGGTCGCGGCCGTGTTCCTGAACGACGGAGGCCAGCCGGCCGAGTCGATCGCGGCCATCCTGGCCGGGTACCTGGACGGAGCCCGGCGAACCCTCGACATCGCCCTCTACGACCTCCGCCTGGACGACGCCTGCGCGGAGATCCTCAGCCGTTCGGTCGATGCCGCTAAGCAGCGGGGGGTGAGGATCCGCATGGTCTTCAACCAGGATCACCCCAAGAAGACGGTGGATCCCCCACCCAACCAGGTCGACTGGGACCTGCTTCACCGCCTGGACGTGGGCGCCATCCCGATCCCGGGCGTCCCCGACCTCATGCACCACAAGTACGTGGTGAAGGACGGGAGCGAGGTGTGGACGGGCTCCGCCAACTGGACGACCGACTCCTGGACGCGGGAGGAGAACGTGATCGTGCGAGTGCTCTCGCCCGAGCTGGCCGGCGCCTACACGGCGAACTTCGAGGAGCTCTGGACCAAGCGCCAGGTGGTCGAGTCGGGCTTCGGTGAGCCGGCGTGGTTCCAGCTGGCGGACGGCAGCCGGGTCCGGCCCTACTTCACGCCGGGCCGGGCCAAGAAGCTGGTGCACGAGCTGTCGCAGCGGCTCGCCACCGCCAGGCGCCTGCGCATCTGCTCGCCCGTGATCACGTCCGGCCCGGTGCTCGGGACGCTCGCAGAGATCCTCGAGAAGGGCGACGTCGACCTGGCCGGCTGCTACGACGCCACCCAGATGGACGAGGTCCTGTACCAGTGGGGCCAGCAGCCGGAGACGAACTGGAAGATCGCGGCTTGGAAGACCGTGGCGGCGGCTGTCCCCTGGGGCGCCAAGCGGTCCACGCCGTACTCGAGCGGCTCCGTCCACGACTTCATGCACGCCAAGTGCCTGGTCGCCGACGACAGCGTCTTCACCGGCAGCTTCAACCTCTCGCACAGCGGGGAGCAGAACGCGGAGAACTTCGTCGAGTTCGAGGACCCGGCCCTGGCCGAGATGTTTGTCACCTATATCGACCAGGTGGCCGCCCGCTACCGGCCAAAATGAGGGGCGTGCTGCCGGAAGGATGAGCGAGCCGGGATCTCCGCGTAGAGGCCGGCGGCCTGGGGACGTGCGAGTCGTCCTCGGCCGCAAGACCAAGCTCCCGAGAACCCTGGGTGTAGGCGCCCTCTTCAGCGCCTGCTACGGCAACGTCGGCTCCAGCATCTACTACTCGCTGGGCGTCACCGCGGCGCTGGCGCTCGGGCTGACTCCCCTGGCGCTGATCCTGGCCGGCCTGATCTTCGTCAGCACCGCTCTCAACTACGCGGAAGGCACGGCGGCGATGCCCCACGCGGGCGGCTCCTCGAGCTTCGCGCGCCGGGCCTTCAACGAGCCGATGGGCTTCCTGGTGGGCTGGATCCAGCTCCTGAACTACACGGCCACCGTCGCCATCTCGTCGTACACGGCGATGGCTTACCTGGCGGTGCTGGGCGAGTACGTGCCGTTCCTGAAGATCCTCCAGGCGACCGGGCCGCACGTGGCGGGCTCGATCGTACTCACCGGCGTGCTGATGGCCGTGAACATCATCGGCATCCAGGAGTCGAGCGCGGTGAACCTGGTCCTGGCCATGCTCGACCTGGGCACCCAGGTCGTGCTTGTGGTGCTGGGCGCGATCCTCCTGCTCAACTTCTCGACGGTCATCAACAACATCCACCTCGGGCAGGCCCCCACCTGGGGCAACTTCCTGGCCAGCATCTCGCTGGCGATGGTGACGTTCACGGGCATCGAGACCATCTCGAACATGTCCGAGGAGGCCAAGAACCCGGGCAAGACCGTGCCCCGCGCGACCTTCTTCGTGATCATCGCGGTGCTCCTGGTCTCGTCCTTCCTGCCGACGATCGGCATGAGCGTGTTCCCCGTCCATCTCGACGCTTCCGGCCACTTCGTGACCGACCTGGCGAGCAACCGGTGGGTGAACGACCCGGTGTCTGGCATCGTCAGCTTCTTCCGGCCCCGGGCGCTCGCCTACTGGGCCGGCGTCTGGGTCGCCATCTTGGCCTTCACAATCCTGGTGATCGCCACCAACGCCGGCCTGATCGGCATCTCCAGGCTCAGCTACTCGCTGGCCTCGAACGACCTCTTTCCGAAGCAGTTCTCGAGGCTCCACCCCAAGTACAGGACGCCGTACGTCTCGATCGTCGTCTTCGGGATCGCGGCGTCCCTCCTGATCCTGACCAACAAGATCACTCTGATGGCCGCCATCTACTCGCTGGCGGCCACTTTCGCGTTCGCGACGGCGCATCTGGCGGTCATGCGCCTTCGCTTCGTCGACCCCGAGCTCTACCGGCCCTACCGCATGCCGTTCAACATCCCGTACGGCAGGGCCAGCATCCCGGTGCTGTCGCTGGTGGGGGCCCTGGCCATCGGGGCGGTCTTCACCCAGCTTCTGTTCCAGAACATCGAGGGCTCGACGCCCATCTACATCGCCTGGCTGATCCTGGGCTCCATCGCCTTCATCGCGTACCGAAGATATCGCGGGCAGCCGATCTGGGAGCCGCTGGAAACGCCGCCGCCGGTCGACCGGGAGATCGTGCGCCGGCCCCTCGCGGCGCCCAGCTCGGAACGCGTCCGGATGGGCCGTCGCCGCCACCTGCACGAGGGGGAGCCGGCCGCGAAGGCCCCGGCGGCGGAGGTCCGCCACCATCGGACTCGCTTCCTGGGCCTCCGCCTGATGTTCGAGGGCCACGGCACCATGCGGATCGTCCTCACGCTAGCCGTGTTCGCGGCGGTCTGCGTGCTGGCGGTGGTCGCCGACCTCTCGCCCAACGACCCCTTCGGGCCTGGGCTCGGCTGGTCGCCGGGCGTGCTGATCATTTTTCTGATCGCCTCCCTGCTGCTGATCCGCTCGCGAGGCGAGCGCTGAGCGGGCGCGGAGGCCCCCGCTAGACTCGCCTCCTGAGCAGGCTCTCGTTTCTATACGCGCTGGCGGCGCTCGTCGCCGTCGTGGCGGTGGTCTTCGCCGCGTTCGGGCCCCGCCCCAGCCCCGCCGGCGCCGTCGTTGTGTACGCCTCCTCGAGGGGTGGCGACCAGCTCCTGGCGGCCCGCCTGACGCTGGGCGGCCACCCGCTTGCCCTGCGCGCCGGCGCGGTGCCGGCGGCGCCCGATACCGTCAAGGTCGCCGAGTCGTCATTGGCGCCTGGCCGCTACCGGCTGCTGGTCGCCGGCCGCCCGGAGCATGAGGTCGCCGTGCAGGGCGGCCTGGTGACCCCGGTCCTGCTCGACGTGGAGTCGGGCCAGGTGGCGAACGGCGGCGTGTACGTGGGGGGCGCCGACTACGGTCTCGGACTGAACGAGCTGGCCGGCAAGCTGACGCCGCTCCCCGAGTTCAGCCTTCACGACCAGGCGGGAGGCCCCCTGAACCGGCAGTCTTTGGCGGGCCACGACGTGGTCATCGCGGCCTTCCACACGACCTGCCAGGAGACCTGCCCGCTGTTCACGGGGGTCCTATTCAAGCTCCGCCAGCAAGCCCCCAACGCCATGCTCGTAGAGGTCACGACCGATCCCTTGAACGACAGCTCGGCGGCGCTCGCCGCCTATCGGGCGCAGGTCGGCGCCGACTGGACGTTCGCCACCGGGTCGCCCGAGGAGCTCTCCGCCTTCTGGTACCCGTTCGGCGTGCAGCTGTCAGCCTCGGACTCCCATACGTCAGTCATGGCGTTGGTGGACAGCCACGGCTTCCTGCGCGCGACCTACACCGGATCGCCCGACCTCGGCGGTGACCTGCCGGGCGCACTGCGTTCGCAGCTGAGCCCGGCCGGCCAGCAGCTCCTGGCCGGCCACGGCCAGGGCTGGGGGACACCCCAGGTCCTGGATCAGCTGCGCACGATCGCCGGCCTCGGGCTGCCGGCGGGTCCTTCCGGGGCGGCGGCGCCCGACTTCTCGTTGGCCTCGACCGACGGCTCGCGCGACGGGCTGGCCCAGTACCGGGGACGGCCGGTGCTGATCAACTTCTGGTCCGCCACCTGTCCGCCTTGCCGGGCCGAGATGCCCCTCATCCAGCAGGAGTCGCAGCGGGAGCCCGGCCTGGTGGTGCTGCTGGTGGACTCCATCGACAGCGCCTCGGCCGCCCACCAGTTCCTCGATTCGATCCACCTCGTGCGGCCGGCGCTGCTCGACCAGGACGGTCACGTGGCGGCCTCTTACAGGGTCGCCGCCCTGCCCACCACTGTGTTCGTGCGCCCCGACGGGACGGAGGAGGGACGCTGGCCGGGAGCCCTCACGCAGGCGGTCCTGGCCTCCCACGTCGCCGCGATCGAGGGAAGGTAGACTCTCCCTCGTGAGCGAGGCCGCCTTCCCGGCGTCCGCCGAGCGGCGGGCTCTCGAGGTCGTTCGTGACTACCTCAGCCTGATGAAGCTCCGCGTCGTCCTGCTGCTGGACGCTGTGGCGGTGGGGGCCATGATGCCCGCCGCGCACGGCTGGCCGAAGCCGCTGGCGGTCCTGGGCGTGGTGCTGGGGGGCACCCTGGCGGCGGCCGGGGCCCACGCGATCAACTGCTGGTTCGACCGCGACATCGACGCCGAGATGAGCCGGACGCGCCACCGCCCGATCCCGGCCGGCCGGATCCCGGGCTGGCACGCGCTAGTCATGGGGATCGTGCTGAACGTGCTCGCGGTCGCCATCCTGGCCACACTGGCCAACCTGGCCGCCGCCCTGCTCGCCCTGCTGGGCACCTTGATCTACGTCTTCGTCTACACGATCTGGCTCAAGCGCTCGACGCCCCAGAACATCGTGATCGGGGGCGCGGCGGGAGCCATCCCACCGCTGGTCGGCTGGGCCGCCGTGACCGGCGGTGTCGACCTCACGGCGCTCTCGCTCTTCCTGCTCATCTTCTTCTGGACGCCGCCCCATTTCTGGGCGCTGGCCCAGATCATCCGCCGCGACTACGAGCACGCCCACGTCCCGATGCTGCCCGTGGTGGCGGGGGACGCCGCCACCAAGCGCCGGAGCCTGGTCTACGCGGTGCTGACGCTGGGTGTCAGCGTGGTGCCGTTCCTCACTCACGCGGTGAATGTCGTGTACCTGGCTGGCGCGCTCGTGCTCGGAGTGGGACTGGTCGCCGCCTGCGTGATGGACCTGGCGGCTGCCGGCTGGACCTCGCGCGTGTTCCGGTACTCGCTGGTGTACATGGCGGGCGTGTTCCTGCTGCTGGCGATCGGGTCCTTCCCGCTCTGATCCCGATCCACCGGCTGCACCTGGCCAGCCTCCAGGGGCCGGACGGTCGGGAGTGGCCGGTCCACGGATTCGTGCTGGCCCACCCCAAGGCGGGGGCCATCCTGGTCGACTCCGGCGTCGGGGGCCCAGACAAGGTGCTGACGGACTGGCGGGTCGTCAACGTCTCGGTCGCGGACGCCCTGGACGCCATCGGGCTGGCGCCAGGCGACGTGAAGCTGGTGATCAACAGCCACCTCCACTTCGACCACTGCGGCCAGAACGCGGTGTTCAAGCACGCGCCCTTCTACGTCCAGCGCACCGAGCTGGAGCGGGCGCGCGTCCAGGCCCAGTGGCTGACCGACTGGTTCGACTTTGCGGGCGCGCGCTTCGAGCTGCTGGACGGAGACGCCGAGATCGCCGAGGGCGTCCGGGTGGTCGCCACGCCGGGCCACACCTCCGGCCACCAGTCCATCCTGGTCCAGGGCGATGGGGAGGAGGTCCTGATCGGCGACGCGGCCTACACGCCCGTCATCTACCATGACCCCGACCAGGCCGAGCTACCCGACGGCCAGGCGTCCGACCGGGAAGCCTGGAAGGCCTCGCTCAAGAAGCTGCACGCCGGGCACCCGGCCCACGTCCACTTCTGCCACTCGACGCGGGTGGTGCACGCCTAGCGACCTCTAGTTGTCCAGCTCGTGGCAGTCGCGGCAGCGAGCCTCGTAGGCATCGGCCGCACCGATCTGGATGATGGGGCTGTTTCGCGAGGCGGGCCGGCCGGCGATCAGGCGCTGGGTCATCGTGCCCTCCAGGGACCGGCACTTCATGCAGACCGCGCGCAGCTTCATCACGTCGTCGGCCAGCGCCATCAGTGCCGGCATCGGCCCGAACGGCTCGCCCTTGAAGTTGCGGTCCAGGCCGGCCACGAAGACGGTGACGCCGTCCTCGACCAACTGGGCCGCCACGTCCGCCAGACCCTCGTCGAAGAACTGGGCCTCGTCAATCGCGACCACGTCCACGTCGGCCACCATCAGGGCGACCTGGAGCGAGCTAGACACCGGCTCCGCCTCCATCGAGAGCCCGCCGTGGGTCGAGATGGACTGCAGGCCGTCGTAGCGGTCGTCCAGGGAGTGCTTGAAGAGGCCGACCCGGCGGCCGGCGATGCGGTGCACCGTGGCCAGGCGCAGGAGCTCGCCGCTCTTGTTCGAGAACATCGGCCCGGTGATCACGGTCAGGGTCCCGCGGCGCACGGCACGATAGCCTAGTGTCCCACTCCAGAGATTTGTCGGCAATTTGCGGCTCCGGACACCGATGGCGGCGTCAGGGGGCCCGGCCTGGCGTGGTCACGCACTCCAAGTGCGCTCCTCTTGGGTGCCACCCCTTCCTTGCCCCCGGCGCCCGGACCGGCAACCTGCGGTTGCCTGCCACAACTTGCTCGACGAACTCTGGAGCAGGACACTAGCGGCCGTGGGACCTCTGGTGGACGCCGACTGGCTGACTGAGCACATCGGCGATCCCGACCTTCGTCTCATCGACTTCCGCTGGTACCTGGCGGGCGGCCAGACGGGGAGGGGCGATTACGAGGCGGGCCACATCCCGGGCGCGGTCTTCGTGGACCTGGAGGAGGTGACCGGGGCCACAGGCGCCGGCCGCCATCCCCTGCCTTCCCGCGAGCAGTTCGAGCGCGTCATGCGCGCCGCGGGGGTGAGCGGGGCGAGCGGCGTGGTGGTCTACGACCAGAGCAACGGCTACTCGGCGTCCCGCCTGTGGTGGCTGCTGCGGTACTTCGGCCACCCGGATGTCGCTGTCCTCGACGGCGGGGCGGGCGCCTGGCCCGGACCCTGGGAGACCGAGGCGGCGGGCCCGGCGGCGGGCGATTTCAGCGCTGGTGAGCCGGACGAGCGGGCGGTGGTCGGGTACGAGGAGGCGCGGGAGCTCGCCGGCCGCAAGGTCTTCCTGGACGCCCGAGCTCCCGAGCGCTTCTCCGGCGAGACCGAGCCCATCGACGCCAAGGCCGGCCACATCCCGGGTGCGCTCAACGCCTTCTACGGCGAGAACCTTGACCCCGACGGCCGGCTGCTGCCGGCCGCCGAGCTGCGAAGGCGCTACGCGGAGCTCGGTGTCAGGCCCGGCGAGGACGCGGTGGTGTACTGCGGTTCCGGCGTCAGCGCCTGCCTGGACATGCTCGCGCTGGAGCTGGCAGGCCTGCCCGGAGCCCGCCTGTATGCAGGCTCGTGGAGCGACTGGTCGGGACACGACGACGCACCCGTCGCGACCGGCGCGGAGTCGTAGCGACGGACGCTCGATCTGGGAGGCCATGATCGTGGGCTGGCTGGCCTTCTACGGCCACCTGATCAGCCGGACTGGACGCAGTCGGGCAGGGGCGCGCGTGCGCAGGGCGCTCGACCGAGTGACTGGTCTTGTGCTTGCCGGGCGCGGAGTGCGGCTGGCCTTCGAGAGGCAGCTCGCCTAGTACCCTTACGCCATGCTGCTCGAAGGCAAGAAGCTGCTGATCACCGGGGTGCTGGACCGCAAGAGCATCGCCTACTCGGTGGCGGAGGAGGCGCAGAAGGCGGGAGCCGAGATCGTCCTGACCAGCTTTGGGCGCGTCAAGAACATCACCGACATGATGGCCAAGCGGCTGCCCACGCGGCCCGACGTTCTCGAGCTGGACGCCACCAAGCCGGAGGACATGGCCGCCGTCTGCAAGGAGCTGCAGGGACGCTGGGGCAAGCTCGACGGCTGGGTGCACGCCATCGCCTTCGCGCCCGAGGACGCGCTGGGCGGGAACTTTCTGAAAACCCCCTGGCCCAGCGCCGCCATGGCCTACCAGGTCAGCGCCTTCTCGCTGAAGGAGATCGCGGTCGGGCTGCTGCCGCTGATGGAGGAGGAAGGCGGGTCGATCGTCACGCTGGACTTCGACAACTCGGTGCACGCCTGGCCTTCCTACGACTGGATGGGGGTGAGCAAGGCCGCCCTGGTCAGCGTCGTCCGCTACCTGGCGCGGGACCTTGGCCGCTACAAGATCCGGGTCAACGCGGTCTCAGCCGGCCCGGTGCGGACGATCGCCGCCAAGGGGGTGCCGGGCTTCTCCCAGGTCGAGGAGGTCTGGGGCAAGCAGGCGCCCCTGGGCTGGGACACCTCCGACCCGGACCCTGTGGCCAAGACCGTGTGCGCGCTCCTCAGCGACTACATGCCGGCGACCACCGGCGAGGTCGTGCACGTGGACGGCGGCTACCACGCGATGGGAGCCCAGCTGCCCGAGGTCTAGCAGGCCGCTGAAAAAGGAATCGACGGTGCTTCGGCGCCCAGGCGACCCATCTCCGTCGTTGACTCCTGCGATCCTCGCGACGCGTATCTCCAATACGCTTTGCTCCGGTTCTCGGAGTCGCCTAGGATCTGGCCACCTGGTCACCGAATCTCTCGCCGACCTTTTTCAGCACCCTGCTAGGGCGCTGGAGCGGTCCCTCCCGAAGACAAGCGGGAAGGAGCTGAGCTCGCCGACTCAGCGAACCTCGCTGGCGAGAGGCTCTTGAGCTCTGGCCGGGTTTCTCCCAGGATCTCGTCGACCAGCCAGCGCGCTGTCGCGGGGGCGGTCATCATCCCCAGCGAGCCGTGGCCGCCGTGCACGAAGACTCCGGACTCGCCTAGGCGGCCGACGATCGGCATGCCGTCGGGGGCCATCGGCCGCATGCCGTACCAGGCCCGGGCGATGCTTACGTCGCGGAGGCCGGGAGCGATCTCCAGCGCGCGGGCGGCGACGCGTTGGGGCATATCGAGGCCCTCCACCGCCTCCCGCAGCGAGGGGGCCATGGACGTTCCGATCAGGGCGCGGCCGTCGGTCAGCGGCGCCAGCGCCAACGCCGACGCCGCCGGCTCGTCGTGGCCGCCGGAGGCCACATCGGCAAGCGTCGGGAGCCGGGAGGCGCGGCCGAGGCGGTCCTGGTCGGGCCACGACATCTCCTCGACAATCCAGGGCAGCGCGAAGGGCAGGGCCGCGGTGAGCAGCACCCAGCCCCGCGCCGCGGTCACCGGCAGGCTGGGGAGCAGGTCGACGGCCCAGGGCCCGGACGCCACGATCACGCCTCCCGCGGGGCGCCGGCCCTCGTCGGTGAAGACCCCGTGGCGGTCGATCGCGGACACTCGCGCTCCGGTGCGGATCTCGGCGCCGGCGACCCGCGCGGCCTCCGCGAACGCCTGCGTGGCGGGAGCCGGGTCGAGCGCCCAGGCGCCCGGCAGCAGGTAACCGCCCTGGATGTCCTCACTCAGCTGCGGCACCTCTGAGCGCACTTGCTGCGGATCCAGCGGCTGGGCTTCGACGCCGATCTCGCGCAGCGCCGCCGCGTGCGCCCGCGCGACCTTCATCTGCTCAGCGTCGCGAGCGAGCAGCAACTGCGGGAGCTGGCGCAGGTTGAACGGCCGCGCTGCGTGCTCGACCTCGCGGTAGATCTCCAGCGAGTGGCGCATGATCTTCACCACTTCGACCTCGACCTGGTTCAGCAGAAGGCCCATGTTCCGGCCTGATGCGGCGTGAGCGATCGAGGACTGTTCGTAAAGCGTCACGGAATGGCCGCGGCGTGCCAGCTCGTACGCGACAGTGCAGCCCGCGATACCGCCGCCCACCACTGCGAAGTCGCGAATGGCGCGCGACAACGGACTGGTAGTGGCCATCGGTTTCCTAGTCTATCCGCGCCCGATGCCGCGCGATCTGGCCGGCCGGCCGGAAGCCCCCGGCGCAATC
Organism: Chloroflexi bacterium UBA4736; assembly: GCA_002404015.1. Classification (GTDB taxonomy): domain Bacteria; phylum Chloroflexota; class Dormibacteria; order Dormibacterales; family Dormibacteraceae; genus UBA4736. The sequence goes on from DHIW01000063.1 coordinate 22,189, forward strand.
ACCCAAACGCCCGCCGCTTCGCTAACCCGCCAGTCCGCCGTCACGCGCGCGCGTTCAGTTCACCGGCTTGGGCGAGCGGCAGGGCGGCCGGGGCGCGCGAAGCAACGGCCGTGCCCAGACCTCGCATCCGAGCTTGTCCCTTCACAGGCAGCACACCCAGCTGACCCCACATCTTGGGTTGGACGCTGGACCAGCGCACGACATGCTGTTAAGCTCCCGCCAAATCCATCTGTGGGAGGGTCCCAAATTTGAGGGAGTGCCTTGTCATATACGTCGACGCTGCTCTCGACAGGAACGGCCGGGCCGGTTGTGGCCTGGCCGTTTTCGTCAGGGGCCGGGCGGTGTACACGGAATCCTTCGGCTATACGCACGCGGGCGGCTCGGCTCAGCTGGAGGCCCACGTCTGCGCCGCCGCGCTCGACCTGGCCGCCTCTCGGTGGCCTTTCCATCGCGTCGTGGTCCGCACCGACTGCGCGCCGGTGGTGCGCAGCCGGATGCCGTCAAGTGACAGCTTTCGCGCCGCCGTGCACGAAGTACGAGAGCGCTGCCGGCGCGGCCATCGCGTGGTGAGCTACGTGAGCCGCAAGGCCAATCCGGCGCACGAATTGGCACGCGAAGGCTTGAAAAGTCTGGTCCGGCAGAGTATCCCGGTAGCTGCCTAATCGGCGCGAGCTATACTCCGCACGATTCCACGTCAAATTACTGGGAGCTCATACATGGCAGAGGAAAGGTCACCCGATAGCAAACCCGCGCCCCGGCGGCGTGGACGCAAGCCTGGTACGAGCAGCACTGCGCGCTCGACTACGACGCGCAGAAAGCGCGCAGGCGGCACCGAGCTCGTCGAAAACCTGAACGCGATGGTGAGCGAGCTGATCAAGGAAAACCGCAAGCTTCGCCGCCAGGTGGACAAGCTGAGCACCAAGGGAACCGCGGCAGCCAGCGGAACCATCGAGAAGGGTCTGCGCAGCATCCAGCGTCGGGTACAGCGCGCCATGGGCTCGGGCACCAGCACGACGCGTCGCCGCCGCGCGACCAGCACGACGACGAGGCGCCGAACGACCACCACGCGCCGCCGACGCCCGACCGCCAGCGGCGACGGCTCCAGCTCGAGCAGCTAGAAGTTCGGCCGGACCTCTAGAGGGTGACAAGCGCCGGGGGCAGCTCTTCTTCGAGCCGCCCCCGACTCACCATCGACCACGTCCAGGTCGCTGTGGCGGACCTGGAGCAGGGTGCCCAGCGGATGCTCGACGAGCACGGCCTGGTCGCGCTGCCCGGTGGGCGGCATCCCTTCGCGACGGCGAACATGATCATCCCGTTCGGCGCCGACTACCTCGAGCTCATCGCGGTGGTCGCTCCCGAGGAGGCGCTCACCCGGCCGACGGCTCTTCGCGTCGCGAAGGCGGTGGAGGAGGGTCGCCAATTTCCGGCCTGGGCCGCCCGGACCGACAACCTGGACCTCGAGCGCTCGTACCTCCTGGGGCGCGGCTGGGACCTGCCTGATGTCACGCCCGGCGCGCGAACGCGTCCGGACGGGGTGGGCCTGGAGTGGCGCATGCAGGAGCTGGTGCCGGATGCGCGCCCCAGCCCCCTGCCTTTTCTGATCGACTGGCGCGTGCCCTACGGGAGGCACCCGGCCGCGGCCGTGGCCGAGCATCCCAGCCGGGCCCGGCGCATCAAGTCGCTGACGCTTTCCGACCCCGACCCCGAGGCCACGCGCCGCCGTCTCCAGGAGCTGTTCGACCGGGACGTCGAGTACAGCCTGGTCCGCGGCGACCCGGGCATCAAGGAGGTGGTCGTGGGGACCGACCGCGGCGACATGGTCCTCCGGTGAGCGACCGCCTGGCCGGCAAGGTCGCCGTGGTCACCGGCTCGACCAAGGGCATCGGGCGCGCCATCGCCCAGGTGCTCGCTGCCGAAGGCGCTCGGGTCGTCGTCAACTCGCGTGACGAAGCGGCGGTCCGCGAAGTCGTCAGCGGCATCGGTGAGAGCGCCGCCGGGGTGGTCGCCGACGTCAGCACCGAGGCCGGCGCCGAACACCTGATCAACGCCGCCGTGACGTCGTTCGGGCGGCTCGACATCCTGGTCAACAACGCCGGCATGAACGTCGTCAGCGACGCCGTCGACCTGCAGCCGGCCGACTGGCGGCGGATCATCGACCTGAACCTGACGGCGCCCTTTCTATGCTCCCAGCTGGCAGCTCGAGTGATGCTCGCCGGCGGCTCCGGCGTGATAGTCAACATCGCCTCCGTGACCGCCTTTGCGCCTTTTCCGAAGCGTGTCGCTTATGCCAGCTCCAAGGCCGCTCTGGTGATGATGACCCGGGTGATGGCCAGCGAGCTGGCGCCGACCGTGCGCGTCAATGCGGTGGCGCCCGGCTACGTGCGAACCGCCATGACCGAGCGCCTCAGCGCCGAGGGCAAGCTCGACTTTTCGGCGCTCGAGAAACGGACGCCACAGGGCCGGCTCGGAGAGCCGGAAGAGGTCGCCAAGGCGGTCCTCTTCCTGTGCTCCGACGACGCCGCGTACGTGACCGGCGAGACGCTGGTCGTGGACGGCGGCTGGCTCAGCTACGGATTCGTGTAGTAGTAGCGTTCCTGCAGTTTCGCGAGCTTCCAGGCGTCGTAGACTCCGTGCGCCCAGAGGCCGAAGCCGCCGAGTCCCATCGGGATGCCCAGCGCCGCTCCGATGGCGGTGAGGTCCAGGTCGAAGCCGATGAATTCGAGGCCGCCCGCGGCGACCAGGTAGAACAGGCCCTTCTTGTAGTGACCCAGGTAAATGTGCCCGAGACCGGGCACGACGACGGCCAGCGCAACCGCCAGCCAGGGGCGTTTCCGTGACCGCACGTGGGTGTAGCGCGTGGGCGATTCCATGTCCCGTTGCTCATTCCCAAAGGTGCTAGCTTTCCAACCATGGATCTGAGCTACACGGCCGAGGAGGAGGCCTTCCGGACGGAGGTCAAGACCTGGCTGGACGCCAACCTGCCCCAGGAGTGGCGCAACCGCGGAGTCGGCGGCTACCGCGAAGAGGAGGACGAGAGCGTCCAGCGCGACTGGCAGACGCGACTCTACGAGGGCGGCTGGCTCACCCTCTCCTGGCCGAAGGAGCAGGGCGGCCGGGGTGCCAACCCTGTCCAGCAGTCCATCTATATGGAGGAGATGGCGAAGGCCGGCAGCCCGCCCATCATCGGGCGCCTCGGCGTGACGCTGCTGGCGCCGCTGCTGAGTGTTTACGGCTCCGACTTCCAGAAGCAGGAGTACCTGCCGAAGATCCTCTCCGGCGAGCTCGTGTTCGCGCAGGGTTTCAGCGAGCCCGACGCCGGCAGCGACCTCGCCGGCCTGAAGGCGCGCGCCGTGCTCAAGGACGGTCAATGGGTGCTCAACGGGCAGAAGACCTGGTCGAGCGGCGCCCACTACTCAGACCGCAGCTTCCTGCTCGCCCGCACGGATATGGAGGCGCCCCCGCACAAGGGGATCGGAATGTTCCTCATCGACCTCCGCCAGCCCGGCGTCGAGGTGCGCCCGATCATCCAGATGACGGGCAGCGGCGAGTTCTGCGAGATCTTCCTCACCGACGCCACGGTCGCCGAGGGGGATGTCGTCGGCAGCCCCACCGACGGCTGGAAGATGGCGATGGCAACGTTCGGCTTCGAGCGGGGCGGCCTGGCCAACGCCTACCGGTTCGAGTCGGCGGTGCGCGCGCTGGCCGACCTGACCCGGCGCCAGGGCGCCGGCGCCGATGACAGCGCCCGGCAGCGGGTGGCGCAGGCGGCGATCGAGGCCCACGTCTTCCGGGCGACGGGACTGCGCAACCTGACCCGCGCCCAGCAGGGCCAGGTCCCGGGGCCGGAGGCCAGCCTGACCAAGCTCTACTGGAGCGAGATGGACAAGCGCCTCCAGGAGACCGCCATCGCGGTCGAAGGCATGTACGGGGCCCTCGACCCGGAGTCGCCCTGGGCGGTCGAGCAGGGCCGCTGGCAGTACGGCTGGATGTGGTCGCAGGCCGAGACGATCTACGCGGGCTCCTCCGAGATCCAGCGCAACATCATCGCCGAGCGCGTATTGGGCATGCCCCGCGGCCGATGAGCGCGACCGACGTCGTGGCCCGGGTCAAGGATCGGATCGGCTGGCAGGGTGAGCCCCGCACCGAGACCATCGAGGCCGGACACGTGAAGCGCTTCTGCGAGGCCATCGGCGACGCCGACCCGCGCTGGCTGGAGGAGGCGCCGCCCACGTTCCTGGTTGCGATCAGCAGCGAGACACCCCAGATCCCCGAGGTGCTGGATTACGGCAAGGGCTGGCTCAACGGCGGCGACCGCTTCGAGTACCTGGCGCCGATCCGGATCGGAGACCGTATCACGGCCAGGCAGACCCTGAGCGACGCCTTCGAGAAACAGGGCGGCTCCGGCAGCCTGCTGTTCCTGATCTTCGATTCCGAGTACACGAACCAGGACGGCCGGCTGGTCGCCCGAATCCGGGGCACCCGGATCCGGCGATGAACGTCCGGGCCGGGCAGGAGCTCCCTGAGCTCGTAAAGGAGCCCACCACCCAGCAGCTGGTCAGGTACGCCGGCGCCTCGGGCGACTTCTACCAGATCCACTACGACCAGGACTTCGCGCGCTCGACGGGGCTGCCGGGGGTGATCCTGCACGGCCTTTTGAAGGCCGGCTTCCTGGCCCAGCTGGTGACGGGATGGGCCGGACGCGAGGCCAGGCTCACCAGCTTCGAGGTCAGCTATCGCGGCCTCGACCTTCCGGGCCGGCCCTGCCGATGCCGTGGGGTCGTGAAGTCGGTGGATGGCGACCAGGCGCTGCTCGAGGTCTGGACGGAGGACCCCGACGGCAACCGGACCACCATCGGCAACGCGACCGTAGAGCTGGCCCGCCCGCCCGGCTGACGCGGGGATGGCCGTCCAGCTCACGTACAACCCGTTCCTGCCGGAGGTCCGCGCCGATCCCTATCCCACCTACCAGGCCCTCCGCGAGGCGGACCCCGTCCACCGCAGCCCGTTCCTGCCCATGTGGGTCCTCACCCGGTACGAGCACGTTGCGCTGGTCCTCAAGGACGCGAGCCTCTCGGCCGACCGCACCCGGTTCGAGGGCTTCGATCCGCCGGAGGACTTCGAGGTGCACCAGTCGATGCTCACGCTGGATCCACCCCAGCACACCCGGCTGCGCGGGCTTGTCAACCGGGCCTTCACCCCGCGCACGGTGGAGCGCCTCAAGCCGCGGATCGAGGCGTTGGTGGAGAGGATCCTGGACGGGGCCGAGCGCCGGGGCAGCATCGAGCTTGTATCCGAGCTGGCTTACCCGCTCCCGGTCACGGTGATCGCCGAGATGCTGGGGGTGCCGGCCGAGGACTGGCCTCGCTTCCGCGAGTGGTCGCGGGTCCTCGCCGCCAGCCTGGATCCGCTGATGGGCCGCCAGGACGCCGCGATCGACGACTACGTGGCGGCGCGGAACGCGCTCGCATCCTATCTATCGGAGGTCGTGGCCGAGCGCCGCCTGGAGCCCAGGGATGACCTCATGAGCGACTTGCTGGCGGTCGGGGAGCTGGACTCCCGGGAGCTGATCGTGATGCTCAACCTGCTGCTCGTCGCCGGCCACGAGACAACGGTAAACCTCATCGGCAACGGGACCCTCGCGCTGCTGCGCCATCCCGAACAGATGGCGCGCCTGCGCGACCAGCCGGACCTGCTCGAGCCGGCCGTCGAGGAGCTGCTGCGCTGGGACTCGCCCGTTCAGCTGACGGCCCGCATCGCGACGGCGGACTTCGAGCTGGGGGGCAAGCCCATCTGCAAAGGCGAGCTCCTGATGACCCTGCTGGGCGCGGCGAACCGGGATCCCGGCCAGTTCCCCGACCCCGACCGCCTGGACATCGGCCGCTCGCCCAACCACCACCTGGCTTTCGGTCGCGGCATCCACTTCTGTCTGGGCGCGCCGCTGGCCCGCCTCGAGGCCCAGATCGCCATCGGATCGCTCGTCCGTCGCTTTCCCGCGCTGCGCCTGGCCGGGGATCCGGAGCTCAGCCCCACGGTCACCCTGCGCGGGCTGCGTGCGCTGCCGCTGGCTCTCCGCTAGGCGGGGCCTGCCGGCGGGGCAGGGTGGCCCCCAGGCCGAGCACCAGCAGCGCCGAGGCCGTGGTCAGCCAGAACGGCGACGTGAACGCGTGAGTTCGGTCCACCAGGACGCCGCCGAGCAGCGGGCCCAGGAACGAGATCGCGTAGCCGGCGGTGAGCACCAGAGCCGCGTAGCCGGCGGTGTGTGACGGCCGCCGCGAGAACAGCGCCGGCAGCACGGTGCAGCCCGTGAAGGTGACCGCGACGGCGACCGCCAGCAGGGAGGCCCAGAGCCAGGCCAGGGAGACGGCACCGAGAGCGAAGCCGAGGCTCCCCGCCAGCATCAGCCCGCCCGCCCCCACGTAGACGGCGCGGGAACGCGCCCAGGGCCAGCGCAATAAGAGCAGCACGACCGAGAGCGGGATGCTGGCCGCGTTGAGCAGGAAGAGCACCAGCGTCAGGTAGCCGGTGCCGAAGGAGCGAAGCTGGAACGGGATCCAGGTGGCGGACGCGTAGTAGACGAGGCTCTGGGCCCCGAACAGGGCCGCCACGTGCCAGACGGCCCGGTCGCGGACCAGCTCCCCGAAGCCGCCCGGATGGGGTGCGTGCTCGTCGCCCCGGCCCGGCGCCGTGGCCAGCCAGAGCAGGCCGGCGACGATCGCCAGGGCGCCCCAGATCGCGAATGTGCCCCGCCAGCCGCCGAGCGCCAGCAGGCGGATGCTGAGCGTGGCGCCGGCGAGGCCGCCCAGTCCGAGCGAGGTGGCATAAGCGGTCGAAGCCTGCTGCACATGGTTCGGAAAGGTGACCCGAACGAAGGCTACGATCCCCGGCTGGACGACCGCCACCGACAGCGCCAGGAACGCCGTCCAGAAGTACAGGGCGGCCGGCACCGGCGGTGTCAGCCTCAGCAGCGCCGCAAGTCCCAGCCCGATCGTGCCCAGCCCCACCACCCGCCGTGCTCCGAAGCGGTTCGCGAGCAGCGCGCCCGGCACCGCCACCGCGCCCAGGCCGAGCACGGGGATGGCGCTCAGCGCGCCGGCGGCTGAAAAGGAAAGGTGGAGGTCCGCCCGGACCTCGGGTAGGACGGGGGGGACGCCGACGATCACGGAGCGCAGCTGGAAGCCCACGATGGCCAACAGGGCGGCCGGCCAGAGCCGCGAAAAGGACACCTGGCCAACCTAATGGAACGGTCGGCTCACCGAAAAATTACACCCGCTTTTGGGCGGGGTGCAGGATGCCGATCGTATCCGCCGTTAGTCTGTGCAGGTTGTCTTCCCTCCTTGAGTTCGTCGGCGTCACCCGGGCCTACGGGGAGCGGGTCGCGGTCGACGAGGTAGACATGCGATTGGACCCGGGAGAGCTGGTCTTCCTGGTCGGGCCCAGCGGGGCAGGTAAGACCACGCTCTTGAAGCTGATCAACCGCGAGATCCGGCCGACGAAGGGCGAGGTCTGGGTCGACGGCATGCCCGCCCACTCGCTGCCGGTCTCCAAGATCGCCCAGCTTCGCCGGCACGTCGGCGTGGTCTTCCAAGACTACAAGCTGCTGCCGCGGCTGACCGCCATGGAGAACGTGGCCTTCGCCCTGCAGGTGGTGGACCTGAGGATCTCTGACCAGGAGGCCGCCGATCGCAGCCTGGACGCGCTCGACGCAGTCGGCCTGGGCGACCGGGGCACCGCCTTCCCGCACCAGCTTTCCGGTGGCCAGCAGCAGAGGGTCGCGATCGCCAGGGCCGTGGTCAGCCAGCCGCCGCTGCTGATCGCCGACGAGCCCACGGGCAACCTCGACGTCGAGACCGCCTGGCAGATCACCGACCTGCTCGAGGACATCGCCAACTTCGGCACCACCGTGCTGGTGGCGACGCACAACCTCGACATCGTCAAACGCATGCAGCGACGGGTGTTGACCCTCGTGGACGGGCGCCTGGTGCGCGACCAGCCGGCCGGCCGGGTCGGGAGGCTGGCATGGGCGGCGTGGTCCTGAAGGGTCGCTTTCCGCGCCGCCGCCTCCTGGCAACCGTGGCCAAGAACACGTCTCGCTACCTTTTCAAAGGCGCGTTCAGAAACTGGATCCGGAACCTCGGCAGCACCGCCCCGGCGCTGGGCTCGATGACGCTGCTACTGATCCTCACCGGCCTGGTGGGCCTGACCGGTTTCGCCCTCCGCAACCTGGCCAACGCCGAGGCACGTGACGCCTCCGTCATCCACGTCTACCTCCGGGACGACGCCAGCGACGCCGACGTGGCCCTGCTGCGGTCGAAGCTGGAGGCGGACCGCCGGGTCGTGACGGTCACGTACACGAGCAAGACCCAGGCCCTGGAGCGCGCGCAGCGCCGTCCCGGCCTGCCCGACCTGGCCAGCGCCAGCGACTCCAACCCCTTCCCGGCCAGCCTGGACGTCCAGGTCAAGCGGGTCGAGGACGTCGGCGGCATCGATTCCGCGGTGCGCAACTACGCCGCGGTGGACCCGGCCTACCCGACCTCGTACGACCGGGGCGCCTACCAGCGTATCCAGCAGGTCCTGACCTGGGTTGCGGTCGCCGGCGTGGCCTTCCTTCTGCTGCTCGGCTTCGTGGCCGTGACCGTCACCGCCAACAGCATCAGGGCCGCCATCCACTCCCGCCGCGACGAGCTGACGATCATGCAGCTGGTGGGGGCTCCCCGCTGGATGGTGCGCGGCCCCTTCGTGGTCGAGGGCGCGCTGACCGGCGGGATCGCCGGCGCCTTTGCCGGCCTGGTGACCCTGGCCCTGGCCCTGGCTGGGATCGAGGCGGGCGCCGGCAGCTTCTCGCAGTTCGCGCCCGGGGTCACCGTCCCGGTCGCCTTCCTTGCCGGCGGCCTTGTCTTCCTGGCCGGCCTTGGGCTCGGCAGCGGCTCCTCGCTGTTCAGCCTGCGGAGGCACCTGGAGACTTGAGGTTGCGCCGCCTCATTTTGATGGTGGCCACACTCGCGACGCTGATCGGCACCGGACCCCGTCCGGCCTTCGCCGACCCAGCGTCCGACCTGGCCGCAGCCCAGCAGCAGCAGCAGCTGATCGCGGCCGTGCGCGACAAGCTGGGCAACAACCTGGCCGACGCCCTGGTCGCCCAGGACCAGCTCGAGAAATCGCTGAAGGCCAACGTGGACCAGCAGGCCCAGACCAGGCAGAAGATCCAGGACGCGGACAGCAAGATCGCGGCCCTGGACGCCGACCTGGTCCGCCGGCAGCTGCAGATCGACGCCACCAACCGCCGGATCGAGATCGAGAAGGTGCAGATCCGCTCGCTGGCGCGCGCCATCTACGTTCAGCCCGGTTCGATCCTGGTGATGCTCGGCGAGTCACACAGCCTCGGTGACCTGATCACGCGCATCGCCGACCTGAGCTCGGCCGGCGGCCGCGCCAAGAAGCTCAAGGTCCAGCTCAACGAGGACTACGCGCTGCTCCAGGTCTCCCAGGTCAAGCAGCAGACCGCCCGTGAGCAGCAGGCCCAGCTCCGCGTTGGCCTGGAGGCCGACCTGGCCAAGCTGGTCGACCTGCAGGCCCAGCAGGAGGACTCCAAGCGGAAGCTGGCGGCCAACATCGAGCAGACCCGCAACCAGATCACCGCCGTGAGCAGCCAGTCGGCGGCCCTCTCCAAGCAGATCGCCGACATCCTGGAGGCGCAGCAGAACGAGATCATCGCGGCGGCCATGCAGCAGGTCTGGGACCAGGTCCGGGTCTGGCAGGGCCAGAACAGCGTGGGCAACATACCCGCCAGCGCCGGCCACTCGGTCAAGTACCGCTTCATCTGGCCGGAGCCGATGGGCACGCTGACCCAGTCGTTTGGGCCCTCGACGCTGAGCTTCGAGCCGGCCATGAACGGGTTCCCCCACTTCCACGCCGGCATCGACATCGCGGAGCCGGTGGACTCGCCCATCCTGGCGGCGGACGACGGGGTGGTGGCGCTGGTCGGCTCGGGCCCGTACGGCTACGGCAACTACGTGGTACTGGCCCACACGGATGGGTTGACGACGCTGTACGGCCACATGAATACGGCGCTGGTCAAGCCCGGGGACAGGATCACCCAGGGCCAGGTGATCGGTCTCGAGGGCTCGACCGGCAACTCCACCGGTCCCCACGTCCACTTCGAGCTGCGGATCGCCGGCAAGCCGGTGGACCCGGCGCCCTATCTGCCGCCAGGCGGCCCCTCGCCCTTCAAGCAGTAGTCGCGGGGCGGCGTCGGAACGTCGGCGGCGGTGGCGCCGGCACCCGGCTGCGCCCTTCCGGGGTCTGCGCCCGCCGCCGAGCGAGCTCGAGGACCAGGCTCTCCTCGCCGCGGGCCATCGCCCAGTGGTGGTTGGCCTCCAGCAGTGGCTTCATGACCGGCGACAGCGCCCGCAGAAGCGGCTTGACCGCTTCGACGGACCAGTCGTACCTGATGTCGGTCCACTCCCCGTCCTGGCTGAACGTCCAGACCCCCTGGCCTTCGAAGTCGCCGTGGGGCACGAGTGTGAAGCCGTGGGGGTGGCGGTTTTCGGTGACCGTGAACGACCAGCGCAGCGTGTAGGGCAGCCAGCCCTTCGTGAAGAGCTCGATCTCGCGCCCAACCCCGGTCTTGGGGTCGCCCGGCTTCAGCTCCTTGACGTCGAGATAGACGGCCGGCCACCAGCGCTTGAGCTCGAGGGCCTCGCTGAGCACTTCGGAGACCTGCTCGCAGGTGCCGCGCACGCGCCAGTTCGTGACGAAGTCGTAGTGCGTGAGCACCTGGCCGGCTAGGCTGCCTTGGCGACCGGCGTCCGGAGCGGGCGCAGCCGCCTCGTCAGTCTGGAGAGCAGGATCGACAGCACTATCACCGAGCCGTCGATCACGCAGTATCCCCCGGCGATCACGGAGGGCGGGTTGCCGGAGCCGACGTGGGTGCCGGGGGCGATCGGCAGCCAGGCCCAGGTCCCGACCGAGGTGCCGATGATCTCCAGCCAGCTGGTCGCGATGAACAGCGCGGTGAAGAGCTGGTAACGCGGAGAACGCAGCAGGAAGAGCGCGAACAGCGGCAGGCAGAGCGCTCCCAGCACGTCCACCCGGCCGGTCAGCCCGGTCAGCACTGTCAGCCCGGCGACCGTCCAGGCGGTGGCGACAGCCAGAGCGACTGCGGCGGCCTGGCGCGGATACCGGGTCAGCACAGGGGTGCGGGCCGCCGTCAGCCCGAACAGGTAGACCAGGCCGTGGCCGGGCGGCACGTAGAGCGGGAGGTTGTGGAATCGGTACCGGTAGACCCCCCAGACCAGCGAGCCGAAGATCTCGAAGCAGGTCGCCACGCCGACGCAGAGCCAGACCTGGCGCCGCTCGCCCTCCGGGATCAGGCGCGAGCAGAGCCAGAGGACCAGGACGGTCAGCAAACCCAGCCCGTACTGCTGCCAGAGGGCGGTGACCCGGGAGTCGGCCAGGAGGCCCAGCGCGATGTAGGCCAGCAGGTAGCCGTGCAGCCAGTAGGGGCGCAGGCTCCTCCTCAGCACGGGGCCATATTCCCAGAATCGGAGGGTTACCGGCTCAGTCGCTGGGCTCGGGAAGGTCGGACCTCTCGTCCGCGACCGGCGGTCGAGGTCGGGGCGGGCTCGGCGCCGGGGGTGGTGGCGTGGGCTCGACGGCGCTGGGCGGGGCGGGTTCGGTCGGCGGCGGTATCGGCTGCTCCACGTCCCATTGGAAGTTGCGATGCATCACCCGGGCCGCCGGCAGGACCGGCGAAGGACCGCGCCGGCGGCCCTGGAGGATCCAGAAGATGGAGCCGCCGATCGCCGCCAGAAGCAGGAGCGCCGGGAAGAAAACGAAGGGCGGCTGGAACAGGATCGCGACCGGGCTCACCGCAGGCGGGGCGGTGGGCAGCGAGGCCGGGCCGGCGCTGGCGGACGGGCTCGGAGTGGGGGTAGGCGTCGGCTCTGGGGTGGGGGTGGGCGTGCTCTTGATAAGGATCCTCAGGGTGGCGCAGCGCGGTGCCGGCGACTCGGCGACGCAGGCCTGGTGGTCGCCGGCCGCGATGTCGGGGATGGTGGCGTCGCCCTTGAAGCCGCCCTGGGCGTCGGCCTGCGTGGTCAGGAGAGACCGCTGGTTGGTGTCCAGGTAGACCACGATCCTCTCGTTGGGGAAGAACTGGGAGCCCGTGATGGTGACTGGGACGCCGGGCTGGCCCTCAACAGGTGTCAGGCTCAGGACACCCGAGCTGGGCGTGGGAGTGGGGGCCGGGGTCGGCGTCGGGGTCGGACAGGGGGTCGCGGGCGGCGACGGACATGGGCTCGGCGCAGCGGCGACGGGCGGCTGTCCGGTCGGTGGCGTCGGAATGGCCGCCGGCGGTGGAGTCGCAGCCACGATGAGCCACCAGGCAGGCAGCAACAGAACGAGGAGGAGCGACTTCACGGGAAGGCGGGAAGTGTAGCTAAGACAAAGAGATGATGGCGCCGTAAGCGCGGGCTCCGCCCGCATGTGTGAGTTCGTCTTCCGAACGCCACCGGCATCTGATGAGAGAAGGGGGCCGGTGGGGGAAACACGCTTGTTACCCCGCCTCGTTTATACCGGCGGCCAGGGTACGGACCAGGCCGACGACGGGGTCGGCAGCTGCCAGCCGGGGCTGAGCATGGCGCGCAGCCGCCGGCGCAGCATTGCCACCTCCGAGCGCGCCAGCAGGTCGCCCAGCGCCTCTTCCAGCTCGCCGCCCTCCAGGCTCCGGGCCGCCCGGGCGAGGTCCTCCCGGAGCTGGCGGGGGACGCGCTGGCCGGAGAAGTCCCAGATCACGGTGCGGAGCTTGGGCTCAGTGTGGAACGTCAGCCCGTGGTCGATCACCCAGAGCTCCTCGGAGTCGTCCACCAGGCAGTGGCCGGACTTGCGGTCGGCGTTGTTGACGAGCACGTCGAAGACGGCGACCTCCAGCCAGCGCTGCGTGGGCAGGCGGCCGGGGTTCAAATAGTGGCGGTCGGCCTGGGCGTCGACGAACAGCTGCATGGCCCCCACCCCGTGGGGCGCGCTCTCGCGCACGATCGTGGGCGGCACCACGGGCCAGCCCAGGAAGCGCGCCAGCCGGTAGGCCGCCACCTCCCGCAGGTAGAGGGTGCCGTCGGGGAAATCCCAGAGCGGTGACTCGCCGCCCGCCGGCTTGTACACCGCCAGCAGCTCGTCACCGGCTCCCGTGAGGCGGGCCAGGAAGGTGTAGTTGCTGGACCGCCTGAGCAGCCCGAGTAGCTCTACCTCGGGGAGCTCTCGGAGGTCCCGCTCCCCCCGCTCGAAATCCTCAGAAGATCGGCCGCGCGCCATTGGCAGCCGGGCAAGGATGGCCGCTGGGGTCGATCGGGAGCCCGCAGTTGTTGCACAGCTTGCGGCCGCCGGCCAGCACCGACTCGGCCTGCCCCGCGAAGACCCTCACCTGGTCCGCCGTCGCCCAGAAGCGGGCGGTCACGGGTTCCTCGCCCGGGAGCTCGACAGGCTCCGCCGGCTCGGCGGGATCGGCCGCCTCATCCAGCTCGGATTCGCCCGGCCGCTCGCGGGCCACGATCACGAACCGCTGCCGGCTCTCGTGGTATCCGAGGCCCAGCTCGCCGATGGTCCATGCCGCCTCGCCCGGCGCCGCCGGCGGAGGCGGGGCATCCGCCAGGGCCGACTCCAGGCCCTGCGCCTCCAGCAGCTGGCGGACGCGGCCGACCAGGCCCTGGATGTGGAACTTCTCGCAGTTGAGGACGACGGTCTCGGCGGCGCCCCGCGCCCGCAGGAAGAACTGGCGCTGGCCGGGCGGGCCGACGGTGCCGACGGCGATCGAATCCACCGGGTCGAACTCAACGTTTGAGGGCATCAGTCCCCGGTCATCAGTCGGTTTCTTGGGAGGCCGACCGAGCGGGCGACTGCTGCATCACGGGGCGGGTTTCCACACAGGCGACGATGTGCTCGCGGTTGACCACGCAGAAGCCGTGGATGGTGTCGAGGTTCTCGGGCACGTAGCCTCGCACCGTGGGTGTCAGCCGGGCATTCTTGACCGCCAGGAAGCGGGCGTTGGACTCGTGGATGAAGCTGGAGATGGTCGCCTGCAGGGGGACGGTGGCGAACCCCGTCACCTGGAGTCCCTGGCAGACCAGCTTGACGCGAACCTGGCGCGCGGGCACCAGCAGGGTCGGGTCCGGGCCGGGATCGACCTCGTCGACCGGCAGCGCGATCACGACCCGGTTGCGATTGAGGCTCAGGCCCTCGACCTCCTCCCAGTCATCCCAGCCTTTCGAGGTGGGGAAGCGCATGCCGCCCCCGTCCAGCTCGAGCATGGGGTCGGGGTGGTTGAGGTAGTCGCTCAGCCGCCTCGCCTGGCGCAGCACCAGGCTGCCCCTGACCTCCAGGAAGGCCGGGCCCAGGTCGGCTATGGCGTGGATTGCGACCACACGAAGCTCTTCCAATACGTTTTCAAGGCTAACCGCACGAGCCCACCGGGGGTTGTTTTGGGCCACCCTAGGAGGGGAAAGAAACGATCAGAAATGAAATCAACCCGGAGGTCCACATGCCCAAAACCGTAGGAATCGACCTCGGGACGACCAACTCCGTCATAGCTGTCATGGAGGGCGGCGAGCCGGTGGTCATCCCGAACTCCGAGGGGTCCCGGACGACCCCGTCCGTCGTCGCGTTCACCAAGTCCGGCGAGCGTCTCGTCGGTCTGCTGGCGCGCCGCCAGGCGGCCGTCAACCCCGAGAACACCATCGCCTCCATAAAGCGCTTCATGGGGCGCACCTTCTCCGAGGTCGACTCGGAGCGGAAGATAGTCCCCTACGAGGTCAAGCCTGGGAAGGACGACCGCGTCGTCGTCAAGATCCCCAGCGCCAACAAGGAGTTCACGCCCGAGGAGATCTCGGCGATGATCCTCCAGAAGCTGAAGGCCGACGCCGAGGCCTATCTCGGAGAGAAGGTCACGGACGCCGTGATCACCACGCCGGCCTACTTCAACGACTCGCAGCGGCAGGCGACCAAGAACGCCGGCCAGATCGCGGGGCTCAACGTCCTGCGGATCATCAACGAGCCCACCGCTGCGTCCCTCGCGTACGGCCTGGAGAAGAAGGAGAACGAGACCATCCTCGTCTTCGACCTGGGCGGCGGCACGTTCGACGTGTCGATCCTGGACGTCGGCGACGGCGTCTTCGAG
>DHIW01000063.1:37550-46425 GCA_002404015.1 Chloroflexi bacterium UBA4736
GACGGCGTCTTCGAGGTCAAGTCCACAAACGGTGACACCCACCTCGGCGGCGACGACTATGACCGCCGGATCGTTGACTGGCTGGCCGAGGAGTTCAAGAAGGAGAACGGGATCGACCTGAAGGCCGATCGCCAGGCCCTGCAGCGCCTCACCGAGGCGGCCGAGAGGGCCAAGATCGAACTCTCCAGCCGGTTGGAGACGACCGTCAACCTGCCGTTCATCACGGCCGACCAGACGGGCCCCAAGCACCTCGAGGTGACCCTCACAAGGGCCAGGTTCGAGGCCCTGTCGGCCGACCTGACCGAGCGCTGCAAGCCGCCGTTCCTGGCCGCGCTCAAGGATGCGGGGCTCACGCCTCAGCAGATCGACGAGGTCGTTCTGGTGGGCGGCTCGACCCGGATGCCGGCCATCCAGCAGCTGGTCAAGGACCTCTGCGGCGGCAAGGAGCCGCACAAGGGCGTCAACCCCGACGAGGTGGTGGCGATCGGCGCCGCGATCCAGGCGGGCGTGCTCAAGGGTGAGGTCAAGGACGTCCTGCTCCTGGACGTGACCCCGCTCTCGCTGGGCATCGAGACGCTCGGTGGCGTGATGACGAAGCTGATCGACCGCAACACGACGGTCCCGACCTCGAGGTCGCAGATCTTCAGCACCGCGGCCGACAACCAGACCTCGGTCGAGGTCCACGCCCTCCAGGGCGAGCGCGAGTTCGCCAAGGACAACCGGACGCTGGGCCGATTCCACCTGGACGGCATCGCACCCGCGCCGCGGGGCCTGCCCCAGGTCGAGGTGACCTTCGATATCGACGCTAACGGCATCCTCTCGGTCAAGGCCCAGGACAAGGGCACCGGCCGCGAGCAGTCGGTCACCATCACCGCCTCCTCGACCCTGAACAAGGACGAGGTGGAGCGCATGGTCAAGGAGGCCGAGACGCATACGGCGGAGGACCGCGCCAAGCGCGAGGAGGTCGAGCTCCACAACCAGGCGGACCAGATGGTCTACCAGGCGGAGAAGGTCCTGAAGGAAAACGGCGACAAGATCCCGGCCGACGTCAAGGCGGACGTCGAATCGAAGATGGAGGCCGTCAAGGCGGCCGCCAAGGGCTCCGATGTGGCCGCGCTGCGCAAGGCGATGGACGAGTTCAACGAGTCGCTTCAGACGGTTGGCCAGCACATCTACCAGGAGGCCGCCCCCAACGGCAGCGAAGCGGCCGGCGGGGCCAAGAAGCCCGAGCACGCCGAGAACGTGGTCGACGCCGACTACCGCGAGGTCGACTAAAGACAACCGATCAGTGAAGGGGTCGCCCCAGGCGCGGCCCCTTCTTCTGTTTCAGGGCCGCTCGAGGCCCTGTTTCATGCGGGCCAGCGCCTGGCAGCCCGGAGGTTTGCTTAAGTAGAGGTATGTCTGATTCGGAGCGGGTCGCCGCCGAGGTCGTGGCGTCGATCAACGCTCGCGACCACAGCGAGATCGAACGACTGACGACCACCGACGTCCAGCTGCGCTTCCCGCCCCGCCAGGTCTTCTACGGCCGCGACGGCGTCCGCGACTTCATGGAGATGCTGGAACGGCGCCTCCCGCAGCTCACGATCGCCGCCCGCCGGATCTACGCGGGCGACGACTTCGCGGTCGTGGAGTTCGACGAGAGCGGGCGCACCGTTCCTGGCTCGAACCTCGACGGGATGGGGGCGATGGTGTTGAAGCTGGAAGACGGCCGGGTGGCGCGCTGCCAGCTCTATCTCGACACCGCCATGTGGGAGGCGATCGCCGAAGAAAGGGTGTAGCCCCGAGCCCGAACTGCGAGCAGATGTTTCGCCTCCACCGACGTAAGGGCGGGCTCCGCCCGCCTGTGTGAGTTCGTAGCAAGAACGCCCAAGGCGTGTGATGAGAGAAGGGGGCTCCTGGGGGAAACACGCTTGTTGCCCCCGCGTCGTTATGAGCCGACGGCGAGATTCGAACTCGCGACCTGCCACTTACGAGGCGGCTGCTCTGCCAACTGAGCTACGTCGGCGCGGAGGACGATTCTACCCGCGGTATTCTCGAACCGAGTTGGACGCGCTGACCGTCGAGCGTCTCGGCGACGAGGAGCTGGTGCTGATCCGGCCCCTGCTGGTCGACCTGCACCTGGTGGAGCAGCCTCACTACGGCGACCACCCGCAGCTGAGTCGCGAACAGATCGAGGGCGGCCTGGAGAGCATTCCTGCCCGCTTCGAAGGCGAGAACGTCGTTTTCGTCGTGCGCGAGGGCGGCGAGATCGCCGGCTTCTGCTGGGTGGTCCTCTTCGACCCCGGGACCGGGCTCGAGGGCGAGGTGGCCGAGGTATACGTCGGCGACGCCCATCGCGGCCGGGGCGTGGGGGAGGCGCTGGTGCGGCGGGCGGTCGAGCTTTTCAAGGAGCGAGGCGTGACCCTCGGGTACGTCTGGACACGCCCCGAGAACGAGCCCGCGACCCGCCTCTACCGGACGGCCGGGTTCAACCCGACCCGCCAGCTGGTTCTGACCTGGTACCCGTCCTCCACCTAGACTTCACCCCGTGATCGAGCCCTCTGGGCCCGGGTCACCTCGGATCTCGCCCGAGCCCGAGCGGCCCTCGCCGCGCCGGCGCGGGACGGGTGCGCTCGTGGCCTCTATCTTGATCGCCGCGATCGTCGGCGGCGGCGTCGCCACCGGGGTCACGCTGGGCATCCTCCGGCTGCAGTCCCGGACCAACCCACAGTCGGTCGACCTCGGCAGCCGCGTGACCGTGACCGAGGATAACGCCATAGCGACCGTGGCTCAGAAGGCTGCCCCGGCGGTCGTGTCGGTGACCGCGCAGGGCCGCTCCGCGGGCCTCGCCTCCGGCTTCCTGGTCACAAGCGACGGCTACATCGTCACCAACGTCGCCGCCATCGCCAACGCCGCGGGGCTCTCAGTCCTCGTCACCGGCGACGCCCGGCGCCACGACGCCCGAATCGTCGACTACGACTGCGAGACGGGTGTCGCCGTGCTCAAGGTGGACCAGGTCTCGAACGAGCCGACGCTCGCCTTCGGCGATTCGGCAGGGCTCAAGATCGGCCAGAACGTAGTGGCGGTCGGCGGCCCTCTGGGCGACCGGGTGAGCCGCGGGGTGGTGGGCTCGCTGCACCGGGCCCTTCTCCTCGACGGCTCGGCTACCGCGGGCGCCCAGGTGACCGACGTGATCCAGACGGACAGCCGGCTCGCCCCCGACGTCTCGGGTGGGCCGCTCCTGAACCTGGGCGGCCAGGTCGTGGGGGTGACGGCGGCCGGAGCGTCGGGCGGCCAGCCGGTCTCCTACGCGCTCTCGGCCAGCTTCATCCGCCCGGAGGTGGAGCAGATCGTGCAGTCGGGCCAGCTCGTTGTGCCGACGCTGGGGATCCAGACCAGCGAGGTGACCGCCGAGGAGGCCGCGCTGCGCGGCGGCACGGCGGGCGCCCTGGTCGTCGTGGTGCGCGCCGGCGAGCCGGCCGAGGTGGCCGGCCTGAAGCAGGGCGACGTGATCACCGCCCTCGATGATGTGAAGCTGGACGCTGCCCACCCGCTCGGTGAGGTGCTGCGCACGCTCTACCGGCCCGCCCAGCGCGTCAACGTGACCTACTCGCGCGGGGGCACGTCAGACCAGAAGCAGGTGACGCTGGCCGGCGAACATCCGCGTTGCCAGTGAGCTCCGGCGTCCGAGGCGAGCTGGAGGCCGCCGTCCTGGCCGCCGTCCGCGAGCTGGGCGTCAAGGAGCCGCCCGACCTGGAGCTGGGGCGGGCCCGCAACCCGAATCACGGCGACTACGCGACGCCGGTCGCCATGAAGCTGGCGCGCGAGCTGCGCCGGCCGCCTCCCAAGATCGCCTCGGACCTGGCGGAGCGGCTGAACCTGCCGCCCGAAGTCGCCAGCATCGAGCTGGCGGGGCCCTACCTCAACTTCCGCCTGGCCGAGGGCTGGCTGCAGAAGCTGGTGGGGCGGGTCGCCGCGGACCCTGATTACGGGCGGAGCCGGATGGGCGGGGGCGAGCGGGTGCAGGTCGAGTTCGCCAGCATCAACCCCACCGGCCCCATTCACATCGGGCACGGCCGAGGCGTGATCCTCGGCGACGCGCTCAGCCGCCTCCTGGACTTCACCGGCCACCAGGTCCAGCGGGAGTACTACGTCAACGACCAGAACACCCAGGCGCGCCGCTTTGGCGCCTCCGTCTACGCCCGGCTGCACGGGCTGGAGCCACCGGAAGGCGGCTACACAGGCGAGTACGTCGCCGAGCTGGCGGAGCAGGCCCGGCGCGACCTACCCGGCATCGAGGAGCTGCCCGAGGAGGAGGCCGAGCTCCGGCTGCGGGGCTACGCCATCGACCGCATGGTCGATCTGATCGCGGCCACCGTGAGCCGCCTCAA
This sequence comes from Chloroflexi bacterium UBA4736, assembly GCA_002404015.1. Taxonomy (GTDB): domain Bacteria; phylum Chloroflexota; class Dormibacteria; order Dormibacterales; family Dormibacteraceae; genus UBA4736. Next base: position 41,921 of record DHIW01000063.1, read on the forward strand.
CGTCCACTACGACGAGTGGTTCCGGGAGAGCCGGCTCTGGGATGACGGCCTGCCCCAGAAGGCGATCGCGCGGCTCCGGGAGACCGGGCAGCTCCAGGAGCGCGAGGGCGCCACCTGGTTCGCGCCCGACGTGCCGGGCTGGGAGGAGGATGACGAGGACCGCGTCGTCATCCGGTCCAACGGCGAGCCGACGTACTTCGCGTCCGACCTCGGCTACCTGCTCAGCAAGTTCGAGGAGCGGGGGTTCCAGCGCGTCATCGACGTGTGGGGCTCCGACCACCACGGCTACATCCCGCGCATGAAGTCGGCGATGGCCGCCCTCGGCCTGGACCCCGCCGCCCTGGTCGTGATCCTCAACCAGATGGTCAACCTGAAGGAAGGCAAGATGTCGAAGCGGCAGGGCCGGTTCGTGCTGCTCGACGAGCTCGTCGACATGGTGGGCGCCGACGCGGTCCGCTTCTTCTACCTCGTGCGCTCGCCGGACACGATGATGGAGTTCGACCTCGACCTGGCGGTGTCGCAGAGCAACGAGAACCCGGTCTACTATGCGCAGTACGCGTACGCCCGGCTGGCGAACGTGGACACGTTCGCAGCCGGCCGCGAGATGCCGGCCCAGCCCGAACTCAGCCTGCTGCGGGAGCCCTGGGAGCTCGCCCTCGCCCGCCAGATCGCCTACTGGCCGGAGGCCGTCGAGGAGGCGGCCCGGCTGCTGGAGCCGCACCGGATCCCCTACTTCGTGCACGACCTCGCCGACAGCGTCCACGCCTTTTACCAGGCGGGCAACCGCGACGCCGGGTACCGTGTCGTCGTGGACGACCCGGAGCTGATGCGGGCCCGGCTGGAGCTCTGCCGCGCCGGCCGCAACACGCTTCGCGCCGCCCTGGACCTGATGGGCGTGAGCGCACCCGACCGGATGTAAAGGAGAAGAGATTGGACGTCACCTGGCTTGGCCACGGCTGCTTTCGGCTGCGGGGCAAGAGCGCTTCCGTCGTCACCGACCCCTACCCGCCTACGCTCGGCCCCAAGCTGGCCAAGCTGGAGGCCAACCTGGTCACCGTCAGCCACCAGCACCAGAACCACTGCTACCTGCAGGCCGTCGGCAAGGAGCCCTACGTGGTCGACGGGCCAGGCGAGTACGAGGCGGCCGGCGTCCACGTGATCGGGGTGCCGACCTTTCACGACAACGATTCAGGCGCGACGTACGGGCGGAACACCGTCTACGTGATCGAGGTCGACGACGTCCGCGTGTGCCACCTCGGCGACCTGGGCCACAAGCTGGGGGATGACGCCCTGGAGACGATAAGCAACCTGGACGTGCTGCTGGTGCCGGTCGGCGGAGGCACCTCGCTCGACGCCGCCCGAGCGGCCGAGGTGGTGCGCCAGGTCGAGCCCCGCTACGTCGTACCCATGCACTACGCGCTGCCGGCGGTGAAGAAAGAACTGGCGCCCGTCGAGCGCTTTTTGAAAGAGATGGGCGCCGAAGGCACCGAACCACTGGCACGCCTCTCCCTACAGGCCAGCTCAGGCGAGATGGAAACGAAAGTAGTGGTCCTGGACGCGAGAACCTGACCCACTCCGCCTGAGAAAGATGGCGCCGTAAGGGCGGGCTCCGCCCGCCTGTGTGAGTTCGCAACAAACTCGCCGACCGACATCTGCTGAGCGAAGGGGGCCCGGGAAAAACAGCCTGTTTCCCCCACGTCTGCTCATGGGTACAATTGCAAAAACCGCAGGGGGTCTAAGTTGTCGAAGTACGTTTTCGTGACCGGCGGTGTCGTATCCTCGCTCGGCAAAGGCATAACCGCGGCCTCGATCGGGACAATCCTGAAGGCGCGCGGCCTGTCGGTCTCCCTTCAGAAGCTGGACCCGTACCTGAACGTGGACCCGGGCACTATGAGCCCGTACCAGCACGGCGAGGTGTTCGTCACCGACGACGGCGCCGAGACCGACCTCGACCTCGGCCACTACGAGCGCTTCGTGGACGAGAACCTGTCAGCCGCGTCCAACGTGACGACCGGGAAGATCTACTCCGAGGTCATCGCCAAGGAGCGCCGGGGCGACTACCTGGGCGCCACCGTACAGGTCATCCCGCACGTCACGAACGAGATCAAGGAGCGCGTGCTGCGCGCCGGCCGCGAATCGCAGGCCGAGGTCGTCGTCTGCGAGGTGGGCGGTACGGTCGGCGACATCGAGAGCCTGCCCTTCCTGGAGGCGATCAGGCAGCTGAAGAACGACCTCGGCCGGCAGAACGTCTTCTACGTCCACGTGTCGCTGATCCCGCTGATCCGGGGCGAGGAGATGAAGACCAAGCCCACCCAGCACTCCGTGCAGGCGCTGCGCTCGATCGGTATCCAGCCCGACGCGATCATCGCCCGCTCCGAGCGGGCCATCGACCAGGACCTCAAGGACAAGCTGGCGCTCTTCTGCGACGTGACCCGCAACGGTGTGATCTCGGTCCCGGACGTCGACTCCATCTACAAGGTGCCCCTCCTGCTCGAGGAGGCCGGCCTGGGTGGCTGCATCGCCGAGCACTTCGAGATCGACGACCCGAAGCACCAGCCTGACCTGAGGGCCTGGCGAGGCCTGGTGGAGCGGATCAGCCACCCCAAGGCGACGGTCCCCATCGCCGTGGTCGGCAAGTACGTCCAGCTCCCCGACGCCTACCTCTCGGTCACCGAGTCGCTGCGGCACGCCGGCTTCCACCACGACGTGAGCGTCGACATCCGCTGGGTCTCCTCCGAGCAGCTCGACCAGGGCGACACCTCACTGCTGAGGGGCGTGGCCGGCATCGTGGTGCCGGGCGGGTTCGGCTACCGCGGCATCGAGGGCAAGATCGTCGCTTCCCACTACGCACGGCACAACCGGCTGCCGTACCTCGGCCTCTGCCTCGGGCTGCAATGCGCTGTGATCGACTTCGCCCGCGAGGTCCTCGACGCCCCCGACGCCAACTCGACCGAGTTCGCGGCCTTCACCTCCACACCCGTCATCGACCTGATGCCGGAGCAGCGCGACGTTGCCAATCTGGGCGGCACGATGCGGCTCGGCCTGTACCCCTGCAAGCTGCTGCCCGGCAGCCGCGCCCAGCGGGCGTACGGGGAGGAGGTCGTGTACGAGCGGCACCGCCACCGCTTCGAGGTCAACAACGAGTACCGCGAGGTCCTGCAGGAGGCGGGCATGGTGTTCAGCGGAGTGTCGCCGAACGGCCGCCTGGTGGAGATCATCGAGCTGGCCGACCACCCGTGGTTCGTGGCCAGCCAATTCCACCCCGAGTTCCGCTCCCGGCCGAACCGGCCTCACCCGCTCTTCCGTGATTTCGTGGGAGCCTCCATCGGCCAGAGCGGGATCGACCAGATGGAGCTGCGGCCCACCGAGCTGCTGCCCGAGAGCCCGCCCGAGTAGTACCTGGTCATGGACCGATCGCCTACGGGACCGCTGTTCTCCGACGTGCGCGCTGTCATGGTACCCAGCCTGGTCCGGGTGACCGAGATGGCCGCGCTGGCCGCAGCGCGCGCCAGCGGAAGAGGTGACTCTGACCGCGTCAAGATGGCGGCCGGGTCCGCGATGCTGCACGAGCTGGAGGAGCTGGGCTTCGCCGGCCGAGTGGTGCTGGGGCCGCGCGGCGACCACATCCTCTCCCACGGCTCCACGATCGGCCGCCCGGGCGACCCCGACCTCGACCTGGCTGTCTACCCGGTCGAGGGCGCCAGCCTGGTCGCCAAGGGCGCCGCCCACGCCATCTCGATGCTGGTGGCGGTCGAGCCGGGCGCCTTCCCCAGCCTGCCCGCCGTCTGGTACGTCGAGAAGATCGTGGCCGGCCCCACGGCCCGCGGCGCCATCGACCTGGACGACGAGCTGGCGGACAACCTGCGCCGGATCGCTTTCGCCCGCGACGCCCGCGTCTCGGATCTGGCGGTCGCGATCCTTGACCGGCCTCGCCACCAGGACCTCGTGCAGCAGGTTCGAGACTCGGGGGCGCGCATCGTCCTGCTCGAGGAGGGGGAGGTGGCGGGCGCCCTGATGGCCGCGGTGGAGGGCACCGGGATCGACGCCATGGTCGGCATCGGGGGCCTCCAGGAGACGATCATCGCCGCCTGCGCGGTGCGCTGCCTCGGCGGCGAGATGCAGGCCCGGCTCTGGCCCCGAAACGACGAGGAGCGGCTGCTGGCGGGCGACGAGGTGGGACGGACCTACGGCATCGCGGACCTGGCCCCAGAAGGGCTCGACGTGGCGCTGACCGGCATCAGCGGCGGCCCGCTCCTGGAAGCAGTGTGGTTCGGCAGCACCTACGCCGTGACCCACTCCATGACGATGAGCACGCGCTTCGCGACGGTGCGCAAACTGACCACCCGCCACCATCGGCTGATAGAAGCTGGCTAGGAGAGATTAGTTCCCTCGTTTGGTTCCCTCCCCCCTGTCCTGTGGGCAGGGCCAGGGAGGGTGTCCGTCAACGCGCCCAGCTTCGGGCCGCCACCCCACCTCCCCACACCCGAATCCACCGAAGGACGGCG
>DHIW01000101.1:0-20805 GCA_002404015.1 Chloroflexi bacterium UBA4736
TCGCGCGACTCCTTGATCGGCTTGCCGCCGTCCAGGGTCTCGACCACGGCCAGCTCGCGTGCCCGCTCCTGGATGAGGCGGGACAGGCGGAACACGTAGCGCGCCCGCCGGGCCGGCGAGATGCGGGACCAGGACTCGAACGCCCTGGCCGCCGCCGTGACCGCGTGGTCCACGTCCACCTCGTCGGCCTCGACGACCTCGGAGAGCACCTCCTCGGTGGCGGGGTTGATGGTTGGCAATCGCTTCCTGGAGTGCGAGGGCGCCAGCTTGCCGCCTATGAAGAGCGGGTAGCTGTCGGCGATCCGGACGTGGTCGGTGGCCTCCGGCGCGGGCGCGTATTCGAACGGTCCGCCGGTCGTCAGCTCGCGCGGTGGGCGCTTGGCGATCGCCATCTCTCAGGGGTGCCTCAGTCGATCGTGAAGTAGTCGGCGGACTGGTAGGCGCCGGTCCGCTCCTTCTCGATCTGCATCAGGGTGTCGTTGAGCAGGCTGGAGGCCCCGATCCGGAAGAGGTCGGACGTCATCCAGTCGGGGCCCAGCGTCTCGTAGAGCAGGACCAGGTAGGCGATCGCCTGCTTGGAGGTCCGGATCCCCCCGGCCGGCTTGAAGCCGATCACCCTGCCGGTCTCGCGCTGGAAATCGCGGATCGCCTCCATCATCACGAGGCTGACGGGCAGCGTGGCAGCCGGCGTCACCTTGCCGGTCGAGGTCTTGATGAAGTCCGCGCCGGCCGCCATCGCCAGGATGCTGGCGCGGCGCACGTTGTCGTAAGTACCCAGCTCGCCGGTCTCCAGGATGACTTTCAGGTGCGCCTCGCCGCAGGCCTCCCGGACCGCCCCGATCTCGTCGTAGACCTTCTGGTGGTCGCCCGACAGGAAGGCGCCGCGGTCGATCACCATGTCGATCTCGTGCGCGCCGGCCGCGACGGCCTCGCGCGTCTCGGCCACCTTGACGTCCAGGAACGACTGGCCGGACGGGAATGCAGTGGCCACCGAGGCCACCTTCACGCCGGTCCCGCGAAGCTGGGCGACCGCGGTTGCGACCATGGCCGGATAGATGCAGATGGCGGCCACCGACGGGATCGTGGCGTCACCCGGCCGGGGCCTGATCCCCTTCGCGCACAGCGCGGCGACCTTGCCCGGCGTGTCGGCGCCCTCCAGCGTGGTCAGGTCCATGCAGCGTATGGCCAGGTCCAGCGCCCACAGCTTCGACGCCTTCTTGATCGAGCGCTTCGCCAGGGCGGCCGCGCGCTCCTCGGCTCCCACCTGGTCCACGCTGCGCACGCCGCGCATGAGAGAGCCGAGGTGGGAGAGGGAGACCGCCGTGGTTGCCATTGGGACTCGATTATGCCCCCGGCGCGGACCGCCGGCGCCCGCTGGCGCCTGGGGCGCTACACGCGCAGGGACGACCGGGTCAGCGCCGGACGGTCTGGAAGCAGTCCTGGCAGTACACCGGCCGGCTTCCGGTCGGCACGAACGGGACCTGCGTCAGCTTGCCGCAGTTGCTGCAGATCACCTCGTGCATCTCGCGCTGCGGCCGGCCGCCGCCGTCCTGCGCGCGCTTGGCGCTCCGGCACTCGGGGCAGCGGCGCGGCTCGTGCATCAGGCCGCGTGACTGGTAGAACTCCTGCTCGCCAGCCGTGAACACGAACTCTCGGCTGCAGTCGCGGCACGCCAGGATTCTGTCTACGAAACTCACCGTCTGTACCTCGTAAGGGGTTGCCTTCGTTGGCCCGCGGGGAGTGGACGGGAGTACCCGAGAGTCCCCTGTGCGCCTGTTGCGAAGGCATCTTATAACCGATCCGAGCGAATTTGAGAAGGCCGGGATTCGTATCCTGAGCGAGTGCTGCCCGAATACGCCCCCGGCGCCCGAAACGCGGTCAGGACCTGCCTGGGCATTACCGAGCGCGACCGGGTCGCGATCATCAATGATCGGGAGCGCGCCGACATCGCCGAGGCGATCGAGGAGGAGGTCCGCTCGACGGGTGCCGAGCTGCGCTCGTGGACCATGGAGGAGGTGCTCCAACGGCCGGCTCGGGAGTTCCCGAAGAGCCTCGCCGAGGACATCTTTCGCTTCCGGCCGAGCGCTTCTTTTTTCATCGGCGAGGGCATGCCCGGCGAGCTGGCGTTCCGGCAGCCAATGCTCAAGCTGCTCACCGAGGAGCTCCGCTGTCGCCACGGGCACATGATCGGAATCGACCGCGAGCTGATGCTCGACGGCATGACCGCGGACTACGACGAGATCTACCGCGTCACGCGCCGCGTTTTCGAGGTCGTGCGTCAAGCCACGCGGATCGAGGTGACGACGAAGCTCGGCACGGAGCTGGTCGCGACGTTCAGCCCCAGCCGCAAGTGGGTGCCTTGCGACGCTCGCTACCACGAGCAGGGTCGTTGGGGAAACCTGCCCGAGGGCGAGGTCTTCACAGCCCCGCTCAGCCTGGACGGCCTGCTGGTGGGCGAGGAGATGGGCGACCACTTCGCGCCCAGGTACCGGCTCTTCGAGGAGCCGGTCAGGCTCCGCGTCAAAGCGGGCTTCGTGGCCGGCGTCGAGATGTCGGGCCACCCCGAGATCGAGGCCGAGATCGCCGAGTACTTCGCCCAGAACCCCTGCTCGAACCGGGCCGGCGAGTTCGCGATCGGGACCAACGTCGGCCTGACGAGGATCGTCGGCAACTTCCTGCAGGACGAGAAGTTCCCGGGGGTGCACGTGGCCTTCGGCGACCCCTACGGCCACGAGACCGGAGCCGACTGGTCGTGCCCGACCCACGTGGACGTGCTGGCCAGCCACGCCGACGTGGTCGTGGACGGCCGGCCCATCATGCAAGCCGGCCGGTTCCTCGTTTAGATGGCAGCAGGGTGTTGAAAGAGGTCCGCATGGGCGCCGAAGCACCGTCGATTCCTCTTTCAACGGCCTGCTAGGTGTTTGTTGCGATCGGTGAGCTGCTGCTGGACGTCACGATCGCGCCCGAGGGACAGCTCCGGCTCAACGACGACAGCCCGGCCAGCATCCAGGTGCAGGGTGGTGGCCAGGCCGCCAACTTCTGCGCCTGGGCGGCCAGCCTCGGTGAGCGGACGCGCCTGATCACGCGGGTCGGCCGCGACGAGAGCGGCCGCCGGCTGGTGGCCGAGATCGAGGCGGGCGGGGTGGAGGTGATGGCCGTCACCGGGCCCGAGGCTACCGGCGCCATCGCCGTGCTGGTCGGCCCGTCCGGCGAGCGCACCTTCGCCACCAACCGGGGCGCCAGCATCGGGCTGCGGCCGGACGACCTGGAGGAGTCCTGGTTCGAAGGGGTTGAGCTGCTGCACGTTCCCGCCTACTCGCTCTTCCTGGAGCCGCTGGCCGCGGCCAGCTGGAAGGCAATCGAGCTGGCCCGGGCGCGCCGGGCGATCATCTCGGTCGACCTCTCGTCGGCGTTCGGGCTGCGCGAGTACGGTGGCGCCCGGATGGCCTACGACCTGGCCCGGCTCCGACCCGAGCTGCTCTTCGCCACGGAGCGGGAGGCTGACGAGCTGGGCGTGCCCCTGGAAGGGCTGGCCAAGGTCCCGGTCGTCAAGCTGGGTTCGCGCGGCTGCCGCGTCTTCAGTCGCCGCGTGCCTGCCCCTACCGTCGACGAGCTCGACGCCAACGGGGCCGGCGATGCCTTCGCCGCGGCCTTCTGCGCCTCCTACCTGGACGGCGCCACCCCGCTGGAGGCGGCGGGCCGGGCGGTCCTGGTCGGCTCTCGAGCCGTCACCAAGCTGGGCGCTCGCCCTTGATCAGGGTTTCGCGGGAGGTGGCCGACGCCCTGGCGTCGGGCGTACCCGTGGTGGCCCTGGAGACGTCCATCGTGGCCCAGGGCCTGCCGGCGCCGCACAACCTCGAGGCCGGCCTCGGCTGCGAGGCGGCGATCCGGCGCGAGGGTGGGGTGCCGGCTACGATCGCCGTCATGGACGGAGAGCTCCGGGTCGGGCTCAAGCCGGTCGAGCTCGAGCGGCTGGCGGCCTCGCCGAGTCGGAAGCTCAGCTCGCGCGACCTGGGTCCCGCCCTGGCCGCCGGCGAGCTGGGCGCGACCACGGTCGCCGCCACGATGCGCGCGGCCGCGATGGCGGGGATCCGCTTCATGGCGACCGGCGGCATCGGCGGCGTCCACCGCGGCCACCCCGAGGACGAGTCGGCAGACTTGGCCGAGCTGGCGCGCTCGCAGGTGGCCGTGATCTGCGCGGGGGCCAAGATGGTCCTCGACATCCCGCTCACGCTGGAGCGCCTGGAGTCGCTGGGCGTCCCGGTGCTCGGCTACGGCTGCGACGAGTTCCCGGCCTTCTACTCCGCGCACAGCGGCCGCCGGGTCGATGCCAGGGTGGACGGCCCGGAAGCCACCGCTCGGGCCCTGGCCGCGGCCTGGGCGACCGGCAGCCAGGGTGTGGTGGTTGCCCAGCCGCCGCCCGAGGAGCTGGTGGGCGCGGAGGGCATGGTCGAGCGGGCCCTGGCCGAGGTGGACGCCAGCGGTCCCGACGCCACCCCCGCGCTGCTGGCCCGGATTGCCGAGCTCTCGGGCGGGCGCTCGGTGACTGTCAATGTGAAGCTGGTGCTCGCCAACGCCACAACGGCCGCCCGCTGCGCCCGGGCGTGGATTGCCCTCTGATGAGACTGCCGTGATCGTCGACGCCCACCTCGACATCGCGTGGAACGCACTGGCCGAGGGCCGCGGCTTCGATCAGCCGGTGGCACCCGGCTACCTGGTCAGCCGAGCCGCGCTGGTCGAGGCGGGCATCGGGCTGGTCTTGGCCACCATCTACTGCGCTCCGGCGGAGAACCGGACCCTCAAGACCGGCTTCTCCTACCGGACGCCTCGCGAGGCCCACCTCATGGCCAGGGCCCAGGCCGGCTACTACGCGGCGGTCGGCCTGCCCCTGATCGTCGACCGGGCGGGCCTGGAGCGCCACCTGCGGGGTTGGCGGCCGGGGCGATTGGCCGCCGTGCTGCTGATGGAAGGCGCCGACCCCATCGAGGAGCCCGCCCAGGTCAAGCAGTGGGCCGAGGCCGGCGTCAGGATCGTCGGCCCGGCCTGGTCGCGGACACGCTACTCGGGCGGCACCGGCGCCCCCGGCGGCCTGACCGAGCTGGGCGTCGAGCTCCTGAGGCGGATGCGGAGGCAGGGCCTGATCCTGGACCTGAGCCACCTCGCCGAGGCTGCTGTCCAGGATGCCTTCCAGGCCTGGACGGGACCCCTGATGGCCTCCCACAGCAACGCGCGCGCGCTGAACCCCGGCGACCGCCAGCTCAGCGACGCAACTGTCGCCGAAGTCGGCCGCCGCGGCGGCGTGGTGGGCGTCAGCTTCTTCCGCCGGCACCTCCGGTCGGACGGCCGGCCCGCCCGCCTGGAGGACGTCGTCCGCCACGTCCGCCACCTGGCCGGTGCGGCGGGGGGACCCGAGCACGTCGGTTTGGGGACGGACAACGACGGCGGCTTCGCCGCCAAGGACTCCCCGCTCCGCAGCCTGAGCCGCCTGCCGGGCCTGGAATCCATGCTCCGGGTCCACTTCAGCAAGCGCCAGGTCGCCGGCATCATGGGCGGCAACTGGATCGAGTTCCTGCGCCGGTCGCTCCCCGCATGAGCCTGGGCTCCCGCCCGCTTGGAAGTGGGCGCCCCGGTCCCCGGTTTCACTGAGCGTGCGGTTCGTCGAGGGGCTGGCGGGGGCGCTGCTGATCAGCCTTACGCTGGTCGACATCTTCCAGTCGGTGGTGGTGCCTCGCGCCTCCAGCGGCTGGCTGCGCTTCAGCCGGCACGTACTCCGGATCAGCTGGTCGGCCTTCCGCAGGGCCGGCCTTCGAACCCGGTCAGGGCAGCGGCGGGAGCGCATCCTGGGCGCATTCGGGCCGTTCGTGGTGATCCTGCTGCTGGTCGTCTGGGTGACGCTGCTGATCGTCGGCTTCGGCACCCTTCTGGACGCGCTTCGCGACCAGATCCGGCCCGTTCCGCCCGACTACTGGGCGTCGCTGTACTTCGCCGGCACCGCCCTGCTCACGATCGGCTTCGGCGACTACACGGCTGTCGGCATCCCTGCCCGGTTCATCAGCCTGGCCGCGGGGGCGACCGGCCTCGGCACGTTCGCCCTGGTCGTCACATTCCTGTTCTCGCTGTTCGGCTCCTTTCAGCGCCGGGAGATCGAGGTGGTGACTCTGGAGGCCAGCGCAGGAGCGCCCCCCTCCGGCGTCACCTTCCTGGAGACGTACCGCCGGGCCGGGATGATCGACCAGCTGGACGCCGCCTTCGAACGCTGGCAGCGCTGGTCGGCGGAGGTCCTGGACAGCCACCTGGCTTACCCGGTGCTGGCCTACTTCCGGTCGAGCCACGACAACGACTCCTGGATCAGCTCCCTGGGGGCGATCATGGACGCGGCCACCCTGGTCCTGACCACCATCGAAGACGGATCGAAGGGCTGGGCCAAGATGGCGAGCTGGGTCGGCGGCCACTGCATCGAGGACCTGGCCCAGTACTTCCGCCTCGACGGCGAGGCCTTCGTGGGGGTGGAGTTCGAGGAGTTCGTGCAGGCGCGGATCCGACTGGAGGCGGCGGGCTACGCTCTTCGGCCTGAGAGCGAATCGTGGGAGGCCTTCCAGGCCAAGAGGCTGACTTACGCCGGCCGTGTCAACTCGCTCGCACGCTACTGGGCCTCGCCTCCCGCCCAGTGGGTCGGCGACCGCTCACCTCTCCGGTTTCGGCACGCCACCAGCGCCGCCGTCCCCCAGGACCCCACCAGGGTGGGTTAGGCCGGAACCTGACGAGTGCAAAATGCGGTGCGGAGGCCCGGCTCCGCCGGGCCGTTTGAGTCCTTCTTCCAAGCACACTGACAAAGAGCCCACTCCAAAAGGGAGGTAGGTCCGGGGGAGGAACCGCGAGGTTCCTCCCCCGTCGTCTTAGCGCCCGAGCGCGCTCCGGATGCTCTCGAAGTGGGAGCTTCCGTGCCGGCTGGCCAGCGCCACCAACCGGGTGGTCTCCACAGGCAGACCGCCGGCCGGACCAAAGGGCTGGGCGATGTGCAGCTGCTCCTCGGTAAGGCACGCGAACAGATCGGAGGTGCGGAGCGCGCTCTCTCGCAGGTGGGCGATCGTCTCCGCCTGGGGCCGGTCGGCCACCGTCCTGGCGTGGATGGCGTTGGCCTCGTGGATGGCGTCGGGAGTGGTCAGGACCGGTCGCCCGGCGATGTGGCTGGTGATCCAGCGGTCGACCGCGACGTAGCCGTCCGCGATGTGGTCGAACACCACGCCGACGGTGCGCTCCTCTTCGGGGCAGAGCGTCCGCCACTCCTCGGCCGAGCAGCTCTCCGCGAAGGAGATGATCTCCGCGACCAGCTCATCGAAGTCACGAGCGAGCTCGACGGCCATGCCCCCAGATGATACCGGCCGCCCACGGCGGGCCCGTGCGACCGCTAGCATTTACGGCGAAGATGGAGTTCCCCAGCTACGACGTGCTGATCGTCGGCGGGGGACTGGCAGGGTTGCGAGCCGCGATCGCCGCGTGCGGCGAGGATCCCACGATCCAGGTCGGCCTCGTCTCCAAGGTCTACCCGATGCGCAGCCACAGCGTCTCCGCCGAGGGCGGCTGCGCGGCCGTGCTGCGCGAGCCGGACAGCTTCGAGACGCACGCGTTCGACACCATCAAGGGCAGCGACTACCTGGCCGACCAGGACGTGGTCGAGTATTTCGTCAGGGGCGCCCCCCTGGAGGTCTACCAGATCGAGCACTGGGGGTGTCCCTGGAGCCGCGATGAAGAGGGGCGGATCGCGGTCCGGCCCTTCGGCGGCATGACGACCTGGCGCACCTGCTTCGCCGCCGACAAGACCGGCTTCCACATGCTGCACACGCTCTTCCAGACCTCGCTCCAGTTCGACCGCATCAACCGCCACGACGAGATGTTCGTGACCTCGCTGCTGGTTGAGGACGGCCGCTGCGTGGGCGTGGTCGGCCTCGATATGGCGTCCGGCGAGATGCAGGCCCTGACCGCCAAGTCGGTCGTGCTGGCGACTGGCGGCAACGGCCGCATCTTCGAGTTCACCACCAACGGCAGCATCTGTACCGGCGACGGGATGGCGCTCGCCTACCGGGCCGGTGTGCCGCTCAAGGACATGGAGTTCGTCCAGTTCCACCCGACCGGCATGCCGAGCACGGGGATCCTGATCACCGAGGCCGTGCGCGGCGAGGGCGGCTACCTGACCAACGCCGAGGGCGAACGCTTCCTGGAGCGCTACGTGCCCGCGAAGATGGAGCTGGGGCCGCGCGACATCATCTCGCGGGCGATGACCACCGAGTTCGAGGAGGGCCGCGGCTTCCACAGCTCCTACGGCGACTACATGCACCTCGATGTGCGCCACCTGGGCGAGAAGAAGATCGACGAGAAGCTGCCCTTCATGCGCGAGCTGGCCCAGGAGTTCATGGGCATCGACATCGTCAAGGACCCCATGCCGGTCCGGCCGGTGGAGCACTACATGATGGGCGGCATCGAGACCGACTGGTACGGAGCCACCACCCTGGCCGGCCTCTACGCGGCGGGGGAGTGCGCCAATGTCGGCATCAACGGGGCCAACCGCCTGGGCTCCAACTCGCTGCCCGAATGTCTGGTCTTCGGCAAGGCGGCCGGCCGCGCCGCCGCCCTGCACGCCTTGGAGGCCAAGCCGGTCACCGACAACCCGGTCGCCGCCCTGGTGACCGATGAGACTCGCCGGATCTCCCGGACGTACCTCGATCGCACCGGCGGCGACCAGCGCATCGGCGAGATCCGCGAGGACCTGCAGCGAGCGATGGATCGGGGCGCCGGCGTCTTCCGCACGGAGGCCGGCCTGACCCAGCTGGTCGGAGAGGTCGAGGAGCTGCGCGAGCGCTTCGGCAACGCGCGCCTGGACGATCGCAGCCGGACCTTCAACACCGAGCTCACCGGCGCCCTCGAGCTGGACTTCCTGCTCGACGGCGCTGAGGCGATCGCCCACTCGGCCCTTGCCCGGCGGGAATCCCGGGGCTCACACGCGCGCCGCGACTTCCCTGATCGCGACGACGACCGCTACCTGGCTCACACGCTGGCTTACCCGGTGCCGGGCGGGCCACCCCGGCTCGAGTACAAGCCGGTGCGCATCACGAGCTTCGAACCTAAAGCCCGGACCTACTGAGAGGAGGAATAGCAGGCAAGTTGGCAGAACGAACCATCACGTTGGCGGTCGCCCGATACGACCCGGCGGTCGACGCGGCCCCCCGCCGGCAGTCCTACACCATCCCCTTCGAGGACGACATGGTCGTGCTCGACGGCCTCAACTACATCAAGAACCACATCGACGGCAGCGTGACCTACCGCTGGTCGTGCCGGATGGGGATCTGCGGCAGCTGCGGCATGAACGTCAACGGCACGCCCAAGCTGGGCTGCTCCGTCTTCCTGAGGGACTACGCGCCGGGCCCCGTGGTGGTCGACCCGCTGGCCAACTTTCCGATCATCCGCGACCTGGTCATCGACATGAGCTCCTTCATGGAGAAGCTGGCCTCGGTCAAGCCCTGGATCATCCGCAAGGAGCCCGTCGCGCTGGCGGCCGGCGAGCTCCTGCAGCGCCCCGCCCAGATCGACCAGTACCGGCAGTTCGGGATGTGCATCAACTGCATGCTCTGCTACTCGGCCTGCCCGGTCATCGCGATCGAGCCCAGCTTCATCGGCCCGGCCGCCATCGCGCTGGCCCGCCGCTACGACCTCGACTCCCGGGACGAGGGGGGGCGGGAGCGGATGCTGACCGTGATCGGCAACGATGGGGTTTGGGACTGCAGCTTCGTCGGTGAGTGCTCGGCCGTCTGTCCGAAGGGAGTGGATCCCGCCAAGGCCATCCAGCAGACGAAGTTCGAGAGCACGCTGGGCATGCTTCTGCCCTGGGGCGGGAAGTGAGCGCGGAGTCCCCAGCCGGGCCGACGACCTACCGCCAGCACCTGCCGGGCGACTGGTTCCTGCGCCGCCGAGGCTATGTGCTGTACGTCGTCCGCGAGTTCACCGCGATCCCGATCGCGGCCTGGATGGTCTGGTTCCTGGTCGAGATCTGGCGGCTGAGGGATGGCCGCGCCGGCTACCACCCCCACCTGTCGGGCCCTTTCATCGCGTTCAGCGTCGTCTGCTTGGGGTTTGCGCTGTGGCACAGCTACACGTTTCTCAGCCTCTCCGGCCTGATCATGCGGATCCCGCTGGGTGACCGGACGGTGCCCGCCCGGGCGATCGCGGGCGGGGCCTTCAGCGGTCTCCTGATCGCCTCGGCGATCATCATCGGCCTGCTGGTCTGGGCGGGGCGCTGATGAAGCGCACGCCCGATCGGGTGCCTGCCCTGCTCTGGGCCACATTCGCGCAGTGCGCGGTGCTCACCGCGATCCTGGTGCCAGCGCACATCCTGGTCCAGGGCGTGCTGGGGCCGCTCGGGCTCGTGCGCTACCCGGACAGGAGCTATGACACGTTCGCCGCCGTCATCGCCAACCCGCTCGTGAAGATCTACCTGCTCGTCATATTCGCGACCACGTTCTATGTGTGCGCGCACCGCTTCCGGTACCTGCTGCTGGACCTCGGCGTCCACGGCGGCAAGCTGGTTGTCGGCGTGCTCACTTATGGCCTCGCGGCACTCGGGACAGTGGCCGCGGGCTACGTGCTGTTCAGCGTCCCCTAGGAGGTTCAGGATGCTCGTGCTCTTCCGTACCCGTGGCGAGGACTGGCAGAAGTTCCGCGACACCCTGCGTGCCGCCGACAAGGACCTGCGCGAGATGGGCTGCACGCGGGTCGAGGCCTACCGCAACCGGAAGCACCCCGACGAGTGGGTCATGCTGCAGGACTGGCCCGACAAGGCCGCGTTCGACGCCTTCGCGGCTGAGAAGGGGCCGGCCCTTGACGCCAGGGCGGGGGTCCGCTGGACCGACGTCTCCACGTGGCAGGAGAGCGCGCTCTGACAGCCCGCGGGCTGTGCCGGTGCACCTCCGGTCAGAGGTAGCGCTCGATCACGGCTGACATCTCCTTGTCGCCGTAGGTTTCGGCGAGCTCGGCGTACAGCTCGCGCGTCAGCGCGGTCACCGGCATCGAGGCGCCGGCGCCGCGGAAGTGTTCGAGGGCGAGGTCGAGGTCCTTAAGGGCGTCCGCGAGCCTGAAGTTGACCGGCTCGTGGACGCTCTCGAGGTAGCTCGCGCTCCGCGCCGCCAGGTGAGGCGCCAGCCGCGTCAGGACGCCAAAGCTGTGCTCGCGGGCGACGCCCGACCGGGTCCCGGTCGCGACCAGCTCGGCGGCCGCCAGGCTCGAGACAAAGAGCATGGAGTTGACCAGCAGCTTGATCCCGGCGGCGTCCCGCATCGTCGGGAAGCGTGTGATCTCGCCGAGCGACTCGAGGACCGGGCGCGCCAGCTCGAATGCGGCGGGGTCGGCGTCCTTGCCGACCATGACCAGGAGCCTCCCTGCCTCGACCGCCGGGACGCTGCCCAGAACCGGCGCGACTATCAGCCAGGCCCCCCGCTCCGCGAGCCGCGGCGCGCTCCGCTCCAGGACGTGGACGCCGGCGGTGGTCGTGTCCACGAACACCTTTCCGGCGGCCGCGGGGAGGACCTCGTCGACCACGGATTCGACGGCGTCCGGACCGGTGAGGGCGATGACCACGAGCTCCGCCTTCGCCACGGCGTCGGCAGGCGTCGGCATCACTGTGCCGGCCCCGACCGCGGCCGCCCGGCTCGCCGTCCGGTTCCACAAAAACACGTCGTGGCCCGCCGCGGCAGCGCGCCGTGCCATGGCCGCCCCCATCTTGCCGGTGCCCAGGAAGGCGACCTTCACAGGTACATGATCCGCCACCGGTCGGCGGTAAGGGGCGGCGGCGGCCCCGCTCGCGCAGGGCCTCCGCCGTGTCGGCTCAGTTCTGGCTGGGGGCGGGCCAGTCGAGCGACTTGCCGGTCTCGAGCAGCGTCTTCAGGCCGCTGAGCACCCAGCTCCAGCCACCGCCCGCGCCCGTGTCCTCCATCTCGCCCGCGAGCAGTGCCGCCAGCTTCGGCGCGCCCTGGAGCTCGTGGATCACCGTCAGCTTCGTGATGCCGCCCTTGGCCTCCCCGATCTCATATGTGAGCCGCGTGAAGCCCTCCGCCTCCATCTCGGCGTCCATCACCATGCGAAACGACTGGACGAGCTTTCGCGGCGGGTCGGCCTCGATGACCTCACCGTCGATGCCCACGTCCGGCGCGCCCGTCGCCCGCATCGCCTCGTTCGTGAGCCCGCGGTACGCCCCGCCCGGACGCAGGTCGTACTCGGCGTCGCCGCCGTAGCCGTATTTCCGCGTCCACTCGGGCTTCGTGATCGCGTCCCAGATCGCCTCGGGCGTCGCCCTTATGTACACGCGGTAGACCTGCGTGCCGACGCCCGTCTCGGTGTTCGTCGTCATGACATCTCCTCCAGTTGGTTCTTGAGATCCGCGAGTGCCGAGACCCGGCGCTCCGTGTACTTGTCGACCCACCGGTCGTGGATCAGCCGGATCGGCACCGGGTTCAGGAAGTGCAGCTTCTCCCGGCCCGACCGGCGCGCCACCACGAGGCCCGCGGCCTCGAGCACGCGCAGGTGCTTCATGACGCCGAACCGAGTCATCTCCAGCTCCGACTCGAGCTCCGTGAGCGTGCGGCCGTCACGTACGAAGAGCAGGTCGAGCAGGAAACGCCGCGTCGCGTCGGCCAGTGCTTTGAACACAAGGTCGTCGGCGGTCACGCCTGCAGAATAGGTGACTCAATAGTCACATGTCAAGGGCCGGCCGCAAAGCAGTGAAAGCGGAGCCCGGTCAGCCCTTCTTGGGGCCTCCGCGCCTCCTGAGAAGCGCCCGGATCGGGTCGAAGTACTCGTCGGCGACCCGCTCCTTGAGCGGGATGATGGCGTTGTCCGTGATGTGGATGTGCTCCGGGCAGACGTCCGTGCAGCACTTGGTGACGTTGCACATGCCCACCCCGGCCTCCCCCTTCAGCAGGGGTCTCCGGTCCAGGCTGTCCTTGGGGTGCATCTCGAGGGCCGCCGCCCGGATCATGAAGCGCGGCCCGAAGAACGCATCCTTCCGGTCGTGGTTGCGCAGCACGTGGCAGACGTCCTGGCAGAGGAAGCACTCGATGCACTTGCGGAACTCGATGACCCTTTCCACGTCCTCCTGCTGCATGCGCCAGGGCTTGGGGTCGGAGGCGTCCTTCGAGCTGGGCGTGAAGGGCGGGATCTTCTTGTTGACCTCGTAGTTCCAGCTCACGTCCGTCACCAGGTCGCGGATCACCGGGAACGTGTGCATGGGCCGCACGGAGATGGTGTTCCCGTACTCCTCCACCGGGCTCTTGCACATGAGCCTGGGAAAGCCGTCGATCTCGGCGGAGCAGGACCCGCACTTGGCGGCCTTGCAGTTCCAGCGCACGGCCAGGTCGGAGGCCGCGTTGGCCTGGACCCAGAGCACGGCGTCGAGCACTACCATCCCCTCGCGCACGGGGACCCGGAAGTTGACCATCTCGTTGTTCTCGGCCGTGCCCCTGAAGATCCGCATCGTCACGGTGCTGACGTTCGCCACTATTCGGTCTCCTCGGGGGTGTATTTCTCGAACGACTGCGTGATCACCTCGGTCAGCCCGTAGGAGATGGGCTCGTTCTCGACGGCCCGCACGGACATCTGGCCGTCCTTGTCCTTCCGGACCATGTAGTTGACGCTGGCCAGCTTGGGGTCGAGCTTTTCGTAGTCGCTGCGGGCGTGGGCGCCCCGGCTCTCCTTGCGCTCGATCGCGCTCCTGAAGAGGGCCTCGGCGTTCGCGAGCATGTTGCGAAGGTCCTGGGCCGTGTGCCAGCCGGGGTTGAACGCGCGCCCGGTGGGGCCGCCGCAGCCGCACTCCAGGGCCCGCTCCTTCAGCTCCAGGATCTTCGCCAGGCCCGCCTTCAGCCCCTCCTCCTCGCGGATGATCGGGGCGTACTTGGCGCAGACGTCCTGCAGCTCGCCCTGCAGCTTGTAGGGGCTTTCGCCATCCCGCCGGCCGAGCGGCGCCAGCAGGACGTCGATCGCTTCGGCCACCTGGGCCTGGTCGATCTTGGGCGCCCGTTTGCTGCTCTGGGCCAGGAGGGCCGCCGCGTCGCCCGCCCGCTTGCCGAACACCAGCAGGTCGGAGAGTGAGTTGCCGCCCAGCCGGTTGGCGCCGTGCAGGCCGCCTGTGACCTCGCCCGCGGCGAAGAGGGCCTCGAGCGTCGTCGCGCCCGTCTCCGCGGCGACGTTCACACCGCCCATGTAGTAGTGGATCGTCGGCGCCACCTCCATAGGCTCCTTAGTGATGTCCACCTTCGCCAGCTTCAGGAACTGCTCGTACATGGAAGGCAGCTTCTTCTTGATGTACTCGGGCGGCTTGTGGCTGATGTCCAGGAACGCGCCCCCGTGAGGCGAGCCCCGCCCCGCGTTCACCTCGGAGTTGATGGCGCGGGCCACCACGTCTCGGGATGACAGCTCCATGCGCTCCGGGTCGTACTTCTCCATGAAGCGCTCGCCTTCCTTGTTGCGCAGCAGGCCGCCCTCGCCGCGGACGCCCTCGGTCACCAGGATCCCGCGCACGCCCGACGGCCAGACCATACCGGTCGGGTGGAACTGCACCATCTCACAGTCGCGCAGCTCGGCGCCGGCCTCGTACGCCAGGGCAGTGCCGTCGCCGGTGCTCTCCCAGGAGTTGGAGGTGATCCGGTAGATCCGGCCGGCGCCGCCGGTCGCCAGCAGAACAGCCTTGGCCCGGAAGACCACCAAGCCGCCGTCCGCCCGGCGATAGGCGAGGGCCCCCGTGACCCGGCCGGCCGAGGTCAGCAGCCGGGAGACCGTCACCTCCATGAAGACCTCGACCCCCGGGGTGTGGACCAGCTTGTCCTGGAGGCTGCGGATCAGCTCCAGGCCCGTTCGGTCGCCGATGTGGGCGAGCCGGGGATAGGTGTGGGCGCCGAAGGGCCGCTGGTGGATGAGGCCGTCGTCCGTGCGGTCGAACACCGCGCCCCAGCGCTCCAGTTCCAGCACCCGCTCGGGCGCCTCGCGGGCGTGGATCTCCGCCATCCGCCAGTTGTTGATCAGCTTCCCGCCCTTCATGGTGTCGGCGAAGTGGGCCTCCCAGGAGTCAAGGTGGGCGACGTTGGCAAGGGCGGCGGCCATGCCGCCCTCGGCCATGACGGTGTGGGCCTTGCCGAGCAGCGACTTGCAGATGACCGTGACCTGGCAGCCCGCCTCGGCGGCCGCGATCGCACCCCGCTGTCCGGCGCCGCCGGCGCCGATGACCAGCACGTCCGTGTCGTGGGTCTCGTAGGTGGGATCGGCCAACGGGGCTAGACCCAGGATCCGTGCGGGATTACGCCGTGGATCAGCAGGCGGATGTACACGTCCGTCGCCCAGACGCTGATCATGCTGGCCCAGGCCCACAGCTCGTGGTCGACGTTCAGCACCGTCACGCCCTTCCAGAGCCGGAAGCGGATGCGGCTGCAGCTGAAGCAGTCCATGCCGCCGCCGACGAGGTGGCGGAAGGCGTGGCAGCCGTAGGTGTAGCCGCTGAGCAGGACGACGTTGACGAGCATGATCGCGGTCCCCAGCCCGAAGTGGAAGGAGCCCCGGTCGCTGAAGGCCAGGATGGCGTCGTAGTAGAGGAACAGCGTCTGCACCACGATCGCGTAGAGCGCGAGCCGGTGCAGGTTGTTGAAGGTCCAGAAGCCGGTCTCGCCCTTGTACTGGCCGCGCTTCGGCTCCTCGACCGCGCAGGAGCGGGGATGCCAGAGGTAGCTGCGGAAATACGCCTTCCGGTAGTAGTAGCAGGTGAGCCGGAACGCGAGCGGGGCCCAGGCCACCCAGATCGAGGGCGGGATCAGGAAGCGCCCGATGCGGACGTTCACCTCGGGCGAGAAGAAGGGGCTCAGGTAGGGTCCGATCCGTCCGGTCGTCTCGAACAGCACGACCAGCCCGGCGTAAACGACAAAGGCGGTGAAGACCACGACCACAAGGGCCGGGTAGAACCAGCTCGGGCGGGTGCTGTAGGGGTTCCGGACGGCCGCCGGGTCCGAGTGGTCGGGCCCGGCGCCTCGCTGTAAAACCGCCACGTTATGAGTCTATTTGGCTCAGAGGTTGGCCGTCGCCTGCTCCAGCATGTCCGCGAACTTGCGCTGGGCGGCCTCCCGCCGGGTCGGAATGTGGTCGGTGGGGTAGATGCCGTCGGGTCGCTTGTAGTCCTTCAGGACCAGGCGGGCGACCGTCTGCCGATGCACCTCGTCAGGGCCGTCGTAGAGCCGGGCGGCGCGCGCGTGGCGGTACATCGACTCCAGCGGCAGGTCAGACGAGTAACCCAGCGCGCCGTTGATCTGGATGGCGCGATCGATCACGTCGTGCAGGACCTTGGCACCGAAGAACTTGATCAGCCCGATCTCCTTCCGGGCCGCCGTCGCGCCGTGCTTGTCGATCGTCCAGGCCGCGTGGAGGGTCATCAGCCGGGCCGCCTGCATCTCCGCCGCCGAATCCGCGATCCAGTTCTGGACCGTCTGCTTGGCGGCCAGCGGGCCCCCGAAGGCCTCCCGCTGGAGGGCGCGCTCGCACAGGATGTCGAAGGCCCGCTGCGACTGTCCCAGCCAGCGCATGCAGTGGTGGATGCGGCCCGGACCGAGTCGGACCTGGGCGATCTCGAAGCCCTGACCGCGCTTGCCGATCAGGTTTTCCTGGGGGACGCGGACGTCCTCGTAGTAGACCTCGGCGTGGCCGTAGCCCCAGCGCTCGTCGCCGCCCATCGTGGGCACGTTGCGCACGCGGCGCAGCCCGGGCGTGTCGGCGGTGGGGACCAGGATCATCGAGGTCCGGTGGTAGGCGTCCGCGTCCGGCTCCGTGACCACCATGGCGATCAGGAAGTCCGCGATCATGCCGTTCGACGTGTACCACTTGTGCCCGTTGATGACCCACTGGTCGCCGACCAGCTCGGCCCGGCTCTGGAGCAGCGTGGGGTCGGAGCCGGCGGTCTCCGGCTCGGTCATCGAGAAGGCCGAGCGGAGCTTGCCGTCGAGCAGCGGGTGGAGCCAGCGCTCCTTCTGCTCGGGCGTCCCGAAGTGGGCCAGCACTTCGGAGTTGCCCGAGTCGGGCGCCTGGTTGCCGAAGACTATGGGCGCCCACATGGTGCTGCCCTCGACCTCGTGCATCAGCCCCAGCTTCACCTGGCCGTAGCCCTGCCCGCCCAGCTCGGGAGGCAGGTGGGTGGCCCAGAGCTTCCGCTTCTTGACCTCGTCCTGGAGGGAGCGGAGCAGGCGCATGAACGTCTGCTGGTCGGTCTCGTCGACGATGACCTCGAGCGGCCAGACCTCCTCCTTGACGAACTCGCGCATCCAGGCGAGCTTCTCCTCGAAGTCCGGATCGGTCTCGAAATCCCAGCTCATGCGGCTCCCTCCTGGCCGAGCAGCCTGATGCCCTCGGCGATGAACTCCATGATCGTAGTCGTTCGCTCCTCGTAGATCGGGTCGGGCCGCTTGCCTCGCCTGTGGAGCATCAGGTTGTAGCCGAAGATGCTGGCGTACTTGTAGTAGGTGAGGGCCAGGAACCAGCGGTACTCGGCCTCGTCCCCGCCGTACATCTCGAGCAGGTCGGCGTCCGGCACGTCCACGACGCCGCCGCCGGGAACGCCGGCGCCCATCCGGCTGGCGCTGGCGACCACCGAGAGGCAGGCCAGGTCGAGCAGCGGCTGCCCGATCTGGGCGATCTCCCAGTCGAGGAGGCCGACCACGACCCCGTCCTTGAAGAGCATGTTCCCGTAGTGGTAGTCGGCGTGGACGAGGACCGGCGGCTTCTCGGGCGGGATGCGGTCGCCGAGCATGGTCGCGAGCCGGGGCGCGTCGCCCGTCAGCTCCTCAGGGGCGCGCTCCATCAGCCAGCCCCAGCGCATGATCTCCGCCTGCAGGGGCGCCCCCGGCTCCTCGCCGATGCCCGTCTTCGCGATCGGAAGGGCCTGCATCCGGCGCAGCACGTCCACTGCGCTGGCCGCGAGCTGGCGAGCCGGGTGGTGGTGCATGGCCACCTCGATGCGCTCGCCTTCCACGGCCTCGACCAGGTAGTAGGGCCGGCCGTCGACGACCGGCTGCTCTGACATCTTGATGACCGGCGGAACGGGGAGGCCGGCCTTGCTCAGGGCGTCCATGATCCGGCCCTGACGGGGGATGTCGGCCGGCCCCGCGATCCGGGCGCCGGGGGGCGGCAGGCGCATGACGGCCGTACGGCCTGTCAGCTCCACCCAGTACGTGAAACCGGAGTGCCCCTCGGGGATCCCGCGCACTTCGAGGACGGATTCGCCGAGCTCCTTCTCCAGGTCCTGCCTGATGGCCTCCATTCAGGCCTCCAAGTGTGCGACGTCGGCCAGCGCGCCCACCATTCGGCGCTCACCCAGGACCCGGACCACGTTGACGCTCGTGTAGTAGGGCAGCAGGCGCAGGCTGCCGAACTCCAGGCGCAGGACGTCGCAGACATAGCCGAGGATGGCGACCCCGTGGCCGACCATCACCACCCGGCCTCCCGGGTGGGCGGCCACGACGTCCGCGACGGCGGCGCGCATCCGCTCGACGACCTGTTCCGGCTGCTCCTTCACCTCGACGCGGCCGGCTTCCAGGTTGGTCGCCACCTCCACCAGGCGGGGATCCAGCCGGACGTCGCCGGCGAGCGCGGCGGCGGTCTCGTGGGCCCGCCGCAGGGGGCTCGAGTAGACGGCGTCCACGTGCAGCCGGCGGATCCGTGCGCCCAGCCGGCGGGCCTGCTCGCGGCCCAGCGCGGAGAGTGGGGGATCGTCCAGCTTGTCCATGTCGTCGTAGCAGTCGCCGTGCCGGACGAGCCAGACCTCGGTCGCTTCCGGGACCCCGATGAGGAAGGCGCGCTCGATCGAGCGCATCGCGTCGCGGAGGGCCTCGGGGGTGTGCTCAGGGTTCACGGCGGTACCATTCGAGCACATGCCCCGCTCCCGCATGCGCCTCCTGGGCATCGTCTTCGGGCTGGTCGCAGCGGCCTGTGGCGGGCCCACCGCCGCTCCGGCGGCGACGCCCACGGCACTGCCGGCGACGCCCACGCCGAGCCCCTCGGGCGCTGCCGCCTGGGTCGAGGAGCTGACGTTTGCCGGCGACATCTCGGGCCTGCTGAACCAGGCGGTGGCGCCCGACGCGATCACACGCTCCGAGTGCACCGGCAAGAACTCCCAGGGCGGGGGCCTCTGGTCGTCCATCCTCTACGGGCCGGTCGGCAAGGACGTCTACGGGGTCACGGCGGTCGTGGCCCAGTACCGGGGCCCGGGCACCTACACGCAGCCTCAGGCTGCCATCACCCTGCACAGGTTTGGCGACAACACGGTCGCCTGGCAGAGCGTGGCTGACGACCCGGTCCAGTTCGTGGTCAACACCGGCGAGGAGTCCGGCACGCTTACCGCGACCCTGAACAATCTGACCACCGGGAAACCGACGCTGAGGCTCAACGGAAAGTGGAGCTGCCGGACCTGAGCCCGGCGGACCCGACTGCCTACTCGCCCTTCCAGACCGGCTTGCGCTTCTCGATGAAGGCGCTCATGCCCTCCTGGGCGTCCTGGGAGAGCGCGTTGCAGGAGATGGCCTCGGTCATCAGCTCGTAGGCGGCGGCCTGGTCCTTCTCCACCTGTTCGTAGAAGGCCCGCTTGCCGCTGCGCAGGGCGTGAGGGCTCAGCGCCGCCAGCTGGTCCACCAGCTCCTGCACGGCGGCATCCAGGCGATCGGCGGGTACGACCCGGTTGACGAGGCCCCAGTCGGCGGCCGTGCGGGCGTCGATGAAGCCGCCGGTCAGCACCATCTCCAGCGCCCGCTTGCGGCCGATGTTCCGGCTGACGGCCACCATCGGCGTGTAACAGAAGATCCCGTTCTTGATGCCGGAGGTCGCGAAGCGAGCATCTTCGGCCGCGATCGCGAGGTCGCACGTGGCCACCAGCTGACAGCCGGCCGCGGTGGCGATCCCGTGGACCCTGGCGATCACTGGCTGGGGCATGGCCTGCACCTTCTCCATCAGCCGTTCGCAGGTCTGGAAGACCTCGCGCTCCTCGTCCAGCGAGCGGCCGAGCAGCTCCTTCAGATCGTGCCCGGCCGAGAAGGCGCGTCCGGCCCCCTGCAGCACTATCGCCAGCACCTCCGGGCGCGCACCCTGGCGGTCCAGCGCCTCGATCAGCTCGCGCATCAGGCCCGTCGACAGCGCGTTCAGCTGCTGCGGGCGGTTCAGGGTGATGCGAACCGCGGGCAGGGCGTCCTCGACGACCAGGTAGTCGAGCGCAACGGCCATGCCCCTACCTTATACAGCGTGGAGGTCGTCTACGACGGACGCTGCTTCGGCTGCGGGCCGCGCAACTCGGACGGCCTCCAGATGGTGTTCGAGGACCGCGGCGACGAGGCCGTGGCCGAGTACGAGGTGCCCGATCGCTACCAGAGCTGGCAGGGCGTCGTACATGGCGGCGTGGTCGCCCTGATCCTCGACGAGGCCGTGGGTTGGGCGGGCTGGCACTCCGGCCACCCGGGCGTCACCGGCCGGCTCGAGGTCCGCTACCGGCAGCCACTCCGGGTGGGGGAGAGGATCCGTGTCGTGGGGCGGGTCGAACGGATCCGGCGCACCCTGGTCTACGCCAACGCGTTCATCGACCGGGTGGCGGACGGCGTGCGGGTGGCCGAGGCGAGCGCCACTCTGATGGAGACACCCACCCGGGTAGAATGACCGCCGGCGGGGGCTGGCGCAGTACGGCAGCGCGCTCGGTTCGGGACCGAGAGGCCCCGGGTTCAAATCCCGGGCCCCCGACCAAATCTCGATTTTGGC
>DHIW01000101.1:20903-26024 GCA_002404015.1 Chloroflexi bacterium UBA4736
AACACAGCGCCTGCCTCGCTTGCCACCTCCAGGATTCGGGCTCCGTCGGCGATCTGGCCACGGTTGGCCTGCCGGTGCTCATGGATGGCCTCGGCGATACGGTCCTGCTCGTCTCGCCAGTCCGCCGCCATGCGGTCGAAGTAGGCGGCGGTGATCCGCCCGTCCAACTTGTCGAGATACATGGCGTCGAGGCGCTTCTGGATGACGTCGTACTCCGCCTCAATCCGCGCGATGGCTTCATCGTGGAACTTCTTCTCGTCGACATCGCACTCGCGCAGAGCGGTGGTCAGGTATTTCAGCGCCGGCTCCGGGAAGGTCATGCGGTCGAGCAATGTCGCGACGCGACTCTCGATGACCTCCTGCCTCGTGTAGCCCGTCGGACATTTGCCGCGGTTGCCGGTGCAGCGCAGGTAGTGATAGCGACCCTTGTGGCGCTCGGTGACCATCGCGCATCCGCAATGGCCGCAGCGGATCAGGCCGGCGAACAGGAACTGGTGCTTTCGCCGCTTTGGGTGAATGGCGTTGCGCCCGTCGAGCACGTCCTGGACGCGGTGCCAGAGGTCTCGGGTGAGAAGTGCCTGGTGTGCACCGCGGTACGTGCGTCCGTCCCAGACGAAGTCGCCGCAGTAGAACCGGTTTCGCAAGATGTTGTGGACCGTCGCCGTGCTCACGGGTGCACCGCTCTTGCGGAAGGTCAAGCCCCAACCTCGCGCCAGCTTTGCCACCTGCTTCACTGAGTGGGCCCCGCGCGCATAAGTCTCGTAGAGCTTCCGGATGAGTGGCGCGCGCTCGGCATCCACGACGACAACTCGCTTCTTGTCCTCGCGGATGATGTTCACGTAACCGAGCGGAGCCTGTGCGGGCCAGCCGCCCTGCTCGCACTTCTCGAGCATCCCCTTTCGGACTTCTTCGCTGAGGTTGTCGATGTAGTTCTTGGCCATCAGTACCTTGATGCCGTGCATGAACTTTTCGTGCGAGGTTGAGTCGTGGGAGAGGACGACGTTCTCCTTGGGAAAGTGCAGGGAGACCTGCAGCTCGTCGACACTCACGTAGTCGCGGAAGTTCCGATAGAAGCGATCGGTCTTCTCGCAGACTGCGTCACGTACGGTTCTGTTCCGCCTGAGGAAGGTGAGCATCTCGCCAAAGGCGTTGCGAGCACCCGGGTTCTTGGCTGATTCGACGTCGACGAACTCCTTAACGGGGTCGAGTTGGTGCGCCTGGCAGTAGCCGTGGAGCAGCCTCGACTGCGCGGGAACCGAGAAGCCCTCCAGCTCCTGCTCGCGCGAGGACACGCGAGCGTAGAGAACGCATGGCCGGATCGCCTCTGCCCCGGTTGGCACGGCGCCGCCGCGCGGCCGCGCCCTAGACATGTTCGAGGAACTCAACGTCAGTCATGGACCCAGCGTAAACGCCTTCACGCACCCTTTGGTGCTGGGTTGTTCAAGCAGCGACCAGGTCACCAGAAGAGTCCTCCTCCGCCCGCCTCGCCGCATTCATCGCCTTCCAGCGAAGGAGGACCCGGAAGAAGCCGGTCAGGTTCTCCGCAATCTGGCGGGCGTCCTCTCGTGACAGCTGACGCTGGTACAGAGGTTGCCAGACCTCCAACGTGAGATCTACGAGGGCTTCGTTGGTCTCCGGCCGACCAGGACCAGATAGGTTCTCAGCCTTATCGACCCTTATCATTTCCCCCGCCTTCTTATGTGGGCTCCGAACATTGGGGCGGTGAAGGCGAGAGTGGCGCGCGAGGGCCGGTAGATCAAGCCCTTGCGGAGCATGTTGCTGATCACCGGTTGTAGTTGGTTGTTCATCAGGCCGCTGTCAGCAGAGAGTTGGCGCAGCGTGGCCGACTCCCCGTGGCGCGCGATCAGGCGAAGGAGCTCGCGTTCCCTGGCCGATCCGCGTGCATAGCGAGCTTCGAAGAAGCCGCGGTCCAGTGCGTGGAGGATCCGAGGACGGAGGCGGCGCAGGTCCTCGACGCCAATGACCGAGGCAGCAGCGCCCTTCCATAGAGCGTCGCCATACATCTGGATGAAAAACGGATAGCCCGCGGTGTCTCTGAGCACGGCCGCGACGACTGCCTCATCGAACGTGCGGGCAGCCTTCTCAGCCGGCTCGGTCAGAGCGAGCCTGTCCTCGGGCGCGGTCAGGTTGCCCAGGCGCTCGACGATGAACATGCGCTCGGAGTAGCTCTTCGCCTTCGCCACGTTCTCGAGTAGATTGGGCAGTCCGCAGAGAACCAGGATCACCGGCACCGAACGTTGCTGCGCACCGCCGACCGCCGTGAGCAGAGCGCTGAGCGTGCTTGCACCGCGGCGCTCATGGACGACCTGGAACTCGTCGTAACGAAGGACGATGCCCGGATGCCGGCCATGCCGGCACAGACCCGCCACCTCCTCAAGGGCGTCGCGCAGGTCGTCGTCCAACCGACGCGGCGTGTGGCTCGCACCCTGAAAACGGACGCCGACCTCGATGCCACTGTGCGAGACGCTCAGGGTTCCGAGGTGTTCGAGAACCGCCTGCGCGGCGCGCACAGCGGCGCTGCGAACGCGAGCGCCGCCGGACACCTTGCGTGTGAGTCGCACCAGATCAGCGAGGACGGTCTGGGCGAAGTTGGCGGGCTCCGCGTCCGGCTCGGAGAATTCGCGCTCCCCGACGAGCCAGCCGGCGGCCTCCGCCGCATTGCTGTAGCGGTTGAGGAGCACCGTCTTCCCGACGCCACGCAGCCCGGTCACGAGCAGGTTCCGAGCGGCGTGAGGATTGCGGAGCAGGTCCTGAAATCGCTCGAGCTGCGCCTCCCTGCCGCCCAGGTAGGGCGGGTCGAGGCCCATCCCCGGCCGGTAGGGGCTCAGCCCGTGATCAGCAATTGATAAGGGTTGATGCGTTCCAGAACTTATCAATCACTCACCTCACGATCGGCAAGGAGAGCTGGGTCGAGCGACACGTAGCCGAGCCGATCCAGCGAGCGGATGAACCGCTGATCCGAAGAGACGTTGAGGGTCCGCTCGCCATCGCGATCGGAGACGCTCACCTTCGGCTCGCCGGCAACCTCCGCCAGCAGCACGACGTCGTCGGCTATGCGAAGGCGATGCATCAGCCTCCGCTCGAGGCCTTCAGCCTCATAGCCGGGGTCGTCGAGGATCGCCGCGACCAGACCGCGAAAGCTGTCCGCTTCCGCCGCGCGCAGGAAGAGCCCGTCGCCGGTGGGCTGGAGCAGCATCCGCAGGGGCAGCTGCCGCTCGTCATCGGGTGTGATCCGGCGATACATCTCAGGCCGCCTTCCGCCGCGCAGTCTCGCGACCGCAGCGCCGTTTGATCAGAGGGAGGTAGTCGGCCTTGAGCTCCACGCCCACCGCCCGGCGGCCGAGCCGTGCCGCCACCGCGAGCGTGGTCCCCGAGCCGGCGAAGGGGTCCAGCACTACAGCCGGGACGGGCGCCCCCTGGTGATCGCAGGAGCGCTGCCAGCCTCGCGTGGAGACCTCGGTCGCGTAGCGCCAGTGGCCGTCGCCCTGGGCGCCGATCGGCGAGCCGGGATCGGCGTTGCGCCAGGCGCCAAGATCGTCGCGCGGCTCCCCGTCATGGGTCCGCCGGCGTGTCGTCACCCTGCGCAACGGTTCAGCGCACTCGGGGCAGCAGCCCACGGCGCTGGAACCGGCCAGGATGCAGGGCTCGACCAGGCGCTCTGGGAAGGTCGCGAAGTGCGAGCCTCGGTACGGCTGGGTCGGGATCGTCCACACCGTGCGCCGGTTGCGGGTGGCGACGAGGCCCCCGACCGCCTTTGCGAAGCTGGCGTTCTGCTTGGGCCGGTATCGCCCCCGCGGGATACCGCCGTGGCCGCCGTGCTCGGCTGACCAGCCGGCCGGCCAGGTGGCCGCCTTGGGGTTGACGCCGTGACCGCGCGGGTGCGCGTTGCCGGTGACCGGCTCACGAGCGGCCGCGTCGTCGTAGAGGTACCTCGCGCTCGGAGCCAGCAGGAAGACGTACTCATGCGCCCTGGTCGGCCGGTCGCGGACGGACTCCGGCATCGGGTTCGGCTTGGCCCAGATGATGTCCGAGCGCAGCCACCACCCGTCCTCCTGGAGAGCGAAGGCGACCCGCCACGGCATACCCATCAGGTCCTTCGGTTTGAGCCCCGCCTTCGGCCGGAGGCTGATCGCCGGGTTCTTCCAGTAGCCGTGCTCAGCGGTCCGGCTGGCAATCCTCGCGGCGCTGGTTCCGGCGTCGTAGCAGTCGCCGAGGTTCAGCCAGAGGCTGCCCGAGGGCTTGAGCACCCGGCGCACGGCGCGGAAGACCTCGACCAGGTGCTCGACGTAGAGCTCAGGCGTCGGCTCCAGTCCCAGACACCCGCGCCATGCGTCGCAGCGCACGCATGAGGTGCCCGCCGAGTGACGCTGGTGGTTCCCGTTGAAGCGCCGCGAGGGATCTCCGTAGAAGCGGTTCGTGGTCCGCGACTTACCGTGCTCCGACGCCTCGCGCTGGTCGTGCGACTCGGCCCAGCGGCCCCACCGGTGCGGGCAGCCGAAGTCGCCTCCCCAGGTCGAAGGCGGCAACCCGTAGTCGCGAAGACCCCAGTAGGGAGGGGAGGTCACGCAGCAGTCGATGCTCGCCGCCGGGAGCAGGCGGAGCACCTCGCGGACGTCGCCGTGGTAGACGGTGACCGAGCCATCGGCGAACGCGGGAGAAAGGCGTGAGGTCATGCGGCCCTCCTTGCCGGCTGCCAGGCGGAGCGCTGGAACAGCCAATAGAGCTTCAACTTGTCCTGCGGCCGGACGAACACGAGGTCGGCGAAGCGACGCAGCAGGCGGTCACCGGAGTCCTGGACCTGGCCATCAGAGTGACTGCCGAGACGGACGCGCTCGGACGGGATGGCGGAGTCGGGAAGGCTCGAGCAGCGCCTGGTGATCCAGCAGGCGAGCTTGATGTTCGCCTGAAGGCGAGCCGGATCGAGGCTCGAGTCGAAGTACCTGTGGGGCGGCAAAAGGGTGTCCAACTCGGGAGAGAGCCATACAGGGCCGACTAACTTGCCGGGTAGCCTGACGGATGTTTAACCTTCTGTTCCTGTCCATCCGCGGCGTTCTTGCCGCCGTTCGGTCCCGGCGCGAGGTCGCACTCGAGAACGTCGTT
>DHIW01000012.1:0-13035 GCA_002404015.1 Chloroflexi bacterium UBA4736
GCGGACGATCAGCTTGTCGCGTTCGGTCTTGGCCACGTCCTCCATGGCCTGGATCTCTTCGCGGGAGAGGACCTCGAGCAGGCGCCGGCCCAGCTTCGGCAGCTGCGCCTTGGTGTCGGCGCTGACCTCTCCTTCCCGTGACGCCCAGCCGAGGAAGGAATTGACCGAGCGGACGTAGCTGTGAACCGAGTGCTTGGAGAGCTGACCCTTGGCACCACCGGAATCGAGCAGCTCGGTTGAGAACCGGTCCAGCACCTTTCGCGTCACCTGATCCGGCTGCTTCACGCCCTCCCGCCGGCAGAAGGGCAGGAAGACGCTCCTGAGGACGTAGGCGTAGACGAACTTGACGGTCTTGGGGGATAGGCCGCGGGCCCGGCAGGAGGCGAGGTAGTCGTCGACCAGGCGGTCGACGGCGGTGGTCTCTCGGGGCTCGACGACGGTCAGCTCCGGCATTTCAAGCTCCCTTCTGCTTTTCCAGCGGAATCGCGGTAGATGGCCCCGCTCAGCAAGAGCAACTGCCTTTGCCAGCGGAATCGCATGCGATTGGCCCTGCTCAGCAGGACTTGCTACGTGTTCATGATACTGACCTGAGGACTTCTGTCAACCTACTAAACCGCTGCTAATAAGATCGAATTGAAGGTTGGTGCCCCGCGGAGGATTCGAACCCCCGACCAACTGCTTAGAAGGCAGCTGCTCTATCCCCTGAGCTAGCGGGGCGGGACTGACGGCGCCCGACTCGGCCCGGAGGCCAGCGGCGCCGAGAAGTCGACCCGAGCATAGCTCCGTGGCGGGCGAGAAGGAAGGGGCGCCGCCCCTGGGCGACGCCCCTTCCGATTGCGTATCCGACGGTGTAGGCGTAGGGGACCTTTATGACCTGGTCCCCGCTGGCGGTGTTGCGTTGAAGGTCTCGATGAGGATGTAGCCGTGGACGACGGTCTCTACAGAGAGTCTGAGCGGGTAGACCGAGCTCGGCAGCCGCGCCTCAGACGACGACTTTGAGCGGCTCGATCTGGAGTGGGAGGACGCGGTCGATGAAGAGGCGCACCAGCCCGTGGTCCCACTGCCGGCCGGCGCCGTCATACATCATGTCGAGGGCGACATCGCTGGTCAGCCCGGCGCGATAGGGCCGGTCGGTCGTCATCGCGTCATAGGCGTCGCAGACCGAGACGATCCGTGCCGACAACGGGATGTCGGTGCCCACGAGCCCGTCAGGGTAGCCGCTGCCGTCGAAGTGCTCGTGGTGATGGCGGACGATCGGCAGCAGGCTCACCGCCGAGCGCAGCGGCCGCACGATCTCGGCGCCGATCTCAACGTGGCGGCGCATCTGGACGATCTCCGCTGGGTCCAGCCGACCGGCCTTGAGAAGCACCGAGTCGGGCACGCCGATCTTGCCGATGTCGTGGATCACGCCGCCCAGGTACAGGTCCTCGAGAGCCGACCCGGAAAGCCCGACTTCCTTCCCGAGCTGGCGGGCGGCGCGGCCAACGCGCTCGGTATGGGACTCGGTGTTGGTGTCCTTGGCCTCGACGGCGCGGGCGA
This sequence comes from Chloroflexi bacterium UBA4736, assembly GCA_002404015.1. Lineage (GTDB taxonomy): Bacteria > Chloroflexota > Dormibacteria > Dormibacterales > Dormibacteraceae > UBA4736. Next base: position 1,540 of record DHIW01000012.1, read on the forward strand.
GCGCGTAGATGACGCGCTCGGTGTCGTCCAACCGGTCGTAAAGCTGCTTCAGGCGGATCAGGGAGCGGACCCGGGCCACCAGCTCGAAGCGATCCACCGGCTTGGCGATGAAGTCGTCCGCCCCCACCTCCAGCGCATGGACGCGGTCCGCCGTCTGGTTGAGAGAGGTGAGCATCACCACCGGCAGGAGCTGCTTGGCGGGATCCGACTTGATGCGCCGGCAAACCTCGAATCCATCCAGGCCCGGCATCATGACGTCCAGGAGCACCAGGTCCAGGTCGCGGGTGTTGACCGCGCGAAGCGCCTCATCACCGTCCACCGCGGTTACGACGTCGATCTCGAGCAGTTCCAGGTAGTTGGCGATCAGCTCCTGGTTCTGAGGTCGGTCGTCCACGACCAGGACGGTCGGCCTATTCGGCACCCACCGCCTCCATCTCGGAGACGAGTGCCGTCAGGTCGAGCGGCTTGGAGAGGTAGCCGTCCACCCCGGCCGCGAAGAGCTCCTCGCGCACGCCCAGCATGGCGTCCGCCGTGAGGGCGATCACCTTCAGCTGCTTGGGCGGCGGATTGGCGCGGATGGCGCGGATGACCTCGAGGCCGTCGAGGCGCGGCATGTGAAGGTCGAGCAGGAGCAGCTCGAAGCGGCCGGTCCTGGCCAGGGCCAGAGCCTCCTCACCGTCCCTGGCCCACTCGACTGAGTGGCCGCGAGCGTCCAGCAGGTCTCTCACGAGCTCGAAGTTGAGCGGGTTGTCCTCGGCGACCAAGACACTGGTTGGCATCTGCCGTGAAGCATGTTCCGCCGCGGCCGATGTCAGCAAGGTGATCCTGCGGTCAATCCGGGGTCATCCAGCGATGGGAACGAAGCCGCCGGCCCTGGCCACCATGCCCGGCAGCTCCTTGCCGAGCAATTCGCCCAGCCAGCGCGAGGTGTCGATCAGCCGGTCCAGCTCGATCCCGGTCGTCAGCCCCAGGCCCTCGAGCAGGTAGACCAGGTCCTCGGTGGCGATGTTGCCGGTGGCCCGGGGCGCGAACGGGCAGCCGCCGGCGCCCCCGACCGAGGCATCGAGCACCTCGGCTCCCGCCTCGACCGCCGCCACCGCATTCGCGTAGCCCGTGTTGCGAGTGTTGTGAAAATGAGCGCCCGCCCGCGCGCCCAGGCGCACGAGGCCGGAGACCAGCTCCGTGGCCTGGCTGGGTACCCCCACTCCGATCGTATCGGCGACCGTGAGCAGGTCGGGCGGTTCCTCGAGGACGCGCTCGGCCAGGGCCAGAACTTTGGCCGCCATCACCCGGCCCTCGAAGGGGCAGCCGAACGCAACGATGAGCGTGACGGTTACCGGCACCCCGTCCTGCCGGGCCCGCCGGACCAGCGAATGCGCGAGCTCGAGGCCCGCCTCGGTGGTCGAGTTCTGGTTGCGCTGGGCGAACGTGTCCGTGCAGGGAAAGCCGTAGTGGATCTCGTCCACGCCGGCCGCCAGGGCCCGGTCGTAGCCGCGCTCGTTGAGGACCAGCCCGGAGTACACACTGCCGGGCCGGCGCTTGATGGCGGCCATCACCTCCTCGGCACCGGCCATGGCGGGGACCAGCTTGGGATTCACGAAGCTGGCTGCCTCCACGTTGCCCAGCCCGGCCGCCACCAGACGGTCGCAGAGCTCGGCCCGGACCGTCGGCTCCAGGATCGTGGCCTCGTTCTGGAGGCCGTCCCGGGGACCGACCTCGCAGATTCTGACGCTCAGATCACCTTCCCCTCGGCGAGGCGGGCTAGCTCGGCCGTGTCCAGTCCCAATAGGCCGCCGTACACCTCGCCGTTGTGCGCGCCGAGCTCCCAGGAGCCGGTCCAGCGCAGGTCGCCCGGCGTCTCCGAAAGCTTCGGGATGAGGCCGGGCATCACCAGCTCGCCGAGCTCGGGATCCTGCATCGAGACCAGCATGTCACGCGCCCTGTACTGGGGGTCCTGGAAGATGTCGGCGATCGTGTAGACGGGACCGCAGACGACGCCGGCCGCATTCAGCAAGCGGTCCACCTCGGTGGCGTCGTGAAGGGCGACCCAGCCCTGGACGATCCCGTCGAGCTCGTCCACGTTCTCATAGCGGGCCCAGTGGGTCGCGAAACGCTCGTCCTGCGCCAGCTCCGGCCGTCCCATGGCCTGGCAGAGCCGGCCGAAAATGCTGTCGGCGTTGGCGGCGACAACCATGAACTTGCCGTCGCGCGTCGTATAGACGTTGGACGGGGTGGCGCTGCCGATCCGGCTCCCGCCCGGCTCGCGGATGACGCCCAGCTTGCCGTACTCGGGGACCGTGGAGTCCAGCATCGCGAAGCAGCTCTCGAGGATGGAGGCGTCCACCACCTGGCCGCCGGCGCCGTGGACGTCGCGGTGGTAGAGGGCCATCAGCACGCCCTGGAGGGCGAACATCGCAGCCAGCGAGTCGCCTAGCGAGACGCCGGCGCGCGGCGGGACCTGGCCCGGGTAGCCATTGATGTAGCGCAGGCCGCCCATGGCTTCGCCGACCGAGGCGAAGCCGGCCCTCTCCGCGTAAGGTCCGGTCTGCCCGTAGCCGGAGACGCGCGCCACGATCAGACCGGGGTTCGCCTCCAGGAGGACGTCGGGGCCCAGGCCCCAACGCTCCAGGGTGCCGGGCCGGAAGTTCTCCACGAGCACGTCGCACCTGGCCGCCAGCTCGAGGCACAGGCGCCTGCCTTCAGCCTGCCGCAGGTCCAGCGTGATCAGCTTCTTGTTCCGGCTCTGCAGCGGCCACCAGAGCCCATGGTCGAGGTAGCGGTTGAGGCCCCACTCCCGCATCGGGTCGCCGCTCCCGGGGGGCTCGACCTTGATCACCTCCGCCCCGAAGTCGGCCAGCATCCGGCCTGTGAACGGGCCCGCGATCAGGACTCCCAGCTCCAGGACCCGGACGCCCTCGAGCGGGCCGCTCACTGCAGCGGGAATGGCGACTGCCACCAGTGAGGAAGGCCCTCCAGCTGCAGGGAGCGGACCCACTTCACCCACCAGAAGCCACGTCGTTCTGGGGCGACCAGCCGGACCGGGAAGCCGTGACCGGGATCCAGCGGCACGCCGCCGAACCGGGTCGCCAGCAGAAGCCGTCCGAGCTCCTCGACGGGAAAGCGGCGATCGTAGCCGGTTGCCGAGACCACCCGGACGCTGAGCGCGTCACCCGGCTCGAGCAGCCGGCTGAGCCAGGCTCCCGACCACTCCTGCGTGGAGCAGAAGCCACCCGTGCAGTCGAGGGTGGCTGTGATCTGATCGTCGAACCGGAGCAGCTCCTGGTAGGTCCAGGTCCGGGCCCCCGCCTCCAACCGCCAGGCGGTCGGGTCGATGTCCGGGATGGGGTCCAGGATCCAGGAGCTGACGGGCATCTGGTCGGGTCTGAAGGAGCCGGCGTCGTAGGAGCCGGTGTAGCGGCGCCGGGCGCCGGCCAGCCCGAGCACCCGGACGCCGGCCTCGCTCGCCCCATACGCCAGGGTGGCGCCGGCGATGACGGCGCCGCCTCTCAGCAGCGACCGCCGCGAGAGGTCGGCTGGACGCAGCCGGACCCGCCGCCTGGCCACGTGCCAGGCGGCGAAGGGGACCGCGGCGATCGCGGCGCCCACGTGGATGTCCATAGCGGTGAGGTCGCCCCACCAGCGAAGCAGGCCGGTGGAGTGCAGAAGGCCGGCCAGCAGCGAGGCCAGGACGAGGATGGAGAAGACGACCGAGGCCCAACGCCCACGACGGGGGCGGGCCACGCCGCGCCTGGCTATCAGTGATTTCCAGGGCAGGAGGAGCAGGATGGCGAAGCCGCTGACGGCGTGCGCCAACAGGGACCAGCGGGCAGGGGCGGTCGCGAACGCGAAGGCCAGCCAGCCGGTCAGAAACGCGGCCCCGAGCAGACCGAGCAGGGCCAGGTTGGTCCTCGCCCCGCGCCTCATGGCCCGATTATGGGCGGCAAGCCACTTGGCGATCGGTTACGGCTGCGTGCTCCAGTTCAGCAAGTTCCAATCGCGCGCTGCCTCAATCAGATCACTTACGCAGTGCTGCCGTTGAACCCAGGTCGGATGGCAGCTCCGACCCGCATGGCATCGGAAGGAGGATGAGATGTTACGTCTACCGGGTTTGGCGACCGTTCCCGCGCGGGGACGCAGGCTGATCCTCGTGTTGACGCTCGCGAGCAGCGCGCTCACCGCCGGTTTAGGGGCGACCGTCGACGCGGCCGCCGCGACACTCCCGCCGACCCTGACCGGAGAGGGCCTTGGCGACACCCCGACGGTGACTGCATCGTGCAATCCCGCGGGCACCTCGACCATCACCATCGACGTTGCGAATGGAGTGGCGACAGGACCGTATCCGGGAACGTTCACCGCTCATGGCACGGTGACCCTCGGCCCAGCGATCACGCTGGCCTCGGGGACCTCTTACCAGCCGGTGCTGGACTTCCAGGAATCATTCACCATTACTTCCGCCACCGGAAACGTGACAGGTTCGAAGACCCTGGGCGCTGCCGTCGGAACCACCAGCAGCTGCCTGACGATCGTCCGTGACGTGAACACCGGTCGATTCACGGCGAACTACACCGCGACCATCACCAGCGCCGGCAGCCAGTACAGCGACGCCGGCAGCTCGGCGGTCTCCATCAACGACCTGACCGGAGTCGGGGCTTCAACGACCTCGTTCGACGAGTCGCTCACCTCATCTCTGGCGCAGGTCACCCTGATCCCCCCCGTCACATCGGGCTGCGACTCCAAGGGTGAGTCGTCCGGAGATGACCAGTGCCCTCAAGACGACAGAATTCATCTGGGACGCACTGACGGAGAAGGCGGCGAGGGACAAAGCTGGGAGGAATCCGGTTGATACGCCGAGGGCGGCTGCGAAAGTAGCCGCCCTCTCGTTTTTTAGTCGGAGCCTGAACGCCGCCACCCTCAGAAACCTCGACGGCGGAGGTACTCGCGGTTCGCCCGCTGGTCCGCCACCGGCTTGCCAGGCGGGGTGGCGGGGTCGGGCAGGATGTCCTGCTCCACCACGAGCCACCCCGAGTAGGCCGGTCGCAGCGCGTCCAGCACTCCATCGACATCGAGGTCACCGTCGCCCAGGCGGCAAAATGCCTGCAGGCGCCAGATCCCGGCCACGGGGGTCGCCTCTCGCACTATCTGGTCCACAACCGCACGGCGCGCATCCTTCAGGTGCATGTGGTTGATGCGACCCGCCCATTCGCCCAGGGCGCGCACCGGGTCACCACCGCCCAGCAGCAGGTGGCCGGTATCCAGGCAGAGGTTGGTCGAGGTCAGCTCCAGGAGCTTCTCGATCTCCCAGACCGCCTCGATGTAGGTGCCGGTCTCGTGGTGGAAGGCCGGCTCGTAGCCCCGCTCGCGACAGCGGGCGACTGTCATCTCGACACCGGCTGCAAAGCGCTTCCAGCCTTCCGCGTCGAGACCCAGGCTGTGATCGCGTGCCGCCTGGCACGGTCGGGCGCGGCGGAGATCGGTGCCGGCGTCGGCGATGGTCGGCCTGGCTGCGAGGCCCCCGGTCTGCGGCTTCGCTGAATCGAACACATCCAGCACGGCGTCGACGTCGCGCATGGCGTACGCCATCCCAACCGGGTCGCTGAAGGGCAGCTGCACGAACCCGCCGGAAAGGCTGAGCCCGCGCCTGGCAAGTCCGGCGTGCAGGTCGTCTCGGTGTCCGAGATATCCCAGCGGGCCGAGGTCGATCCCGGCGTAGCCGGCCGCGGCCACCTCGTCGAGAACCGTGTCCGCGGCCGGGACATTGGGGAGTATGCCGACGGTGAGCTCGAAGGCCCCATAGCTGACCGGCGCGTTCGCAACCGCGATCCGGGCGCCCACCTCCCGAATTCTGGATCTCCCTACGCTGGCCGTCAGCAAGGCCGCGTGGGATTGGCTCGGATGCTGGAGGACAGGCTGGGTCGCACTGGAGTGGCGCAAAGGCGAGGAAGTGAGCGGCCAGATTGCCGTTTGTCGGCTCGCCCGGCCGGGCAGCATGAGTGTGTCGTGAGCCAGAGATATGACCTGACCTGCCAGCACTGCGGGCACCCGATCCCCCCGGACGGGCGCTTCTGCCAGAACTGTGGCGGCCCGGTCAATGCTCAGACCGTGCGCCGGTGCGCTTCCTGCGGGACCTCCAACCCGAGCACCTCGCGCTTCTGCGCCAACTGCGGCAGCCCGCTTGTGCCGGACGCAACGGCTCCCGCCTCTCAGCCACCACCGCCTCCAGCCGGCACGCCGGCGCCGGGGCCGTTCGGCGGCATGAACCGGGGCGGCTGGGGCCAGGTGATCATGGGCGGCCTGGGCGGCCTCGCGCTGGGCTCCATCCTGGGCGGCGGCGGCCGCGGCATGTTCGGCGGCTGGGGTGGTGACTACGACGGCTGGGGCGGCGGCGGCGACGGAGACTTCGGCGGTGGTGACGGGGGCGGCGGCGGCGACGGCTAAGCCCACCTGGAAGTCCGGCCGAGCGTCTAGAGCGCCTTGGTGTGCTTTTCGGTCTCTGCGACCAATTGCTCGATTAGTCTTCGCGACCTGCTGCTTGCGCCGCTTCACCCGCTGCATGACTTCATCGTCGTGGCCGGCGGTGCCGAAGGCGGCCTCGATCTCCTCGAGGGCGGCCAGCCGCGCTCGGCCCTCGACGAGATCCCAGAAAAGCGCTCCGGCATCCGGACCGATCTCGTCTTCCATGCTCCGATCCTAGCGATCCCGCCGGCCGCGTCGGTCCGCGCTGGGCAGCGCGAACGTGGGGAGCTACTCGGGACCGTTCCAGGACCAACGGGGTACCGGCAGGCCGGCCGGCACCTCGGCCCCATGGGGCGCGTAAGAGACCACCTCTCGCGTAGCCCACTCCATGTACGAGCGGAGGCCGGCCCGGAAATCGGGGTCGTCGGGAAGGCGCGCGTCGTCAGCCGCCTGCATGAAGCAGGCGACGAACCGAGGACCGAAGTCATCTCCGGCCCCCTTACCGGCGTGAATCGCGAGCATCGCCGAATGACCACCGTGCGATTCCGAGTAGCGGGCCGGACCTCCGAACACCTCGGCCCAGTAGGCAGCCAGGTTTTCGATGTGTTGGGGATTCATGCCATGAGAGAAGGGGTGGTTCAACTCGGGGTCCTGAAAGCAGCGCTCGTGATGCGCGGCGGCCAGCGCGAGGAAGGCGGGCTCGCCGCCGGCGAACTCGAACATCGAGGGTCGGGTCATGAACGGGATTTTCGCAACGTAGTCATCACCCTGTCGATTTCGGCGCGGCTTGTTCGATGGGTTTGTAGGCCAGGGTTCACCCGAAACCCCAAAACAAGGAGACCGAACGATGGGAAAGCTAGTCGTAACCGAGTTCATCACGCTGGACGGCGTCATCGAGGAGCCAGGTTGGTCGTTTGAGTTCAACCGCGGCGACGAGGGCGAGAAGTTCAAGGGCGACGAGCTCAAGACGGCTGACGCGCAGCTGCTCGGAAGGGTCACGTACCAGGGCTTCGCTAAGGCGTGGCCGTCGATGACCGAGGCCGGCGGGTTCGGCGAGAAGATGAACGGCATGCCGAAGTACGTCGTCTCGACCACGCTCACGGACGCGGACGCGGACTGGAACAACTCGACGGTGATCCGCGACGACGTCGCCGGCCAGGTGTCGCGGCTCAAGGAGCAGGTGGCGGGCGACATCCTCGTCGCCGGCAGCGCTCAGCTCGTGCGAACCCTGGCTGAGCACGACCTCGTCGACGAGTACCGACTCATGGTCTATCCGATCGTGCTCGGCACCGGTAAGCGCCTGTTCGGCGATGGGATGCCTCGCACCGTGCTGCGGCTGGTCGACTCCAAGCCACTCGGCCCGGACGGCGTCTTGCTCCTCACCTACCAGCCTGCCCGGTAGATTCCGTGCCCAGACAAAGCGCCGACGCGTCGGGACTCCAATCGGGCTCGGCGGGGCTCTCGCCGCTGGTGGCGGGGCCCCGCCTCGCTTGCTGTGACAACCGTTTCGCGGACGCGCATACTCGCCGTGCAATGCGCGTTGCGGACCGGGGCGCTCGCGCCCAGGGACTTCGCATGCTGGTCGGGCGGTTGGCCGCCAGTTTGCGGCCGGGGCCGCCGCGCTGTCTCTTCTGCCCCGGCACGGCCAGCGATGGATGGATGATCGACCCCTTGGGACACGTCCATGGCGTATGCCTCCATTGCTTGGAGCGCACCCGTCAAGAAAGTGAGGGGGTGGCCGGACTCGGCAGCCTGCGGCAGTTCGACGGCAGCTGAACCGGATCCGGACGCCCCCGTCTCGGGCCCCCGGGCGCTAGATTCCGGCTATGTCGTGGGAGGCCGTCGACGCAGGCTGGGGCCGGCGGGCACCGGCCTGGGCCTCCGAGCAGCTGATCGTGCCCGGGGCCGGCGTCCGAGCGGACCTCAATTGGGGTTACCTGGTCGGCCGCCGCTGACGGTCAGGACGACGTTCCCGGTCTTCTGCTCCGTTTCCACGTACCTCGTCGCCTCGACCACGTCCTCCAACGGGTAGCGCCGGTCGATGACCGCTCGGTATTTCCCGGCCTCGATGAGGTCCTTGAGGAAGAGGACGTATGGACCCCACGAGGTCGGGTCTCGGAGCCTCTTGAGGCCGTCGAAGATCAGATCTAGCCCGAACTCAAATTATTCTGAGGTGTACAGGCTGGGTTCGGAGGTGCGGTCGTCGGTGGGACGACTTCAGAACCGTGCGACTCCTGTGCCAGGATGCGAACGCATTATGACTGGCACAGACGCAACGGCTCCCCGGCGCAGACGGAGGTCCAGGCTGGTCAAAGTTGTCGCGGCAATCCTTGTGCTCCTGCTCGCCTTGATCGCGAGCTATGGCCTGTGGACGGTGTATGAGAACACGTTGACGCCCGCTGCCCTGGATCAGGGGTCAGCGATGAACACGAATCCGTCACTGCGCGGTGAGCTCTCCCCAACCGCAGCTCGGGCGCTGAAGGCCTACGGCGGTGAGGCTGTCTGGAAAGATGCGACCGCGGCGGAGAGCACAGTGACCGTGGGCGGTCTCCTGTTTCAACTGAAGGGCATCAACATCCCGCCTCACGCAAAGATCACCGTTGATGTTCAACATCCCCATACCGTCATCGAACCCGTCGACGAATCCGGTGACATCGGCGTTCTCGACGGCTTCAGTGTGATGATCGTGGCACCGGGCGGCAGGATCCTCGAACAGCGCGGCGACGCCCGGGAGCATCTCCAGAATGCCAGCCTCAGCACGAAATGGGATCGGTTGAATCTGATGTACTTCTTGGGCTACGCCTTCTGGGGCTACTACACCCTCCCCTACCAGTTGATGCGAACTGACATCGAATGGACGGAGCTCCGGGACGGCGTGCTGCAAGCCGACTATGGAACCAACCTTCCCGTGCACAGTCGCATCCAGCGGTTTTCGTTCGACACCAGGACCGGGCTCCTCAGGCGCAATGACTACACACCTGTGGCAGCCACGCCCACTGCCAGAGTAGCCAACGTCGTCTTTGAGCATGGGGTGTTCAACGGCATCCCGTACACGTCCAAACGCCGTGTGAAGATGTCGCCCGAGCAGTACGGGTGGGTTCTGCCTTCTCCTGACTTCATCACCATCGATGTCGAGAGGTGGCGGATGCGGTGAGGTGAGCAGCCGGGAAATGGCCTGACCGACCACGGCCGACCGTGAATGGCACTCGCACCACGAGACCTACCTTCATGCCGAGACCGCTTGTCTGGAGTCCTGACAGGCCTCGATTCACCGCCACCACGTGATTCGTGAAGCCGCGACGGCCCTGCTCACCGGCTGCTCGAGATCGGCTTCCAGGCGGGCCAGGTTCAGCGTCCATTCCCGGGCGATCACCACGGCCAGGGCGTCGCGGCCGGCGGCCACGTCCTTCGCCCAGCGGTGCAGGCAGCCGAGGGCGGCGGCTCGGAGGGCGGCAGCCGAGACCGGCTCAGCGCTTCCCGACGCCCGGCCGTCGGGATCGAGCCGATCGCCCAGGCCTTTGAGCCCCGCCAGCAGCGCCTTCACCTCGAGCCGGAGCGCCGCGGCACCCTCCGCGCAGCCGCCGGCGCGGGGCCCGAATTCGTTCGCCACGCGCGTCATGGCGTCGCCGGCCAGCATCGCTTGGCTGCCCGCCGCCACGATGGCGACCGCCGTCTCCGCGTCGAGGTGTCTCGCCGTCTGCTCGGAGAGCAGCAGGTAGAGCGCCTCGCCGGCGCGGTCGCGCTCGCGAACCGCCTGGCGCCGGAGCGGGTTGACGTCAGTGCTCGCGGCGAAACCGAGCAGGGTGTCGAACCCCCCTTCGAGGTAGGCCGCGGCGGCGCGGTAAAAGCTCGCCACCGACCGGGACAGCTCCCGGCGGGCGCCGCGCGGCCAGAGCAGTACCCCGGCCACGACGCTGACGGCGGCGCCGACCGCGACGTCCTCGATCCGCACCAGCCCGACCTGCCAGCCGGCCGGTGAGATCAGGTTGAAGACGACGATCAGGTTCACATTGAATGCGGCCTGGCTGACCAGAAACCCCACCGTCGTCGCCGCGTAGGCCGCTAGGAAGATGGTGACGGCAGCGCGGCCCACATCAGCGCCGGGTGGTTGCCCGCCAGCACGACAAAGAGCCCGCCCACGGCGAAGCCGAGCACGCCGCCGGCGAGGGCCTGGACGGTGGTACGGCCGGTGCCCAGCGCGCTGGTCCGCAGAACCTGGAGCGTCCCCAGCACGACCCAAAAGGCGTGGCTCAGGCCCAGCGTCCGCGCCAGCAGCACCGACAGCGCCAGGCCGACCGCCAGGCGGAGGCTGTTGTGGAGGACCGGCGATTGCGGCTCGAGGTGGGTGCGCAGCGTGCGCACGAGGCGCAGCACGACCCCGCCGGCTCCGGGGCGTCGGGGGATGGCCGCAGGCAGGGCGATCTCCGTGCCGAGCCCTCTCCCGGCGGCGATCACGGCGTTGCCACCCAGCCCGATCGCCAGGTAGGAGATGACGCGGAGCGTGTGGTCGTCGTCGATGCCGTCGAGGATCTTCTCAGCCGGCCGGCCCTCCCGCAGCTGCCCGGCCGCCCAACGATCGAGCGCGTCGCGGTGGACCTTCCTCGCCCTGTCCAGGGCGCCCAGGTCGGGCGGCCCCCCGCCGGTCAGGACCGCGGCGCTCGCCCGCAGCGCGTCGAGCACCGCCGCAGCCAGGCGATCGCCCTCCTCGATCCGGGGCCGAGCCTTACCCCGGGCTTCCGGGAAAGGCCTCTCGGCAAGGTCGGCGATCTGGTCCAGCTCGGAGAAGAGCTCGAAGTAGGCACGATCTCTCCGGGTGAGCCCGGCGGGTCGCCTGGCCAGCGCGGCGTATTTCTGCCGGGCGGCCTCCACCGCCCGGCGCGCCTCGTCGAGCGCGGTTGCGAGTGCAGGACCGCGGTGCAGTACGCGGACCACCTCGGCGACCGCGACGACCGCCTCCGCCGCCCGCTTCGGCAGGCCGGCGTGCTCTGTTCGCGGCCAGAGAAGCGCCGCCGCGAGGGTCGAAAGCAGGCCGGCCAGCATCCA
>DHIW01000012.1:13125-33603 GCA_002404015.1 Chloroflexi bacterium UBA4736
GCCCGTCCGGGCAGTCGCGACGTAGCCGCCGAAGATGCTCGTGAAAGCGAGCGCGAAGCCGACCACCAGCATCACCAGCGCGGCGCCGACGGCGATCGGGGAGGCCAGCGTCCCGAGCGCCACCAGGACTGCGCCGACGAAGGTTGTTCCGAGGTAGGCGAGCGACCGCGTAGAGATGGGGCCGCTGAAGTCCGCCATGACCAGCAGCGCGAAGCAGCCGAAGACGACGAAGATCAGGTTCTGCGGGTCTCCGACGACAAACCCTCCCAAGAGGATGGCAAGGGGGATGACGAGAGCCGCCCGGGCGCCCCTGCGGAGGGCGACCAGGCCGGGATCGGGCGAATGCCACAGCCGCAGTGACGGTCGCCACGGCAGCGCGCGCCCCGCTCGCTCGCTGCTCACATGCTGTCGCTCATCGAGCGTGGCCAAAGTACATCAGCTCCCAGATCGCGTCGTCGCTGAACTCTGCGACACGGTCGCCATGTCGGAACCTCTCAACGCGAACCTGACCGGTGAAGCGAAGGTAGGCGCCGTCGAACCGGGCCAGCGTGGCAAGCGCCCGTTTCGGGCCGTGGATGCCCTCGATCATCCGGTTTCGCGACAGGTCCTTCTTGCGGGTCAGCCGTCGCCCGATCCCAGCCCGGCCGCCGCGACCCAGGCCGTCATCTACGCCAGGGTCTCGAGTACCGAGCAGGAGCGGGAGGGGTTCTCAATCCCCGCCCAGCTCCGGCTGCTCAGGGAGTACGCGGCCAAGCACGAGCTGGTGGTGGATCGGGAGTTCGTGGACGTCGAGACGGCCAAACAGGCTGGGCGCACCCAATTCGGCAACATGCTCGACCACCTGGCCGAGACGCCAGGGCTCCGGACCATCCTCGTCGAGAAAACGGACCGGCTCTATCGCAACTTCCGGGACTACGTGACGATCGACGACCTCGACCTCGAAATCCATCTGGTCAAGGAGAGCGAGATCGTCAGCCGGGGCAGCCGGTCCCATCAGAAGTTCATCCACGGCATCAAGGTGCTAATGGCCAAGAACTACATTGACAACCTTTCGGAGGAAACAAGGAAGGGGATGGCCGAGAAGGTGGCGAAAGGTGGGTTCCCCCACTTTGCACCCGTCGGCTACAAGAACGACAAGGCGACGCGAACCATCGTTGTCGACCCCGAACGGGCACCCTACGTCCAGCGGATCTTCCAGTGGTACGCCACCGGCGAGTTCAGCATCGAAGACCTCCATGGCCGCTGCGTCGAGGACGGGCTCATAGCCCAGGGCCGGACGAGGGCGATCGCCAAGAGCAAGGTCGAGTACCTCCTCAAGAATCCCTTCTACATCGGTCGGATCCGGTGGGCGGGCAAGCTCTACCCCGGCGCCCACGAGCCGATCGTGAGCCAAGAACTGTTCGACCGGGTCCAAGAACGCTTCACATCGTTCGGCCGGCAGCGGGGCAAGTACCGAGTCCACGACTTCGCCTTCGGCACGCTGCTGACATGCGGCGAATGTGGTTACGCGCTGAGCGCCTCTCGCGTCAAGAAGCGGTACGTCTATTACAAGTGCACCAACCTCAAGTCGTGCCCAGCGGGTTACCACCGGGAGCAGGACCTGGAGCCGATGTTCCGGGAGATCGTCCACGGTGTGGCCCTCGCGCCGGCGGTGGTCGAGTGGGTCAAGAGCGCCCTCCGGTCATCCCTCGCCGACGAGACCGCCTTTTACGAGGAGTCCGTCCGCGCCCTGACCATGGAGCTCGAGACGGTGAGGCGACGCATGAAGAGCGCCTATCTCGACAAGGTGGACGGGAAGATCACCGACGACTTCTGGGCGGAGTGCTCATCAGAGTGGCTATCCGTACAGTCCCGCCTCAAAGGTCGGCTCAATCGGCACCGCAAGGCGGACACTGGTTACATCGAGCAGGGCGTCACCCTCTTGAGCTTGGCCGAGCGCGTCGAGGACATGTACGCGAGTCGGGAGGATCCTAAGGAGCGACAGCGGCTTCTCGCCACCATCTTGGAGAGCTGCACCATCAAGGATGGGGTCCTGATCCCGACCTACCGGCCTCTTTGGGACACCGTCGCCAAAATGGCGGCCGAAAAGCAACCACCGCCGACGAGCCTCAAGGCACGTGGCCGTCCGAGTTCAAGAATAACGAGATGGGGTGGCTAGTGGGATTTGAACCCACGACACCCAGATCCACAATCTGGTGCTCTAACCGTGCTGAGCTATAGCCACCGTCGCGGACACAGATCGTACCAATCCAGAGGTGCTGAGCCGATTGCAGGCGAGATGGCGGAAAATGAGCCCTGAGCATGGCCACCGCCAACGCCGCCTTCGACCTGCTGCTGAAAAAGGGCGACCTGATCGAGTCCGTCTCCGAGATGACGCCTGAGTACCTACGCGAGCTCAAGCACACGCTGGTCGTCTCAGGCGACACCGAGCTCATCTCGGCCCCCGCCTACTACCTGGCCGCGAAGCGCGCGCCCAGCATCAACGCCTTCATGACAGGCATCTCGATCATCCAGGATGAGCTGGCCCACGCCCACATCGCCTACCACATCCTCGAGGAGCTGGGCGAGGACCAGGAGAAGCTGATCTTCACCCGCGACCCCAAGGCCTTTCGCTATCCCTACGCCTTCGACGTGCCTCTGGACACCTGGACCGAGCTGGTCGTCGCCAACGCCATGTACGACCAGGCCGGCTTCTGCCTCCTGGGCGACATCCACGAGCACTGCTCCTACGGCCCCTGGAAGCGGGGCCTGAACAAGGTGATGCTCGAAGAGAACTTCCACCTGCGCAACGGCCAGACCTGGTGCAAGCGCATCAGCAAGGCCGGCGGCGCTGCCAAGGACGAACTGCAGGCCGCCGTGGACTGGATGTTCCCCCTCACCGTGGAGTGGTTCGGCCTGCCCGATGAGCTGAAGCAGCACTCGACCCAGCTCGACTACCACCTCAAGGGCAAGACCAACGACCAGCTCCGGCAGTGGTGGATGTCCTTGGTCGTGCCCTTCATGGAAGAGATCGGCATCAAAGTGCCCGCACATAAGGAGACGAAGGACGGCGAGGACGTCTTCGTCCTCGACTATCCCTTCCCATCCACGTTCGACGCCGAGAACAAGCGCTGGGACTTCAATGATCCCTGCACCTGGGACGACGTGCTGGTCCGCTGGCGCGGCCGCGGGCCCCGGAACAGCGAGATGGTCGCGATGTTCCAGGAGGAGTTCCACAAGTTCCGGACCGCCCACCCCCAGGCGTGAACGCCGAGCTCCTGGCGGCCCTGGCTGACGTCCAGGACCCCGAGATGCCGGTGAACATCGTGGACCTGGGCCTGGTCTACGGCGTCGAGCGCGTGGGCCCAAGAGTCAAGGTGACCCTCACGCTCACCGCCATGGGCTGCCCGGGCGCCGACTTCATCCTGGAGGACATCCGTCAGCGGCTCCTCCGCGAACCCGGGGTCGAGCAGGTCGAGATCGACATCGTCTGGGACCCCCCCTGGACCGCCGCGCGGATAACCCAGGAGGGCCGCGACGCCCTCGAGATGTGGGGCCTCGCCGTCTGATGGCGCACACCTTCAACCGGGTGCATGACGCGGTGCGCGAGTACGAGGTCTTCGCGCGCAAGACGCGAGCGGAGCCCCTGCGGCTGGTCGGCAGTGTGGTGGCCCCCGACGTCGACCTGGCGATGGCCTACGCGCGTGCGACCTACGACGAGGAGCGCTGGGTCGAGATGGCGATCTGCCCCCACGAGGCGATGATCCGGCTCTGGGCGCCCGGCGTGGAGGAGCCGTCGTAGTGAGCATCGCGACCCTGATCCTCTCGCTGGCCGACAACAAGCAGCTGCTCGGCCTCCGCTACGCCGAGTGGGCGACCCGCGCGCCCTCGCTTGAGGCGGACATCGCGGCGGCGGCCATGGGCCTCGACGACCTCGGCCACTCGCGCGTCCTCTATGGCTGCCTGGAGCTGCTGGGCGAGGACCCTCGCGGAAGTGACAGGGAGAGCGACCCTTCCAGCTACCTGGTGCTCCCCTACCTGGACCAGCCGTGGACCGAGTGGGCCCAGTTCGTCGCGGCCAACGCCGTCCTCGATGGCGCCTTCACGGCCGTGATCCAGGCCTGCGTGGAGGGCAACCTCGAGGTGCTTCAGGCGCGGCTTCGGAAGATGCTGACCGAGGAGCGCTACCACTACCTGCACGGTCGCTCCTGGCTGAAGACGGGCGTGGATCGAGGCCCGCTGGAGGAGGCCTGGCGGCAGGCGGTCGAGTGGTTCGGCCCGCCCGACGGCGAGCTGGCCGAGCTGCGCCGGCAGGGCGCACTCTCGATGGGCCCGGCCGAGCTGGCGGCGCGCCTCGAAGAGCGATTGGAGATGCCGGCGCCGAGCTTCACGATCGATTGGTCGAACTGGGACCCCCGCCGCCGGCGGACCACCGCGGGCGCGCTGGACGAGCGCACCTTCGAGATGCTGCGCGGCCTGGAGGAGAGCAAGTTCATGCCCTCAGGTGCCTGACCCAGGGCCGCAGCCCCGCTCCTCGCCGCGCTGCCCCAACTGCGGGGCCCGGGACGCGGAGGTCATCTCCCTCTTCGGGGCGCAGGCCATCTCGCTGCAGTACAAGTGCCGCGCCTGCGGTGACGTCTTCGAGGCGGTCAAGTACGAGGCGGAGCCGTAGCCCGGCCGGCGGAGGCCGCGCTCCGGATGCTGGCCGGGGCGCGGACCCCCGACGCCGTCACGGCCGCGCTGGAGCTGCTGGATCCCCACCAGCCGGACGTGAGGGCGGCCATCCTCGAGCGGTACGAACACTTCGCTGAGAAGCCCACCCTGCGAGATCCGAGCACAACGGCGCGGGCCGTCCTTCTGCGCGGCCTCGGTGAGGCGGTCAGCGCCGGCGACGTTCCGCTGCTGGAAGCGGCGGCCGCCACCTACGAGTACCTGCTGCCGGGGCCGAAGGAGGTGGCCGGCCGCTTGCGGGGTGCCGCACTGGTAGCGCTCGCGGCGGCCGACGAACGCCTGGCCGCGTTCACCGCCGCGCGCCTACTGGGCGACCCGCATACCTCGGAGATGTCAGGCGAGCCGGCCGTGACCGCGGTCAGGGTGCTCGCGTCCCTCGGCCAGACCGCCCTGCTGTATAGCTACCTGGAGGCTTCGGGCGCGAGAGTAGCCGAGGCTGCGGCCGAGGCGCTGCGGTCGCTGGTGGACGCGCCGCCCTCGGTGGTCGGCGGCCTGGCGGAGCGTTACGCACAGAGCCCCGACGAGATCGTGCTGGTAGGGCTCTTCGACCTTCTGCTCGCGCGCCCGGACCGGCATCGGTTCGTGGAGTTGACGGCCCGGTTCCTACGCGAGACCAAGCTGGTGGACGTCTTCCGCTACCTGGTCACGGCGATCGTAGCCGGCCGCGACCCAGTGCTGATCGGCGCGCTCCGCGAGCTGCGGTCGGGGCTCCCGCCACCGAAATTGGCGATCCTGGAAGAGGCGCTGGCGCTCACTTAACTGGGCGAGAGCAGCCGGACCCTCCCCCCGCAGGCGGGGGGAGGAATCGCTCGGGGACCGGACCACTAACTGGGCGGGGTCGGCACCTCTTCGTCTTCCGCTTCGTTCTCCGCTGCGGCCCCGCGCCTCCTGAGGACCGCCAGCGGGACGCCGGCCAGGACCACCACCAGGATCGCCACCGCGACCAGGATCGGGACGAGCTGGCCGCCGCCGACCCGAGGTCCGCTGGCCTTGACGCCGGCGTCCGCGGGGTAGCCGGCCATGAAGCAGCCCAGCGCGGTGCTGCGGGTGGAGATCGTATAGGGGGCCGAAGCACCGGTCGACCCCAGCCGGCGCCAGCTCTGGGAGCCATCCGGCAGGAGGTAGACGTCGCTGGGGGCCGGCGCCTGGTCGGAGAAGCGCAGGGTGACCAGGACGTCCTTACCGGGAGCCACGGGCTTGCTGGCCGTTACGCAGTACACGTTGGTCGCCACGTGGACGCCGGTAGTGTCCGGGTACGCCGATACGGGCTTGATGTCCATCGTCACTGGCGACCGGTCGGGCGGCGCCACGAAGGCGCCCGGAATGAAGCTGACGCTGGCCTGGCCGTCACCGGTGAACGCCGTTCCGGGGTCCAGCACGCCGTTGGAGCCCACCTTGAAGCTGGCGTGGCCGGGGAGGGGTGGCTGGTTGCCGTTCTTGAACTGGGGCGGCGGCGAGACCCAGCGATACGGCTCCGGCGGCGCGATACCGTCGAAGAAGCCGGGCGTGACAGCCCACGCCGCCAGGACGTAGGCAGCCGCGGCCAGGGCGAGGAGGGCGGCCTTCCTCAAAGCGCCAGGTCCGCAAGAGTGTGGGCCAGAATCGGGCCCACCAGGTCGCGACAGGCCCAGCGCCAGAGCCCCAGCAGCAGGCCGGCGGCAGCGACCGCCGGTAGGAACGCGATCGGGTGGGACAGGGCGTGGGCGAGCGTCCAGAGCGCGGTGCTTCCGAGTACCGCCAGGCCGGGCCCCCCGACCTCGTCCAGCGCCGCGTACAGGGCGCCCCGAAAGGCCAGCTCCTCGCCGACCGAGACGGCGACGGCCGCCGCCGCGAGCGGGGCGCCCAGCTCGGGCCCGCCGCCCCAGCGCACCGCGGCCGGCAGGAGCAACGCGGCGGTCAGGGCCAGGCCCCCGAGCAGGCGCAGGCCGAGCCGGTCATTTCCGAGTCCAAGCTGAGCCGGCGACATTCCGACGGCCAGCAGGCAGAGCGCCAGGCCGCCGGCCAGCAGGGCTGTCAGCTCGAGGCCGGGGACCCGGGTGCCCAGGACGCGCGCGAACTCGAGGCCGAGGGCGAGCGTCGCCACCCCAACCGCCCGCGCCCGCGGGCGCTCGAAGGCGAATAGCACCCCTAAAAGCTAGCGCCCACGAGCTGGCAGAGCAGGATCAGGTTCAGGGCGACCGGCCCAGCCGGGCGGGCAAGCGTCCCCCGTTAACCCGCTTTAAGTCATCTCGGCAGCGTGACTTTCAGCGACTTCTGGAGCTTGCTCGCGAGCCTGGCCGGCCGCATCGGGGCGCCGAACAACCTGCCCTGGACGAGATCGCAGCCGCTCTCCGCCACCAGGTGCAGGGCGCGCGCGGTCTCCACTCCCTCGGCGACCACCTTCAACCCGAGGTTGTGGCCCAGGTCGATGGTCGAGCGCACGATGACAGCCGCGTTCTCCTCCTCCATGTCGAGCACGAAAGACTTGTCGATCTTGATCTCCCGCACCGGCAGCCGGCGCAGATAGGACAGCGAGGAGTATCCCGTCCCGAAGTCGTCGATCGAGAGACCGACTCCCATGTGGTCGAGCCGGGTCAGGATGGTCATCGCGTGCTCGGGGTCGGCCATCAGGGTGCTCTCAGTGATCTCGACCTGCAGCACCTGGGCCGCCACCTGGTGCTTGCGGAGCAGCTCCTCGAGCGTGTCTGGCAGCTCCGGATCGTGCAGGTTGCGCATCGACAGGTTGACGGCCATGCGCAGGTCGAGCCCCTCGTCGGCCCACGCCCTGGCCTGCGCCAGGGCGGCGTCCAGCACCCACAGGCCGAGCTTCCGGATCAGGCCCGTGTGCTCCGCGAGCGGGATGAAATCGTCTGGGAGCATCAGGCCCTGGCGCGGCCGCCGCCAGCGGACGAGCGCCTCCACCCCGGTGACCTGGCAGGTTGCCAGCTCGACCTTGGGCTGGTAGTACAGCTCCAGCTCGTCGCCGTCCAGGGCCAGGCGGAGGTCGCTGATCAGCGCCAGGCGGCCGGGGCTGTGCGTGTCCTCCTCGGCTGCGTAGACCGCGTAGCCGCTGGCCGCCCGCTTGGCGACGTACATGGCGACGTCGGCGTGGCGCATCAGGACGTCGCCGTCGTCGCCGTGGTCCGGGAAGAGCGCGATCCCCAAGCTGGCCCCGACGTGCAGCTTCTCACCCTCGATCGTGAACACCGGTTCCAGCGCCTTGAGCAGCTTGCGGGCGGCCAGGGTGGCGCCTAGCTCACCCTCCACGGCGCCCAGCACGATCGCGAACTCGTCGCCGCCCAGGCGGGCCACCGTGTCGGAGCCGCGCAGCTCGGAGCGCAGCCGGTTGGCGACCTCGCGGAGCAGGAGGTCGCCCGTGTGGTGGCCGAAGGTGTCGTTGACGTCCTTGAAGCGATCGAGGTCCATCATCAGCAGCGCCATGTGGGTCTGGCCGCGCTGGGCCAGTCGGATCGCCTGCTGGAGCCGGTCCTGCAGCAGGCTCCGGTTGGGCAACCCGGTCAGCGCGTCGTGCAAGGCCTGGTGGGCGAGCGCCTCCTCCTGGGCCTTGCGGGCGGTGATGTCCTCCACCATCACGATGACGAAGCTGGGCATGCCGTCGTCGTCGCGGACCAGCGAGGTGATCGCGTTGGTCCAGATCAGCTCTCGGTCCTTGCGGATGCAGCGGGCTTCCACCTGGAGCTCGGCACCCTGGCCTTCGGCTAGCGCCCGCAGGCTCTCCTCGTCGTAGTCGTCGGAATGCATCAGGCGGGCCACCGACATGCCGACCATGTCCTTCTGCTTGTACCCGAGCATCTCGGCGAGGGCCGGGTTGGCCTCCATCATCTCGCCCGCCAGGCTGACCCTGGCCACGCCGATCGCCGCACGGTCGAAGACCGCCCGGAAACGCCCCTCGCTCTCCCGAAGCGCGGCCTCGGCCTTGCGCCGGTCGGTGATGTCGATGCAGCTGGTGACCACGCTGACCGGCTGCCCGTCCGCGTCGAGCACCGGGATCGAGTCGCCCTGCAGCCAGCGCACCGAGCCGTCGCGGCGGGCCACCCGGAGATAGAAGTCGCGCACCGGCTTGCACGTGGCCAGGGCGCGCATCGCCGGTCGCTGCTCGAAGGGGACCGGGGTGCCGTCCTCGGCGCTCTCATCCCAGAGCTCATCGGTTCGCCGCGCCCGCATCCTGGCCAGCTTCATTCCGAACATGCCCTCGGCGGCCCGGTTGGCGTCGAGGACCTCGCCCGTGGGGCCCTGGACCAGGACCGCACATGCGATCGTCTGGTAGAGAGAGCGGAAGCGCTGCTCGGAACCGGCCAGGTCGGCGTGAAGGCGGGCCGCCTCCAGGGCAGGCGCCAGCTGGGCGGCCAGCAGCGTCAGCAGCTGCATCTGGCCGGCCGAGAATCGGGTCGCCAGGTTGCAGCGCACCGAAAGCACCCCGACGGCCCGGTCACCCACCAGCAGGGGAACGGCAGCGGCGCTCGCGACGCCGTGGCTGAGGACCCGGCCGTGGGCCTGGGGCCACTTCGAGTAATCCTCGACGACAATCGGCTGGCGGGTGGCGAAGCAGTGGCCGACGATGCCCTCACCGGGCGCCGGGGCCGGGGCCGACGCCGACTGCCGCAGGTCGGTATCCGCCAGCACCCTGAGCTTGGCCTCGGCCGGAGTCCAGAACGCCAGGCCGGCGTTCTCGGCGGACATCAGCTCGCGGGCGTGCTGGACGGCTCGGCGGGCCAGGTCGGCCGGACGCAGAACGCCGCTCACCTTGAGGGCGAACTCGTTGAGGATTCGGAAGGACCGGGCCTGCTCCTCGCGCTCCTCGACCAACCGGGCGCTCTCCAGGGCGGGGGCCACCTGGGCTGCCAGCAGGGACATCAGCTTGGTGTGCTCGGAGTCGAAGAAGTCGATCGTCCGGCTGCGCAGGAGCAGCCCGCCCGCCGCCCGGTCGCCGACCAGCAGCGGCACCGCGGCCATGCTCTTCACGCCGTGGTCGATACCCTCGGGCTGGGCGCGCTCCCAGTGCTCGTAGTCGTTGACGATCACCGGCTCCCGGCGCATGTAGGCCAGGCCCACCGCGCCCTGGTGGACGGGGACCTCGCCGCCCGATTTGGCGCGCGGGGCGTTGTCGGCGAGGACGCGCATTACTGCGGTGTCGGCGTCCCACCACACCAGGGCGCCGCTCTCGACCCCGAAGAGGTCGCGGGCGCGGTCGACGGCCAGCGCGGCCAGGCGGCGAGGGTCCAGCACGCCTCCTGCGGCCACGGCCAGCTCGTGCAGCGCCTCGAAGGTGTCGGCCTTGATCTCCGACTCCTTCGCGAGCTGGGCGGCGTCGATGGTGGGCGCCACCTGGGACGCGAAGAGGGCCAGGACGCGGACGTCCTCGGGTTTGAAGCGGCGCGGCTCGTAGGTCCAGATCGACATGGCGCCGACCGGCCGGTCGCCGGCGATCAGAGGCACCGCGACGCTCGACCGCACACCGCGCTTGCGGGGCTCGCGGGAGGCGGCCGGCCAGGCCTGGTAGTCGTCGATGATGACCACCCGGCGCTTGTCGAAGGCGAGCCCAACCGCGTCCTCTCCGGTCCGGTAGTCGGTGGGGTGCTGCATCACGCGAACGTCGTCGCTGGCCACGTGGGCCAGGATTGCCTGGGGCTGCGTCCACCACCAGATGCCGGCGCCGCCCACGCCCAACATGCGGCGAGCCCGATCGACGACCAGGGCGGCCAGGGCGTCCGGCTCGACCACGCCGCCTGCCGCGACCGCCACCTCGTGGAGGGCCTCGAACATCTCCGCCCGGCGCTCGGCTTCCTTGGTCAGGCGAGCCGCCTCCAGGGCCGGGGCGATCTGGCCCGCGAACACTGAAAGCAGCTGGGCGTCTTCGGCCATGAAGCGGCGGGCCTCGTAGGTCCACACGCCAACCGCGCCGATCGGGTGGTCCGCGACCAGCGGCACCGCCAGGACGCTCACGATCCCCCGGCGCGCCGATTCGGGGATCGCCTGGTCCCAGCTTCGATAGTCGTCGATGGTCACCGGCTCGCCCTTCTGGAAGGCCAGCCCGATCGCGCCCTCGCCCGGGATCACCGGCGGCTCGCTGACCGCCGAGGCTGTCTCGTGCAGCGGCTGCAGAAGGCCGGTGACGGCGTCGAAGACGAATACGACGGCGCCGTCCACATGCAGCAGGCGCTGGGCGTGCTCGACCGCCATGCGCGCGATCTCAGCCGGGTCGCGAACGCCGCTGGCGACTACAGCCAGGTCGTACAGGGCTCGCAGCGTCGCCTCACGCGCGATCGCGTCCGCTGACGTGCGGTCGTGGAGTTTCACGGGTTAGGGCGGGACCTTAACACCTCAAGACCTGCTTTCTGCGAGATTGGCGAGGATCGTGGACGCCCTCCAGCTCGTATTCGAGGAGCCACCGGCGGCGGCGGGATCCCTGCCTCCCGAGGTGGCGGCCCTTTATGGGGGCGCGCTTTCGCTTCCCGACGACGTCCTCTACTGCAATTTCGTGAGCTCGCTGGACGGTGTGGTCGCCCTCGACGCGCCCGGCGCGGGGGCCGGTCCGACCATCAGCGGCCGGAGCCCGGCCGACCGCCTGGTCATGGGGATCCTGAGGGCCCTGGCCGAGGTGGTTGTGGTCGGCGCCGGCACGCTGCGGGCTGATTCCGGCCACCTGTGGACGCCCGCCTACATCTACCCGCCGCTGGCGGACGCCTTCGCGCGACTGGGGGAGCCACGCCTGGCGGTCGTGACCGCGAGCGGCGAGATCGACCCCTCAGAGCGGGCGCTCCAGCCCGACGGCCTCATCCTCACCACGGACGCGGGCGAGGCCTGGCTGCGCGGGAAGCTGACGGGAGGCACGCGGGTGCGTTCGCTGGGCTCGGGCCCGCTGGGCGGGCGCCGGATCCTGGAGGCGCTGCGGGCCGAAGGCCACCGCCGGATCCTGACCGAGGGCGGTCCCCACCTGATGGCCCGGTTCCTGGAAGAGGCACTGCTCGACTCCCTCTTCCTGACGCTCTCCCCGGTCCTCGCCGGCCGCTCGGCTGGCGACGGCCGGCTGGGCCTCCTCGAGGGCCTCGAGCTGCTGCCGGCACGCCCCGAATGGTGGCGGCTGGCCTCGGTCCGGCGCCACCGCTCGCACCTGTTCTTGAGGTACGACCGGACCCGCTGAGAGAGGCGCACCAGGCAGTCGAGTAGGCGCTCGACAGGGCCCGGCGAGGACAGCACGCGGCGCTCCGGGCGAGGTGTCGAGATGACCGGTTGACAGCGCCCTCGCCGTCAGAGGATCCTTGATCAGCGTCGCCGATTGGCGGCGCATCGCGGGGAGAATCGTAGGTTTTGGGCTCAACGCCCAAGGGGGGAGACAGAACGTGCGCTTGCGTGCGAGTTTGACCATTCTCGGACTCCTGGCCGTGCTGGTCGGGGCCGTGGCCATCACCGGCACTTCGGCCACGGCCAGCGATGGCCAGCTGAAGCGAGCGGTAAAGGGCCAGCTGAAGCCGGCCGTCCTGACAGAGCATGCGGTCGTCAACGGCCAGACGGTAACCGTTAAGAAGACGCTGCCGTTCATCTCGGGCGGCACCTTGAGCGCCGCCGCCCAGGCGCTGGCCGGCGCCAGCCAGGCCGACGAGCGGGCCAACGGGGCTGACGTCAGCCCCAGCGGCGACCTCGGCGCCAACCCGGTCGGCCAGACCCGGGGAACCCTGGGCTGCGACCGCGACAGCAACGGCAACGTCCGGGTCAACCAGGACTGCTCCTTCCGCCGCCAGGCGGAGGAGGCGATCGCCTACAGCCCGGCCAACCCCAACAACCTTATCGCGGGCCAGAACGACAGCCGCGTCGGCTTCAACCAGTGCGGCATCGACTGGTCGACCAACAACGGCCAGTCCTGGGGCGATCTGCTGCCTCCGTTCCGCCAGAAGCTCAACGATCCGGCGGGGCAGGAGCCGACCGTGGCCGACCCCAACCGCCACACCATCGTCGGCGGCCCCGGCACGCTTCACACGTATGACGCGGCCAGCGACCCGGCGCCCGCATACGACTCCCAGGGGCGCGCCTACTTCAGCTGCGTGATCTTCGATGTGAACAGCAACGCCTCCGGCCTCTTCGTCACCGAGTCTCCAAAAGGGGCCAACGGCTCGTTCTTCTACAACGTCACCGCCCGGAACTTCATGGTCGTCGAGGACAACAGCGGGCTGGTCGTCCACGATAAGAACCTGATCGCGGCCGACAGCTATCCGAACAGCCCCAACCGGGACAACGTCTACGTCACGTGGACGGTGTTCCGCTTCGACGCCCACGGCAACTACCAGCGGTCGCCGATCTTCGGTTCCATGTCGACCGACCAGGGTCGCCACTTCTCCACGCCCCAAGAGATCAGCGGCACCTCACCCCTGTGCTTCTTCGGCAATTTTTTCGACCCCACGCAGCCGGCGAACGCCTGCAATTTCGACCAGGGCTCGGACCCGACCGTGCTGCCCAACGGTGACCTCTCGGTCGTGTTCAACAACGGCAACACTGCCGCCAGCAACCCCAACGGCCAGCAGCTGGCGGTGCTCTGCCACCCGACCGGCAACTCGGCAACAGGAACCGCGAAACTGAACTGCGCAGCCCCGACGAAGGTCGGCGACGACGTCATCGTGGGCGAGCCGCAGTGCAACTTCGGCCGAGGCCCCGAGGAGTGCATCCCGGGTGCATTCATACGGACCAACGACTTCCCGCGGATCAGCTTCAACACGCAGAACAACCACGTATTCGCCACTTGGCAGGACTACCGGAACGGTGAATTCGACATCCAGCTCTCCGAGTCGGCCGACGGCGGCAAGACCTGGAGCGAGAAGGGCACGGTCAACCCCGACCGCGGGCTCGACCACTACATGCCAGCCGTTGAGCGGGCGCTCGTCGGGGGCGACCAGCTCGGCGACAGCTACTACCGGACGCAGCGGGTGCCCAACGAGAACGCCACGCCCACGGCCGGGTTCGCACCCGGCCAGCCGGGTGTGCAGGCGAGCAACTCCGACTACGTGCTCGCCGGCGGCACCCCCCATACCCCGTTCGCATTCAAGGTCATCTCGCCGGTGTTTGCACCGCCTGACGGCGTCCAGGCCGGATTCAACGGCGACTACTCGGGCCTGACCATCAACAAGGGCACGCAGGCCCACCCGATCTGGTCGGACACCCGCAACACCGACCCCTACACGCCGACCAACGGGGTCGTGCACGACGAGGACATCTTCACCGACGCGCTCAACCTCCCCAACCACGAGGACAACGGGGACGGCGGAGGCGACAACGGAAACGGCGGGGGCGACAACCAGAACCGGCAGAACGCTCCGATCGGTCTGATCGGCCGGAACTGACCTGACCGCCGAGCGGAACCAAAAAGGAGGGCGCCCCCGGGGCGCCCTCCTTCGTTTCCCCTGATCAGGAGGGCAGGCAGGCGGGAAGCGGCAGGCGCTTGCCGCCGGGGCCGAGGGCCTGGGCCGTGCTGCAGCGATCGGCAGGCGGATTCTGGCTTGCAGCCGGCGGGACCGACTGGCGCGGCACCAGAACCGGGGGCGCCTGGCCCTTGATGGGCGGCGCGGTGTTCTGGCCGCGAGACTGGCCCAGGTCGGACTCCCCAGGCTGAAGGTTGGGGGCGGGCGCCTGGACGCCGACACTGCCCGCGCTCCTCACCTGGACACTGCCCGACTTCACGCCGCCGGGGGCCGGCGTGGCTGCGCATGCAGCCGCGATCAGCGCGGCACCGGCCGCGGCGGCGAACAGCAGTACCCGGTGGGTCTCTGTGCCAGCCATCACGTTGAGCGTAGCGATCGGAGTTGCGATCCGCTACCCGCGAAGCCGTTCGGGCGCCGAGTAGACGTTGAAGCGGCCTTCTCTGAGAAAGCCCACCAGGGTGAGGTTGAAGCGCCGGGCGGTGGCGACAGCCAGGCTGCTGGGCGCGCCCACCGCGGCGACCAGCGGGATGCCGGCGGCCACCGCCTTCTGGATGATCTCGTAGCCGCCCCGGCCGCTGACCGCCAGCACGTGCCGGGAGGCGGGCAGCAGCCCGTCCAGGAGCGCCCGCCCCACGACCTTGTCGACCGCGTTGTGGCGGCCGATATCCTCCCGCAGAGTGACCAGCTCGCCGTCTGCCGTGAACAGCCCGGCGGCGTGCAGCCCGCCCGTCTGGTCGAACAGGCGCTGCTCGGCACGCAGCCGCTCGGCCAGGCCGGGCAGCAGGGCGGGGTCGAACCGGGGGCCGGCCGGAAGGGGCTCGAAGTCGAGGGCCAGCGACTCCAAGGTGGTCGCCCCGCAAACGCCGCAGGCCGAGCTCTGCAGGAACGAACGCTCGGGCAGGCGGCCCCGGCCAGGCTTCAGGCGCAGCTCGACCTGGTTCGACTCCAGGAGGTCGAGGCGCAGGTCCAGGCGCTCCTCCGCCTCGCCGGACTCGGCGCTGATGGAGGCCGAGATGACGTCCGACGGGCTGGTCAGGACGCGCTCCGCCCAGAGCAGGCCGAGGGCCAGCTCCAGGTCGTGGCCCGGGGTCCGCATGACGATGCTGAGCGGCCGGCCGTCGATGATCAGCTGCAGGGGCTCCTCAGCGGCGAGGCGGTCGCCGGCCTCTTCCCAGGCGCCCGCCCGCCAGCGCTGGGTCGCGACGTCGGGAGCCTGAGGCCGCGTCATCGCGGAGATGGTACGCCCGCCGGGGCCGGGCTCCCGATGGGAGTGGTGTGCACTTCGAAGCCCCGCCACCAGGTGGCGCGCTCGAGGTCCAGGCGCACGGCCGTGCCGCCAACTGCCAGCTGGACGCCGTACCTCTCCTCGATCGCCTCGGCGGCGCCGGGGTCCGGGCGCAGCCGGCCGCGAAAGCAGCTGCCGACCATGCGCGTGGCCCGGTAGGGATGGTGCGACTCCACGACCAGGGCTGCGGAGACCTCGCTGGCCGGGGCCCGGGCCCCGCCCTCCGGCAGCCAGGCCACGATGTCCCCGCCGTCCAACGCCCACATCGCCGGCGCCAGGACCGGCGAGCCGGTCGCGCCCCAGGAGAGGTAGGCGATTCGCTTGCGCGCGAGCTGGCGCGCCAGCTCCGCCGGGAGCCCCGGCGGAAGTGCGCGCTCGGGCCGGGCGACCTCGGTCGAGCGCATCGCGCGGGCCCGGTCCGGGCGAAGTCGCAGGACGACCCGGTTCTGGGGCCACCACTCACGGGGGATGGCAGCCAGGTCGAGGAGGTAGCCGCCCACGAACCCGGCGTTCTTGAGGGTGTACCCGGCCATGTTCCAGGCGAAGCTGGGAGCGTCCATGGCGGCGCGGACCTGGCCGGAGATGCTGCGCAGGTCGTACACGTCCAGGAGTCCCTGGAAGAGCATGGCCCGGCGGCCGGATTCCACCAGGAAGGCGGCCCGAGGGTCGCGACGCGCCATCGAGACCTTGACCGCATGCCGGGAGGTCGTCATCCACACCGAACCACCCCCGAAGTGGAAGGCGGCCGGGTTGACGAGCGGGTAGCGACCGCTGTTGAGGGCCAGCATCCCGATCCGGGCCTCGCCCAGGAGGCCGGCCATCTCGCTGTCGAGCTTCACTCCGAACCAGCTTATGGGGCGGCGGGGTGCGAGGGAGTTTCCCCAGAGGAAGGGAAAGGCCCGCTGGGGCCTCCCCTTTCGCCTCTGAGTACTGGGTTTCTAGTGCTAGTCAAAATCCGTTGACGTGGAAGGGGCATCCGGCGAGGATTGCCTCAGCGGGCGGCTTCCAACTGCCAGACCAGGTTCGAGATCTGGGAGATCAGGGACCAGCCATCGCCCTCCGCCATGTCCACCATCACGACCAGCACGTAGGCCCCCTGGGGTCCGTTCAGCACGATCGCCGCGTCGTTCACGCTCTGGTCGAGATCGCCGATCTTGTGGACAACGGTCGTGGTGGCCGGGACGCCCGCCGGAACTCCGCTCTCGTACTGGGTGTGGGTCAGCAGCGGGTACAGGTACTGCTGGGCACCGGCGCCTCCGGCCGCGCCCGCCTGCTCGTTGGCCAGCAGCCGCGCGAGGTCGTTGGCAGTGGTCTGGTTGGGGTCGTAGAACTGGGACTCCGTGGCGCCGTGGGCCCGCGCGTACTGGTTCAGCTTGTCGGTTCCGCCCATGTAGCGGACCAGGATGTGAGCGGCCGTGTTGTCCGAGTAGGTGCCCGCGCGCTTGTCGAGCTCCGCCCGGCTGAAGCACAAGCCGTCGACGTAGTCGCTGAACCAGCCGTCCTCCCAGTCCGCGTCGATGTAGCAGAGAACGTCCGTGGAGTGGATGGTGCCGGCCGCGATGCCCTGGGCCTCGGCCATCAGCAGCGGCAGCTTGTAGGTGCTGGCCGCCACCATCGAGCTGTCGCCGGCGGCGGACCACGACCGAGGCTGGGTCCCAGCCAGCTCGATGAGGCTGACGCTGACGGTCGCGCTTTGGGCCTGGGCCAAGCTCGCGATCTGAGCACCCAACGCGTCCAGCGAGGGCAGGGCCCGGGGGGCCGGCGTGGGCGCCGGGGTCGGCTCGGGCGGTGCCGGGGTGTCCGCCACCGGCTGAGCGGTCGGGATCGCGGTTGCCCCGGCCTGGCCTCGATCGACGGCCTGGACTTGCTGCAGACTGGCGCCGACCATGAGCAGGGCGGCCACCGAAACCACCGCCGCCAGCGCCACCCGGAAGGCTCTGCGCCGCCCCGTCCCCAACATCGTGACTGGAGGTTTGCAGCGACGCCTGAGCCGGACATGTGTAATGGGTAAAGATTTCGTAAGTGCCCGCCGAAGCCACCGGCCGCCGGATGTACTACGGCTGGGTCCTGGTCTGGGCCCTCGGGATCACGACCGTCGTGTCCTACGGCACCACCCAGTACCTCTTCCAGGTGCTCGTCGTCCCGATCCAGCACGACTTCGGCTGGAGCCGGGCTCAGATCTCGGGTGCCTACTCGCTGACCTTCGTCAGCGCCGGTCTGATCGGCCTGGTCTCGGGCCGCATAGTGGATCGGCGCGGGGCGCGCCTGCTCATGGCCCTGGGTTCCGCGGTGGCTGGGCTGGCACTGATCGGCCTCTCCCAGGTGCACCAGCTCTGGCAGCTGTACGGGCTCTGGTCGGGCTGCATCGCGATCGCCAACGCCCTGACCTTCTATCCCACGACCTTCATCGTGATAACCAACTGGTTCGTCCGCCGTCGCGGCTCCGCGCTGGCCCTCCTCACGCTGTTGGGCGGCCTCGCCTCGCCGATCTTCATCCCGCTGGCCGGCGTGCTGGTGCCGCGCCTTGGCTGGCGGGAGACGGTGGTGGTATTCGGCCTGGTCCAGCTCCTGGTCGCCCTCCCCATTCACCTGCTGGCGGTTCGCCGCCGCCCGGAGGACATGGGCCTGCTGCCGGACGGCGAGCCAGGCGGGGCCGTCGAGCCCGAGCCGATCCGGGGAGCGGTCATGGGCGAGGCGGCGCGCGGCCTGCCCTTCTGGACGCTGACCATCTCCGCGGCGCTCGGCGGGCTGGCGCACGCGGTGCTTCTGACCCACCAGGTCGCCTACATGATCGGGCGCGGCTACGACCCCGTGTTCGCGGCCTCGGCAGCGGGCCTGCTGGGGGTGGCCAGCCTGCCCGGCCGCTACATCATCAACCGGGTCAGCGAGCGGATCAGCCCCCAGTCCCTCCTGGCCGTGTGCTGCGTGGTGCAGGCGGCCGGGGTCGCGCTGCTCGCTCTGGCCTCGTCCGCCGTCATCCTCTGGGCCTTCGTCGTGGCCTACGGGATCGGCTTCGGCGCCGTCTCACCCCTGCGCGCCTCGACGATGGCCGACCAGTTCGGCCGCCGCGCTTTTGGCGCCATCACCGCCACCCAGGGCCTGCCGGTGGCGATCGCCGCCGCGATCGGGCCGGTCGTGGCGGGCGCCATGTACGATCGCCTGCACGGCTACGAACTGGCGCTGTGGCTGACAAGCGGTGCGTTCGTGCTGGCGGCCCTCGCCACCTGGCTTACGCCGCGTCCGCCTCCAGGATCTCCTTCATCCCTTCCAGAGCCCGTTCCAACCGTCGCCTGACGGTCGAGTCCACGGTGCTGGCGAGGATCCCGCCCACCGCGCCGCCGGGCGGTGTGTAGGCGATCTCCAGAACCACGTCGGTGCCGTCGCCGCGGCGCCGGAACAGCCAGCCTCCGCGCTGGGGGATAATGCCCGACTCGGACCGCCAGGCGATGGCGCGCGGCTCCTGCCAGGTGTTGAGGACGAGGACGTTCTCCAGCGGCAGGCCGAGCGCCTCCATCTTCACGTCGAAGCGGGCGCCCTCGCCCGTGGTCTGCTGGTCGACAGGGCGCCAGCGGGTCACACCCTCCAACACCCGAGGCACGTTCCGGTAGTCGGACACCCATCGGAAAACGGTCTCCGGGGGGCGGTCCATGTGAACCCGGGCGGAGAACACACGCTCGGCCATGGGCTTATGTTGGCGGGATCGGCTACTCCGTGACCGTCGAAGACACCGCGGCCGCCCCGCGCGAACCACCGGCGGAGCAGTTGCGCGACTTGTTCTGGGTGGAGATTCGGCGCCTGACGCTCGGCCTCCTGCGCGCCCGAGGTCGCCGGATCGAGCTGGGACCGCTCACCTTGCTCTCCTTCGGGCCGCCCCGGGCGACGCCAGGCGGCTGGTGCTGGGAGATCACCGGCGGCCTGATCGCCCGCTCCCCGGGTGGCGAGCTGCGCTACAGCTGGAGCGACGGCGAGCTGCGTGCGATCGTGGACGACTACCGGCCGCTGCTGCCGGGGCCCCTCTACCGGTTGGTCCAGCTGCCGCTCCACCACCTGATCACTCGACTGTACCTGCTGCGGCTGCGCGGCCCCGAGCCTGCCGCCGGCCCGCCGGCGGAGCCGGGCAGGGTCCGGGCGGCGGCGGCTGTCGACCTTGGGCTCTGCCTGGGTGTGATCGCGCTGCTCCGGCCCCAGCGGCCGGTCCGCTCGGCGCTCGCCCTGGCCGCCGCCTACCGGGCGACCTGCTGGACGCTGGCCGGCCGCACCCTCGGCCAGCGGGCGCTGGGCCTGCGCGTAGCCGCGCTGGACGGGCGGCCGGTCGGTCGCGGCCAGGCGCTGATCCGGCTGATCGGTGGCGGCCGCGCCTCGGCGACCGTGGTCTTGCGGGCAGACTGAGCCCCGGCTCTGGCCTTCTTACTGCCTTTTGGGTGTTCGGGACTGGTCCGAATAGGCGTCTAATCCGCGTGGCGTGCCCTATGTGCCTCGTTTTTATGGTTTCGTGGCCGTCGCCTGCCTGGCGGCGGCCGTAGCTCTGGTGCTTGTCAGCCATGGCTGGCGGCCCACCGACGTGCTCGGCGGACCGGTTCCTGGACCGACCCCGCCGACCACCGCCTGCGCGGGGCTGCGCCTCACGGGAGGCCACCAGGGCTGCTTCACGTTCAGCCAGATCCACTGCCGTCCCAGGTCCAGCGTGATCGCCGGCGATCCCCGGGGACCCCAGGACCTGATCACGGCCGACGGGGTGCTGGGTGGGGCCACCCCGGGCACCGTGTCGATCCGCTCGGACCAGACGGTCCTCGCCCTGGTGACCGGCGGCGACACCGTCAAGCTGCTCGGGCCGGGGCCGCAGAGCTTCGACCTCCTCTGGGGGGCCTACCTGGACCTCAGCGTTGGCCAGGTCGGCAGCCCGGACCTGACCAAGCTCGTCGGCCAGGTCACCTGTTCGGGCACGTGAGCCCAGTGTCCCGACCCTAGGCGCCCCCCTCCCAACCTCCCCCCGCAAGCGGAGGGAGGGGTCCTGCTGTCCTATTCCTCCCCCCGCCTCCCCCCCCCCCCCCCCCCCCCCCCCCCCCCACGCGGGGG
>DHIW01000056.1:0-4120 GCA_002404015.1 Chloroflexi bacterium UBA4736
ACCGGCCCCGCCGCGGGGTCCGAAGCGCCGGCCTGGTCAGCCGGCGGGTCCTCCCGGGCTTCCCTCACCCGCCTGCGCCGCTGCCGCTCGACCAGCGCGAACACCGCGGCGAACACCACCAAGCCCAACATCACCGCCGCCAGCGCCCGCTCCTGGTCCGTGCTGACGCCATCGGCTAACACCAGTCGGACGAAGCCCGCGAGGCTCATTTCGAGTTGAGCCTACACTCCCCGGCGCCGGCCACCGAGGGCGATCTCAGGCGCCCTCCAGGTCCTCCGCCGCTAGGTTGAGGTAGGCGACGTCGTCGACCGGGGGGTGGGCCAGGCCCGCACGGGTCTCGCGCAGGAATCGTTCCATGGGGAGATCACGGTCGAGGCCCATGGCCCCCGCCAGCCGAACCGACTGCTCGGCTGCCGTGGCGGCGGCGTTGACGGCGACGACCTTGGCCAGCCCGAAGGCGCTGACCAGGTCGTCCTTCCGGGCGCGCGGCAGGGCGACCCACCCGGCGCAGGTGGCGAAGAGGTTGCGCCGAGCCACCATCAGCTCGCCGCGGGTTCGACCCAGGCGCAACCGGACCGACTCGATATCGCTGATGGTCCCGTCGCGCCCGCCCGCCTTGCGGCCGCGGGTGTAGTCGCGACCAGCCTCGTACGCCGCCTGGCCAATCCCCAGGTAGGTCGCGGCGATCGCCACCTGGAACCAGACGTTGCCTTCGCAGCCACGACGGTCCTCGCGATAGAGAAAGGCTGCTGGGGTCCGATCGAAGACAACGGTGTGGTTCGCCGCCGCCCGCAGCCCCGCCGGGTCCCAGCCGGGCTCGATGGTTACTCCCTCGGCGGGTTGTCGGACAAGGAGGCGCGCGCCAAACGGCTCGGCGCCGGGCGGGTCGATGCGGGCGCTCACGCGCATGAAAGTCAGCGCCGGGGCGCCGGTGGTGTACGCCTTGCGTCCGCTGACGCGCCACCGGCTCAGCGCCGCCGGCTCGGACTCGAGAGCAAGCGGCTCGGCGGGCTCGGCCTGCGCCTTGGGCAGCCCACCCAGCGATGGGCTGCCGCCGCCCGCCTCGGTGGCGGCGGAATTGATGAGGGCGCCGTCCTGGACCACGGCCCGGCAGACTTCGCCGAAGCTCTCAGCCGGCCACAGCCCGGCCTCCGCCTCGCCGCCGAGCAACATGTGGTGCATCGCCAGGATCAGCGCCGTGGCCCCGTCGCCGCGCGCCAGCCGCTCCTGGTAGATGGCGAAATCCCGCAGGTCGGCCCCCATGCCGCCGAGTTCCCGCGGCACGGCCAGGCGTAGTGCGCCCTGTTCGGCCACTCGGTTGAGATTCGCCCGCGGCCACTCACCGCTGCGGTCGTTCTCCGCTGAGGTGGCCGCAAACCCCGACGCCAGCCTCTCGGCCAGGGCTTCGAAATCCTCCATCGCGTGAACCATACCGCTGCCGCCGAGGGGGCGCTGACCCTTGGTAGCATAGATATTCTAGAATTAGAACACTAAACATGCCGCGTCCGCCACGCTTCACCCGCGAGAACCTGATCGACGCCGCCGTGAGGGTCTGTGTACAGAACGGTCCAGGTGCCTTGACCATCGGTGCCGTGGCTCGGATGGCGGGCGCACCGACCGGTTCGATCTACCATCGCTTCGCATCCCGCGAGGATCTGCTCGCGGAAACCTGGGTCGCCAGCATGGCCGCGTTCCAACCGGGCTTCATCGTGGCGTTGAGGCAGCGGTCGGAGCCACCGGGATTGGCGGCGGCGCTGTTTCCCGTGCAGTGGGCGCGTTCCCACCCCGACGCCGCCCGGTTGCTGGTTCTCTACCGGCGCCAGGACTTTGTCGGCGGCGAGCTGCCGGAGCGGCTCAGGGAGGCCGCCGGGAAGCTGGCCACCGAGCTCGGCGATGCAATCTCCGAGTTCGCCGTGAGCGCATTCGGCGACCAGAGCCTGGCGGCCAAGCAGCGCGCCACCTTCCTGGTCCTCGACCTGCCCAATGCCGCCATGCGCCGCTACCTGGCCGCCGGCATCGGTCCGCCCCAGGGCGTCGACGAGCTGGTGGCGGAAGCGGTGACAGCCATGTCGACGGCGTCCTCGGCCTTGGACTAAACTCGTCTGCACCGCGGTTCTGGAACTGCGACCGATCATCGATGTAATTCGTGGAGAGCAACGTGGAAGAGGCCGTCATCTTGAGCGCCGTGCGCACCGCGGTGGGAACCTTCAACGGGGCCTTCGCGGAGGTCGCCGCGACCGAGCTTGGGCAGATCGCGGTCGCCGAGGCGCTCCTTCGCGCCGGGGTGCCAGCGGAGAAGATCGATGAGGTCATCCTGGGCAATGTGCTGAGCGCCGGTCTCGGAATGAACCCTGCTCGCCAGGCTTCCATCTATGCGGGTCTGCCAGACAGCGTCCCCGCGACCACTGTCAACAAGGTCTGCGGCTCGGGGCTCAAGTCAGTCGCTCTGGCGGCCCAGGCGATCCGGGCCGGTGACGCCGAGGTCCTGGTGGCGGGCGGCCTTGAGAGCATGAGCCTCGCCCCCTACCTGCTGCAAAAGGCCCGGACCGGCTACAAGATGGGCAACGCCGAGCTCGTCGACGAGATGATTCTCGATGGCCTCTGGGACGCTTTCGACAACTGCCACATGGGCATCACAGCTGAGAATGTGGCCAAGGAGTTCGAGGTTTCGCGGCGCGACCAGGACGAGTTCTCGTTCCGCTCGCAGCAGCTCGCCGGCAAGGCGATAGCCGCGGGCGAGTTCAAGCGCGAGATCGTTCCCGTCACCGTCAAGGGCCGCAAGGGAGACGTCGTCGTGGACACCGACGAGCACCCCCGGCCAGATACCACCATCGAGAAGCTCGAGAGCCTGCGGCCGGCCTTCGGTAAGGACGGCGGGGTCACCGCCGGCAACGCCTCCGGGATCAACGACGGTGCCGCCGCGGTGGTCATCGCCAGCGCCTCCCGCGCCGAGGCCGAGGGCTGGAAGCCGATCGCTCGCATCAAAGGCTATGCCTCGGTGGGTGTGGCGCCTCGGATCATGGGCATCGGGCCCGCCCCCGCCACCCGCGCCGTCCTCAAGAAGGTGGGGATGCAGCTCGCCGACATCGACCTCTTCGAGCTGAACGAGGCCTTCGCCGCCCAGTCGGTGGCGGTGGCGCGCGACCTCGCTGTGCCCGACGACAAGCTCAACGTCCGTGGCGGCGCGATCGCCATCGGCCACCCCATCGGCGCCAGCGGGGCGCGGATCCTCACCACGCTGCTGCACGCGATGCAGGACAAGAACCTCAGCACCGGCCTGGCCTCGCTCTGCATCGGCGGCGGGCAGGGCATCGCGATGGTGGTCGAGCGCCTCAACTGAGCCGAGCTTGATCCGCAGGGCGCGAGCCGACGAGGCCGCCACCCTCTCCGACCTGGCCGCCCGGTCGAAGGCCTACTGGGGCTACAGCCCTGAGCTCGTCGCCGCGTTCAAGGCCCAGCTGACTGTCACCCCCGAGGAGGTCGCCGCCGAGGCGACCTATGTGCTTGAGGAGCAGGGCCAGCTGCTGGGCTTCTACCGGGTCAACGGTAGCCCGCCGCAGGGCCACCTCGAAGACCTCTTTGTCGAGCCGGCCCACGTCGGGCAGGGTTGCGGAAAAAAGCTGTGGGAACACGCCCTCGTCAGCGCCCGGGAGCTCGGCTTCAAGTCGATCATGCTTGAGAGTGATCCCTACGCCGAGGACTTCTACCTTTCGCGCGGCGCCGAAAGAGTCGGCGATGAGAGCTCGGCGGGCCATCCCGGCAGAGACCTGCCGGTTATGCGCTATGCGCTTGACTGACAGCCGCGGACTCGATGCTCTTGCTCACCGGTCGATACAATAGCCAGCGTTTGTCAGCCTTTCGCCGCGGAGGGTTCGGTTTGCCGAAGGCGTTGATCCTGGGTCTGCTCAGCCTGATGCTGGCCGCCTGCGCGGGGGCCGCCGAGCCGCTTGCCAATGTCGGCCCCTTCAGCACCGACCCCACCGTTTCGCTGAGTTTGGTCTCGATCCAGGGCGCGGCGGTGACGGTCAAGATCAGCTCGACTCATTTCACGGCGATCCCGGCAGCCTCGGCCACCACCCCCCACAAGATCGGCGAAGGCCACTACCACCTGTTCCTGGAC
>DHIW01000056.1:4318-4921 GCA_002404015.1 Chloroflexi bacterium UBA4736
CACCTCGACGTTGTCAGCGCCCGCCCGCATGGCGCGATCTCGCTTTTGGAGTTCGACGTCACCGGCAGCAACTACACCGCGCCGACACAGCCGGCGCCGGCGCCCTCGCAGAGCACCGCACCCACTGCCGCGCCAAGCACGTCGAGCTCAGCGCCCTCGGGGACAGGCAAGACAGTCGACGTCAAGGTCGAGTTCGACGCCGCCAACCAGGGCAAGTTCGTACCGACCCCTCAAGCGGTCCACGTGGGCGACACCGTCAGGTGGGTCTTCGACGACGACCAGGGCGGGCCGCACACTGCCACTGCGGACGACGGCAGCACCTTTGACTCCCAGCCGAAGGTCACCGGGAACAAGGGCGATACCTTCACGTTCACATTCACCAAGGCCGGCAGCTTCGCCTATCACTGCACCTTCCACTCCAATATGAAGGCCACCATCACCGTCAGCTGATGTTCCTAGCCGGTCCTGGGGCGGAGGAAGGAGGCGCCGATGAGAGCCGCGATTGCAGCGGCCCAGAAGGCGAGCGCGTGGTACGAGACCGCGTGGGTCGAGGTGTGTGGGCTGAGTTGGTAGTAAACGCCGATCACGGCCAGGATCACGGCC
>DHIW01000109.1 GCA_002404015.1 Chloroflexi bacterium UBA4736
TCGCCGCCGTGCTCGCCGCAGATCCCGACCTCGAGGTCGGGCCGGGTCGCCCGGCCCTCCTTGACCGCCATGCCCATCAGCCGGCCCACGCCGTCCCGGTCGATGGTCTCGAAGGGGTTGGCCGGGAGGATCTTCCGCTCCAGGTAGCGGACGATGAACTTGCCCTCGGCGTCGTCTCGCGAGTAGCCGAAGGTGGTCTGGGTCAGGTCGTTGGTGCCGAACGAGAAGAACTCCGCCTCCTGTGCGATCTCGCCCGCCACCAACGCCGCTCGGGGGACCTCGATCATGGTGCCGAACTTGTAGTGGATGGAGACGCCCTTCTCTTTCTGCACCGCCTTGGCGACGGGCTCCAGCTCGTCCTTCACGGACTTCAGCTCGGCCAGCGTCCCGACCAGGGGGATCATGATCTCGGGCCGCGCGTCGACCCCCTTCTTCTTCAGGTTGCAGGCGGCCTCGATGATGGCCCGGACCTGCATGCGGGTGATCTCCGGGAAGAGGATCGAAAGGCGCACCCCGCGCAGGCCGAGCATCGGGTTGGCCTCCTTCAACTGCTCGACCCGGTGCCGCAGCCGCTCCAGCTGGGCCAGCTTCTTGGGATGCTTCTTACTGATCCGGAGCTCGGTGGTCTGGACCAGCAGGTCGTCGTAACTGGGCAGGAACTCGTGGAGCGGCGGGTCGATGAGGCGGATCACGACCGGGAGGCCGTGCATGGCCTTGAGGATGCCCTCGAAGTCCCCGCGCTGGATCGGCAGCAGCTTGGCCAGCTCCTTCTCGCGCTGCTCGGTGGTGTCGGCCAGGATCATGGCCTGGACGATCGGGAGGCGTTCCTCCTCCATGAACATGTGCTCGGTGCGGCAGAGGCCGATGCCCTGGGCCCCGTTCTCGCGGGCCTTCTCAGCGTCGCGGGGGTAGTCGCCGTTGGCCCAGACCTCGAGCTTCCGGATGGCGTCCGCCCAGCTCAGAAGCGTCTTGAACTTCGGGGACGGCTTGGGCTCGATCGTCGGAACCTTGCCCAGGAACACGTTGCCGGTAGTGCCGTCGATCGTGATCTCCTCGCCCTGCTTGACCGTCGAGCCGTTGGACGACAGCTGACGCTTCTTCAGGTCAACGGAGATCTCGTTGGCGCCGACGATGCAGGGCCGGCCCATGCCCCGGGCCACCAGTGCCGCGTGGCTGGCGGTGCCGCCGGTGGAGGTCAGGATGCCCTTGGCGGCGATCATACCGTGGACGTCGTTGGGATTGGTCTCGACCCGCACCAGGATCACGGCCTTGCCCTCCTTGCCCCACTCCTCCGCCGTGTCGGCGTCGAAGACGGCGGCGCCGGTCGCCGCCCCAGGCGAGGCCGGCACACCCTTGCCGATCGGCGCCGCCCGGGCGTTGGGGTCGACGCGCGGGTGGAGCAGCTGCTCGAGCTGCCGCGGCTCGACCCTGGCCACCGCCTCCTCTCTGGAGATCAGCTTCTCGGCGACGAAGTCGACCGCGATGCTGACAGCCGCCTCGCCGGTCCGCTTGGCGTTGCGCGTCTGCAGCATGTACAGCTTGCCGCGCTCGATCGTGAACTCCAGGTCCTGCACGTCCCGGTAGTGCTTCTCGAGCTTCTGGGCGTACTCCTCGAACTCCCGATAGACGACGGGCATCTTGCGTTTCAGCGCGGAGATCGGCTCCGTGTCGCGTACGCCGGCCACCACGTCCTCGCCCTGCGCGTTCTCCAGGTAGTCCCCATACAGCTCCTTCTTGCCCGTGATGGGGTTGCGCGTGAAGGCGACCCCCGTCCCGGAGTCCTTGCCCAGGTTTCCGAAGGCCATCATCTGGACATTGACCGCGGTGCCCAGGTCGTCCGGGATCTTCTCGAGGCGCCGGTAGGCGATGGCGCGGTCGGTGTTCCACGAGGCGAACACCGCCTCCACGGCCGCCCGCAGCTGCCGCATCGGGTCTTCCGGGAAATCCTCGCGCGTGTGCTTGCGGTAGATCGTCTTGAACTCGTCCACCAGCTTTCGCAGCTGGGCCGGCTTCAGCTCGGGATCGGTCTTGACGCCCGCCTTCTTCTTGGCCGTGGAGAGGGCTTCCTCGAAGATCTCGCCCTCGATGTTCTTGACGATCTTCCCGAACATCTGGATGAAGCGCCGGTAGGCGTCCAGGGCGAACCTCTCATCGCCGGTGAGCGCCTGGAGGCCCTTGAGCGTCTCCTGGTTCAGGCCCAGGTTGAGGACGGTGTCCATCATGCCGGGCATCGAGAACTTGGCCCCCGACCGCACGCTGACCAGCAGCGGGTTGCGGGCGTCGCCGAATCCCTTGCCGGCCTTCTTCTCGACGTCCTTCAGGGACTCCTCGACCTGCTCCCAGAGCCCCTCGGGCAGCTTCTTGCCCTGCGCGTAGTAGGCGCGGCAGGCCTCTGTGGTGATGGTGAATCCGGGCGGGACGGGCATCCCGGCGCGCGTCATCTCGGCGACTCCAGCACCCTTGCCCCCGAGGAGGTCGCGCTTGTCGCCGCTGCCTTCCGCGAAGAGGTAGACCCACTTGGTCCTGGTTGCCGTAGCGGCCATGGAGATAGTTTGCCTGTCTGGCTGGCGGAGGCGCTGGGCGCGCCCCAGCCGATTGCCGTTGCATCGGGTTCATACTTTTTCTGAATGGCGCAGTGGGAGGAGCGGCCGCGCTGAGCCAACAGCAGATCGACGACTTCGTGGCCGCCTGCCACTTCGACCTTCCCCGCGTGCGCCGCACGCTGGGGGAAAACCCGGACCTGGTTGATTCCCCCGCCAGCTGGGACGAGACCCCGCTGCAGGCGGCGGCCCAGATGGGGAACCGCCCGATCATGGAGCTGCTGCTCGAGAACGGCGCTCGGCTGGACGGTCACAGTGCGGCCGCGCTGGGCGATGCCGCGCTGGTGCAGCAGTTCATCGAGACGGACCGGGAGGTGGCGATCGATGCCGGCGTCCACGGCCTGCCAGCGCTTTACTTCGCCGCCGTGGGCGGCAGCCTCGACGTCGCCGAGCTGCTGATCGCCGCCGGCGCTCCGGTCGATGCCCCGCCGGGAGGCAACGGCCCGCTCCACGGAGCGGCTCTCGCCGGCCACCTGGAGATGGTGCGCTGGCTGCTGGCGCACGGCGCGGACCGCAACGCCGCCGGCTATGAGGGCAAGACAGCCCTCGACCTGGCCCGCCAGGGCAAGCACCTGCGGGTCGCCGCGCTGCTTTCCTGAGGCTACCTTTGGTCGCCTGGCGACCCCCCGCTTTTGCCTCTTGCGCGGTTGGCCGGTCGGGCCTAGATTTCGTGGCGGCCCCGAGGGGAACGCACTGAGGAATCGGAGGAAGCCGCAAGGCTGGGACCGAGACCGAAGAGACGGCCCGTCGGGGTCACTTTTTTGCGCAGGGGAAACACGAGTGTTTCCCCCACGTGCCCCCTTCCCTCATCAGGTGTCGGTCGGCGTCTTGAAGAGGGACTCATACGGGCGGGCGAAGCCCGCCCTTACGGCGCCATCTCATTTCTGTGATCTGATTTGATGGGCACGTTTTCGTTGCCTGGCGACCCCAAAATTATCGGAGGCGATTTTCCTTGCGTTCCTCGACCGCAACGCCGTAAAGTTCGCGTCGGCCCCGAGGGACACGCGCTGAGGAGCCGGACGAAGCCGCAAGGCGGAAGCCGGAGCCGAGGAAGCGATCCGTCGGGGTCACTTGTTTTGCCACCAAACCGCCGCCGTTTTGGTCGTTGCCACCGGCCGTTGTTTGAGTTGTGTCGCGAGTTGTGGTGT
>DHIW01000075.1:0-143 GCA_002404015.1 Chloroflexi bacterium UBA4736
CCCGACCATGAACTTCGTGCCGGTCACCATCCAGGACGGGACCGCCAAGGCGGCCAGCTTCGAGGTCAAGCTGCCGAAGAGCGTGGCGGCCCAGAAAGGAACCCTTGGGTTCCGGCCGGAGGCGGTCACGGACCGTGTCACCG
>DHIW01000075.1:447-619 GCA_002404015.1 Chloroflexi bacterium UBA4736
CGACCAGTTCCTGTACGGCCAGGTCGGTAGCGACAGCGTGACGGCCCGGGTCGACCCCCGGATGGCGGTCGCCGTCGGCGACCAGGTCAAGCTCGGGCTGGACACCCGCTCGCTGCACCTCTTCGACGCTGAAACCGAGGGCTCCCTACTCTAGCAGGCCGGTGAAAAAGGA
>DHIW01000075.1:823-20593 GCA_002404015.1 Chloroflexi bacterium UBA4736
TGCGATCCTCGCGACGCGTATTTCTAAAACGCTTTGCTCCGGTTCTCGGAGTCGCCTAGGAGCTGGGCCACCTGGCCACCGAATCCCTCGCCGACCTTTTTCAACACCCTTCTAGTCGGGACCTTGCAGCAGCTCCAGGCCCACGAGGACTTCGACGCTGCGCGCTTCCGGGCCTTTCGGCGCGCGATCCGGGCCGCGCTCACCGGACGCGCCCGCCGCCTGGCCTCGATCGGACCGGTCCTGGAGGCGGCCGGCCAGGCCGGCCAGTCCGACAGGGGCGTACGCGAGATTCCCCTCGACGGGGTCGTCGGCACCGCCAGCGCAGCCGCCAAGGCGGCCGACTTCGATCCTGGCTTCCTTCCCATGACCCGGCGGCTCCGGGACCGCTGGGCGCGGATCTACACGGCCATGGTCGAAGGCGACGAGCTGCCTCCGATCGACGTCTACCAGGTGGGCGACGGCTACTACGTCATCGACGGGCACAACCGCGTGTCGGTGGCTCGCAGCCTGGGTCGCAGCACGATCCCGGCCCGGGTTGTAGAGGTCCGGACGAGGGTCCCCATCGGTCCCGACGTGGATCCGGCCAAGCTGCTGCGCGCGGCCGAGTACAAGCGCTTTCTCGAGCTCACCCAGCTGGACGTGGTCCGGCCGGAGGCGCGCCTGGAGTGCAGCCGGTTGGGCCGGTACGACGAGATCCTGAAGCACATCCTCGGCCACCTCTACTTCCTGGGCCTCGAGAGAGGCGGCGATGTGACGCTGACTGAGGCCGCGGCCAGCTGGTACGACACCGTCTATCGGCCGATCGTGGAGGTGATGCGCCAGCACAAGGTCCTGGACCAGCTGCCTGGCTGGACGGAGACCGACCTCTACGTCGAGATCACGCGGCGCTGGCTCGAGCTGAGCGAGGCGGGGGCGGAATCGGGTCCCCACAAGGCCTTTCACGCCCTGCTCGACGCGGGATCGCTGCGGCGGATCCGGTCCTGGTGGCGGCCTCGGCGCTCGATCGAGCTCGACTGAGCGCTATGGCCAAGGAGCCCGTGATCGGCGTCATATTCGGACCCCCGGGCAGCGGCAAGGGCACGCAGGCCTCACTGATCGGCTCCGAGTTCGACCTCGAGCACCTATCGACGGGGGAGATCCTCCGCGCCGAAGCCGCGCGCGGCAGCCCCATCGGCGGCGAGGCTGCCGACCTGATGCGGTCCGGCCAGCTGGTTCCGGACCGGCTGATG
Organism: Chloroflexi bacterium UBA4736; assembly: GCA_002404015.1. Classification (GTDB taxonomy): domain Bacteria; phylum Chloroflexota; class Dormibacteria; order Dormibacterales; family Dormibacteraceae; genus UBA4736. The sequence continues at coordinate 2,053 of DHIW01000075.1, forward strand.
GTCCCAATGATCGACGCGCGCCTGCGCAAGGCGGGCGCGCGAGGCGGCGTCCTGCTCGACGGATTTCCCCGAACGGTCGAACAGGCGAAGGCGCTGGACGAGATCCTCGGCGGCCAGGGCCGCCAGGTCGACTTCGTGGTCGCCCTGGAGGCCCCCGAAGCCGAGTTGATCGAGCGCCTGCTGCAGAGGGCGGCGATCCAGCACCGGGAGGACGACACGCGGGAGGCGATCACCGAGCGGATGCAGGAGTACCGCGAGCGGACGGCCCCGGTGCTCGACTACTACAGAAGGCGGGGGGCGAGAGTGGCGGACGTGGACGCCGGCGGGCCGGTCGAGGAAGTGTTCTCGCGGGTGCGCGCCGGCCTCGCCTGAGCGGCTCCCGATGCGTTGGATGTCGGGCGGCTCCGGCGGCTATGGTGACCGGGTGCCAACCTTGGGCGGGCTCCTGTTCGAGCTATCCGGCGGCCCCGCCGACGCCGCCGAGGTGGCCCGCCTGCGGACCGCCGACGACCCGGACACGCCGGTTCTGCCGGCTGAGATCGAGTGGTACTGGCGGCGGGACCAGATCGACAGCCGTGTCTTCGAGCGCTGGCTGGGCCGCGACGACCACGAGAGGGTCATGGCCTATGCCAGCTTCCAGCACCGCGCCTGGCGCGCGGGCGTCGAGCGCTGGGCCTCGGTCGGGGTCCTGGCCCACCCGGAAGTCCTGGCCGCGGACCTCTGGAGCCACCTCTACGACTTCTTGGGCTCGCGTGTGCGAGGGGCCCAACACCTCCGTTCTGAGATCCTCGAGACGCGCGAGGAGCGGATCCGGCTGTTGGAGGGGCTGGGTTGGCGCCGCGACCGCGTCGGCCGCAGGTGGGAGCTCGACCTGGTCGAAGGACATCAGCGGCTGACCGCCCTCGCCGAAGCCGGCCGGGACCGCATGGCCGAGGCCGGCATCACCCTGACGACCTGGGATCGAGCCGATCGCCCCGGCCTGCTCGAGGCAGCCCACGCGGTTTCCAGCGAGGGCGACCTGGACGTCCCCAGCTCGGAGCCCGCGGAGGCGTCATCGCTGGCGGCGTTTCGAGCCTGGCTCGATTCCGAGGGCATCCACCGCGACCGCCTCTGGCTGGCCTTCGACGCGGACGGGGTTGTCGGCATTTCGGTCCTCAAGTACGGGGAGGTCGTGTGGACCGACTGGACCTGTTCCGCCCGCCGAGCCCGCGGCCGCGGCGTCGCCCGTGCTCTCAAGCTGGAGACCGTCCTGCAGGCGAGGCAGCTCGGCTTCCGCCTGGTGCGCACGGAGAACGACGGCGAGAACGCACCGATCCTGTACCTCAACGCCCAGCTGGGTTACCGCGCCATCCCGGGCATCCAGGCCATGGTGCTTGACCTCTGACGCTGTCGACGATCGTCGACCGGTCCGGGCGCGCCGGGAACGATCAGTCCGGCGTATCCGCGACCAGTTGGGCGACCAGGGCCATTCGGTCGTAATAGGCGGTCAGGGCGGCTACCTTGCCCTCCCTGATCCCGACCAGGTAGCAGCCCGGTCGCGTGACCCGGCGCCCGGTGCCGGGCAGCTTGCCCACCTCGGGAATGCCGGTCATCCACTCTCCAGAGTGGGTTCCCGTCACGAGGGCCTCGACGGCGATCTCCGATCCGCAGTTGACCAGGGTGGCGACCTCCACATCGACGTCGGACCAGGCCCCGGGCCGGGGCCGGGCCCGGCGCGTGAACGCGCTCCGTCCGACCAGGAGAGTGTCGGTGGCCGGGATCCGAAGCACCGAGTCTTCGGTCAGCAGGTCGGCCACCCGCTCCAGGTCGCCCTCGTTCAGCGACTTGATCAAATCGAGGACCATTGCCACGGTTTCGTCGGACGCAGGCATGCCGGCACCATTATGCCGTTCGGCAGGTGTGTCTCCCGGCGGCCGCGGGGGCCGGCGACCTGCTTGTGCAGGTTTCTGAGCGAAATCCCGTTGGAGCCATTACATGGCTACCACTTACGAGCGGCTCACGAGAACGTCGCCTCGTCGTCACACCACCGTTCACTCGGAGGACTGCCGGAGGACCTCTCCCGTGAGAGCAACGCCCTCGGCGGTGCTCAAGGCGCTCGACCAGCGCCGCTGTCTGCGCTGTCGCATCCTGGCCCGGATGCTCACGATCACGGGCTCCTAGAGAGCGACGCCGGAGGACGGGCGCCGGATCGCCCGTCCTCTCCGCGCGTCATTTTGGGCCGTCCGATGGGCCGCACCCGGCCCTAGAATCTCCCCAAGTCCAGGCTGGCTTTCGTGGGGGTAGGGGGAATGGCCGAGATCACGGCGGGGACCGGTGTCAACCTTCAGGGACGCAGGCTCAAGCGCGACGTCGGGATGGTCGGGCTCCTGTTCGCGTCGGTCGGCTCGATCATCGGATCCGGCTGGCTGTTCGGGGCGCTCAACGCATCATTGATCGCCGGACCGGCGGCGCTCATCTCCTGGATCCTGGGCGGCGGCGCCGTCATCCTGCTGGCCCTGATCCACGCCGAGCTGGGCGGGATGTACCCGGTGGCGGGCGGGAGCGCACGCTTCCCCCACTACGCGTTCGGCAGCATGATCGGCTTCGCCAGCGGCTGGTTCGCCTTCCTGGGTGCCGTGACGACCGCGCCGATCGAGGTGGAGGCCGCCCTCCAATACGCCTCCAACTACATCCCGGGCCTGACGACCCAGAACGACCAGGGCGTGGTCCTGATGACGGTTTTCGGGTACGCGGTGGCAGCCGTCCTGATGCTCCTGTTCTCGTTCATCAACGTGATGGGCGTCAAGTGGCTTTCCGAGACGAACAAGATCGCGGTCTGGTGGAAGATCGCCATCCCTGTGCTGGCCGTCGTCGTACTGATGGTGACGTCGTTCCACCCGGGCAACTTCATGGCGGGCGGCGGCTTCATGCCCTTCGGCTGGAAGGGGGTCTTCAGCGCGATCGCGCTGGGCGGGGTGATCTTCGCGTACCTGGGCTTCGAGCAGGCCATCCAGCTGGGGGCTGAAAGCAAGAACCCCCGGCGCAACATTCCGATCGCCGTGATCGGCTCGATGCTCCTGGGCGTGGTCCTCTACATCGCCCTCCAGGTCGCGTTCACGGCCGCGCTCGACCCGGCCAGCCTGCAGAAGGGCTGGAGCGCCGTGGCCTTCTCGGGCACCGGCAAGATATTCGGCCCGTTCGCGGGCCTGGCGACGGGCCTCGGCCTGGGCTGGCTGGCGTTCCTGCTGTACACGGACGCAATCATCTCGCCAGGCGGAACCGGGCTCCTGTACGTCGGCACCAGCGCGCGCCTGACTTTCGCGCTGGCCCGCAACCGCTACATCCCGGACCTCTTCGCCCACCTGAGCGCCCGCAGCGTCCCGGTGTACGCGATCGCCTTCTCATTCCTGTGCGGGATGTTCATCTTCCTGCCCTTCCCGGGCTGGCAGCTGCTGGTCGGGTTCATCTCCTCGGCCACGGTCATCGCCTACGCGATGGCGCCGCTCGCCATGGGCGCGCTGCGGCTGCAGGAACCCGACCGTGAGCGGCCCTTTCGCCTCGTGGGCGGCACCGTCCTGGCGCCCCTCGGCTTCATCATCGCCAACGAGATCATCCTGTTCTCGGGTTGGGCGGTGGTCTGGAAGCTGCTGGTGGCGATCCTGATCGGGTTCGCGCTGCTGGCGATCTCGCTGGCGACCAGCGCTCCCGAGCGCCGGCCATCACTGGACGGCCGGAGCGCCATCTGGCTGTGGCCGTACCTGGTCGGGCTGGCGCTCATCTCGTACCTCAGCTCGTTCGACTACAAGAACCCGGACAGCGTGCCGCTGATCGGGCTGAAGGGCCCCGTGAACGCCCTGCCGTTCGGCTGGGACATGCTCGCGATGGCGGTGTTCGCCCTGGCCATCTACCTCCTGGCCATCCGGCAGCGGCTGCCCCGCGAGAAAGTCGAGGAGTACATCGGCGACCTTACGGCGGAAGCCGAGCCGGAGGGATAGGCGATGAAGATCCTGGTCGCATTCGACGGTTCCGACGAAGCCGGCAAAGCCCTCAAGTGGGCGTCCGACCTGGCCAAGGGTATGGGCCTGGCGGGCGTAACCGTGATCGCTGTCGCGCGCAGCCTGGAAGCGACGCCGGCGATCGCCGACGCCGTCGATCCCAGCAGCGATCTGCCCACCCACCGGACCCAGCTCGAACAGGCCAAGGCCACCATCGGCGGCGAGGGCGTGAAGGCGGAGACGATGCTGCGCGCCGGCAACCCGGCGGAGGAGATCCTCGACGCGGCCGAAGCCGGCGGCTTCGACCTGATCGTGGTCGGCCACCGGGGGATGGGGGCTGCCCGCCGGTTCCTCATGGGCTCGGTCTCGGAACGCGTGGTCCGCCACGCCAAGTGCCCAGTCCTGGTCGTCCACTAGATCGCGACTATCGGATAACACAACTATCACGTTATAGTCACGGTACGTGCGTATTGGACTCGTCCTGGGGGCAGGCGGAGTCATGGGCGGCGCCTGGCATACAGGCGCCCTCCATGCCATCTGCCAGGAGACCGGCTGGGATCCAGGCTCCGCCGACATCGTCGTGGGCACCTCCGCGGGCGCGATGATCGGCAGCCTGTGCGCGGCGGGCGTGCCGCCCTGGTTCATGGTCGCCCATTCCGGCGGCGAGGTCTTCGAGGGCTTCCTCGACGCTCAGGGCAACCCCGCCTCGGAGGCCGACCGGTCAGCCGGCGCCATCTTCCGGGCCGGCCGCCTCCCGGTCCTCCTGCCAGGGTCGCCGCGCCTCGCCTTCGGGAGCCTGGTCCGGCCGGGTGCGCGTTCCTGGCAGGCTCGGCTGGCCGGCTGGGCGCCCCGCGGCATCATCTCGACCGAGCCTCTGAAGCAGGTGGTCCGGCGGGCCGTTCCCAGCGGTTGGGCGGACCATGAAAACCTCTGGGTGGTGGCCTGCGACTACCGGACCGGCGAGCGCGTCGTGTTCGGCCGCGAGGGCTCCCCGCCGGCCGACCTGGCGGACGCGGTAGCCGCCTCCTGCGCGATCCCTGGCTTCTACCAGCCCGTCCGGATCGGGGCCGCCCTCCACGTCGACGGCGGCCTGCACTCGGCCTCCAACCTGGACCTGGTCGCCGGCCGCGACCTGGACCTGGTGATCTGCCTGAACCCCCTCTCGGCCAAGGCCGACCGCCAGTCGTCGTGGCCCCATCGGCGCGCCCTGGGCGCCATGCGCACCGCCGCCCACGGGCGGCTGGAGAGGCTGGCTAAGCGGCTGCGCCGCGCCGGCAGCCTTGTCGTCCTGCTGGAGCCCACGCCCGAAGACCTGGCCGTGATGGGCAACAACTTCATGAGCCGGCGGCGCCGGCACGAGGTCATCGTCACCGCCACGCGCACGGTGGCCACTCAGCTCCGCCGGCAGCGCGCGTCGCTCGCCGGGTTGCCGCCCGGCGAGCCCTCCAAGCTGGCCCGGCCGGCCGGCTCTCCGGCTGATTGGCCGAGCTTCACCAGGGCCGGCGTGACGTGATAGGCGAGCTGCGCACGGCGCTGGCCGAGCAGGTCAAGCAACGGGTGCCCGAGGCCGACCTCCACGAGCGCGACCCGGACTTCATCCGCGACTCCCTGCCCGGGATGTGGCTGCTGGCCAGCTTCTACTTCCGCGCCGACGTGAGCGGCATGGAGAACGTCCCTGAGTCGGGGCCGGTGCTGCTGGTGGGCAACCACTCGGGCGGCAACATGGCTCCTGACGCCTTCGTGTTCGGCCTGGCCTTCAACACGTACTTCGGGGTGGAAAGGGCCTTCCACCAGCTCGCGCACAACCTCGTGATGCTGGTGCCCTGGCTGGGCTTCCTGCGCAAGCTGGGCACCGTGGCCGCCTCGCACGAGAATGCGCGCAAGCTGTTGCGCGGGGGGGCCGCGGTCCTGGTCTACCCGGGCGGGGACTACGAGGTGCACAGGCCGACCTGGGACTCAGCGAAGGTGGACTTCGGCGGCCGCACAGGTTTCATCAAGCTGGCCCTCGATGAGGGCGTGCCGATTGTCCCGGTCGTCTCGCTGGGAGGCCAGGAAACCGCCCTCTTCCTCTCTCGAGGCGAGCGCCTGGCCCGGCTGCTCGGCCTCGACCGGATGTTCCGGCTGAAGGTCCTGCCGATCTCGCTGGCCCTTCCTTGGGGTCTTAACATCGGCGATTTCCTGGGCCACCTGCCGCTGCCTTCCAAGATCACGATCCGGGTGCTGAAGCCGCTCGACATGCGCCGGCGGTTCGGCCCCCAACCCGACCCTGAACGCGTGTATCGGCACCTGATGCGCATCATGCAGAGGGAACTGGACGCGTTGGCAGCCGAGCGCACGCTGCCGCTAGTCGGATGAAGGTCGAGCAGAGCGTGGTCGTCCACGCGCCCCGGCAGCGGATCTGGCGGTTGGTGGCCGAGCCGGCGCGCTATCCGCGCATCCTGGAGGGCACGACCTGGCGGTCGCACAACGGCCACCGCGGGCTGGGCGCCCGCTACGACGTCCGCACCCGGGTCGGCTCGGCCCAGGTGGGCGGGCAGGTCGAGGTGAGCGAGCTGGAGCCCGGCTACGACCTGGCCTGGGTCTCGGTGACCGGCCTGGACCAGCGCGGCCGCTGGCGGCTGCGGGAACACCCTGCGGGGGGCATCGAGGTGACCCTGCGGCTCCGCTACGCCTCCCCGGGCGGCCTCCTCGGCCTGCTCGCCGACCTCACCTCCTCGGCCCTGGTCCGAGCCCGGATGCGGGAGTGGCTGGACCATCTCAAGACGCTGGCTGAGGCAAGAGCCTGATGGGCAACCTCCTGAGCCCGCAGGCCCTCGGCGGCTCGTTCGCTCTCCAGACCGCCCGACCGCTCGAGTGGCTGTTCGTCGCGGCCGCTCTGGGCATGTTCGGCGCCGGAGCCGCCCTGTTCTATTGGCGCGGCGGTCGGGACATGGCGGGCAGCCGGCGCATCCCCGATCGCCTGGCAGCGGGCCTCGAGGCCCTGAGCGGCCTGCCGGCCTGGTCGGCCGCCGGGGTGCTGATCGGCCTCTGGGCGCTGATCGTGGCCTATGTCGGATTCGTCTGGGACGTTGCCTGGCACGCCGACACCGGCCGCGACCCGGAGCTCTTCACGGTTCCCCACACGCTGATCATCATGGGGCTCGGCGGCATGGCGCTGGCGGCCCTGGCTGCCGTCGCCCTCGCCACCCTGCGGCGGGCCGAGTCCGGCTGGCGCTGGCGCCGGTTCCGAGTGCCCTACTCCGCCCTTCCGCTCTTCCTGCTCGGGATGGGCGCGCTGACGGGCTTCCCCCTGGACGACGTGTGGCACGCGGCCTACGGCATCGACGTCACGATGTGGAGCCCCACCCACCAGCTGATGATCGGGGGCGCCTCCCTGTCGCCCCTCGCCATCTGGCTGATGCTGACCGAGGCCGGCGCCCGCCGCGGCGGCCCGGGAGGCCGGCTCCGGCTGGCCCTGCCAGGCGCCGTGCTCATCGGCCTGTCCACCTTCCAACTGGAGTACGACATGGGCATCCCCCAGTGGCAGGCCCTGTTCCAGCCGGTCCTGATCGCCGCCGCCGCCGCGATCGGCCTGGTGGCGGCCCGGGCTGCCCTGGGCAGGGGCGGCGCGCTCGTGGCCGTCGTGGGCTTCATGGTCCTTCGCATCCTGGTCGCACTCCTGGTCGGACCCGGACTGCACCACACCCTGCCGCGTTTCCCGCTGTACCTCGGCGAGGCGGCGGTCGTGGAGATCGCCTTCGCGGTGTTGGGCAGCGCTCGGCCGATCTGGCGGGCGCTGGTGGCAGGCGCGCTGGTGGGCACGGTCGGGCTGGCGACGGAGTGGGCGTGGACCCACCTCTGGTTCACGAATGCCTGGCAGCCCAGCCTCCTGCCCTACCTGTGGATCGCCGTGGCGGCGGCCATCGCCGGCTCGGTGGTCGGCCTGGCCGCCGGCCAGGTGCTGGCCGGCCGGCGCCCGGAGGTGCCCTTCCCGATGGTGGCCGGGGCGCTTGTGGTCCTGGCGTTCCTGGTCGCCTTCCACCTGCCGGCCCGCCAGGCCGGGCCCGGCCGGGTCACGATCGAGACCGCGGCGGCCGGGCCCGCCTCGCTGGTCACGAACCGCGACGGCACGCCGACTGTACGCCGCGACGTCACCTTGGCGCTCACGGTCGAGCCACCGGACGCCGTGCTGGACGCCGACTGGTTCAACGTGACCGCCTGGCAGGGCGGGCCGCCGGTTCAGCACCTGCGGCTGGTCCGGACTTCGCCCGGCCACTACCGGGCCGAGGGCGTGGTACCTACCGGGGGGAACTGGAAGAGCCTGATCATGCTGGGCCGGGGGGACGTGGTCGCGGCGGTGCCTGTGGCGATGCCGGCCGACCCCGCCTACGGGCTCGGCGAGATACCGCCGCCGGACCAGCGCACGGCTGCCTTCTCGCCCGCCAGCAGCTACCTGATGCGCGAGTTCCGAGGCGGTTCGCCCTGGCCCGCCTACGTCGCCACCGGCGCCTTCATCGTGATCGTCCTGGCCTGGGTCGCCGGGCTGGGGCTCGCCTTCCGGGCCGCGGGACGCCTGTTCGAGCCGGGCCCCGCGGCGCCGCGGCGATCACGGCGGAAGCTCTCCCGCCCGCGCGTCACCTAACAGGTCTGTCAGCGGGGCGAAGAGGCGGCGGAGCGCCAGCCGGGCGCGGCGACCGACCCTTTGCCGCTCCTAAAGAGGGGATGGCGCCGTAAGGGCGGGCTCCGCCCGCCCGTATGAGTCCCTCATCCCAACGCCGACCAACGTCTGTTGAGGGAAGGGGGCTCGTGGGGGAAACAAGCTTGTTTCCCCCGCGCCTGATTAGCGATAGGTACGGCGGGGCTCGTCCGACCAGGTTTCGCGGCGCGCGTTCTGGGGTCGCTTGAGGGTGAGCACGATCGACCCCGCCTTCTCCCAGGCCTGGTCGCGGGCGGCGTAGGTGTCGAAGGCCCCCTGCCGGACCATCCGGCGGAGCTCCCATTTGATTCGGCCGCGACCTTCGGTGACCTCTTCCTCCACGTCTGCCGCGCCGTGCACCAGCTCGATGGAGTCGAGGCCGTTGTTGTAGGCCTCCGCAACCCGGCGCAGGGCCAGGCTGACCGCCGTCCTGACGTCGTGGCCGTGGAGGTCCACGGTCGATGTGCGGGTCTTGCGAGCCATGCGCCTAAGTGTGCGGTACCTGCTGGCGCTGGCGTCCTCGACCAAGTACATCGTGACCGGGGGCGTTCTGCTGGCGGCCGTCACAATCGACGCCCTCGCCCGCCAGGGTAGGGAGGCCTCGGGCCCGGCCTGAGCCCGACCGCAGATCGGATCGGCGAGAGGCGGCTGGTCGGACTCAGCCACCACGAGACCTTGATGCGACCGGCTCGTTCGGCCGGAGCCAGGTTGACGACCTCGTGCTGCGCTTGTCCTACCCGTCAGGTCCGGCTCGACCCTTGTGCGCGCAATTCCTGAGAGCGGCGTACAGTGACAGGTCCGGCCGGGACCGCTCCGTAGCCCTCTCAGCGTTCCAACCTCTAGCAGGGCCGCCAATCCTCGCAACCCCGATGGGCAGAAAGGCGATAGACGCATCGGTTACAGATCCACCCGGCCGACCGGCGCGGCAGGCGACCCCAGCCTTCCGACCACTGTCGTCGTGAGAGAGGCGCTGGGCGACATCGTGGCCGCCTGCGAGCTGCGCGAGGGGTCCCGCGTTGGGATCCCGGGGCGCCCCCACCACTACCGAAGCGTTCTCCGCGACCAGATCGGCAACGTCTGGACGTGCAAGCACGAGCACGCCGACCAGGACGACGCCCACGCCTGCGCCAAGGCCGAGTACGAGCGCCGGGTCGAGTCCGGCGAGATCAAGACGCGGGGGCGCCGCAAGCCGGTCGATCGGACCTCCAACGGGGCCCAACCGCCCGCCGCGACCACCACCGAGCCGCCTCCGGAGGCCGCCGTCGAGCCCACCTCTGAACCGGAGATGCGCCGGGCCAGGGATGCGGCCGCGCTGGGGGACGGCCTCCTTGGGGTCTTCTGCACCAACGCGGCGTCCCAGATCATCGACGCCAACCCCGCCATCCTTCGCATCCTCGGCTGCGACTGGGCGTACCTGAAGGGCAAGACGTTCGAAGAGATCACGCATCCCGAGGACACCTGGATCGCCCATAACGCGTTCGAGAAGCTGCGCTCCGGGGCCAAGGAGCACTCGACCTATGAGAAGCGCTTCCTGGCCGCCGACGGCACGCCTGTCCTCTGCGCGGTCAGGATCTCGGGCATCGGCATGCGCGGCGAGCTGGCGGGCGTCGTCGTCATGGTCGCCGATCTGACGGAGCGGCCGGAGAACCCGGCCGCCGGCCAGCTCCCCGAGCTGCTGAGGAAGGTCCTGGCCACCGCCCCCATGCTCCTGTTCGCGTACGACATGGACGGGATCATCACTCTCTGCGAGGGCCGCGGCTGCGAAGAACTGCTCGGCGAAGGCGACCTCGTCGGCCGCCCGATCTGGGAGCTTTTCGCAGGCCAGGAAGGCGTCGACCAGCAATTCCGGCGGGGTCTGGCCGGCGAGTCGGGCGACGTGAATTTCACGCTCGGCAAAGTCCAGTTCAAGTGCCAGTACCAGCCGATCTGGGATGCCGAGCACACCCGGCTCGGGGTGTCGGGTGTGGCGCTCGATGTAACGGAGCTCCTGCAGGTAGGCGAGGAGAACGCGCAGCTGTCGAACTTTCTGGCCGCGATGAGCCACGAGCTGAGAACGCCGCTTACCACGATCCTGGGCTTTGCCCAGCTGCTGGCCGATGAGAGCCTCGGCACGCTCACCGACCGCCAGAAGCGCTACGTCCAGCACATCGACGGCGGCGGGCACCAGCTCCTGAGCCTGGTGAACGACATCCTCGACCTGTCCAAGGTCAAGGCCGGTCAGATGACGCTGGCCGACGACCCGCTGGACGCGCGCGAGGTGCTGCACACGGCGGCCGTGCAGGTCGGCGCGCTGGCCGAGTCCAAGGGCATCGAGATGGTCGAGCGGCCCGGCCCGGCGATCCGCTTCATCGCGGACGGGCGGCGCGTCCACCAGATCCTTCTGAACCTGCTGTCGAACGCCCTCAAGTTCACACCTACGGGCGGCACGATCGAGGTGTCCGGGCGGGCGGGCGGCGCTACCGACGTCATCCTGTCGGTTACAGACACGGGGAGCGGCATCCCCCCGGACCAGCTGGAGGGGATGTTCGACGAGTATCGGCAGGCGGACGGTCGGCAGGGGCCCAACCGCGAAGGGACCGGCCTGGGCCTGGCACTGAGCCGGCGCTTCGCCATCCGGATGGGCGGCCGCCTCGAGGCCGAGAGCGAGGAGGGGGTGGGCAGCACTTTCCGGCTCACACTGCCCGACGGATCGGCCCCGCTCGAGAGGGTCAGCAGCTAAGGCAAACGGTGGCTGGCGCTCGGTCCTCTCGGGCTAACTGATCGGACAGCGCGGCTAACCGGTTTCGCCCAAGGACCGCACAAATGTTTAGTGAAACCCATTGTGCGGCCCGACGATCTGGCTGATCCTGCTCGGGCCCACGATCTTCCAGCTCTTCGGGAAGGGCTTCTGAGCCTTCCCGCCTGCTACCCGACCAGGCGGGTCCTGACGCTCACGTCCATGGTTCCCGTCGCAGCCCCCACGTACACGCCGCGGGTGGGGGCGGCGTCCCGGTAGTCGCGACCGACGGCGACCCTGACGTGGTTCTCAGAAGCTCGGATCGGATGCGTCGCGTCGTATCCCAGCCAGCCCCGGCCCGGAATCCAGGCCTCGGCCCAGGCGTGTGACGCGCCCACGGTGACGCCGCCCTCGCCGGGCACGTAGATGTAGCCGCTGACATAGCGGGCCGGGATGCCCAACGCGCGGGCGGTGGCGAGGAAGAGGTGAGCGAAGTCCTGGCAGACGCCCGCCCGCAGGCGCAGCACCTCGTCGACCGCGCTGTACACGGTGGTCACGGCGGGGTCGTACGTGAAATCGCGGCTGATCGCGACCGTCAGCTCGTCGAGCGCGGCCTCCACCGCCGGGCCGCTCCCGAGGTCGGTCGGGCTGAACGGGTGGGCCAGCCGGCGTACGGCCGGTACGTCGAGCACCGGCGGGCGGTAGCGCAAGAAGTCCTGGACCAGGCCGGCGTCGCGGCCAGGGCCCTGGCCGTCGCCCCGGCCGGTTTCGACGAGGGAGCGGCTGGTGACCCGCAGCCGCTGGTGGTCGCGCAGCAGGTTGAAGTAGTGGGAGAGGTTGCCGTAACCGTCCTGGAAGCTGTGCACCTCCACGCGGGGGCTGACCTCCAGCTTGAAGCCCAGCCCGCGCTGACCGTGACCGTCCGGTGGTTGCAGGCGCACCTCCATGACTGTTTCGGAGATCGGCGCCGAGTACTCGAAGCGGGTCGTGTGTACGATCTCGAACCGTCTCATTGCTGCTGCTGGGGCGCTCGGCCCGATGTGTCGCCCGGCACGGCCGAGGCGACCCGGCTGGGATGAAAGTAGGTCTCTCGAAGGGACGACTCCAGCTGCTGGAGCAGGGTTCGGAAGGAGCTCTCGAAATCGGCCGGCGCCGCCGCCACCTGCGCCGGATCCACCTCCTGGAACAGGGAGTTGAGACGGCCCAGCAGGCGGCCGGGGCGGGAGCGGGCCCGGGGCCCGTCGATCCGGTGCACCGACGTCAGCGACTCGGCGACCGAGAAACGGGCCGAGCGAGGCAGGTCCGGATCAAGCAGGAGGAAGGCGATCACGCCCTGCGGGGTGACGGGCCCGGAGACCCGGTTTCGATAGGACTCGTAGCCGAAGCAGGACTTGAGGACGGCGGTCCACTCCACCGTGTCCTCGGGCGTCTCGGCCAGCTCTCCCGACTTGCGGATCACGACGCTGGCCACGTTGGAGGCCCGCTCCAGGAACTTGCCCAGGCGGACGAAATCGCGCGCCTCGTCGTGGGCCATGGTGTCCTCGAGCAGCCCGCCCAGCAGGTGGATGCTCATCTGGACATCGGCCAGGAAGTCGTCCAGGCCGCGTTGCCAGTCCGGCTCCTGCACGCGCCAGTAGAGCGAGTTCAGGTGCTCGTAGACCTCGCTGGGCAGCGTCGGCCTCACCACCTGGGCGGCGGATCGCGCCGCCGCCACGCTGCCCCGGACGGATGGCCCGGCGGAGCCCGCCACCACCAGCTCCACGGCCTGCTCGCCCCGGTCGACGTCGCTGGCCGCCCAGCCGGCCAGCGTGATGAAGCCGGTCCAGAAGCCTGAGCCGGGCTCTGTCGCGCGGTCGAGGGAGAGCCGGACGTGGACGCCCAGGATCCGGGCCAGGTGGTCGGCCCGCTCCAGCTGGCGGCCCAACAGCCACAGCGAGGTGGCGGTCCGGCTAAGCATCCTCAGTCACATCGGTGCCGGCGGCGCCCAGCACCCAGGTGTCCCGGCTGCCGCCGCCCTGGGAGCTGTTGACGACCAGCGATCCCGCCTTCAGCGCGATCCGTGTCAGGCCGCCGGGCGTCACGTGCATGTCGCGCCCGGTCAGCACGAATGGCCGCAGGTCCTGGTGGGCCCTGCGCAGCCGGCGCCCGTCCAGCACGGGCTGGACGGAGAGGGAGACCACCGGCTGGGCGATGAAGGCCCGGGGTTGGGCCGTGATCCGGCGCCGGAAGCGCTGGCGCTCCTGCCGGGTTGACGCGGGCCCGATCAGCATCCCGTAGCCCCCGGAAGCGTCCACTGTCTTGACGACCAGCTGCTCCATGTGGTCGAGCACGTAGCGGCGGTCGTCATCCACCGCGCAGACGAAGGTCTGGACGTTGGGGAGGATGGGATCCTCGTCGAGGTAGTAGCGGATGATCCGCGGGATCAGGCCGTAGACGGCCTTGTCGTCGGCCACCCCGTTGCCGAGCCCGTTGGCGATCACCACGTTGCCCGCCCGGTAGGCGTTGACCAGGCCTGGCACACCGACGACCGAGTCATGGTGGCCGAAGATGGGATCCAGCCACTCGTCATCCACCCGCCGGTAGATAACGTGCACGGGGCGGAGGCCGCGAGTGGTGCGCATGAACAGGTGGTCCTGGTCGACGACCAGGTCGCTGCCCTCGACCAGCTCGATCCCCATCTGCTTGGCCAGGTAGAGGTGCTCGTAGTAGGCGGAGTTGTTGATCCCGGGAGTGAGCAGCACGACGGTGGGGTCGTCGGTCTGCGAACCCAGCCAGCGCAGGTTCTCCAGCAGGTGGTGGGGGTAATCCTCGACCGCTCGCACCGGGTAGCCGTCGAAGAGGTCCGGGAGCACCCGCTTCATAACCTCCCGGTTGGCCAGCACATAGGAGACGCCGGAGGGGGTCCGCAGGTTGTCCTCGAGGACGAGAAAGCCGCCGCGCTGGTCGCGCACCAGGTCGATCCCGGCCACGTGGCAGTGGATCCCGTGGGGCACTGCCAGCCCGTCCAGCTCTCGCATGTAGAGCGGGCTGGAGAGCACCAGCTCCGGCGGCACCACGTTCTGGCGCAGGATCTTCTTGGGGCCGTAGACGTCCTCCAGGAAGAGGTTGAGCGCGTGCACCCGCTGCTTGAGCCCGGCCTCCAGGCGGGCCCAGGTCCGAGCCGAGATGATGCGCGGGATCAGATCGAAGGGGAACACCTTCTCGATTCCCTGCTCGTCGGGGTATACGGCGAAGGTGATGCCGTGGTTCCGGAACATCTCCATGGCCAGCCCGTGGCGGCGCTTCAGCTCGGGGCGGCCCAGCTGGTTGAGCCGCTCGTACAGGCGCCGGTAGGCCGGCCGCGGCTCCGCGGGGCCGGCCAGCATCTCGTCGTAGAAGCCCCCGGCCCGGTAGTCAGAGCCTAGGGGCTGGCTGGCTGGCACAGTTATAGTGTGTCCGCCATCTTGACGGCAGGGAGCACCATCAACCTCCGGGTCGGCTGTGAGTTCACCTACGAGATCCCGGGCACGACGCCGGCGATCATGCAGGTGCGGCCCCGCTCGGACGCCCGGCACCGCCTGGTGCGGGAAGATTGGTCCACCGAGCCGTCAGTCCCGCTGGACGAGTACGTGGACATGTACGGCAATCTCGTCAAGCGCCTGGTCATGGAGCCAGGCAGCCTGCGCCTGCGCTACGACGCGGTCTGTGAGGTGCCGGGCGAGGCCGACCCCCAGGACCTGGCGGCGCCCCAGCTGGCGATCGAGGACGTCCCCGGCGAGCTCCTCCACTACACGCTGCCCAGCCGCTACTGCCTCTCCGACAAGCTCATGGGCACTGCCTGGGAGCTTTTCGAGGGCTCACCGCCCGGCTGGGGCCGGGTCCAGGCGATCTGTGACTGGGTGCACGCCAACATCACCTTCCAGTACGGCGCCAGCGACCCGATGACTACTGCCGTGGACGTCATGGAACGGCGGCGGGGTGTCTGCCGTGATTTCGCGCATCTGGGCGTTACCTTCTGCAGGGCCATGAACATCCCCGCCCGCTACGTTTTCGGCTATCTGCCCGACATCGATGTCCCGCCCGCGGCGGACCCGATGGACTTTGCTGCCTGGATGCAGGTGTGGCTGGGCGACCACTGGTGGACCTTCGACCCCCGAAACAACCAGGCCAGAGTCGGCCGCGTGCTGATCGGGGTCGGCCGCGACGCCCTCGACGTGGCCATGATGACGACCTACGGGCCGGCCAACTTCCGCTCGATGACGGTCTGGGCCGACCTCGAGGAGTCGGCGTGAGCGCCCTCGATCACCGGCTCATCGACTGGTCCGCCGTCAGCCGGAGCGCCTACCTGGTCGAGCAGTCCTTCCGGTACGAGTACCCGGCGCCCGTCCGCGAGCTCCGGCAACGGCTGCTGGTGATCCCGCCCTCTCGGTTCGGCGATCAGCGGCGCCTCGACCACCGGCTGGAGGTGCTTCTGCCCGGTGCAGAGGTCGACGACGGGGTCGACCGCTTTGGCAACGTGGTGATGGACGTCTACGCGCCGCGCGTCGAATCCAGCATCGAGTTCACGGCCCGGGTGCGCGTGGAGAGAGAGGCCGGGCACGTGAACAGGCTCGCGGATGGCTGGCTCGGTGACGGCTACCTGCTCGAGCCTACGCGGCTCACAGTGGCGGACACCCGCATCCAGTACGCCGCGGAGAAGCTGGCGGCCGCCTCGGCCTGGGGCCTCCCGCTCGCGGACCACATCAACGACTGGGTGTACCAGTCCATGACCTACCAGGGCGACTGCACCGGCGTCAAGACGACCGCGGCCGAGGCTCTGACCATGGGTCGCGGCGTATGCCAGGACTACGCCCACATCATGCTCGCGGTCTGCCGGGCCTGCCGGCTGCCGGCCCGTTATGTCTCCGGCCACCTGGTGGGGGAGGGCGGTTCCCACGCCTGGGTCGAGGTGCTGCTGCCCACCGAGGACGGCACCGGCGACGCGATCGCCTGGAGCTTCGACCCCACCCACGCCGGCCGGGGCGGCCTCAACTACGTCACGATCGCCATCGGCGGCGACTACGCCGACGTGGCGCCCACCTCGGGCAGCTATGTGGCGGCGGTGCAGGGCCGACTGAGCACCCGCAAGAGGGTGAGCCTCACCCAGCTCGAATACGCGGTCTGAGGCTCGGTCGAGATACCATCGGGGCTGGCCGGCCGGGTCGAACCCTCGGGCGGCTCGCTGTGGAGGTGATCGCGAATGAGGGGTAAAGCCGGACCGAAATGGACAGTCCACGTCGCCGCCGCGCCCGAGGCGACCTACGCGTACCTGGTTGAGGTGACCCGGCATCCCGAGTGGGGAATGGACGACATGACGGTGGAAGCCGAGACGCCGGGACCCACGAAGGTGGGCAGCCGCTACAAGGCGGAGGGCACCCTCCAGGGCAAGCGGAACCCCTCCACAGTCGTCATCACCGACCTGGACCCGCCTCGCCGAATCGAGTTCGAGGCCGAGGACAAGCGGGGCATCTCGGGCCACGTCTTCACGCTGACCGCTCAGGACGGCGGCACCCAGGTGACGCGCCAGATCTACGGCGTGAAGCAGCCCTTCATCGCTCCGCTCTTCCTGCTCCTGTTCAAAGGCGCGATCGATCAGAACTTCAACGGCGCGCTGGCCAAGCTGAAGACGAGGCTCGACACCAAGACTGCCTAATTCGCGGGCGTCTCAGTCGAAAAGGCTCGCCAGCTGATCGGTGAAGTGCTTCCAGCCGTCGCCGTGTGAGCGCCGGCTTTCGCCGGTGGGGAGGCCGAGGTGGCGCAGCCGGAGCAGGGTGGCGGAACCGTCGGCGGTCAGCGTTATCTCCACAGTGGTCGAACCGGGTGGGACCTCCGGGCTGTGCTCCCAGCCCCAGCTGAACACGAGGCGGCGGGGCGGCTCCACCTCGCGGTACTCACCGACCGCCATGTTGCCTGACCCGGCGTCGATCCGGTAGCGCCCACCGGGTCGGGGGTCCGGCTCGGCCCCGACGCCCATCCAGGTGACGAACTTGGCGGGCTCGGTGATGAAGGAGAACACAGTCTCGGGGGCCGCGGCGATGCGCCGCTCCACCAGGACTTCGCCTTCATGCGCGATCAACGGTTCGATCTCGCCTTCTCCTCAGCCTCGGCCAGGAGTTGGAGCTGACTCAAGTTCTCGTCCCACATACGGCGCAGCAGCGGCTCCAGCGGCCGCAGTGCATCGCGGTCGGCCCGATAGAGCCTTTGGGTTCCCAGCCGGCGCTCCCGCACCAGGCCGGCGTTCTTCAGGACCCGGAGGTTCTGGGAGATCGCCGGCCAGGTGACGTCGAAGGCGGCTGCGATGTCGCCCGCCGGCCGCTCGGTGTTCCAGATCAGGCGCAGGATCTCACGGCGGCGGGGGCTGGCGAGTGCAGAGATCACGTCAGGCATCGGGATCTGCTAAAGATACTACTTAATTACGTAATCACTTTAGGAGGTCGAGCATGGCCGTTTCGCTGAATCACTCGGTAGGGATCGAAGCCGAGCCGGACAAAATCTATGAGGCATTGATCACGGGCCCAGGGCTGGCCTCTTTCTGGACGGCGGACAGCCAGGCCGAGCCCAAGGTCGGCTCGGTGGCGCACTTCGGCTTCTGCGGGCCCAAGCTCCAGATGCGGGTCGAGGAGCTGAAGCCGCAGAGCCTCGTGCGCTGGACCTGCCTGGGCGACTTTCCGACCTGGCCAGAGACGAAGGTCACGCGGCAGCTCAAACCGTCCGAGGCGGGCGGCATTGAGGTCAAATTCGTCCACGACGGCTGGAGCGACGCCGTGACCGCGGACGACCTGGCCCATGTGAACTACACCTGGGGCCAGGTGATGGCGCGGCTCAAGCAGTACGCGGAGACGGGTAAGCCGGCGCCGTACTTTCGCTGACGCTACGGGGGAAGAACCTAGCGGTTCCTCCCCTGGACCCTACCTCCCTTTTTGGAGGACTTATACGTTGGTGCGCGAATCGAATTCGGGATTCAGATAGGCCCGGCGGAGCCGGGCCTACCGCACGGCGTTTTCGCTAGCGCTACGGGGGAAGAACTTAGCGCTTCCTCCCCCGTACCCCACCTCCCTTTTTGGAGGACTTATACGTTGGTGCGCGAATCGAATTCGGGACTGAGACGGCCCGGCCGAGCCGGGCCTACCGCACCTCGTTTTCGCTAGCGCTACGGGG
>DHIW01000078.1:0-30592 GCA_002404015.1 Chloroflexi bacterium UBA4736
CAGCAGGCCGTTGCAAAAGGAATCGTTCGGCGCCCATGCGGCCCATCTCAGTCGTTGCCTCCTGCGATCCTCTCGACGCGTATCTCCAATACGCTTTGCTCGGGTTCTCGGAGGCGCCTGGGATCTGGGCCACCTGGCCACCGAATCCCTCGCCGACCTTTTTCAACACCCTGCTAGATCGTACTGGCCGCGGGCCCAGATCACGCCGGAGCCCGAGACGTGCACCTCCGAGCCCTCGATGCGAGCGTTGATCTGAAAGGGCCGGCCCATCTCGTACCCCTGCTCGAAAGCGGAACGGGCTCTGGGCCAGGTGGTGCTTGACCAGATAGGCGGCCAGCGGCCCGCCGCAGAACCGGTGGCCGGGTCCTCGGCCAGCTGGTTGCCGGCGAAGGCGCGGTCGGTGAAGACGTCGATCAGGCGGAAGTCGAGCTGTGCCAGCGGTACGCCTCCAGGAATGGCTCGACAGGGGCCCGGACGAGGCCGGCGCCGACCTGGCCGACTCCGGCCTGCTTGTGGGCGATGCCGGTGTTGATCAGCGGCTGGATGCCCGTCTCCACGATCCGGCGCACATCGATCCCGGTCGGGCTGCCTCGGAAGTCGAGCGAGGGGATCTGGTGGTTGGGGTTCTCCTCCAGGGTGATCTCGTACATCTCCAGCGTCGCGTCGCGGGCCGTGCCGGCGCTGCCGCCCACGACCCTGGTGATGGCGGGCGCAGCGGCCATCGCGAAGCCGCCCAGGCCGTACGTCTCGGTGATCGCCGAGTCGCCGATGTCGGGGTTGGCGTCAGCCTGCGTGTAGCTGCCCAGGAAGAGGCCGACCGGCACGACGGCAGGCGCCGTGAACCAGCGCTCCGACGCCCCGCTGATCCGCACCCCGAACTCGGTGCCGTTGCGCGCCATGGTTGTGACAAGCGTGCTCCTCGGCACCCCGGAGGCCGCGTCGCAGGCGGCCTTGGCGGCCGCCATCACCAGGTTCAGGTAGAAGTACTCGTTGGCGTCGATGAACTTCATCGAGGCGGCCGACAGTCCGCGCAGCGCCAGCTCCCGGAAGAGCATCGAGGTGGCTGCCCGGTGCCGGTTGTGGAGCTCATCGCCCATCTGGAGAGCCTTCTGGTTGATGGCGCCGAGGTCGATCGGGCCCGCCTCGAGCGCCCGCCGGAGGTCGGGGCCCAGCACCTGCGCCATCCAGCGCAGCCGCTCCAGCACGGCATCGTCGTTGGCGCCGTAGCGCAGCACCTTGCCGAGGCCCTCGTTGAGGTTGCTGTAGGCCCGGCGGCCGCTGGCCTGGTCCTCGACGATCACGACCGGCATCCCGGCGCTGATCACCCCGGCCATCGGCCCGACCGCTTGGTGGTGGTGGCAGGGTTCCAGTTCCGCCGCCGCCAGGCCCTCGAGGCGGAGGGCGCCTTCGAGGGCGCCCCGCATGGGCCCGGAGGCGTCCTCCCAGCGCAGCGGTGGACCGCTGTGCAGTAGCAGTTCGGGACGCATCCCGGGGATGATGTCGAGCGCCGTCCCCACGCCCACCCAGAGCGGCTTGGCCTCCAGGATCCGGCTCACCGCCTCCTGGTTGGCTCGGTCAGTTTCGGGGTCTGGTCGCAGGGTTTCGAGCGGCGGCCGCCAGTCGACCCGGACCTGCTCAGCCTCCACTGCGTCAGCGATCAGCGAGGCGCCGGCTGTGACCGCCCTGATCGGTTGACCCAGCATCGGCCCAGTCTTTCAGACCAGCAGCGCCCGGGCGGCGCGCGAGTTGGAGAGGTAGACGGTCGCCCCCGCGGCCTGGAAGGCCTCGCGCTGGCCGGCCAGGCCCTGGGGGTCCTGGTCGGTGCCCACCAGCACAACGACCGCCGGCTTGCCGGCGAGGGCCGGCGCCAGCTCCGAGGCCGGGTCGGGATGGGCGCCGCGGCCCAGGACGACGTCCAGATAGACCAGGCCCGACGCCTTCCTGATCGCCTCCAGGCGGATCGTGTTGTCGATCATGGGATGGGCGCGGCCGCGGGTGTACTCGTCGGCCCCGTAGTCGACCGCCGTGAAGCGGGGATCGCCACCCCAGATCAGCGCTGCCTCGTCCTTCAGCGTCCCGCCCGAGAAGATGCCGTCCACGCGGCCTCGCCAGCCGGGCGGCTCGGGATCCGGCGGCAGCCGCCCGCCGCCCACCTCCAGCGCCACCTCGGTCAGGTCGACCCCGGGTCCGAGCAAGGCCTTGAAAAGGGGCTTGCGGGCGCTCAGCTCGGCTTGCGCCGGCTTCGAGATCACCACGATCACGTCGGTCTCGGGGTCGTCGTCCAGGCGCCGGATCGCCTCCCGCGTCATCCGCCCGCCGATCTCGGGTGAGAGGTCGCGGCCGCCGACTCCGATGGCCTGCGAGATGCCGACGCCCTGGTGGGCCAGCAGGCAGCTGAGCTGCTGGATCCCGGTCCCCGAAGCACCCACGATCCCGACCCTGCCCCGCGGCACCACGTTGCTGAAGCCCAGCCCGACGCCGTCCAGGATGGCGGTCCCGCAGTCGGGGCCCATGAAGAGGAGGCCGCGGCGCAGCGCCTCGTCCTTGAGTCCCAACTCGTCCTCCAGGGCGACGTTGTCGGAGAAGCAGAAGACGTTCAGGCCCTGGTTGAGCGCGTCCCAGCAGGCCCACGGAGCATGCTCCCCTGGCACTGAGACGACCGCCAGGTTGGCGCCCGGCAGCCGGGCGGCCGCCTGCCGCACCGTGCGCGCCGGCAGCTCGCCGGCCGGCTGCGTCACGATACGTTCGGCGAGCGCCTGGTCCGCGGCGCGGATCGCCGCCGCGGGGTCCTCGCCGCGAGCTGCCAGGACGAGGTCGTCCGAGCCCGCCGGGTCCAGGTCAGGTGACCAGAGGCCCGCCTCGCGCAGCAGGTCGAGGTTGAGCGGCGTTCCCATGGCCGCCATCGCCGCCTCGACGCCGGGGACGTCCAGCATGCGCCGGGACGCCAGCATCAGGACGATCGAGTCGTGGTAGGTGCGGCGGCGGACCTCGACCTTCAGCACGCCAGTGCCAGGCCCAACAGCAGCGCCCGGCCGGACGAGTGGCCGAAGCGGAGGAGAGGCTCGAGGTCGCCGTCCTCGAGCAGGCGGTGAGCCGGCTCGGGCAGGTGGCCCAGCGCCGCGTGCTGGAGGAGCGTCGCCGAGAGGCGCGTGGTCAGGGGCGCGGCGACCGCGGCGATGCGCGCGGCCTCACCGGCGAGGCCATGCCAGAGCACGAGGCCGGCAGCATAGCCGGCCAGCACGTCGTCGCCGGATGGGGTCAGGCCGCCGCCCCGGCCGCCCAGGGCCAGCGGGTCGGGCGTGAAACGGCGGTCCGCCTCCAGCCGGAAGCGGGGCCGGGGCCGGGGATCCCAGGCCGCGCCGGCCAGCACCGTCCGGCCGCCGGCCTCCAGCCTGCCCTCGCCGATCCAGGCGGGCTGGCCGCGGGCCACAACCAGCTCGCACTCGACGCCGTTCGGCATCCGGGGCTTGCCGGGACGGGTCAGCGCCAGTACCCAGCCGCCGAAGTCGAGGTATCCCGCGCCCAGCCCCACCCCCCGGCGCAGCGGGCCCTGCAGCAGGTCGGCCACCCCGAGGCTGACCGACTCAGCCCGCACGCCGGGCCCCCATGATCTGCGTGCCCGCCTCGCCGGCGATAGCCGCTGTCGCGTCCTCGAGGCGGGCGATCACGGCTCGCGTGCCGCCGCCCTCCACAAAGCGCAGCGCGGCCTCCACCTTGGGCCCCATCGAACCTTCGCTGAAGTGGCCGGCCGCCTGGAAGCCGCGCATGATCTGGGGTGTCACCCGGCCCAGCTGGCGCTGGTCGGCCTTGCCGAAGTTCACTGCCGCGCCGGGGGCGTCGGTCAGGATGACGAGGGCGTCGGCGCCCAGCCGGCGGGCCAGCAGGCTGGCGGTCAGGTCCTTGTCGATGACGGCCTCAACCCCGAAGTAGCGCCCGTCTTCGCCGGCCTCCACGGGCACCCCGCCGCCGCCGGCGGCGACGACCGTGGTCCCGGCCTCGAGCAGCTGCCGGATCTCGCCCTCCTCGAGGACGGCGACCGGCTCCGGCGAGGGCACGACGCGGCGCCACTTTCCGTCCGGCTGCTCCGCGTAGCGATGGGACTCGTCCGCCCGCTGGTGGGCCTCCTCGGCCGAAAGACGGCGGCCGACCGGCTTCGTATAGCGCATCCGGCCGGGGTCCAGCGGGTCCACCACGACGCGGGTCAGCACCACGACGACGCCGCGCGCGACCTGGCTCCGGCGCAGCTCCCACTCCAGGGCGGTCTGGATGGCCAGGCCGATCGTGGCCTGGGTCTGCGCGACGCACCAGTCCAGGGGCATCGGCGGCACCAGCTCCGCGGCCAGCTCGTTCTTGAGCAGGAGATTGCCGACCTGGGGCCCGTTGCCGTGCGTTATCAGCACCTGGGCCCCACTCGCCACGAGCGGCGCCAGCCGCACCATCGCGGCGCCCGCGGTCCGCGTCTGCTCCTCTGCCGTCCCCCGGCCGCCGGGCGGGATGAGAGCGTTGCCGCCCAGCGCGATCACGTAGCGCTCAGGCATCCGACGCCGAGCCTATCACCGTCGCGCGAGCACCAAGGCTGGCCGCATACCTTGTGGGCCGCCCACTATTACACGCTCTTTCAGGCCGCCTACGATGCATCTGGAAAGCACCCTCTTCGCGACGCGAGCCCCCGCCCCGCGCGGGGGCTCCGTTTTTTTGACAGGATTGCCCCTTATGACCGTCAAGATGTTTTACGACGCCGACTGCCCCGCGCGCCTCGACGGCCGCGTCGCCGTTCTCGGCTACGGCAGCCAGGGGCACGCCCACGCCCTCAACCTCAAGGACAGCGGCGCCGACGTCCGGGTCGGCCTGCACGCCGGCAGCAAGTCGCGCGCCAAGGCCGAGCGCCATGGGCTGCGCGTGATGGACGTCGACCAGGCCGTCAAAGAAGCCGACGTCGTGGTCGTGCTCACCCCCGACGTGGGCCAGGCCAGGCTCTACCGGGAGGCGATCGAGCCCAACCTCCGCCCGGGGATGATGCTGATGTTCGCGCACGGCTTCGCGATCCACTTCGGGCAGATCTCGCCGCCCGCGGACGTGGACGTGACCATGATCGCGCCCAAGGCGCCCGGCCACCTGGTGCGCTCGACATACGTCGAGGGCACGGGCACGCCGGCACTGCTGGCGGTCCAGCAGGACGCCACCGGTAAGGCACGCGAGCGCACGCTCGCATACGGGCGGGCACTGGGCGCCGGGCGGGCCGGCATCATCGAGACCACGTTCAAGGACGAGACCGAGACCGACCTCTTCGGCGAGCAGGCAGTGCTCTGCGGGGGCGTCTCCGCCCTCATCACCACCGGCTTCGAGACGCTCGTCGAGGCCGGCTATCCGCCGGAGATCGCGTACTTCGAGGTGCTTCACGAGATGAAGCTGATCGTGGACCTGATGTACCGCGGCGGGCTCGGCTTCATGCGTTACTCGGTGTCGGACACGGCCGAGTACGGGGACTACACATCGGGTCCCCGCATCATCGACGAGCACGTGCGGGAGTCGATGCGCAAGGTCCTTCGGGAGATCCAGGACGGCAGCTTCGCCGAGCGCTGGATCGACGAGAACGAGCGAGGCAGGGAGAAGTTCCTGGCCATGCGCAAGGAGCATGCCGAGCACCAGCTGGAAAAGGTCGGCGGGGAGCTGCGGGGCATGATGTCCTGGCTCCAGCCGCGCACCGAGGACGACTAGAACGCCTATCCGGGCGGGCTACCAGGGCGAGCCCGGGGCCTATTCGGAGGAGGCTGCCATCGCGCTCTTTCCCGGCGCCCAGACCGCCGGCCACCACGTCTTCGCGCTGGCGTTTGACGCACTCGAGGCCGGCAAGCTGGACCTCGCCGTCCTGCCGGTCGAGAACAGCCTCGGCGGCATCGTGCAGGAGGTGAACGACCTCCTCTGGGAACGCCGCGGGCTGCGCGTGGTCCGCGAGCACGTGCATCCGATCCGGCACTGTCTGCTGGGCCGCAGCGGCGAGCGCATCGAGCGCGCCATCTCCCATCCCCAGGCCCTGGCCCAGGTGCGGCACTACCTCCAGTCGCGGGGGATCGAGCCGATCCCGTTTCACGACACCGCGGGCGCCGCCCGCCACCTGGCGGAGCATCGCCAGATGGGGCTGGCCGCCGTGGCCAGCGCGGCGGCGGCGGCGCGCTACGGGCTGGACATCCTGGCCGAGTCGATCCAGGACGACGACAGTAACCGGACCCGCTTCCTGGTGGTCGAGCGGGGCGCGCCGGCCCGACCCGGCGAGGGGGCGGCCGGCTTCAAGACCTCGCTCTGCTTCGTCTCAGCCCACGAGCCGGGAAGCCTGGTGGCGGCCCTCCAGTGCCTCTCCACGCGCGCCGTGAACCTGACCCGCCTCGAGGCCCGGCCGATCCCCGACAAGCCCTTCGAGTACAGGTTCTTCCTCGATTTCGACGTCACCCAGCCCGAGGTGGCGGAGGCGGCGCTGCGCGACCTGGAGGCGGCCACCCACGAGGTCCGCCTGTTCGGGACCTACCCGGCTGCCGCTACCCCGGGCCGAGCTTCTTAAAGAGCCACCTTGGCCGGCGGGCTGCAGACCTGGCCGCCCTTCCCGTCCCAGCAGACGTACACCGCGTGGACGCCGGAGGTGCCGGGGGGCACCGCGATCGACCAGCCGGTGAGCCGCCCGTTCGAGTCTGACGTAGTGGTCGACATCACCTTGCCGTCCAGAGAGAGACGCACGATGGTCAGGGGCGGCATGCCGTCGCCCCGCACGATGACTCCCCGGTCCCCGTTGCTTCCGGTCACCGGTTCGGCCGTGATCGTGCCCTGGTTCTGCCAGGGCGGCCCGCCAGCCGGGCTGCTGGCGGGCCCTGCCACGACGGCCACGGTCATGAGCAGGGCGCCCACCACCGGCAGGATCGCGGCCAGCAGCCAGCCGGACGGCGGCCCGGCGGCCGGGACTGCGGCCGCCTCGGCGACCGTGGCCGCTTCGGGCAGGCTGCCCTCGAGCGCATGGCGCAGGTCCCGGAACCGCTCGCGACCCACGGCCAGCGCAGCGCCGGCCGCCAGCAGCAGGAGAGCCACCAGCCCGAATACCACGAACAGCGGCACCCCCTGCACGAACAGGAGGAATCTGCGCAGGGCGGCCAGGGCGGCGCCGGCGCCCGAGGCCGCCAGCAGGCGCTGGTTGCGCAGGCCGATCCCGACCGCCAGCGCAGCCACCGACTCCAGCAGCAGCACGCCTGTGAACTGCCATTCCCGGCCAGGTTCCAGCAGCGACTGGAGCGCCGTCACGCCGAGCGCCAGCGCAAGGCCCGCGTAAACCAGGGCCGCCTCGAGCCGCGGCCGTCGCAGCAGCCGGCGGTCGTAGGGCAGCCGCAGGCCCACGAAGAGCAACACGAGAGCCACCGGCGTCGTGTACAGCTGGACCTGGCTGCTGCCCAGCCAGCGCGCCAGCCAGCCGGACGCGGCGGCCGCGGCCAGCAATGCCGCGTAGTCGAGGTCGGGCACTCCCCAGCGCCGGGCGTCGAGGAGCAGGAGGGCAGCGAACGCGAGCACCACGAGAAGGCCGTTGGCGATCATCGGGCTCGCCGCGGTCGGCAGCGCGCGGCCGCGGCCACGGCCGCGCGCTGCCGGTCCAATGTGCCCGCCACGTACACGCAGAGGGAGTACGCGAGCAGCGCCGGCGCGGCCAGAGTCTCGAGGCCGCTGAAGTAGCAGGCCACCACCACGCCGGCACCCAGAACCGCCGCCAGCAGGTAGCCCGGCCAGGCCCAGTCACCGCCCAGGCGGACCCGCAGCACGATGCCGCCCGCCGCCAACACCACGGGGAGGGGCGCATACAGGTAGAGGAGCGCCCGGACAGCGTCCGCCGGCGGTGGCAGGACTACCGCGGGCACCCACTGCCAGAGCCAGAACAACGCCACCCCGGTCGGCAGGAGCCAGGCCGGCCGCCGGGTCCGGAAGGCGGCCGCCGCGAACAGCGCGAGCACGCCCGCCACCTCGACGGCCTCCAGCCAGGAGGGCGAGGCGAATGGAGCTAGCGCTCCGAGGCCCTGCACCAGCAGCCCGCCCAGGAGCAACCGGCGCAGCAGGGGGTGGCGGGTGAGCTCGGCTCCCACGGCGTAAGCCGCCGCGAGTCCCAGCAGCTCCAGGGCGTCGCCCCGCAGGCCCCAGCTCAGAGCTTCGTTCTCCAGGAGGATGGCGGCGCTGAAAAGGGCCGCCGCCGGCGCGATCGCCGATGGACGCCCCAGCAGGCGCCAGCGCAGGGCATTGGCGGCCGCCAGCATCTCGAGTGCCGCTGCGCCGCCGGCTGCCGTTCCCGGCCGATCCACGATCGGCAGTGCTGGCCACAGCGCCACGACCGCGGCCAACCCGCTCGCGATCCAGAAGCTGACGTTGGCGCTGCGGGTCAGCCGGCCCCCGCGCGCCTCCAGAACCGCGTAGGCGATCGCCAGCACGGCCACCGCGGACCCGCGCCAGGGCGCGGGCACCAGCAGCTCGACCAGGACCAGCCAGCCCGCTCCGGCGAACGCCGAGACCAGCCAGTCGCCGAAGCGGCGGCCGCCCAGCCAGGCGTAGGCGGCGTAGGCGGCGGCCAGCGCGGCGAAAGCCAGCAGGGCCGGCCAGCTGTAGGGGTTCGGCCAGGACGCCCAGAAGACCAGCTCGGCGAGCACCAGTCCGGCGGTAGCGTGCACGAACCAGTCCGCGTGGCGGCAGAAGACGTTGCCCAGACCCGCGATCCGATCTGAACGGAGGGCCAGCCAAGCATAGAGCAGGACCAGCGGCGCGAGCCCGAGCGGCGTCCAGCCGCCGGCACCGGCCAGGTCCAGGGCGGCCGCCCCGCCCACCGGGAGGGCCGCATAAGCGAGGACCGCGTACAGCGGCAGCTGGAGCGCGACCGCCAGGGCCGCGTAGACGGCGGCGCAGGAGAGGGCGCCGAGGGCGATGGCCAGCTCCACGGGAACGCCCGCCGCTCCCAGCCCCAGGAAGTAGTAAGCGGCGGCGATCGCCAGCGGCAGCATCAGGGCGGCGATGACTACGTATGTGTGGCCGACGATCCGCAGCCGCGGCGAGTTGAGGCAGATGCCGCCGCCAACCGCGAAAACGGCGTTCAGGAGCGCCACGGCCAGGAACCTGGTCGAACCGCTGAGCAGGCTGGTTCCGTAGAGCTCGAACAGGATGGT
The DNA here is from genome assembly GCA_002404015.1 of Chloroflexi bacterium UBA4736. Lineage (GTDB taxonomy): Bacteria > Chloroflexota > Dormibacteria > Dormibacterales > Dormibacteraceae > UBA4736. Next base: position 9,177 of record DHIW01000078.1, read on the forward strand.
GGCGACGATCAGGAGGAAGGCGCCCGTGTACGAGACCACCAGGATGCTGCGTTCGGCGAAGAACTCGCGCAGCGAGGGCCGCGGCGCCGGCTGCACCCGGTCGGGCCGGGTTGCTTTCTCGGCGCGGGCGGCGGCCGGCCGCTCCCGGACGGCGGCCGGCTGGGTGGGCTCCAGCAGGGCGGCCAGCAGGTCGGCGCGCTGGATCTGGGTGCCCGCCAGCTCCGCCAGCCCCCGCCTGGTCACGCCGCCGCCCAGAGCCTCCGATTCGAGCTGCGTGCCGACCCAGCGCAACCGGTCCACCTCCCAGCGCACGAGCTCGGCGTCCTCCGCGAGGGCGCGGCCGAAGCGGAGGCGCAGGGCCGCCGCGGCGACCCGCGTGCCGGCCGGCGAGCCGAGCACGGCAAAGGCCAGCGCGCCGGCTTCCGTCACCTGGTCTCCCTGCAGGCCGAACTCCGCGGCAGCCCAGAGAGCCCACTCGACCTGCCTGTCCCGCCGCTCGTCCGGGGTCGCCGCGAGAACCCGCAGTTTGGCCAGCCGGCCGCGCAGGCGGTTGGCGAGCGCCGAGGTCGAGCCCGACGCGGCCAGCCCGGAGTCGGGCTCGGCGTCGACAGCCGCCAGCAGCAGCTCGGCCTGGCGAGCGAACTCCAGGACCAGCTCGCGGTCAGCGGGCGTGGCGGCGCCCGCGCCGAGACGCTCAGCAGCCTGGCGGAGCTCCTCCGGCCATTCGTCCGCACGGGTGTTGCGGGGCACGGGCCAGAGGTTTAACGCAACCTGATCTCAAAGTCCATCTCATTCAGGTCTCAATGGGGCGTGAGACGCCGGCCGGACCGCCCTAGGCTGTCGGGTTCCCCGAGATGCCGCTACAGCAGGGCCCCTCCCCCCGCCTGGCGGGGGAGGAATATAGCTGACGACCACTCGGGGACCTGACGCGCTAGGCGTCGGCGACCACGGCTTCGGGCTCGAAGATGTTCCTCCCCATGTCGCCCCCGTCCGCGATGTGGCCGGGGCGGAGGATCTGCCAGAGGATGATCGCGCTGAGCGCGCCCAGGCCAATGTTGTTGATCTCGAAGTCGCCGATCTTGAGGTCGGCGTTGCCGGCCGCCAGGATGAGCGGGATCGCCACCACCGCGAGGTTCGCGCGGCGCGAGAAGTCGACCCTGGCGTCGACCCAGATCTTGCCGCCGATGACGGCGATGAGCCCGAACAGGTAGAGCTCGATGCCGCCCAGGACGCTCACCGGGATGCTGAGCACCAGGGCGCCGAATTTGGGGATGAACCCGAGCAGGATCGCGGAGATCGCGGCCACCACGAACAGCCAGATGGAGAAGACGCGCGTGACGCCCATGACGCCGATGTTCTCGGCGTACGTGGTCTCGCCGGTGCCGCCGAAGATGCCGCTGACCATGGTTGCCAGGCCGTCACCCATGAAGGTGCGGCCCAGCATGCCCGAGAGGTCGCGCTTCATGATGCCGCTGATCGCTAGCACGTGGCCGGTGTTCTCGGCCACCAGCACGATCGGGATGAACCAGAACAGGCTGAAGGACCTGGTGCTGAAGCTTGGGAACGTGAACGTGGGAGCGCCCAGCCAGCTGGCGCTGGAGATGCCCGCCGTGTTGATGTGGCAGCCGGCGGTGGCGGCGGCACAGCCGCCTCCGGCGATCTGGTCGGCCCCCGCCACCAGGTAGCCGACGACCACCCCGATCAGGACTGGCAGCATGCGCGGGAAGCCGCGCAGGTAGACGCTGGCGATGGCGGCCGCCAGCACGGTGACCGTGGCCGTGATCATCTCGGTCTTGTAGTTGGCCCAGGCGGCCCCTGAGAGGGCCAGCCCGATCACCGTGACCACTGTTCCCGTGACGACCGGCGGCATGAGGAAGCGGATGAAATTGATGCCCGCGATGTGGACGACGACGCCGACCAGGAAGTAGATGGCGCCAGCGATCACGATGCCCCCGAACGCGAGGTCGTGGTGGCCTGTGGAGCCGCCCTGAATGGCCAGGACGGACCCGATGAACGTGAACGAGGAGCCGAGATAGCTCGGGATCCGGCGGTTGGTGACCGCGATGAAGATGAGGGTCCCGATGCCCCCGAAGAAGATGACCGTGTTGGGATTGAACCCGAGGATGATCGGCACCAGCACCGTTCCGCCGAACATCGCCATGACGTGCTGAAAGCCCATGAGGATCGTCTGCGGCCAGGGCAGCCGCTCCTCCGGATAGACCAGGTCTCGCTCGCGGGCGGCTCTCGCTACTGCCATGGCACCCTCCCCCAAATTCCCGGGAACCACCGATCCCCGACGGGGCGTTGGCGCCCAGGCACACAATCTGGCGGCCCGTCAGCTGCGCGTCTCGCTTACGTAGCTCCGCTACGTGCTCTGCGATGCTCGCTGCCGAGCCACCATCTCGCGCACCTGGACCCCAATTCCCTCGCCGTGAATCGGTGATTCCCGGGATCGTCTGACTGGCGGCGCCATAATAGCCCGCCATGGTCGCGTTGAGGAACGCTCGTTTGGCGACTGGAAAGCTGGTGGACGTGGGAATCGCGGGCGAGCGCATAGAGTCGGTCGGCCGGCTCGCCGAAAGTGCCGGTTCATTCGACTGCGGTGGCCGCCTGCTGCTGCCCGCTTTCATCGACACCCACGTGCACCTCGACAAGGTCCTCATCCGCGACGAGCTGGCCGAGCACGACGGCACGCTGGCCGGCGCGATCGGCGCCGTCCACGCCCGAAAACGGGCGTACACGGTTGAGGACGTGCGGACCCGCGCCCGCCGGGTGATCGAGTCCTCGGTGCTGCTGGGCACCACCCGGCTGCGCTCCCATGTGGACGTGGACACCATCGGCGGCCTGACACCGCTGGAGGGCGTCCTGACCGCGGCCAACGACTGCGCCGGGATCGCGGACGTGCAGGTGATCGCCTTTCCGCAGGAGGGCATCCTGCGCGACCCCGGCGCCGCCGACCTCATGACGCAGGCGATGGCCGAGGGCGCCCACGTGGTCGGCGGCATGCCACACTGGGAGCCGGACGCGGAGTCCCAGCGCCGCCACGTCGAGGTCTGCTTCGAGCTGGGCGAGCGCTTCGACCGGCCGCTCGACATGCACGTCGACGAGACCGACGACGGCTCCGTCCGGACCCTAGAGATGGTGGCGGATGAGGCGCTCCGCAGGGGATGGTCAGGCCGCGTCACGGCCGGCCACGTCTGCGCCTTGGCCGCGGCCGACGAGGAGTACGCGGCGCGCGTCATCGACAAGTGCGCGCGGGCGGGCATCACGATCGTCAGCAACCCCGTCACCAACCTCGTCGTCCAGGGCCGCGGCGACCGCGGCCTTATCCGGCGCGGCCTGACCCGGGTCGCCGAGTTCCGGGCGGCCGGCGTCAACCTCTGCTTCGGCCAGGACTGCGTCAGGGACGGCTTCTACCCGTTCGGGCGGGGCGACATGCTGGAGGTGGTCCTCATCTCCGCCCACGCGGCGCACCTGGCGACACACGACGAGCTCTCGTTCGCGCTCGACGCGGTCACGACCAACCCGGCCCGGGCCTGGTGCCTGGACGACTACGGCGTGAAACCGGGCGCCCGCGCCGACCTGGTGCTGCTGGACGCCACCTCCTGGGAGGAGGCGCTCCGCCTCCAGGCCGCCCGCTCCCGGGTCTGGTTCCGGGGCCGGCCGGTCGCGGAGACGCAGGTCACGAGCCGGCTCCTCGCCTGACCGCGGATGCCCAGCCCTCCCGCCGGCTACCTCCTGCTCGACGTCAGGCTGGCCGACGGCCGCTCGGCCGACTTGAGGCTGGCGGACGGGCGCATCGCCGACATCAGCCCGGCCGGCGGCCCTGACCGGCCTGACGACGCCCGGCTCCGCGTGGTGGCGGCGGCCGGCCGGCTGGCTCTGCCCGCCTTCGTGGACATCCACGCCCACCTTGACAAGGCCTACACCCGCGACGACCTGGGCGACCACGACGGCACGCTGCCGGCGGCGATCCAGGCCATGGGCGAGCGCAAGAAACGGTTCACGCCCGAGGACGTGGCCGAGCGCGCGGGCCGGCTGATCCTGTCCGGGGTCGCCGAGGGCGTCACCCACGTCCGCACCCACGTCGACGTGGACTCCATCACGGGCCTGCGCGGGCTGGAGGGGGTGCGCCGCGCGGCGGAGGCTCACCGGCAGGTCTGCCGGGTCTCGATCGTCGCCTTCCCCCAGCTCGGCATCCGGTCGGAGCCCGGCGCCCTCGACCGCATGCAGGCAGCGGTCGAGGCGGGGGCCGGCGTCGTGGGCGGGATGCCGCATTGGGAGGCCGGCCGCGAGGACCAGCTGGCGCACGTGGCGGCGCTGTTCGACCTCGCGGAGCGCCACGACCTCGACGTGGACATGCACGTGGACGAGAGCGACGACGCCTCCGTGAGGACGCTGGAGATGGTCGCCGAGGCCACGATCGCCCGCGGCTGGCAGGGCCGGGTGACGGCCGGGCACGTCTGCTCACTGGCCGCGGCGGACGACGAGTACGCCGCCCGCGTCATCGACAGGTGCGCGGAGGCCGGGCTGACGATCGTCAGCAACCCCGCCACCAACCTGGTGATCCAGGGCCGGGGCGACAGGGGCCTGGTGCGCCGGGGGTTGACCCGGATCGCCGAGTTCCGCGCCGCGGGCGTGAACGTCTGCCTGGGCCAGGACAACGTGTGCGACGGCTTCTATCCCTTCGGCCGGGGCAGCATGCTGGAGGTGGCGTTCCTGGGCGCGCACGCCGCCCACCTGACCGGCGGCGACGACCTAGGCTATCTGCTCGAGACGGTCACGAGCGCGCCCGCCCGGGCCTGGCGCGACGCCGGCTATGGCCTCCGGGCAGGCTGCGCGGCGGACCTGAACCTGTTCCAGGCTCCCTCCTGGGTGGAGGCGCTGCGCCTCCAGCGGCCGCCCGAGCTGGTCTTCTTCGAGGGCCGGCTGGTGGCGTCGACGGCGGTGTCAACCAGCATCGGCAGGGTCGAGACGGGAGTGACCGGCCGCCTGGCCTGAGCCACTGTCAGCCAGTCCCTGAACGGAGCGCTCGCACTCTCCGAAATTCATGCGCTGAGAACAGCAATAAAAGCTGAGGCCGAGCGTCTTTCTTGGCAAGCTTGTTCAACGGGCGGCCTCGGCCAGGTCGCCGCTTCGGGGGTGGATATGTACAGCGACAGACTCGTCGCAGACTTCCTTCTGCTCACTTTTGCCGCCTTTGCGATCGTGAACTGGTTCCTGACCCGCTTTCTGCTCGGCGGTGAGAGCCCGCGCCGGCACCCGGCCGTGTGGGCCGGGCTGGGCCTCGTCGTAGCGGGCGGCACCAGCGCGCTCTCCCTTCCTGGTGGACTGCCGGGCGGTCTCGACACGGTCACGGCCCAGGCCCTCAGCCTGGGTTCGGTGGTCGCGCTGGGTGGGTTGAACCTGGCCATGACCGGCGTTGCCTCGGTGCGCGCCGCCCTGGCCCTCCCCGCCGAGAAGCACCTGCGGACCGCCGCCGACGCTGCGTCGCGGGCGGCTTACCCCGAGGCGGCGGCGGCCTACCTCGCGGCGGTTCCGGCGCTGAGCCGGGCCGGGCAGCTTCGACGCGAGCTGGGCGCCCGGCTGGCCGCCGCCGCGGCCCTTCTGGAGTCGGGAGCCGCCGTCGCGGCCGCCCAATGCTGCGACGTCGCGGTGGCTCGAGCCGAGCAGGCCGGCGCGGCCGGGCCGCTGGCCCGGGCGCAGCTGCTGCTGGGGGACTGCGACTTCGAGCTCGACCGGCTCGACTCGAGCCGGCGCTGCTACCAGGAGGCCGCCTCGGCGGCCCAGCGGGCGGACGATCTCGAGGTCATCGGTTGGGCTTTCAGCCGGCTGGCCTGGCTTGAGTACATGAGCGGGAACTCGGCGGCCGCGCACGCCTACTCCGAGTGGGCGACTGCCGCCGATCCCCGGGGCCGAAACGCTCGGCTGGTTGCCTCGCTCGTCGTCCTGGCGGGCTGCCTGGCGCTCAGCGAAGGCCGCCTCGAGTCCGTGCAGCCGGCGTTCGAGGACGCCATCAAGCTCGCCGAGAGCTCGCGCGACCAGGTCCAGACAACCGTCGCCAGGGTGGCCCTGGGGTGCGCCCACTACCTCGAGGGATACACCGAGAGCGGCCGTGCCTACGTCGCCCAGCAGGTGATGGGGCCATCCAGCCTGCTGACCCGGCGCGTGATGGGTACCTGGCTGCTGGCGCTGGCCGTCATCGCGGCCCCCAGGTCAGGGGCCGACTCGAAGTCGTTCCTGGCCCACTCGCGGGAGCTCCTGGCCGGTCATCAGCGCCTGTCCGCGCTGCCGGACCACGTGGAAGCGCCCGAGCGATCGCCCCAGCTGGGGGGTGACGTGGCGAAGGTCACGAGCCTGCTGCGGCAGTGGCGGCCGGTGGCCGCGGCCCGAGCCTAGGCTGCCTTGACGGCCGCCACCAGCTTGGTGAGGGAGTCCTTGGCGTCGCCGAACAGCATGATCGTCTTGGGGTCGTACAGCAGCTCGTTGTCGATGCCCGCGAAGCCGGGTCGCATGGAGCGCTTGAGGAAGACGATGTTCTTGGCCTCGTCCACGTTCAGGATCGGCATCCCGTAGATCGGGCTGCCTGGCGTGTTGCGGGCGGCCGGGTTGACCACGTCGTTGGCGCCCACCACCAGGGCCACGTCGGCCTGCTTGAACTCGTCGTTGATCTCGTCCATCTCCTTCAGCTGCTCGTAGGGCACGTTGGCCTCGGCCAGGAGCACGTTCATGTGGCCCGGCATGCGGCCGGCCACCGGGTGGATCGCGTAGTCCACCTGCACCCCCTTCTTCTCGAGCTGGTCGGCCAGCTCGCGGGCCACGTGCTGGGCCTGCGCGACCGCCAGCCCGTAACCGGGGACGATGATCACCCGCCGCGAGTAGGCGAGCATCGTGCCGATGTCGTCGGCGCTGCCCGAGCGGACGGTCCTGCCCTCGGCCCCCGCGGCCGCCTCGGGCCCGGCCACGGGCGAGCCGACGGCGGCGAAGAGGACGTTGGCGATGGAGCGCCCCATGGCGTCGCTCATCATCTTGGTCAGCAGCGTGCCCGAGGCGCCCACGAGCGTGCCGGCCACGATCAGGGCGAAGTTGTGGAGGACGAAGCCCGAGGCCGCCACGGCGAGGCCGGTGAATGCGTTGAGCAGGGAGATGACGACCGGCATGTCGGCGCCCCCGATGGGCAGCACGAAGGCCACGCCCAGCAGCAGCGAGAGCACCAGGAGCGCCACGAACCAGGCCGGCACGTTGCCGAAGCCGAGCAGGTACACGCCGGAGCCCAGGATCGCGAGCACGATCAGGCCGTTCACGACCTGCTGGCCGGGGTACGTCAGAGGCCGGCCGGTCATCAGCTCCTGGAGCTTGGCGAAGGCGACGCAGGAACCGGCGAACGAGATCCCGCCGACGACGATCGAGAAAGCGCTCGGGAACATGTCCGCGAACGCCGGGTGGAGCGGAAAGTGGAGCAGCTCGTACACCGCGACCAGCGCCGCGGCGCCGCCGCCCACGCCGTTGAACAGGGCGACCATCTGCGGCATCGCCGTCATCTGGACCCGGCGGGCGCCCACGGTGCCGACCACCGCCCCGATGGCCACCCCGATCACCGAGATGGCGATCCCGGCGCCGGTGAACCCGCCCGCCAGCGCCCGATCGACCACCGTCGCGCCGAGCGCGATGACCATGCCCAGCGCGGCCGTCCAGTTGCCGCGGCGGGCGCTCTTCGGCGAGCTGAGCTGGCGCAGGCCCAGGATGAACAGGGCCGCGGCCACCAGGTACAGGACCTGGAGGAGGAGCGTGTTCACTTGCTCGGCTCAGTCGGAGCCGGCCGCTGGCGGCCCTTGAACATCTCGAGCATGCGGTCCGTCACCACGAACCCGCCCACCACGTTGGTGGTCGCCAGCACGACCGCCAGGAAGCCGAGGGCGATCTCGAGGGGGCTCGAGGCGTGGGCCGCGATCACGAGGGCGCCCACCAGGATGATCCCGTGGATCGCGTTGGTGCCCGACATGAGCGGCGTGTGCAGGATCGTGGGCACCTTCGAGATGACCTCGATGCCGACGAACATGGCCAGCACGAAATAGGTGATCAGGGTCAGCAGCTCGGTGTTCACGCCTTCGCCCCGACCGCCTCCCGCGCGCGCTCGCTCACGATCTCGCCGCCGTGCGTCACGCAGGCGCCCTTCGTGATCTCGTCCTCGAAATCGAGCTCGATCTTGCCGTCCTTGACGAGGTGCAGGAGCAGGTTGACCAGGTTCCGCGAGTAGAGCTGGCTGGCGTGGTAGGCCACAGTGCTGGGCACGTTGCGCGTGCCGTCGATCCAGACCCCGCCGACCTCGATCACCTCGCCCGGCTTCGTGAGCTCGCAGTTGCCGCCGGTCTCGGCGGCCAGGTCCACGATCACAGAGCCGGCCCGCATCCGCTTGACCATGTCGGCGGTCACCAGGACGGGCGCCTTGCGGCCGGGGACGGCGGCGGTCGTGATGACGACGTCGGCGGCCCCGACCCGCTCGGCGAGCAGCTCCCGCTGCTTCTTGAGGAACTCTTCGGACTGCGCGCTGGCGTAGCCGCCCTGGCCCTCCTGGGCCTCCAGCGGCAGCTCCACGAACTTGGCGCCCAGCGACTGGACCTCCTCCTTCACAGCCGGGCGGACGTCGTAGGCCTCGACGATGGCGCCCAGCCGGCGAGCGGTGGCGATGGCCTGCAGGCCGGCCACGCCGGCGCCCAGGACGAGGACCCGCGCGGGGGCGATCGTCCCGGCCGCGGTCATCAGCATCGGGAAGAACTTGCCCAGCCGGCTCGCCGCCATCAGGACCGCCTTGTAGCCCGCCAGCGAGGCCTGCGAGGAGAGCGCGTCCATGCTCTGGGCGCGGCTGATGCGGGGAACCAGGTCGACCGAGAAGGCCGTCACGCCCTGCTTGGCGAGCGCCTTGATGGAATCGCCGTTGAAGGCCGGCTGCAGGAAGCTCAGCAGAATAGTGCCCTTCTTGAGCAGTTGGACCTCGGGGGGCGTGGGCGGCTGCACCTTGAAGACCACGTCGGCCGCGGCCAGCAGCTTCTTCTGGTCGGCGACCAGCCCCACACCGGCGGCGCGATAGTCGGTGTCCGGGAAGCCGGCCGCGGTTCCCGCCCCGGCCTCGACGGCCACCTCCAGCCCGGCCCCGGTCAGCTTGGGAACCACGTCGGGGACGACGGCGACGCGGCGCTCACCGGCGAGGGACTCCTTGGGCACCGCGACTTTCACGTGACCAAATGTTAACGACCGCCCGACTTCCCCCAGCCGCCCGGACGGGGCCTGCCGATCGGATGCACCGGCGGATGGCGGCGGAGCCGCCGGGGTCACGCCTCGGTGACCCGGGTCTTGCGCTTCGAGCCGCCCGTCAGGAGCGATGTCGCGAAGAGCAGCACGCCGAGCGCGATCAGGTCGATCCGCCCGGTCGGGGTGGCCAGGGCCGAGCGCATCATCCCGACCAGCGGGATATCGAAAGCGACCCTCGCGAAGCGCCCGCTGATGGGCAGGCGCCAGCTGTCCTGGACGGCGTTGGCGTCCCCCTTGGTCACGAAGGCCGGACCCGCGACGTCGGCGACGACCCCGGCCACCCGAAGGGTGACCAGGTAGGAGCGGCCGGGCGGCTGGAAGGTGATCACGTCGGCGGGGGCGATGTCGGCCGCCGGGACGCTCGTGGTGACGACGATCGAGCCCACCGGCAGGGCCAGGGCCATGCTGCCGGTGAGCACGTTGTAGCTGTCGTAGCCGAGCGGCGACAGCACGCCCAGCAGCACGGTGAGAAGGGCGAAAGCGGCGCCCACGACGCCGGCGGCGACGATCACCTGGTTGGCCGTTCGCATCGCCAGGCTGCCGAGACCGGCGCGTGACAGGCGGAGGACGGCCATCACGGGCAGCATGGTGGCGGGCGCGTTCAGCGGCCTGTGATGCTGCGCGCCGATCGCCGTCATTGCGGCGTCAAGTACGTGGGGAAGTCGGACGGAGGTACGATTGAGTACCCTTCACCAGCCTGTGAACCCCATCGTCAACGACCTCACCTTCCAGGCTGCCACCGTCAACGGATCAGGCAGCCAATCGGCGAACCTCGTCCTCACGCGGGCGATCTTCTCCATGGGCATCCCGGTCGCCCCCAAGAACGTCTTTCCCTCCAACATCGAGGGCCTGCCGACCTGGTACCAGCTCCGCATCTCACCTGAGGGCTACCAGGCCCGCAAGGGCGACCCCGACATCCTGGTCGCGCTCAACCCGGCGACCTGGGCCGAGGACCTGCGGACGATGCACGCCGGCGGCGCCGTCATCCACGAGGAGGCCTACGCCACGGCAGATGTCCGCGGCGACGTGACCTATCTGCCGGTGCCGTTCTCCAAGCTGGCCAAAACCCGGATCGAGAGCGACACCCTGCGCAAGCAGCTCACCAACATGCTCTACGTCGGCGTGGTGGCCGGCCTGCTCGAGATCCCGTTCAGCGCCATCGAGCAGGGCATCCAGCGCACCTTCCAGTCGAAGCCCAAGGCCTGGGCCGTGAACGTGGAGGCGGCCCGGGTCGGCCTGGAGTACTACCAGGAGCACCTGGCGGATCGGAAGACCCACCACCGGCTGGCGCCGATGGCCGGTCTGACTGACGGCCTCGTCCTGATCGAGGGCAACCAGGCCGCAGCCCTGGGCTGCCTGATGGGCGGGTGCACGGTGGCCGCCTGGTACCCGATCACCCCCTCCTCCAGCCTCTGCGAGAACCTGGTCACGTACGCCGAGCGGTTCCGGACCGACGCGAAGACCGGCGAGAAGCGGATCGCGGTCGTGCAGGCGGAGGACGAGCTGGGCGCGCTGGGCATGGCGATCGGCGCCGGCTGGGCAGGGGCCCGGTCGATGACCTCCACGTCCGGCCCGGGGATCTCGCTGATGGCCGAGTTCACCGGCCTCGCCTACTACGCCGAGATCCCGGTCGTGATCTTCGACATCCAGCGCGTCGGGCCCTCAACCGGCCTTCCCACGCGGACCGCCCAGGCCGACCTCGCCTTCGCCTACACCCTCTCCCACGGCGACACCAAGCACCCGGTCCTGCTCCCGGCGACCGTGCAGGAGGCCTACGAGATGGCGCAGGCCGCGTTCGATCTCGCCGACCGCTTCCAAACGCCAGTCTTCGTCCTCTCGGACCTGGACCTGGGCATGAACCTCTGGATGACGCCCGAGTTCAAGTACCCGGAGCGCCCCTTCGACCGCGGCAAGGTGCTCACGGCCGCCGACCTCGAGAAGCTCAACGGCGAGTGGGGCCGATACCGCGACGTCGACGGCGACGGCGTCCCCTACCGCACGCTGCCCGACACCGACCACCCCCGGGCCGGCTTCTTCACCCGCGGCTCGGGCCACGACGAGAACGCCCGCTACTCGGAGGGGGCCGAGGTCTACTCCCGCAACATGGACCGGCTGGCTCACAAGTTCGAGACGATCCGGCAGGCGGTCCCCGGGCCGCTGCTCGACGAGAGCGGGGCGGCGGTCGGGCTGATCGCCTACGGCACCACCGAGCACGCTGTCCGCGAGGCCCGCGATCTCCTGGCGGCGGCCGGCCTGGCCGTCGACTACCTGCGGATCCGGGCCCTGCCCGTGTCGCCCGAGGTCGCCGCCTTCGTGTCCCGACACGAGCGGGTGTACCTGGTGGAGCAGAACCGCGACGGCCAGATGTACGACCTGGTCCGGCTGGCGCTGCCCCCCGACCTGGTCGGCCGCGTGCGCTCGATCCGGCACTACGACGGCCAACCGATCCCGGCCGAGGCGATCACCCGGCCACTTCTGGAACTGGAGGCGGTACCCGCTTAGATGGCAACGACCCTCAACCACGTCGGCCTCGCCCGCGACGCGTACAAGGGCGCCGCCACCACCCTCTGCGCCGGCTGCGGCCACAACTCGATCACCAACCACATGATCAAGGCGCTCTTCGAGCTGGGTGTCGAGCCCCACCGGCTGGCCAAGATGAGCGGCATCGGCTGCTCCTCCAAGACCCCGGCCTACTTCGTGGAGACGGCCCACGGCTTCAACGGCGTCCACGGTCGCATGCCCGCCCTGACGACGGGCGCCCACCTGGCCGACCGGCGGCTGGTGATGATGGGCGTCTCGGGCGACGGGGATACCGCGTCGATCGGGCTGGGCCAGTTCATGCACCTCGTGCGGCGCAACGTGGACTGCACCTACATCATCGAGGACAATGGCACCTACGGCCTCACGAAAGGCCAGTTCTCGGCGACCGCCGACGTCGGCTCGGTCCAGAAGCGGGGCGCGGTCAACACGTTCCAGCCCATCGATCCCTGCGCGGTCGCTCTCTCGATCGGCTGCTCGTTCGTGGCGCGCTCCTTCAGCGGCGACGGCAAGCAGCTGGTGCCCCTGATCAAGGCCGCCATCGCCCACCGCGGCACGGCTGTCCTGGACGTGGTCTCGCCCTGCGTGACTTTCAACGACCACGACGGCTCCACGAAGAGCTACAGCTGGGTCAAGGACCACGACCAGGAGATCCAGGACGTTTCGTTCATCCCCTACTTCGAGGAGATCCTGGTCGACTACGAGCCCGGCCAGGTGCGCGACGTCGAGATGCACGACGGCTCCCACATGCTCCTGAAGAAGCTGGACCAGAGCCACGACCCGACGAACCGGCTGGCCGCGATGAGGCTGATCGAGGAGAGCCGGGAGGCCGGCCAGCTGCTGACCGGCCTGCTCTACGTGGACGAGTCGGCCGTCGACTTCGCCACCCGCGAGGGCATCCCCAAGGCGCCGCTGCGCGACCTCGGCGAAGCTGAGCTGCGGCCCTCCCGCGACGAGTTCGCGAAGATGATGGCGGAGCTGGCCTGACCGGGGCCGAGGCCAGGGATTTCCCGTCGGCTGCCGAGGCGATCGCGCGCCGGGATCCCGCCTTTCGACGCTTCGTGGACGTGATCGGCCCGCCCGCTCTGCGGCCGCCCATGGACGGCTATTTTCTGGCCATCGCTCGCAGCATCGCGTTCCAGCAGCTGGCCGGGCGGGCGGCGGCCGCCATCTTCGGCCGCTTCCTCGCCAATTTCCCGGACGGGATCACGCCCGAGGCTGTGGACGCGCTGCCCGAGGAGCGCTTCCGCGCCGCCGGCATGTCAGGCAACAAGACGGCCTGCCTGCGCGACCTGGCCGCCAAGGTGCTGGACGGCACCGTGCCGCTGGACGGCATTGAAGCCTACTCCGACGACGAGATCGTCGACCGGCTCACCCAGGTCCGCGGGATCGGGCGCTGGACCGCCGAGATGTTCCTGATCTTTCAGCTCCACCGGCCCGACGTCTGGCCGGTCGACGACTTCGCGGTTCGCAAGGGCTACGGCATCATCCACGGCCTCGCCGAGGCCCCCAAGCCGAAGGCGCTCCTCGCCCTGGGCGAGGCCTACCGGCCCTGGCGCACCGTCGCGGCCTGGTACTGCTGGCGGGCCACCGACACGGTGCTGCCCGAGGCCTGAGGGAGGCCGAACCTCATAGGCTGGTTGCAATGTCAGCTCGCCGGGCGTTGCTCTGCGCCCTCGTAATCCTGGTCGCCGCCTGCGGCAACCAGAGCTCCGCCAAGCCGAGGGCGTCCGCGTCGCCACCGGCGCCCACGCCGACCCCCGGCCGGCCCGCGCCCGTGCTCGTGCAGGTGGAGAACGACCCCGCCGCGCGGCCCCCCTCCGGGCTGCAGAACGCGGACATCGTGTACGAGTACCTGACCGAGGGCGGCATCACGCGCTTCACGGCCGTATACAGGAACCCCTCGGGCCCTCAGAAGATCGGCCCCGTCCGGAGCGCCCGCCTGGTCGCCCTGCGACTGGTCAAGTCCTACCAGGGAGTCCTCATGTACTCGGGCGCCAGCGACCACGTGCTGGAGCAGATCTACGCCGCCAAGCCGCCCAACTTCGACGATCGCGCCGACGGCGGCAGATACTTCGCACGCGACTCCTCGCGCCCGGCTCCCCACAACCTGTACACGACCGGCGACCAGGCCAAGGCGGCCGTGGACAAGGCGGGAACCAGGGTGACGTACAACCTTCCCGCGCGCGGAGAGCCGGCCGGACAGGGCGACCCTGTCCAGAAGATCTCCTTCAACCAGACGTTCGCCCACCCGGTTTCGTACGCGTACTCGGCGGCCGACAAGAACTACACTTACGCCACCGACACCGGCCCCGAGGTGGATGCCGCCAACGCCAACCAGCTGCTCAAGATCAGCAACGTGGTCCTGGTCCAGGTGGCGCACCACGGCGCCGGCTACACCGAGGACGTGCGGGGCGAGGAGGGCCTCGACTTCGACCTCCAGGGCCAGGGCGCCGCCGACGTTTACACCCGGGGCATGCACTTCACCGCCACCTGGGACCTCTCCCTGCCGGGCCAGCCGCTGCGGCTGCTGGGGGCGGACGGCCAGGACCTCACACTCCCCGAAGGGCTGACCTGGGTCGACCTGGTGGATCCGGGGCTCAAAGCCCAGACCGCCTGAGCCTCGCGGGAGTCCGCCTCGACGCGTGGCAATCGGCGTGCTCTACTGGCTTCTGCCAGGGAAGTAGCGCCTTTTACTCGCTTCTGCTAGGTTGACCTCGTGGCATCCTTTCGTATCGGCGAGGCGGCCGGCATGCTGGGCGTGAGCGCCGACACGGTTCGCCGGCTGGCCGATTCGGGCCAGCTCGGGCCCGTCCTCTCGGCCGGTGGTCAGCGCCAGATCGACGCCGCCGGGCTGGCTCGCTACATGGCGGCCCGGCCGGCCGCCGAGGCGGTCCAGCCGATCGTGGGACAGTCCGCGCGCAACCGCTTTCCAGGGATCGTGACCCGCGTCGTCAAGGACCGGGTGGCCGCCGTAGTCGAGCTCCAGGCCGGCCCCCACCGCGTGGTTTCGCTGATGACCCGGGAGGCCGCCGACGAGCTCGGCCTGGCGCCCGGCGTCCGGGCAGTGGCGGCAGTCAAGTCGACCAACGTCGTCATCGAGCTGCCGGGCTGATGCGATCCCGACTGGCGGCCGCCGTCGCCGGCCTGCTCTGTACGGCTGGCTGCGGGGGCGTGGCCGCCACCCCGGCTGCCACCCCGCCCGGGGTCAGCGGTCCCATCTCGGTCTTCGCGGCCGCCTCGCTCACGGAAGCGTTCAAAGCCGTCCAGCCGGCCTTCGAGAAGATCTACCCGAAAGCGTCCGTCCAGCTCAACTTCGAGGGGACCCCCACCCTCCTGACCCAGATCCAGCAGGGAGCCTTCGCGGACGTCCTCGCCTCGGCCGACCTGCCCAACATGCAAAAGGCGATAGACGGCGGCCTGGTGACCGGCACCCCGCAGGTCTTCACGCGCAACCAGCTGGCGATCGTCGTCCCGGCCGGCAACCCCAAGCACGTCAGCGGCCTGCCGGACCTGGCGCGGCCGGATGTGCTCTTCATCGCGGCGGCCTCCAACGTGCCGGCCGGCCAGTATGGGGTCCAGGCGCTCGCCAAAGCCGGAGTCAAAGCCACCCCCAGGAGCCTGGAGACGGACGTCAAGGCGGTCGTGGCGAAGGTGTCCCTGGGAGAGGCGGACGCCGGCATCGTCTACGTGACCGACGTGAAGGCCGCGGGCGCCAAGGTGATGGGGGTCGCCATCCCCACCGACCAGAACGTGGTGGCCAGCTACCCGGTCGCTGCCCTGAAGGACGCCAAGAACCCCGAGGGCGCGCGCGCCTTCGTCGATTTCCTGCTTTCGGTCGGCGGCCAGAAACTTCTCTCCGACTTCGGCTTCGCCCCCTTGTGAGGCGGCGCCGGGGAGAAGGCGTACCGCTCCCGCTGGCGATCCTGGCGGTCCTCGGGGCGGCTTTCTTCATCCTGCCCCTGGCCGGCCTGGTCGTTCGGGCGCCCTGGCCGGACGCCTGGAACGAGCTGCGGGCGCCCGAGACCCTGGAGGCGCTCCGCCTCTCCCTGGTCGCCTCGTTCTCGGCCACTGCGCTGGCGCTGCTGCTGGGGGTCCCCCTGGCCTGGGTCTACGCCCGAGCCGACTTCCCGGGCCGCGCGCTGCTGCGGGCCCTGACCACCTTGCCCATGGTCCTGCCGCCCGTCGTGGGCGGGCTGGCCCTGCTGCTGGCCTTCGGGCGGCGGGGACTGCTCGGGATGTGGCTCGACCGCACCTTCGGCGTCAGCCTCCCCTTCACGACCCCGGGCGTGGTGGTGGCCGAGACCTTCGTCTCGATGCCGTTCCTGGTCCTGACAGTGGAGGCCGGCCTGCGCTCGATGGATCGGCGCTACGAGGAGGCCGCCCGCACCCTCGGGGCGGGTCGTTGGTACCTCTTCCGGCGGGTCACCATGCCGCTGATCGCGCCCTCCCTGTTCGCGGGCGCCGTCCTCTGCTGGGCCCGAGCACTGGGCGAGTTCGGCGCCACGATCACCTTCGCCGGCAACTTCCCGGGCCGCACCCAGACCATGCCACTCGGCGTGTACCTGCTGCTGGAGACCAGGCCGGAGGCCTCGATCATTCTCAGCCTGCTCCTGCTGGCCGTGTCGCTGGCGGTCCTGGTCGGCCTCCGCGACCGCTGGCTGGGCTCGGCGTGAGCCTCGAGGCCGACGTCCGCCTCCGGCTGGGAAGCCTCGACCTGCAGGTGCAGCTGTCAGTGGCCGACCAGGTGGTCGCCGTCCTCGGCCCCAACGGTGCCGGCAAGACGACGCTGCTCCGGGCCCTGGCCGGCCTGCTGCCCCTGGACGCCGGCCGCGTCAGCCTCGACGCCGTGGTCCTGGAAGACGCCGAGCGGGGGATCCGGCTGCCGCCCGAGCGGCGGCCGATCGGCGTGGTGTTCCAGGACTATCTGCTCTTCCCCCACCTGAGTGTGGCCGAGAATGTGGCGTTCGGCCTCCGGGCGCGCGGCGCCGGCCGGGACGCGGCCCGCCGGGTCGCCGCCGGCTGGTTGGAAAGGCTGGGCCTCGCGGCCTACGCGCAGGGCCGCCCGAGCGCGCTATCGGGCGGGCAGCGGCAGCGGGCGGCCCTGGCCCGCGCCCTCGCCACCGAGCCCCGCCTGCTCCTCCTCGACGAACCGATGGCGGCCCTAGATGCCAGCACCCGGGCGGAGGTGCGGCGCGACCTGAAGCAGCACCTGGCCGCCTTCGCCGGCATCCGGCTCCTGGTCACGCACGACCCCCTGGAGGCGATCGCCCTGGCCGACGTGCTGATGGTCCTGGAGGGCGGCCGGATCGTGCAGGTCGGCTCGGCCGCCGACGTCACCCAGCACCCCCGCTCGCGCTATGTGGCGGACCTCGCCGGCGTCAACCTCTTCCGGGGTACGGCCTCAGGCGGACAGGTGGCGCTGGCCGGCGGCTCGAGCCTGGCCGCCGCCGACGCCGGCGAGGGTGATGTCTTCGCGGTCATCCACCCCCGCACTGTGGCCCTTCACCGCCGGCGCCCCGAGGGCACCCCGCGCAACGTCTGGGCGGGCCGCGCGGACGGCCTGGACCTCCTGGGCGACCGGGTCCGGGTCCAGGTCGGCGGAGCTATCCCAATCGTGGCCGAGGTCACACCGGCCGCCGTGGCCGAGCTCCGGCTCGATGAGGGCGGCGAGGTCTGGGTCGCGGTGAAGGCGACCGAGATCTCCGTCTACCCGGCCTGAGCTTCGCCCTCCAGCAGCGCTCTGTACAGGGCGTGGGTCTCGGGGTCGAAGGCGACCAGCTTCACCAGCTCGACCTGGGTCGGGGTGGCCCGCAGAGTGGCCACCGCGACCTGGGCGGCGCGGTCCTTCGGATACCCGTAGATACCGGTCGAGATGGCCGGGAAGGCCACCGAGCGGGCACCCAGCTCAGCCGCGACCTCGAGGCTGCGCCGGTAGCAGGACGCCAGGAGCTCCGGCTCGCCATCGTCACCGCCGGCCCAGACCGGGCCCACGGCATGGATCACCCACCTCGCCTGCAGGCGGAAGCCGGGCGTCGGCTTGGCGTCTCCCGTGGCGCAGCCGCCGAGCGGGCGGCAGGCCCCCACCAGCTCGGGGCCGGCGGCCCGGTGGATGGCGCCGTCAACTCCACCCCCACCGAGCAGCGAGCCGTTGGCGGCGTTCACGATGGCGTCCACCTGCAGCCTGGTGATGTCCCCCTGGACAGCCTCGATCCTCACCCGCCCGGCGAGCGCCAACCCCTTGCCGTGACCGGCTCCCAGCGGATGCCGGCCGGCCCGAAGACCAGCAGCTCCGGGTGCAGGTTGACCGCGGTGCAGACGTGGGCCGGCAGGATCAGCAGCCGGTCGCCGACCGCGGCGCTGCCGCCCTCCACCACCGCGTGCTCCTCGCTCAGCCGCTCGACCCTCAGCTCGGGCCTGCCGACCACGGTTCCGAAGCCCTGCAGCCCGGTCACCCGCAGGTCGGCGGGCAGCGCCTTGGAGCCCGCGTCCACGACGAACCAGCTGGCGTGCCGGGAGACGACCGTCGCCGCGACCGCCAGCGCGCAGTCGGCCAGCGCGTGGCTGCCCAGCACGACCTGGTTGGCGTCGCCGAAGACATAGGTGCCCGGCCGCATCTCGGTGAGGCCGGAACCCGCGGTCGCGAAGCCGGCCGTCGGGGTGGAGCCGACGCTCAGCTCGCGCACCTCGACGCCCGCCTGCCGAAGCAGCTCCGCGGTCGCCACCAGCCCCGAACGCTCGTCCTCGGCAGCGCCCCGGCGGTCCCCGCCGTAGGCGTGGCCGCCGTGGGTCACGAGGCCCCGGAAACGGGCCTGGCCGATCGCGGCCACCAGCTCCTGGACCGCCCGCGCGGTCGGCTCGCCGGGCTCGGTGCCCACCCTGTGGAGGCCCGTGTCCACCTCCCAGAGCACCTCGACCGCCTCGGGGACCTGGCGGGCCAGCTCGACGTCGTCAAGGCCGACCGCCAGCCGGCGGACCCGGGGCGCCAGTGCTGCCAGGCGGCGCAGCCTGGCCTCGCCGGCGGGCGGAAACGCGACCAGCAGGTCGTCAACGCCGGCCGCAGCGAAGGTCTCGGCCTCCTGCAGCGTGGCCACGGTCAGGCCGATGGCGCCATGCTCGACCTGGCGCATCCCGATCCAGCCGCTCTTGTGCGTCTTGGCATGCGGGCGCAGCGCCAGCCCGGCCCCGGCGGCGTGCCGGGCCATGGCGGTCAGGTTGCGCTCCATGGCCGCCTCGTCCAGGACCGCAACCGGGGTGTCGATGCCCTCGGTGGCTGCCAGCGCCTGCTCGGCGTTCATACCCGGTGGGCCAGGCGGCCGGCCAGTCCGGCCGCACCCACGGCGGCCGCCGCGCCCAGTGCGGTCAGGACGAGGCCGCCCGCCACCGGCAGCAGCGTGAGCAGGACCAGGAGGTAGCCGGCGCTGGCGCCGGCCGCAGCCACCAGGCAGACGCCAAGGCCGAAACGCAGGCCGCCCAGGCCGCCCGGCCGCCTCGCCTCAAGGGAGGCGTAGGCCAGCTCGCCGGCCAGGTAGAGCCCGGCTGCGTAGAGCGGCGCCGAGAGGTCGAGCCGCACCCCCTGCAGCGCGAGCCCAGCCAGGTATTCGGCAGCCACCAGGCCCAGAGAGTAGGCGATCGCGGAGGGGGCGAGGGCGCTGAGGCCAACTACCATCAGCACCAGCGCCGCCGCCGCCCCCAGCTGGAACAGGCTCACCAGGCCGCCCCCGGCGGGCAGCGCGTAGGCGGCCAGGCCCGCGGTCAGAAGGAGGGCGCCCGCGGCGGTGGCTAGACGCGCGCGTGTCGGGCGTATCTTCGAAATCCCGAAACCTCCTCCAGTGCAGCCTGCAGCGACGAGCCCGGGTGCCAGACGGCGACCGGCACCCCGCGCGCGACGTAGCGGGCCCGGAGCGCCGCGCGCTCCATCTCCCAGATCCGGTGGGCCAGGCGATCCACCTCGCTGCGCCCCGGTTCCAGGAAGCGGAGCGGCGAGACCTCGACGACGGCCAGGTCGTGCCCCCGGGCGCAGAGGTCGAGGAGGGCCGTCACGCTGCGCTCGTCGGTGAGCGGGCTGAAGGCGACCACCAGCGACTGCGGGGGCAGCGTGCGGGGCGGGATCACCTCGATGCCCTTCCAGGCGTAGCTGAGCACGACCTCGGTGTCGAGGAGGGCGTCAACGACCCGGTAGAGCTGTCGCTCACCCATCTGCGGTCGCAGCCAGCGCAGAGTGCCGCCGAAGGCGATCAGGCCGACCCGGTCCCTGCGATCGAGATAACCCTCGACCAGGGCGGCGGCGCCCCGCACGCAGAGGTCCAGGGTGCTCACTCCCGCCGCCGTGAGCTCGCTGAACGTGTCCAGGAAGATCACGACGTCCGCGTTGCGCTCCGGGTGCATCTCGTTGACGTGGATCTCGCCCCGCCGGGCGCTAACGCGCCAGTTGATGCGGCGCACCCGGTCGCCCGGCACGAAGGCCCGGATGGCGGCGAACTCGATCCCCTCCCCCTTAACCCGCGAGACCTCGTTGCCGCTGTGGATCTGGGTCTCGGCCGGCTGGAGCAGGCGGCGCACCGCCTCAGGGCGGGGGTAGACCTTGAGGGGCGCCGTCCCGGCCAGCGCCGTCTCGAACCGAAAGTAGCCGAGCGGGTCGCGGGCGAACACGCGGACGCCGCCCAGCCGGTAGCCGCCCCAGCGGTCGCAGCGCACGCGGCGGGAGAGGTGCCGGGCGGCGCCTGCGGGTAATGGCCCGGCGTCCCGGGTGGTCTCCGCGAAGAGCCCGCGCGGGAGGACGAGCTCGGCGCCCAGCCAGGCCAGCCGGCGGTCGGCCGTCACCTCGACTGTCACCTCGATGTGCTCGCCTTCGACCGCCCGCTCGCTCTCCAGGCGGGCGCTCACCTCCAGCTGGGGGCGGGAGGCCAGCGCCAGCCCGACCACGGCCCCCAGCAGGAAAGGCGCTGCCAGGATGGCGGGCTCCGGACGGCGCAGCAGGAGAGCCGCCAGGAGGCCGACGCCGGCCAGGCCCAGGTGAGCCGCCAGCCGCGAGGAAGCGGCAGCCCTCATGCCCGCGGGGGCTTGAGCTCCGAGTACTCGGCCCGGGGGGTCGGCACCGCCTCAAGGCACTCGCGCACCACGTCCTCGCCGCGCACGCGCTCGACCCAGAGCTCCGGCCGCAGGGTCAGGCGGTGGGCCAGGCCGGCCACCGCCACCTCCTTCACGTCCTCGGGGGTGACGAAGTCGCGGCCCTTCAGGGCGGCCCCCGCCCGCCCCAGCTTCAACAGCGCCAGCGAGCCGCGCGGGCTGGCTCCGACCTGGACGCGCGAGCTAGCCCGGGTCGCCTTGACGAGGTCGACGATGTAGAGGCCGACGCTCTCGTGCACGTGCACCCGCTCCACCGCCCGCTGCATCCGCGTCAGGTCCTCGCCGCTCGCACGCGGCGCCAGCTCGGACTCGTCGGAGCGCCGCTGCACCCGGCGCTGCAGCACCTCCCACTCCTCCTCCCGGCTGGGGTAGCCGACTCCCATCCGGAGCAGGAAGCGATCGAGCTGGGCCTCCGGAAGCGGGTAGGTGCCCTCGTACTC
>DHIW01000078.1:30726-48719 GCA_002404015.1 Chloroflexi bacterium UBA4736
CTCGATCGGGTTCTGGGTCGCCAGCACAAAAAAAGGCGGCGGCAGCGGCTGAGCCCGGCCCTCGACCGTGACCTGGTGCTCCTGCATCGCCTCCAGGAGCGCCGCCTGGGTCTTGGCAGGGGCCCGGTTGATCTCGTCCGCCAGCAGCAGGTTGGTGAAGATCGGGCCCGGCCGGAACTCGAACTCCGAGCTTCGCTGGTTGAAGATCGAGGAGCCGGTGACATCCGACGGCATCAGGTCGGGAGTGAACTGGATGCGCTTGAAATCGAGCTCCAGGACCTGGGCGAAGGACCGCGCCATCAGCGTCTTGGCCAGCCCCGGGAAGTCCTCGATCAGAATGTGGCCGTCGGCCAGCAGGCCCATGAGGACCAGTTCCAGCGCGCCGCGCTTGCCGACGATGACGCGCTCGACCTCGGAGAGGATGCGCTCGGAGGTCTCGGCGACCTCGCGCAGCGCCTCGGCGGCCGTCACCTCAGAGCGAGCCAAGGCGCTCCACCATGGCTCGCAGGCTGGCCAGATCGATGCCCCGGGCGTGGCGGTCAGCCGGCGGCTCCCGGTCGGGCCTTACCACGTCCCAGAGCTCGGGCCCGAGCAGCGTCGCGCCGTCCGCCAGGCTGGCCCCCCGGCCACCGAGCCGGTGCTCGGCGATCCGGACCAAGTGCGGCCGGAGCCGGAAGTGGACGTCGAAGGCGGTGCTCAGGGCGAAGGCGGCCGCGTGCTCGATCTCCTCCAGCTGGCGAAGTCGCTCGGGGCGGCGCGGCCGGCGCCGCCGGCGCCACCAGGCGGCCGGCAGGGAGGCCGGCCCATCATCGAAGTCGCGGCCCCGGAGACCGGCGGCGGCAGCGCCGGCCACTCCGATCACCGCCAGGCCGATCGCGTAGAGCTCCAGGGCAGCGCCCAGCGGGGCGTGGACGAGGAGCGCGGCCACCAGCACGCCGGTGGCGATCAGGCCCAGGGAAAGCGCCTGGCGCACGATGGGGTCAGACGGCAAGCGGTTTCTCCCGGGCCGCGCGCAGCTCGCGCAGCTGGTCGCGGATGGCCACCAGGGCGCTCAGGGCTTCCTCGCGCATGTGCGCCATGACCTCGTGCTGGCTGAAGCGGGCCCACTCGTAGAGGTCGGCCAGGCGCGTCATGGCGTCCGGCAACTCGAGCTCGGCTCGGGCGCGGGCAACGTACTCCAGCGGCGCCTCGGGATCGCGCCTCGGCAGGCCGGCGGACGCCAGCACGCGCTCCATCCTCGCATACGCCGCGATCACCGCCCGCCGCGGGTCTGCCTCGGCGAGCACGTCGTCGACGGCGTCATCGAATACCTCCTCCAGGGCGGCGGCCAGCTTCCAATCCCGGCGGTTGCTCCGAGCGCCGCCGCGCAGGCGCCGGTACGCGATCACGGCCGTCGTCGCCACCAGCAAGGCCACGATGGCCAGGGCGATCCAGTCCAGGCCCGTGAAGCCGCCGTTGGCCGGCCCGGTCCTGATGCCGTTCTGGCCGCCGCCTCCGCCCCCGCCCGGAAGGCCGGCCTGGAGGGCACCCAGCCGGAGCCGGGAGAGTGTCAAGGCCGCCACCCCGGCCGTGAGCACCGGCACCAGCAGCCAGAGCCACGATCGGCGCTGCGGACGCGGCAGCTCGGGGGCCTCGGGGTCCGGCCAGAGGGCCCAGATGCAGAGGCCCAGGAACAGCACGACCAGCAGCAGCGACAGGTAGAACAGGGAGTCCAGCAGCACCCGGCTCACCATTGCAGGCGTTTCCAGGCCCGCGGCCCCCGATCCCTCCGGGCGGGAGGCCAGGGCGACCAGGCCGAGCAGCAGCGCCGCGGCCAGGATCACCGCAACCAGTGTCGGGCGTTTCACCGGTTGCTCCACGTCTGGAGTTTAGTCACCACGCCTATCATGTCCAGCACTTCATGAAGGCCGCGGTGCTGCGCCAGACCGGCGCCCCTCTCCAGATCGAGCAATTGGCGCTCGACCCGCCTCGCGCCGGCGAGGTCCGCGTCCGGATCGAGGCCGCGGGCGTCTGCCACAGCGACTACCACTACATGAAGGGCGACCTCGCCCACCCCCTCCCGGTCGTATTGGGCCACGAGGGCGCCGGGATCGTCGAGGAGGTCGGGGCGGGTGTGACCTCGGTGGCGCCGGGCGACCACGTGGTGCTGCTGTGGCGAACGAGCTGCGGTCGCTGCGAGTTCTGCAACCGGGGCAAGCCGGCGCTCTGCAGCCTGGGGGCCGGCATCCGCGCCTCCGGGATGCTGATGGACGGCACCTCCCGGCTGCACGCGTCCTCCGGCGAGGAGATGCACCACTTCCTGGGCGTCTCCTGCTTCGCGGAGGAGGCGGTCTGCCCGGAGGCGGCCGTCCTCAAGATCCCCCACGACGTGCCCTTGCCGATCGCGGCGCTGGCCGGCTGCTCAGTGATGACCGGGGTCGGCGCGGTCATCAACACAGCCCGGGTCGAGCCGGGCAGCAGCGTGCTCGTCATCGGCGCGGGCGGCGTTGGCCTCTCGGTGGTCATGGGTGCCGTGCTCGCCGGCGCGGGTCAGATCATCGCCGCCGACCTGGCGGAGCCCAAGTTGGAGCTGGCCCGCTCGTTCGGCGCCACCCACGTGGTGAACGCTGCCTCCGAGGACGTCGTCAAGACGGTGCGAGGGCTGACGGGTGAGGGCGTGGACTACTCGTTCGAGGTGATTGGCAACGTTGAGACGATGGCCCAGGCCGTACGCGCGGTGCGGCGGGCGGGCGTGGCCACGTTGGTCGGCATCGCCCAGATGGGCGCCACCTTCTCAGTCAACGCGCTGGACCTGGTGCTCCAGGAGAAGTCGATCCGGGGCTCGATCTACGGATCGACCCGGCCCGCGGCCGATTTCCCACGCCTCTTCGAGCTGTACAAGTCCGGCCGGCTGCCACTGGACCGGCTGCTCACGCGCCGCTACCCGCTCGAGGAGATCAACGAGGCCTACCAGGCCATGCTCGGGGGCGAGGTCGCCCGCTCGGTCGTCATCCCACACGGCTAGCAGGGTGCTGAAAAAGGTCGGCGAGGGATTCGGTGACCAGGTGGCCCAGATCCTAGGCGACTCCGAGAACCGGAGCAAAGCGTATTGGAGATACGCGTCGCGAGGATCGCAGGAGTCAACGACGGAGATGGGCGCCTGAGCGCCGAAGCACCGCCGATTCCTTTTTCAGCGGCCTGCTAGGGTCTTTTCGGACGGCTGGGTGCTGCCCTAAGCTCCGACCGTGGCTCGACCCGCTGACGCCTGTCCTTACCCCCGGCCGTTCCCAGCGGGGTTCGACAACTGCCCGACGTTCAACCCGCAGCTCTACGTGCCCCCTGTCCAGCCGCAACGAGCCGATGGCCGCGATCCGAAGCTGCGGCTTCCTGGAAGGCGGCCAGACCGAGACCGGCCACTTCTATGCGTGCTGCCGGCTGGGCGACGCCCAGGCTCGCCTGGACTGGCTGAAGCGGCTGGACCCGGAGCGGCTGGCCCTGTTGAAGACCTTCCGGCAAGCGCTCTCGATGGCCGTCGCCGACGCCGCCGAGCACCTCTGGGCCCTGAAAGGCCGCCAGCTGCATGCCCGGCGCTCGCTGGATCTCGACGACGAGCGCAAGGCGTCGGCGGAGCTGGACAAGGGGGCCAGGGATTTCGAGAAGGTCGTCGAGACCTTCCTGGACGGCAACGCGGGGCCAATGGCCAGGCTGGGCCTCCCCCGCGAGGACACGAGCCGCCTGATCCGCGAGCTCCTCGACGACATGGTGATGCGGCGGAGCGCCGACACCGGACCGGTGCCGGTCTCGGCGGAGCTGCTGAGCCGGTTCCCGCCCGAGGTCCGAGCCATCTTCCAGCCCTATGAGGCCAGCCGGCCAGAGCCCTCGGAGACGCCTTAGCCCGGATCCACCGACTGGCGGATCAGGTCGGCCGCCTTCTCCGCGATCATCATGGTCGGCGCGTTCGTGTTGCCGCGGACGACGGTGGGCATGATCGAGGCGTCCACGACGCGCAGCCCGGCCAGCCCGCGCACGCGCAGCTCGTCGTCGACGACCGCCATCGCGTCGGCGCCCATCCTGCAGGTGCCGACCGGGTGGTAGAGAGTCGAGCTCTTGCGCCGGATGAACGCGTCGGCCCCGCCTCGCCCAGGGGCTCGTCCCAGACCTGGATCTCCTCGGCGCCAAGCTCAGCGAGCGGGCCCTGCGCCGCGATGCGGCGGCCGAGGTGGACGCCCTTCTTGATGACGCTCAGATCCGCGCCCTCGGCGTCTGAGAAGTAGTTGGCGCGGATGACCGGCGGCGCCGCCGGGTCGTTGGAGGCAAGGCTGATCGTGCCGGTGCTCCTGGGCGTCAGGAGCATCACGCCGAGCGTGAAGCCGTGCTCCGTGACCTCCGCCTCCTCGCCACCGCTGTACAGGGCCGGGGCGAAGACGTACTGCAGGTCGGGCGCCCCCAGCGAGGGGTCTGAGCGCACGAAGGCGCTGCCCTCGGCCACGTTCGAGGTGAGCATCCCGCGACCGCGCAGGAGAAAGGCAGCCAGCGGGCGGCGCCCGGTCGCGTTGAGCAGCGAGATCGGCCTGGAGACCCGGTAGTGCAGCCCGGTCGCGACGTGGTCCTGGAGGTTCCGGCCCACGCCCGGCAGCGCGTGCACGACCGTGACACCGGCCGCCTCCAGCACCTCCGGCGGGCCGATGCCGGACAGCATCAGGAGCTGGGGTGAGTTGATGGCTCCCCCGCAGAGGATGACCTCCCGCCGAGCCTGCTCGGCGATCTCGGCGGCGCCGGCGATCGGCCGCGAGCTGACTCCGACGGCCCGGCCGCCCTCTACGAGAACCCGCGTCACGAGCGCGCCGGTGACGACCTTGAGGTTGGGACGCCCCATCGCCGGCATCAGGTAGGCGGACGCGGAGCTCCAGCGCCGGCCGTTCTTCTGCGTCACCTGGACCACGCCCGCACCGTCCTGCGCCGGGCCGTTGAAGTCGACGACGGCCGGCAGCCCGGCCCGCTCGGCCGCGGCCAAGAACGCGTGCGTCATCGGGTTCACGTAACGCAGGTCGGCGACGTTGAGGGGTCCGCCGGCGCCGTGAAACTCCCCGGCGCCGCGCTCGTTGCTCTCTGACTTCTTGAAGTAGGGCAGCACCTCCCGGAAGCTCCAGCCTTCGTTGCCGAGCTTTTCCCAACCGTCGTAGTCGGTGGCATTGCCGCGCATGTAGACCATGGCGTTGATCGAGGAGCTGCCGCCCAGGGTGCGGCCGCGCGGCCAGTAGATCTCGCGGCCGCCCAGCTCCGGCTCGGGGGCCGTGCTGTAGTTCCAGTCGACTTCAGTCCGGAACAGTTGGGAGAACGCGATCGGAACCTGGATCTCCCGCCTGGTGGCGGCGGGCCCGGCCTCCAGTAGAAGGACCCGGGTGCCCGGGTCCTCGCTCAGGCGGGCGGCCAGCACACAGCCCGCGGAGCCGGCGCCGACGATCACGTAGTCATACATCGGGACACTCCCTTCACAGGCCCAGTCGGGCCGCGATCACCTCGTTCATGATCTCGGTCGTCCCGCCGCCGAACTCGCCCCTGGCCTCCCACTCGGCGAGGCTGGGCACTACCTCCCTATGAGCGAAGCGCCGTACCGTCTCCCGCAGCATGGCCTGTTCCGGGGTCAGGGTCTCCGGCACCGCTGAGATCGTACGCGGCGGCGGCCAGCCTGACCGTGAAGGCACTTCCCCGGCCGACCTCGCTGACCAGCCCGATCGAGCCGCCCATCAGCTCGGTGAGCCGGCGGCTGAGTGCGAGCCCGAGGCCGGTCCCGTCCTGCTTGCGCGCGCGGCCGGACTCGACCTGGAAGAACTGCTTGAAGATCTCCTCCTGCTGGTCGGGCGGGATGCCGATGCCGTTGTCCGCCACCGTGATGAGGACGAACTCGCCCTCCCGGTGCGCCGCCAGCTCCACCCGGCCTCCGGTCGCGGTGAACTTGATCGCGTTGGATAGCAGGTTCGAGAGCACCTGGATCAGACGGCCGGGGTCGGCCTGGACGCTCAGCCCTTCTGCCGGCCGGCTGACCAGCTCGATCCCCTTGGCCTCGAGGGCGGGGCGCGACCTGATTAGGGTCTCCTCGAGGACGCCGGCGATGCGGACACTCTGCCGGGCCACGTGCACCTGCCCGGCCGCGACCTGGGAGAGGTCCAGGATGTCGTTCACAAGCGAGAGCAGGTGGTGCCCGCTCGCATCGATGTGACCCAGGTATCGCGCCTGCCGGGGATCCAGCTCGCCGAAGGTGCCGCTCGAGAGCAGCTGGGTGAAGCCAAGTATGGAGTTGAGAGGGGTGCGCAGCTCGTGGCTCATCGTGGCCAGGAAGCGCGACTTCTCCTCGCTCTCCCGGCGCGCGGCTGCCGCCTCCAGGCGCTCTGAGATATCCCGCGAGACCCCCATCAGCGCGATCGGCTGGCCCTCGGCGTCGCGGATCGCGGAGAGCGTCAACTCGGCCGGCACAAGCCCGCGCAGATCGTTGAGCGCCCCGTAGGCCACCCGCTCGGGCCGGTCCTGGCTGAGGACGCGGCGCGTGCCGGCCGCCAAGGCAGCCCGGTCTTCGGGGGCTACAAACTCATACAGGCTGCGGCCGGCCAGGGCAGCCCGCCCGCCCATTCCGTAGAGCTCCCGGGCCTGCTGGTTGGCCATCAGGATGCGGCCATCCAGGTCGGTGACAGTGATCGAATCGGGGGAGGTCTCGACAAGCGTTCGATACCGCAGCTCGCTCTCGCGAAGCGCGTCCTCGACCAGCCGGCGGTCGCTGATGTCGAGCAACAGGCCCTGCACGTAGGCTTTTCGACCTGGCTCGGCGGCGACCACGTGCGCTCGGTGGTGGATCCAGACCTGGCGGCCGTCCCGGGCGTAGATCCGGTACTCGATGTTCAGCGGCATTGCGGTCGCCCGCATCTGCCGGTAGGCCGCGAGCACGTAGAGCCGGTCCTCGGGGAATATCTGGGCGGTCCAGGAGTGGTGTCCGGAGGTCCAGTCGACCGGGGGGACGCCGGTCAGGACCTCGACCTGGGGGCTGATGTAGCGGATCGCGAGATCGCCGTCGGCGTCGCCCGTGTAGACCACGGCCGGCATCTGCTCCACCATCGCGCGCAGCAGCCGCTCAGCCTCCGCCCGGCGGGCGCGCTCCTTCTGCAAGGTCGCTTCGAGTACGTCAGGGGACCCGGCGCCGGGACGCCATTCAGCCATGCGTTGATTGAAGTCGAGCCTTCCGTCAACCACGGGTCGGTCGAGGGTCAGACCGCCGTCAAGGCACCTTCAAACCGGCTCCATCGACATATTTACTATCAAGATTTGCAATAGTAATACTGTGGTACCCGATCCGGAGTCGGTCGCGACGGCCCGCGAGGCCGGGCTGCTCTGGGTTTCCGACGAGCGGCAGGGCATCAGCCGCCGCCGGGCCGGTGACGGCTTCACGTTCCACGACCCGTCCGGGGCCCGCATAGAGGACGAGGACTCGATCTCGCGCATCAGCTCCCTGGCCATCCCGCCGGCCTGGGTCGAGGTCTGGATCAGCCCGAGCCCGCGCGGCCACGTCCAGGCAACCGGGCGCGACGCCAGAGGCCGCAAGCAGTACCGCTACCACGCTCGCTGGCGAGAGGTTCGGGACGCCGACAAGTACGGGCGCCTGATCGACTTCGCGCACGTCCTGCCGAGGATCCGGCGCCGCGTCGACCGCGACATGAGGCGCCGTGGCATGCCCCGAGAGAAGGTCCTGGCGGTGGTGCTCCGGCTCCTGGAGATGACGCTGATCCGGATCGGCAACGAGGAGTACGCCAAGCACAACAAGTCCTTCGGCCTCACGACACTCCGCAACCGGCATGCCTCGTTCAGAGGCGCCCGAGTGAGCTTCACGTTCCGGGGCAAGAGCGGCCGGGATCACACCGTCGGCATCCGCAACCAGAAGCTTGCGAACGTCATCAAGCGTTGTGAGGAGCTGCCCGGCCAGCGACTCTTCCAGTACCGGGGCGAGGATGGAGAGCTGCGGCCCGTGGACTCGGACGACGTCAACGCCTACCTGCGCGACGTGTCCGGCCAGGACTTCACCGCCAAGGACTTCCGGACCTGGGCGGGCACGGTGCTGGCCGCCAAGGCCCTGCAGGAGTACGAGCAGTTCGACTCCGAGGCGCAGGCCAAGAAGAACGTGGTGGCGGCGATCGAGGTGGTGGCCCGCCGCCTCGGCAACACGCGCTCGGTCTGCCGCAAGTGCTACGTCCACCCGGCGATCGTCGACAGCTACATGGAGGGCGAGATGCTGGAGATGCTGCAGCTGCGTGCCGAAGACCAGCTCACCGGCTCGCTGCGCCGCCTGAAGCCCGAGGAGGCGGCCGTGCTGGCACTCCTCCAGCAGCGCCTCAAGCGGGAGGCGATGGGCCGCAGGCGCCCGGCGGCCCGAGCGGCCTGACAGGGATCAGGCGGATTTCCACTCCCGGAAGGCGTGCAGCAGCGTCCGCTCCATGGCCGGCGGCACCGATTCCACGCCAAGCCGGCCCACCAGCCGGAGGGTGGTGCGCAGCTGCTGGAGAAAGGCCGTGCAGCCCTCGCAGCCCGCGAGGTGAGTCTCGAAGCGGCGGCCGTCCGATTCGGAAAGGGCGCCTTCCAGGTAGTCGGTGACCAGGCGGATGAGCTCCCGGCAGGTCATCGCAGGTACTCCTCGAGCGCTCGCCGGACCGCTGCGCGGGCGCGGTGGAGGCGCACCCGCTGGTTGGCCGGGCTGATGTCCAGGAAGCGGGACACCTCCTCCCCGCTCCAGCCCGCCACGTCGCGCAGGACGATGACCTCGCGCAGCTTGGGCGGCAGCCCGCGAAGGGCCCCCTCGATCTCGTCCCGGGTCTCCCCCGAGAGGAGGCGCTCTTCGGGCAGGCCGTCCCAGCCGGCGGGCGGCCGCGACCACATCCCGGCCCCGTCGAAGCGGTCCGGATCGACAATCTCGCCGGAGCCGTCGCGCTGGAAGAGCGAGGAGAACGGCAGGCTGCGCGACTCTTTGCGGTGGCGCGAGCGTGCGACGTTGACCAGGATCCGGAAGATCCAGGTCGCCAGCGAGGAGCGGCCCTCGAACCGGTCGAGGGATTGGAGCACCGCGATCCAGGTCTCCTGGACGACCTCTTCGGCGACCGCCCGATCGCCGACGTAGCTCATCGCCAGGCGCAGCATGGCGCCGTGGTGGCGCTGGGTCAGGGCCTCGAAAGCGCGCTCGTCGCCCGCGCGCAGGGCCTCCAGATCGGGGTCCCTCGCGGCCGTCGCCATGCGCCGCCCAGAATACGCGGCGACGCTCATCTCAGCTCGTCGAGGACACCCTGGAGGACCCGCGAGAAGGTCGGGAAGGCATGGATGGTGTCGGCCAGCACCGGGAGCGGTACCTCTGCCCGGAGGGCCAGCACGAGCTCGTGGATCATCTCGCCGGCCCGCGGGCTGACGATGGTGGCGCC
Source organism: Chloroflexi bacterium UBA4736 (assembly GCA_002404015.1). Classification (GTDB taxonomy): domain Bacteria; phylum Chloroflexota; class Dormibacteria; order Dormibacterales; family Dormibacteraceae; genus UBA4736. The sequence continues at coordinate 40,155 of DHIW01000078.1, forward strand.
GACGAGGACCCGGCGGTCCAGGTCCGCGACCAGCTTGACCAATCCGTCCTGGAAATCGTGGATGTAGCCGCGGGCGGAGTTGGCGGCGTCGGCGCTGGCGACCCGTACATTGATCCCCTGGGCCTTCGCCTGGGCTTCGGTCAGGCCCACGCTGGCGACCTCGGGGTCGGTAAAGGTGACCCGCGGCACCGCCACGTGGTTGGCCGGACGCTCCTGACCACGCAGCCGGCGGCCGATCAGGGTTCCGTGGTAGTGGGCGACGTGCGTGAAGCCGGCGATGCCGGTCACGTCACCCCCCGCCCAGACCCGCTCGCCGGCGGCCAGGGTCTCGGGTTCGACCTCCAGCCAGCCCCGCTCGGACGTGTGCAGGCCCGACGCCGGTAGATCGAAGCCGTCCAGGTTGGGCCGCCGGCCGGTGGCAACCAGAAGGCGCTCCGATTCAACCGGTTGCCCGCCCTCCAGGAGCACGCGCAGTCCGGGCTCGACGCCGGTGACCCGGGCCCCCGTGATGACCGTGATCCCGTCGCGCTCGAGGTGCTTACGCAGCAGGTCGCCCGCCTCGGGCTCCTCGGCCGGGATCAGGCGCTCCACGCCCTGGAGCACGGCCACCCTGGTCCCGAAACGGGCGAAAGCCTGGGCCAGCTCAACCCCCACCGCCCCGCCCCCGATGACGGCCAGGCGGCCGGGCAGCTCGCGGGCCAGGACGGCTTCCCGGTTAGTCCAGTAGTCGACCTTGTCGAGGCCGCTGATAGGGGGCGGGGCCGCCCGGGAACCGCTGGCCACTACGACCGCCCGGCGGGCCTTCAGTGCGACGCCGTCCACCTCCACGCGGTCCGCGGCCAAAATCGCGGCCGCGCCGCGGAGCAGGCTGGCGCCCCCGTCGGTGATGGCCTTCGCGGGGTTGCTGTCATCCAGGTCCCGCGCCATGTACAAGGTCCTCTGGGCGCTCTTGCCGAAGTCCACGTCGTACTCGACCCGGCTGGCCGCCAGCCCCCGCGCTCGGTCGGCCTCCTTCAGCGTCTCGGCGTTGCGGATCATGGTCTTGCTGGGGATGCAGCCCCAGTAGGGACACTCGCCCCCGACCAGGTCGGCCTCGACCATGGCCAGCGAAAGCCCGGATCCGCGCAGCTCCGCCGCCACCGCCTCTCCGCAGGGACCCGCTCCCACGCAGATCACGTCGAAATCGCGGTCCATCAGGACACCAGTGCCGGCAGCGGAGCGATCGTTACTGTTGAGGCACCGGCGCGGGGGCGCCCGGCGAGGGATCGCCCTCGGGCGGCGGCAGCGCCTCGAGATGGGCGGTCTGCACGGCGTGTATGCCGGCCCCGACGGCGCCGCCGATCAGCGGCCCCACGATGTAGATCCACAGGTCGGTCCAGGAGCCTCCCGCGAACAGGGCGCCGCCGAGAGTGGCGCCAAAGCCCAGAGCCGGGTTGAAGGCGCCGCCCGAGATTGGGCCGGCGGTGAAAGCGGCGACGACGATCGTGAAGCCGATCGCCAGCCCGTAGAACGAGTTGCCCTGCGTGGCCCGGGTGACGGCCACGTTGAGCACGACCAGGGCCAGCGCGGCCGTGAAGACAAGCTCCAGGGCGAGTGCGCTCGCGGTTGCCGCATTGTGGGCCGGGTGGATGCCCGGCGTCTTGCCGCTCACCAGGTAGCCGAAAACGAAGGCCAGCACGCCGCCCACCAGCTGCACAGCCCAGTACGACGCCAGGTCCAGCGCGTCGATCTTCCGGCGCAGGAACACGGCCAGGGTGACCGCCGGGTTGTAGTGCGCGCCCGAGACGTGGCCGCCCATGTACACCATCGCCATGAGCGCCCCGCCGATCGCCAGCGGCGCCAGGGAACCGGCTCCGCCGGAGAGCGCGATTACGGTGAAGAAGCCAAAGGTTCCAACCAGCTCCGTGAGCAGCTTGGGCCACCTCGTCATCGCCCGTAATCATAGGATTGGGCAATGCGCACCGTGACCCTGCCGTCCACGCCCGAGGCATTCCGGGACGGCCGCTGGGAGGACATCCTGCCCTACTACGAGGAGCTCGCGGTCCGGCCTCTTGACGACGTCGAGGACTGGCTGCGCGACTGGTCGCGGCTCGAGAGCCTGCTGGGCGAGGCGCACACGCTGGCCTCGATCCGCTACACGAGCGACACCACCGACCCGGAGTGGGAGGATCGCTACCTGCGCTTCTCCGCCGACGTCGGGCCCAAGGCCGGCGAGCAGTCGGTGCGGCTGGGCCGGCGGCTCGTCGAGAGTGGCCACAGCCGGGCGGGCCTGGAGACGGCCGTGCGCCGGTTCCGGAACTCGATCGACCTGTTCCGCGAGGAGAACGTGCCCCTGCAGGGCGAGCTCTCGAAGCTCAATGCCCGCCACCAGAAGCTGACCGGCGCGATGACGGTCGAGTGGGACGGACAGGAGATGACGCCGATGCAGCTGCGTCCTTACATAGCGGCCGCCGACCGGTCGGTGAGAGAGCGAGCCTGGCGGTTGCACTACCAGCCCTACATCGATCAGCGCGACGAGATGGCGGCCATCTTCGACGCCCAGTACGAGCTGCGCCAGCGCAGCGCTCGCAACGCCGGCTTCGCGAACTACCGCGACTACGCCCACCGCCAGCGCAATCGCTTCGACTACACGTCCGACGACTGCCTGCGCTGGCACGAGGCCGTTGAGCTGACCGCCGTGCCCGCCGCCAAGCGGATCCTGGACCGCCACCGGAGGGAGTTCGGGCTCGACGTGCTGCGGCCCTGGGACGTCGAGTACAACCCCGACAGCCTGGGCCGGCCGCCCCTGAAACCGTTCGCGGAGACCTCCGTGCTGGCAGACCGCGCGGGCAGGATGTTCGAGCGAGTCGACCCGGAGCTGGGCCGCCACTTCCAGACGATGATGGAGGAGGAGCTGCTCGACCTCGACTCGCGAAAGGGCAAGGCGCCGGGCGGCTACTGCACCTCGCTGCCCTTCCGAGAGCGGCCGTTCATCTTCATGAACTCGGCGGGCGTCGACGGGGACGTGAAGACCCTGCTGCACGAGGCCGGGCACGCCTTCCACAGCTTCGAGACGATGGCCGCCCAGCCGCTCGTCTGGCAGCGCACATACGGCTCCGAGATGGCGGAGGTGGCGTCGATGTCGATGGAGCTGCTGGCCGGGCGCTACCTGGAGGAGTCGGCGGGCGGGCTCTACTCGCCGGAGGAGGCTCGCCGATCACGCATCCAGCACTTGGAGGGGATCGTGCTCTTCTTCGGCCACTGCGCCTCCGTGGACGCCTTCCAGCATTGGATCTACACGGACCCGCTCGGCGCCGACCGGGACGCCAGGGACCGGAAGTGGCTCGAGCTGCGCTCGCGCTTCCAGCGCGGCGTCGACTGGAGCGGACTCGACGCGCAGCGCGTCGCGCGCTGGTACGCGCAGCTGCACATCTTCCTGCACCCCTTTTACTACATCGAGTACGGCATCGCGCAGCTGGGCGCCCTCCAGGTCTGGCGGAACGCGCTGCGCGACCAGCGGGCGGCCGTCTCCGCCTACCGGGGCGCCCTGGCACTGGGCGGCTCCCGGCCGCTGCCTGAGCTCTACGAGGCGGCGGGCGCCCGGCTGGTGTTCGACGCGGCCGGCATGAGCGAGCTCATCGACCTCTGCGAGTCGGAGCTGGACCGACTCATCAAAGACTGATCGAGAAGACGGGGGAGAACCTCGCGGTTCCTCCCCCGAGTCAAGCGGCCCGGCGGAGCCGGGCCTTCGCGCCGCGCCATCTATCTGATCAAGCGGGCCCCAAGGCGGTTAGTTCAGCCTTTCGAAGATCATGGCCATGCCCTGGCCGCCGCCTACGCACATGGTCTCCAGGCCGTAGGTCTTGTCCATGGTCTGGAGGTCGTTTAGAAGCGTGCAGAGGATGCGGGCACCGGTCATCCCGAAGGGGTGGCCGAGCGCGATCGCCCCGCCGTGGGGGTTCAGCTTGTCGCTGAAGGGGTCGACCCCGAGCGCTCGCGCGCTGGGGATGACCTGGGCCGCGAAAGCCTCATTGATCTCGACCACGTCGATGTCGCCGATGGTCATGCCGGCTCGCTTCAAGGCCGTCCTGGAGGCGTCGATCGGGCCCAGGCCCATGAACTCGGGCTCGAGGGCGGAGAGGCCCGTCGAGACGATGCGGGCCAGCGGCTTGATGCCCAGCTCCTTGGCCTTGGTGTCGGACATGACGACCACGGCGGCGGCGCCATCGTTGAGGGGGCAGGAGTTGCCGGCGGTCACGCTGCCGTCCTCCCGGAAGACCGGCTTCAGCGCGGCCAGGACCTCGACCGTCGTTCCCGGACGGGGGCCGTCGTCTTTGCTGAACGTCTCGCCGTTGGGGAGCGGCACCGGGATGATCTCGCGGTCGAAGAAGCCGTTGTCGCGGGCCTCGACGGCCCGGTTCTGGCTCCTGGCGGCGAAACGATCCATCTCCTCGCGGCTGATCTTCTCGCGGCGCGCCACGTTCTCGGCCGTCTCCCCCATCGCGATGTAGATGTCCGGGTACTCCTCGTCGTTGCCCGGCTTGAGCCGCGGGTTCTGGGCGTCGGGAGGATCGGACGTGCCGTTGCCGAACCGGGAGACGCACTCCACGCCGACGCTGAGGAAGACGTCCCCCTCACCGGCCTTGATGGCGTGAGCCGCCATTCGAGTGGTCTGCAGGCTGGACGAGCAGTAGCGGGTCACGGTGCAGCCCGGCACGTCGAGCCGGCTCAGGATCGAGATCACCCGGCCCAGGTTGAAGCCCTGCTCCCCGCCCGGCAGGCCGCAGCCGCAGATCAGGTCCTCGATCAGCGCGTGGTCCAGCTGGGGCAGTTTCTCCAGCACCTTCAGGGTCACGTGCGAAGCCAGGTCGTCGGGCCTCACGTCGACCAGCGAGCCCTTGAACGCACGGCCTATGGGCGAGCGGCCGGTGGCGACGATGACGGCTTCAGGCATGTGATTCAACTCCTCCTGGCGACGGCGGTCAGACGTTCAGGCTGAGTTTACGGGCAACCGCCGGCGGTCAGACGGCGACCCCGTCCGACCGCGTCACCTGCTCATCGCCATCGGGCCCGAGCGGGCCAGGTCCACGATGCCGTACGGACGGAGCAGCTCCAGGAAGCGCTCGACCTTGTCGAAATCGCCCGAGACCTCGACCACGATCGTCTTGGGGTTGGCCTCCACGACCCGGCCTCCGAACCGCTCAACGGCGGCCACCAGCTGGTCGCGCTGGGCACCGGCCGCTGCCAGCTTCACGATCGCCAGCTCCCGCAGGATCATCGGCCGGTCGGTCAGGTCCTCGATCTCGATGACCTCGATCAGGCGGTCCAGCTGCTTTTCGACCTGGTCAACCTCGGCGTGGCCGGCGTCCACCGCGAGCGTCATACGGCTGCGGCCCGGCCGGTCGCTGGGCCCGACGCTCAGGGACTGGATGTTGAATCCGCGGCGGCGGATCATGCCGCTGACGCGGCTCAGGACTCCCGGGTGGTCCTGGACGAGGACGCTCAGGACGCGACTCCTGGTCGTGCTCCTGACGGTGTTATTCGGTGCGGCTGTGATCAATTGTCGGGTGCCTCCCAGAAGTCGTTGAGCCCCTTGCCGAGAGGCACGATCGGATAGACATTGGCCTCCGGGTCGATCCGGAAGTCGATCAGGACAGGCCCCTTGGTCGCCTCCGCCTTGTCGAAGGCGGCCTTGAGCTGGTCCTGGCTGGTGACGCGGTAGCCGGGCAGCCCGTAGGCGTCCGCCAGCTTTACGAAGTCGGGCATCTCGGTCAGGTCGACCTCGCTCCGGATGCCCCCGTAGAAGTCGTCCTGGAACTGGCGGACCATGCCCAGGTTGAAGTTGTTGAGGATCACGATGCGAATGTCCAGCTTGTGCTTGACCGCGACGCTCAGCTCCTGGGCGGTCATCACGAAACCGCCTTCGCCGGCGACGCACCAGACCTGCTTGTCCGGCCGCGCCACCTTGGCGCCGATAGCGGCTGGCAGGGCGAAGCCCATGGTCCCGGCGCCCCCGCTGTTAATGAAGAGGCCCGGCTTCTTGTAGTTCCACCAGAGCGCGGCCCAGATCTGGTTCTGGCCGACGTCAGCGACCACGATCGCCTCGTCCTGGCAGCGCCGGTACATCTCGATCATCACGTCCTGCGGCTGCAGATGCCCGTTCGACTTCGTGTACCTGAGCGGGTGCTCCTCGCGCCAGCGGTCGATCTGGGTCAGCCAGGCCCCGCGGGCGGCGGGCGGCGGGGTGCCGTTGACTCGCTTCAGCATCTCCGTGAGCGCGGTCTTGGCGTCCGCCACCACCTCCAGGTGCGGGCGCACGTTCTTGCCCATCTCGCTGGCGTCGATGTCCACGTGGATAAAGGTCTTGGCGTGGGGCGCCCACTCGCCCAGCTTGGCCGTGACGCGGTCATCCACCCGCATCCCGACCATCATCAGCAGGTCCGCGTTCTGGACCGCCTTGATGTTCCAGCCGGTGCCCATGAACCCGGTCATGTGGAGGCTCAGCGGATGGTTGGTCGGGAAGGCGCCCACCCCGAGCAGCGTGGTCCCGGTCGGGGTGGCGGTGCGCTCCGCGAGCTCCTGGAGCTCGTTCTCGGCGCCGCTCAGGATCACACCGTGCCCGGCCAGGATGACCGGGCGCTCGGCCTTGCCCAGGGCCGCGATGGCCTGCTCCACCTGGGAGAGGTCGGCGTCGTGGGCGGGGTTATAGCCGGGGAGGTCGACCTCGCTCGGCCACTCGGGGTCCTCCCAGACGGCCTGCTGGGCGTCCTTGCAGACGTCGATCAGGACGGGGCCCGGGCGGCCAGTGGTTGCGATGTAGAACGCCTCCTTGACGGCCGCCGGGATCTGGTGGACGTCGGTGACCAGGTAGTTGTGCTTGGTGACCGGCTGGGTGCAGCCGATCACGTCGCTCTCCTGGAAGGCGTCGCGGCCCACCGCGCTGCTGGCCACCTGGCCGGTGATGGCGACCATGGGCACCGAGTCCATGAAGGCGGTGGCCAGCCCGGTGACCAGGTTCAGGGCACCCGGGCCACTGGTCGCGAAGACCACGCCCGCCCGGCCGCTGGCCCGCGCGTAGCCGTCGGCCATGTGGGCCGCCCCCTGCTCGTGGCGGACCAGGATGTGCTTCAGCTTGGGATGGCCGGGCAGCGCCTGGTAGATCGGGAGGTTGGCGCCCCCCGGGTACCCGAAGATGTGCTCCACGCCCTCCCGCTCCAGCGCGGTGAGGAGGATGTCGGCTCCTGTCATCGTTGCCTCGTTTCCAGTCCGGTCATTCGTTCTCCTGGCTCTTCGCTTTCAAAAAAGAAGAGCCCCCACCGTCCTGCGGGGGCCCTTTGCGGTTCTTAACTGGCTCTCGTTAAGTCGCGCGATCCCCCGCTCGAATAAGGCCCAGAAGGCCCAGGTCGATGCTTACGAGGAGGATTCGCGGCACTGAGGGGCCAACGTTAGCGCCCCCCGCCTCTTGCGCATAGTGGGCGGATTACAAAAGAAAGTGCTCGCGTTGCTCGATCGGCCACCATGCGCCGGGTAGATCCCGGCGGGTACAGTAGGCGTTCTCGGCCATGGCCTCGGACCCTCCAGCCCCGGATCCCGCTCGCACGCTTGCCCAGAAGCTCTGGGACAGGCACGTCGTCCGCACTGCCGCGGGCGAGCCCGACCTGCTCTACGTCGACCTGCACCTGATCCACGAGGTCACCACGCCTCAGGCCTTCGAGTCGCTGCGGCTGGCGGGCCGGACCGTGCGGCGGCCGGATCTGACGCTGGCGACGATGGACCACAACATCCCGACCTCCGCGCGTGAGGAGCCGGACGAGGTCTCGGTCCGCCAGATGCGGGCGCTGGAGGAGAACTGCCGCTGGGCCGGCATCCGGCTGTACGGGGTCGGCTCCCGCCGCCAGGGGATCGTCCACGTGATCGGCCCCGAGCTGGGCTTCACCCAGCCGGGGATGCTGATCGTGTGCGGCGATTCGCACACCTCGACGCACGGGGCGTTCGGAGCGCTGGCCTTCGGGATCGGCTCGTCCGAGGTCGAGCTGGTGCTGGCCACGCAGTGCCTCCCTCAGCGCAGGCCGCGCGACATGGCGGTGACAGTCACCGGGTCGCTGCCGGTGGGGGTGGTGGCGAAGGACATCGCGCTTGGCCTGGTCGCGCGGATGGGCGTGGCGGGCGGCCAGGGCCACGCCGTCGAGTACCGCGGCCCGGCGATCGAGGCGCTCTCCATGGAGGGTCGGATGACCGTCTGCAACATGACCATCGAGTGGGGCGCCCGCTTCGGCATGGTCGCCCCTGACGACACCACGTTCGCCTGGCTGGAAGGCCGCCCGCACGCCCCCCAGGGCGCGGCCTGGGAGATGGCGCTGGACGACTGGCGGTCCCTGCGCACCGACCCGGAGGCCGGGTTCAGCTCGGAGATCGTGCTCGACGCCGCGGCCCTCGAGCCCTACGTCACCTGGGGCACCAATCCTGGCCAGGCGGCCCCCATCAGCGGCCGGGTGCCGGAGCCGGTCGACGAGAACGCGGAGCGGGCGCTCAGCTACATGGACCTGCGGCCGGGGACCGCGCTCGCCGATGTGGCCGTACACATCT
>DHIW01000018.1 GCA_002404015.1 Chloroflexi bacterium UBA4736
TGAATGGAGTTTTGCCGCCCTACACGAGTTGAGTTCAGATCCGTCAGGAACTTCGGGCTAGACTCGCTGGTGGACCGAATTGCAGACCCACGCGACGCTTCTGGAGGTCACGAACCCTGCGGATGGCGGGGCTGTCGGTGAGCTCCTCTGCACCGACGCCGCAGGCGCAAGAGCGGCGGCCGACGCGGCGGCCGCCGCGTTCGAGCAGTGGTCGCGCTCACCGGCTAGAACCCGAGCGGACGTTCTCCTCCGCACCTCGGCGGCCCTCATTGACCAGGCCGACGAGCTGGGGCTCCTCCTGGCGAGGGAAACCGGCAAACGCCTCCCCGAGGCGGTCGGTGAAATCCGGTTCGCCGCCGAGTACTTCCGCTGGTTCGCTGAGGAGGCGCGACGGCCGGCGGGCCAGTTGATCCCGGCCGAGGCCGGCCGTCGAAGGCACCACACGCTGGCCCGCGCGGTGGGCGTCGCTGTCTGCCTGACCCCCTGGAACTTCCCGGTCTCGATCCAGGCACGCAAGATCGCACCCGCACTGGCGGCGGGCTGCACTGTGCTGGCCCGGCCCTCCGAGAAGGCCCCGCTCGCGGTCGCTCGAATGTTCGAGCTGATGCACGAAGCGGGCGTTCCGGAAGGTGCGGCCAATCTGGTGATCGGGCCCGCGGCAGAGCTCACCGAGGCCCTGATCGCGCATGCCGCCGTCCGGGTCGTGAGCTTCACCGGGTCCACGACTGTCGGCCGGTCGATCTTGAAGCTGGCCGCGGAGCGCGTCGTCCGGCCACTCATGGAGCTGGGCGGGGACGCCCCGTTCATCGTGTTCGCCGATGGTGACCTGGATCGGGCGGTCGAGGGCGCGATGCTTGCGAAGTTCCGAAACAATGGGCAGTCCTGCATCGCCGCCAACCGCTTCTACGTCGAGGCGCCGGTCTATGAAGAGTTCACCCGCCGCTTCACCGCGAGGGTTGACGCGATGACGATCGGCGATCCCGTCGTTGCACCCATCCCCGACCTGGGACCGCTGATCGACGCCGGCCGCAAGCGGGCTGTTGCTGAACTGGTGGCCGAGGCGCGCGGGCTCGGCGCTCGCCTCCTCACCGCGGAGCGCGAAGAGCTGGACGGTTCCTTCATGGCTCCGGCGCTTCTCAGCGGTGTGCCAGCCGGCGCTCGGCTGAGCTGCGAGGAGGTCTTCGGCCCGGCCGCAGCGATCTTCCGGTTCGAGCACGAGGAGGAGGCGGTCACCGCCGCAAACGCAACCGAGATGGGCCTCGCGGGCTACCTGTACACCGGCTCGATCGACCGCGCGCTGCGGCTCCAGGAGCAGATCGAGGTCGGGATCCTGGGCCTCAACAACGCGCTGCCGTCGGTCGCGTTCGCTCCGATGGGTGGCTGGAAGCAGAGCGGGCTGGGCCGGGAAGGCGCCCGGCAGGGCCTCGAGGAGTATCAGGAGCTGACTTACGTCAGCACCGAGCTCGCCTGATCGGGTACAGCCGGCTTGAAACGTGTCCTGATCACCGAGGCCGTCAACGGGCCGCTCAGCGCTCTGGCCGGATTCGAAGTCGAAGAGCGCGACGGGCTGTGGCGTGACCCGCCGGCCCTCAAATCGGCGGTCCGCGACTGCGCGGCCCTCATCGTCCGCAATCAGACCGCCGTCGACCGCGAGCTGATCGGCGCGGCACGCGGCCTCCGCGTCGTCGGCCGGCTGGGCGTCGGCCTCGACAACCTCGATCTCGAAGCGCTCCGCGAGCGCTCGATCGAGGTCGTGCACGGTGGCGGCCTGAACGCACGGGCGGTCGCCGAGTACGTGGTGGGCGCCTGCTTTGTGCTGGCCCGGCGACTGGCCACCTCGGACCGGGAGGTTCGCGCCGGCGAGTGGAGGCGACACCTGGGCGTCGAGCTGCGCGGCCGGGCGATGGGCTTGATCGGCCTGGGGGCGACTGGCGCCGAGACGGCCAAGCTCGCGCTTGCCCTGGGGATGTCGGTGGCCGGCTCCGACCCCGTGCTGGACGCGCCGTCCGGCGTCCGGAAGGTGAGCCTCGAAGAGGTGCTCCGCCGCTCGGAGTTCGTGAGCGTCCACGTGCCGCTCGCCGAGTCGACCAGAGGCCTGTTGGGAGAGGAGCAGCTGGCGATGCTTCCCGCCGGTGCCATCGTGGTCAACGCGGCGCGGGGTGGCGTGGTGGACGAGGCGGCGCTTCTCCGCGCTCTCGAATCGGGTCACCTGGCCGGCGCGGCGCTCGACGTCCGCGTCTCGGAGCCGCCGCCGCAGCCAGATCCCTTCGCTGGCCGCGACGATGTCCTCCTGACCGCCCACCTGGCGGGGCTCACCCAGGAATCCCAGAGGGCGATCGCCGACCAGGTCCTCGCCGGCGTCAGACAGCTTCTAACCTGAGCTGTCCGGCGACTGAGTGGCGTCGAGCAGGTTGGCGTTGACCGCGAGTGCCCGGTTCGCCAACCGGCCTTCCATGACCTCCACGACGGTCCCCGCGGCCAGAGCGTTGGCCCGGGCCAGGCACTCTTGGGTGGAACCCGCGATATGGGGCGACAGGACCACGTTGGGCAGTTCGACCAGCGGGCTGCCGAGCGGCGGCTCGCGCTCGTAGGTGTCCACCCCCGCGGCGAACAGACGGCCCGAGCGCAGCGCTTCGGCGAGTGCCCCTTCGTCCACCACCTCGCCGCGCGCGGTGTTCACGAAGATCGCCCCTGGCTTCGCCTTGGCAAGCAGTCTGGCGTCGACCAGCCGCCGGGTGGTGGCCGTCAGGGGGACGTTGACGGAGATGACGTCCGACGCACCGAAGAGCTCCGTGAGCGAGCCCGCCAGGCGGACGCCCAAGCTGCCAGCCGCCGCCTCGTCCGGAAACTCGTCGTAGGCGAGGACCCGCATGCTGAAGCCGGCGGCGCGAGCCGCCACCTGCCGGCCGATCCGGCCGAAGCCCACGATGCCGAGCGTCTTGCCGACCAGCTCGACGCCGACCAGCCCGCGCCAGCCTCCGGAGCGTACGAGCGCGTCGCCGGCCGGGATCGAGCGCGCCGCGGCCAGCATCAGGGCGAACACGTGGTCGGCCACGGAAGCCTCGAGCACGCCCGGGGTGATGGTCACCAGCACGCCGTGCTCGCTGGCCGACTCCAGGTCGACGCTGTCGAAGCCGACCCCCCGCCGGGCGATGTGGCGCAGCGAGGGGGATGCCTCGATCACGGAACGTGTTAGGCGGCAGGCCCCGGCGATGATGGAGTTGACGCCCTCCAGCAGCTCGATCAGCTGATCGCCAGCGAGCCCCGCATCCCCCTTCTGGCGGCCGTACTCCGACGGCTTGATGACTACCCCGCTGTCCCGCAGCTCGCGTTCCGGCTCGGGCGTGACGTCGAAGTTGCGCGCCGTGATCAGGACGGTCCACGGCCTCGCTGCCCCTGGAACGGTCACCGGGGTGCGGCTCCGGGTTGGCCCACGGGCTCGAACAGCGGCGGCGGTGCCGACCGCTCCCACGCCTCGGCCCGCTGCGCGAGCAGCGGCGCCGCCGGGTTGAAAACAAACTCGTCTAGAGCCAGCGCGGCGGCGCCGGGCACGCCGCCCATGACCGAGCCTCGCGACAGGATGCCCGAGCCGATCCCGGTCCCGACGTAGACGTAGACGGCGTCAGGATCGCCAAGTCCCCCGAACCGCTTGTCGCCGAGGGCCATCGCGTGGACGTTGTTCCGCACCGCCACCGGCCAGGGCAGGGCGGAGCGCAGGGGCACGTCCTTCCAGCCCAGGTTGGGCGCCGCCCGCACCGTGCCGGTCCTGGCATCCACCAGCCCGACGGCGCCCACGCCCACGCCGCGGATCTGCGTGGGGTCCCAACCCTGCCGCCTCACCAGAGCCAGCAGCCGATCCCCGATCCGCCCTACCGTCCACTGCCAGGAAAGCCCACGCTTCAGGTCCAGCTCATCCGTGACTAGGAGGTCGCCGCCCAGGTCGGTCGCAGCCAGCCGCAGCCGTGAGACCCCCTGGTGCACCGCCAGGACGCGGTTCCAGGAAGGATCGAGGCCGAGGAGCGCCGCCGCCATCCCCGCCTCCGAGATCCGGCGGGGCGCCGTGGCGCCGGTTGGCGCCACCAGCCGCAGCTCGACCAGATCGCGAACGACGTTGGAGATGCTCCCGGCCGTGAGACCTGTCAGCCGGACGAGCTCGGGCCGGGTCAGCTGCCCCGCCTCCTGCAGGAGCCGCAGGACTTGGGCCCGGTTCACGCGCGCCGAGTTGGCGGCATTGGCCGGCGCCCGGGAACCGGCCTCTGCGGCGCCCTCTCGGCGCGGGCCGCCGGGGTCGATCACCGCGGCCTTCCGCCCGGCGCGAGTGGGTCCGGCCGCCGGCTGATCAGCCGCCCTCCGTCCGCCCTGATCACGCTCCCCGTCAGGTAGGCGGCGTCGTCCGACACCAGGAAGCCGACCACACGGGCGATGTCGGACGGCCTGCCCATCCGGCCGATCAGAGTTCCGGCTGATTCATCGAGGCCGGTCGGCGGATGCTCAGGATCGATCTCGCCCTGCCATTCCGGGCCCTCCGGCAGCAGGGGTTTCATCGAGTCGGCGAACACCGAGCCGACGGCGATGCCGTTGACCCTGATGCCGGCCGGGGCCAACTCGACCGCGAGGACGCGCGTGAAAGCGTCGAGCCCGCCTTTGCTGACGCAGTAGGGCGTGTATCCGGCGAGCGGGAGCTTGGGTTGGATGGCCTGGATGTTGACGATGACGCCGCCTCTGCCGGCCTTCACCAACCGGCGGGCCACCGCCTGGCTGATGAGGAAGGTGCCGGTCAGGTTGACGTCCATGACCTGCCGCCAGGCCTCCAAGCCCAGCTCCAGCAGCGGTCTGGGCTCCCCGATCTGGGCCGCGTTGTTGACCAGGGTATCGGCCGGCCCGAAAGCGGCCTCCACGTCGGCCACCGCCCTCTCGATCTGCTCGGGCTCGGCGAGATCCATCGGAAAGAAGCGGACCCGTGCATGGTCGTCCAGCTCGGCGGCGGTTCGCAGGCCGCGCTCGTGGTCGCGGTCGCAGATGGCGACCGCCATGCCCAGGCCGGCGAGCTGTGCAGCTGCGGCCCGGCCGATCCCGCGCGCGCCGCCGGTGACGATGGCGACCCGGCCCGTGAGCGGCTCGGTCACGACTTAAGCGCCCCCGCGATGAGCCCCTTCATCAGGTAGCGCTGGAGGAGGACGAACACGACGATCGGTGGCACCGAGGCCACGATCGAGGCGGCCATCAAGCCGCCCCAGTCGTGCTTGAACTCGCCGCTTACGGTATTGAGTAGACCCGGCGGCAGCGTCTTCAAGTCCACCTGGGTGATGAGCGTGAGCGGGAAGAGCAGGTTATTCCAGGCGTCCAGGAAAGCGAACACCGCGACCGCGACGAGTCCCGGCAGCAGCAGCGGCACGATTACGTGGCGCAGGATCTGGAGCGTGTTGCAGCCGTCGATCATCGCGGCTTCGTCCAGCTCGCGCGGTATCGAGTCGACGAACCCTTTCATCAGCCAGATCCCGAGCGGGATCGCGAAGGATGTGAAGGAGAGAACGAGCCCCGCGTAGCTGTTGAGAAGGTGCGAGGCGCGAAAGATCACATAGAGGGGGATCAGCAGTACGACCAGGGGGAACATCTGCGCGGAGAGCACCGACAGCATGATCCCGGTGCCCCCCTTGACCCGGAGCCGGGACAGCGCGTAGGCGGCCAACAGCGAGAAGACCACCGTGACCACGGCGGTAGCGACCGAGGTGATGACCGAGTTGACGAAGAACCGGCCGATCGGAGAGGTGCCGGTGGCGATCTCCTGGAAGTTCGCCAGCGTGACGTGGCGGGGCACAAGTTCGAGCCCCAGGTCGAAGATCTCGAGGTTGCTCTTGAAGGCCGTGACCAGCATCCAGTAGAGCGGGAAGAGCGACCAGAGCAGCGTCAGGGCGACGAGCGCCAGCAACACCGTCCGCCGGGCGGCACGGGAAGCCGAGCGGCGCGTGCGCCGCGAACCCGCCGCCAGCATCAGATGAGCGGCTCCCGCCGGATGAGCCGGATGTATACCGCCGAGATGAGCATGAGCACCAGCAGCCAGATCACCCCGATGGCGGCCGCGTAGCCGAGGTTGAACTGCTCGAAGGCCAGTCGATAGATGTAGATGACGAGCGTCGTCGTCGCGTAGACGGGGCCGCCCTGCGTCATCGTCCAGATGACCGGGAAGTTGTTGAAGCTGCGGATCAGCATGAGGATCGAGGACACGACCATCACGTTGCGCAGGAAAGGCAGCGTGAGATTGACGAACTCACGCCAGGACGTGGCGCCGTCGATTCGCATCGCATCGCGGAGGTCTTGCGGGATGCCGGCGATCGTGGCAGAGAACATGAGCAGAAAAAAGGGTGTCTGGCTCCACACGTTGGCCACGATGACCGCGGTCAGCGACAGCTTGTCGGCGGCCAGCCAGGGGAGTCCGGCGGAGACCAGGTGGAACTCGTTGAGGACCAGGTTCACGAGACCGACGTCCTGGTCGAAGATGTAGAGGAAGAGGAATCCGACGACGATGCTGGGCTGGACCCAGGGCGCCATCAGGAGTCCGCGCACGAACGCGAAGGCTGGCGGCAAAGCCTCCACCAGGGCCGCGAACCAGAGCCCCAACAGGAAGCTGGCGACGACCGTCGCCAGCGAGAAGACGATGGTCGTCAGGAAGGAGTGCCAGAAGACCTCGTCGTGGAAGAGGAGGGCGTAGTTGGCGAGGCCGACGAATCTCTGGTCCTCGAGATCGGTCAGCTGCAGGTTTTGAAGCGACTCGTAGAGGGCGGTGAGCAGCGGATAGGCGACCACGTATACGAGCAAGGCCAGAGCCGGCAGCAGGTACAGGTAGCGCGTGAGCCGGGCCAGCCCCCGGCGGCCACCGAGGGCGACCGCCGCCTCGCCCCGCGGCTTCACCAGCGACCTGCCCGTCGGGGACAGCTTCATGGCTCAGCTGCCGTAGACGCTCACCAGCTGCTGCTGCATCGTCTGCGCGATCGAGTCCACGGAGTCATTGGTGGCGAAGGCGCGCTGGACCTGCGGCATGATGGCGGCCACCGCCTGCTCGTACTTGGGCCCGTAGGGAGGCGTCACCAGGTGGGGTATGACGTCCTTGACGTACGCGTTCGTGATCGGGTTGTTGAGCTGCGGGTAGGTCTTGATCGAGCTCGTCTCGGGCGGGATGGCCTGCTCCGCAGGGATCGTGTACTGGCTGATCCCTGCTTCGCTGCTGGTCACGAACTTCATGAATTTCCAGGCCGCGTCCTTCTGCTTGGAGGCCTTGAACATCGCCAGCTGATGCCCTGAGGAGACGTCGTAGTGCTTACCATCGGGACCGCTCGGCGTCGGCGCCAAGCCCCAGGTGGCGTAGAACTCGGCGTCGGCGATCTTCGGGTTGAGGTTCTGGATCACGCCCTTCAGATAGGGCCCGTCGTATCCGAACAGCAGCCTGCCCTGGGCCCCGATCGGCCTGAACTCGCCGTACTTCTTGTTGGGAAGCGTCAGCCCGTCCTTCACCAGCGTCCGGATCCAGTTCAGGTAATTGCGCATTTGCGGGGTGTTGGCGTTGGCCTTGCCGTTCTTGATCGGTTCGGCTCCGAAGGCCAGCATCCAGGACCACTCTTGGTCCAACCCGATGTCGCGGTTCGTGGTGTCGAGCCCTAGGCCGACCACGTTGGGCACCTTCTGCTTGACCGTCTCCAGGTCGCGTTTCAGCTCGTCGAGCGTCTGCGGCGGATTGGGGTCGAGCCCCGCCTGTTTCATGAGGTCGCGGTTGTACCAGAGGGCGAGGGGCGCCTCGATCCAGGGGATGCCGTCCAGCTTCCCCTGGTACTTGGCGACGTTCACCGATTGGGGGTAGAGCCCGCTCGTGAAGCCGCTGGCGTAGCTGTCCAGTGGCTGGAGCAACTGGCTGGAGGCGAGCGTGGGGATGAAGTTGCCCTGCACCTCCGCCACGTCTGGGCAGTCGCCCGCGTTGCACTGGATCTCGACCTGGTGGAGCAGATCGCTGACGGCGATGGGATCGTTGTTGACGTGGATGTTGGGATTGGCGGCCTCGAAGTTGCTGATGAGCTTCAGCATCGCGGGCGTGGTCGCCGGCTCCGCTGAGGCCCAGTTAGCGAACGTGATCGTCACGTTCTGCTTGCTCGGGGGCTGGTTGTTGGAGCTGGAACTGCCGCCGCAGGCGGCCAGGAGCAGGGGCGGGACCGCCAGCAGGAACAGCTTCCGATCAAGGCGCATTGGCTAGCCGTCCGTCTTTGTGCCGCACCGGGCCGGCATCACTAACTCCTCGACGGCCACTCATTCAACTATTAGAGAGAATAGACGGTCGGCTCGTCAAAGGGGATATAACCGGAAGTTGTGGATCGAGTTCGGGGAGAGGAGCGCGGCGTACCCTCCGGTTTGACAAGAACCGAGGGCGGCTGTGATGCCGTCCGTGGAGGGCACGCCATTGTTGAGCATAGTCGTCGAAGACGAGGATCGGTCGGAACTCGCGGTCGACCTGGACGCCATCCTGCGTGAGGGCGCCCGGCGGATGCTGGCGAGGGCGCTGAAGGCCGAGGTCGATGAGTGCATCGCCGCCCACGCCGGCGAGCGCGACGCGAACGGCCAGGCGCTGGTGGTTCGCAACGGCCTGGCCCGGGCGCGCAAGGTCACGACCGCGGCCGGTCAGCTGGAGGTCCGGGCGCCGCGGGTCAACGACCGCCGCGAGCAGAGCCGCTTCACGAGCGCGATCCTGCCGCCCTGGGCGCGGCGCTCGCCCAGAGTCTGCGAAGTCGTGGGGTGCCGGCGGTAGGGTAGGGCGATGACCACCTGCCCGACCTGCCACCAACCCGCCATCACGCGCGATGGTTTCGACCGCCGCGGCCATCAGCGCTTCGCCTGCAGTCCCTGCCATCGGGCCTT
>DHIW01000046.1 GCA_002404015.1 Chloroflexi bacterium UBA4736
TCAGCTTCTTGCGGCCCTTCGGGGGCCCGATCATGATCGCGCCGACCAGGCGATCATCCAGGAAGAACAGCTTTCGGAAGAACTTCTCATCGAACGAGAAGGTGCGCACGCTCTCCAGGTCGGGCTGGACGTCGGGCGTCACCCCCATCACGGCCATGGTCGAGCCGAACATCGTGGTCGTGTAGGTGGGGACGTCGAAGAAGTCCTCCTCGGCGCCGGCCATGTTGTGGGCCGCCACCTTGCCGTGGGCCATCGCGTTGTCCCAGGTCCCCATCTGGTTGTGCTTCTCGACCATCAGGTCGTAGAAGACGGCGATGTCCCCAGCGGCGTAGACGTCGGGGGCGTTCGTGCGCAGCTTGGCGTCGGTCACGATCCCCTTGCGCAGCTCGATGCCCGTGCCTGCGACCGGCTCGACGTAGTAGTCGAGGCCGACGCCGTAGGCCAGCGTGTCGAACTCCAGGCTGCGGCCCCCCTCCGTCTCCGCCCGGTAGTGGCCGTTGACGCGGCTAAACTTCGAGACCTCGTCCTGCGTTATGAACTCCACGCCCATGTCCTCGCCGAGCTGCCGGCAGAGCTGGCCGCCCTCGGCGTCCAGCACGTAGCGCAGGAACCAGGGCCCGCGCATCATCCAGGTGACCTTCGTGGTGCCCCGGTGGATGATCCCCTCGGCCAGCTCGTAGCCGATGAAGCTGGCGCCCATCACCAGCACGTGCTCGGAGTGGTCTGAGCGCTCGATGATCGCCTTGGTGTCGTCCAGGGTCTGAAAGCCGTAGCAGTGGTCGATGTCCGCGGACCCCGGCCAGGGCGGGGGCTTGGGGCGGCCGCCGGTGGCTACGAGCAGGGCGTCGTAGCGGAACTCGTGGCCGCGGTTGGTCCGCACCAGCTTCTCGCGAACGTCCACCTCGGTCGCCCAGGTCTCGAAGTGGATCTCCAGGCCCTTGGCCTGGTAGTCCTCGACCGTCCGCATCAGGACCTTCTCCTCACGGACCTGGCCGCGCAGGTAGCGGGGCAGGGCCACCCGGTTGTAGAGGGGGTGGCGCTCGGCCGCGATCATGACGATCGAGCAGCCGGGATCGTTGGCTCGGAGCTCCTCGGCGCAGGTCTGGCCGGCGATGCCATTCCCGAGGACGACGTAGCGGCGGCTCAGCTATCCAACCTCAGGCCGTAGACGTGGAGGTGGAAATCGTCACCGTCGAAATCGTAGCCGACGGCGCGGAGGTCATCGAGACCGGGGTGGTCGTCCGGCGCCAGCAGCCAGACGCCCGGCAGGTCCTGGGAGTCGGCCTCGAAGCGCAGCGCCATCAGGAGGTCCTGGAAGACGCCGCCGGAGCCGATCGCGCAGCTGACGTTGAGGTCGCGCAGGGTTTCCGGCTGCACGACCGCCAGCGCCCTTCCCCCGGCGCCGAGGCGCAGCCGGCCCTCCCCGGCCAGCCTTGCGAGAAGAGCGCTGTCGAGGTCGAGCGGGGACTGCCAGTCGGGGTTCAACCCGCCGTACTGGTCAAACCCCGCCAGGCCTCCCAGCCGGTCCGCCAGAGCCTCGGCCTCCGCCGCCCCGGGGATGCGCGGCGGGTCCCCGCCCTCCTGCCGGCGCGCCCGCCAGGGCGCTCCCTGGAACAGCTCGCGGAACCCCTCGGACTCGAAGAGGCCCTGCGAGGGCGGGTTGTCGCCGGTCACCAGGCGCATGTGCTGGAAGCCGGCGGCGCGGGCCGAGTCGACCGCCGCGCGCACCATGCGGCGGGCCAGGCCCTGCCGGCGGTGCGTGCTGGCGACGCGCAGGCCCTCGTAGAACATGACTCGGGGCGCGATCGGGCGGACGCGCTGCAGGCCGACCAGGACCCCGTCCTCCTCGGCCGCCATGAAGTCGGCTGCGGGGTCGGCCACCCAGGCGTCGAAGACCTGCGGCAGGTAGTCGTGGCCCTCCCAGATGTCGGCCGTGAGCTCCACCACGCGCTCCCGGTCGGCCGGCCGCACCGGCCGCAGCGTCAGCTCCTCCGCTTCCAGTGCGCCACTCCTCCGACCCGCTCACCGGCGTCGAAGTGAAGCGTACCGTCGGCCGCTTCCTCAACGCCTTCCAACGGGCCGGTCCAGCCCCGCAGCCGCCAGTCCTCCTCGGCGGCCCGCCGGTTCTCCCACCTGAAGACGACCGGCTGCCGCCAGCGCTCCACCTCGGGCTCCATGCCCATCTCCTCCAGCACGTCCACCACGTCGCTGAGCGTCGGCTCCAGCGGCTTGCCGGCCAGTCGCTCGGCGGGGTGGGGTTGGGGCCCGTCGCGCAGCGAGACGAACGCCCTCTCGCGCGCCAGCGCGCCCATCTTCTCAAGGAAGGGAACCGGCTCCGCTATCGGGTAGAGGACGTGGCACGAGATGACCAGGTCGGCCGGCGCCACGTCTGCCTCCTCCCAGGTGCTGGCCACGACGGTCATGTTCGGCCGGTCCGGGATCAGCTGCCGCATCGCCTCTTCCGGCTCAACCGCCGTGACCCAGTCGAGGCGGTCCGCCAGCGGCGCGGCGTGGCGGCCGGTGCCGGCGCCGACGTCGATCGCGGTCAGGGCCGGCCGCAGCCAGGGCTGGACGAAATCCCAGAAAGGGTCGGCCTGCCGGCGCATCGAGAATGCGTAGCGCTTGGCCTGCCGCTCCCAGAAGTTGGAGGGCCGCTCGGGTCCGAACGATTGGCGCCGGTTTTCCACAAGCTGGCGCCACTTTTCCGCAGGCGTTTCCACAGGCTTTCCACACTACATGTTGGGATAACAAAGGACTGGCAGCCCGCCATCTCGTGGGCGTAGTGTTCCAGCGTGCAGGCCCCCGACCTCGAGTGGAGCGGCGGGTTCACGGCCGCCGAGACCATTCTCCTCCAGCGCTACGTCACCAATATGGACCGCTCGGTCTTTGCCCTGCGCAACCTGCCCGAAGTGGTGAAGGGCGCGCTCTTCAGCCGCTACTCGCGCACCGAGAAGAGCCTGCGCCGGGTTCTCCTCGAGGAGTTCATCCACGATCCCGCGTCCGGCTTCGACGCGATGGCCGGCGAGCCCCATCAGGACGACCTGGTTGCCGCCCAGCGGGCGGAGGAGTTCTACGAGCGAGTCCTGGTCGGCTACGGCGACGACTCGGTGGCCGAGCTCGCCGGCGCCCACCTGGCCGTGGAGCGGGTCTCGACGCTCGCGGCCAAGGCCCTGGAGGACTCCCGGATCGGGCTCTCGCCCCTCGAGAAATCCACCCGCTACGTCCGCTTCGACCGCGCCGGGCCGGACGGCCGCTTTCTCTACCACCGGGGCCCGGAGCTCTCCCACCGCGTCTACGAGCCGGCGATGGACGCGCTGTTCGAAACCTACTCGGCGATGGTCGAGCCGGTCACCGCGGCGGTCCGCCGGGAGCACCCGCTCGAGACCGAGACCGGCGAGACCGAGCGGGCCTGGAAGGCGGCGACCCGGGCCAAGGCCCTGGACGTACTGCGCGGACTGCTCCCGGCCGGCACCCTGACCAACCTGGGAATCTTTGGGAACGGCCGGGCCTTCGAGTACCTGGTCACCAAGATGGCCGGCCACGAGCTGGCCGAGTGCCGGCGCCTGGCCGGCGAGATGCACGAGCAGCTTTCCCTGGTCATCCCGGCCTTCGTCCGGCGGGCCCTGGACGAGCGCTACGGCGCCCCGGCCGCCGACCGCATGGCCAGGACCCGCGAAGCAACCGCGCTGCTGGCGCCCGAAGGCGGGCCCGGCCGCACCCCGGTCACGGTCCGCCTCCTGGACCACGACCGGGACGCCGAGCAGCGCGTGGTGGCGGCCGCGTTGTTTCCCTACGCCGAGCTGCCCCTGGACGAGTTGGCCCACAGCGGCGTCGAGCCCCGACTCGTCCTGGAGGCGATGATGGGCGAGCGCACGAACCGCCGCCATCGCGCCCCGCGTGCCCTCGAGCACACCACCTACACCTTCGAGATCGTCGCCAACTTCGCCGCCTATCGCGACCTCCATCGGCACCGCATGCTCACCCAGGACCGCCAGTACCTGGGCACCGCCCTGGGCTACGACGTCCCCGCCGACCTGGAGCGATTCGGCGATCCCGACCGCTTTGAGCGGGCGCTCGAGCACGCGGCCCACGCCCACCAGATGCTCGAGCGCTCGCTCGGCCCAGCCCTGGCCCAGTACGCGGTCCCGCTGGCCTACCGGGTGCGCTGGTACTTCCGGGCCAGCCTGCGGGAGGTTTTCCACCTCTGCGAGCTGCGCACCACGCCCCAGGGCCATCCCGACTACCGATACGTCGCCCAGGAGATGTTCCGGCGGGTCGAGGAGGTCCACCCGCTCCTGGCCCGCTACGCACGCTTTGTCGACCTCACGCCCGGCGACGAGCTGGAGCGAAGGCGGTCCGAGCGCCGCATCGACGAGAAGCTGGGCAGCCTCACCTCGCCGATCGTCTGATTCCGTACCCTTTCGGCGTATGCGGGCAGCGAGGCAGGGGGCTGACAGATAGCGGCCCTGATCGTCCACGGCGGGTGCGGTGATCCGCCAGAGTCCGAGCACGCGGAGCGCCAGGCTGCCGTCGAGCGGGCTCTGGCCGACGGCTGGGCGGCGATCGCAGGCGGCGCCATAAGCGCCGTCATGGCTGCGGTTCGGCGGCTGGAGGACGAGCCCTCGCTGAACGCCGGCATCGGCGCCACCCTGAACCAGGACGGCGACGTCGAGCTCGACGCGGGTGTGATGGACGGTGACGGCCTGCGCGCGGGCGCCGTTGGAGCAGTCCGCGACGTGCGCCACCCGATCGACCTGGCCCGGGCTGTGATGGACGACGGACGCCACGTGCTGCTGGTCGCCGACGGCGCCTCCCGATTTGCCCGCGAGCACAGGGTCGAGACCTGCGACCCGGCCACCTTCATCACCGACCGCCAGCGCCGCAACCTCGAGCTGTCGGTCGCGGACACCGTCGGTGCGGTCGCCCGCGACGACGGTGGCCACCTGGCGGCGGCGGTTTCAACCGGCGGCATGACCGGCAAGCTCCAGGGCAGGCTGGGGGACAGCCCGATCGTGGGCGCCGGCTTCTACGCCGACGACGCGCTCGGGGCGGCGGTGGGCACCGGCCAGGGCGAGGGCTTCATCCGCATAGCCCTCTGCCACCTGGCGGTGCTGTGCCTGGCCCAGGGATACCCGGTCGAGCGCGCCGCCCAGACCTGCCTGGAACACCTCCAGAGGCAGGTCGGGATGACGGGCGGCGTCATCCTGATGGACGCCAAGGGCGGCCTGACGGCGGCGCACAACACGGCCTTCATGGCCTGGGCCCAGAAGAGTGGCTGACGACCGCCAGACCGGCGAGCTGATGGCCATGGCCCTGAAGCGGGCCGGGGTGGCCAACGTCTTCACGCTCAACGGCGCGCACATCTGGGGCCTCTACCAGGGCCTCGTCGAGCACGAGATCAGGCTGGTCGACGTTCGCCACGAGCAGACCGCCGCGTTCGCGGCCGAGGGCTGGGCCAAGGTGACCCGGCAGTGCGGCGTGGCGGCTGTGACGGCCGGCCCGGGCGTCACCAATTCAGTGTCGGCCGTGGCCAGCGCCCGCCAGAACGACAGCCCGATGCTGCTGATCGGCGGCCGCTCCCCCGTGGCCCGCTGGGGCATGGGCTCCCTCCAGGAGATGGACCACCGGCCCGTCCTGGGCAGCCTGACCAAGAGCGCGGTCACGATCGAGCGCCCGGAAGACGCCTACCGGGCGACGGCCGAGGCGGTCCGGACCGCGCTCAGCGAACGCACCGGGCCGACCTTCGTGGACGTGCCGCTCGACCTCTTCTTCGCGGGAGACGAGGTGCCCGAGGCCACCGAGCACCTGGTGGCCGACCGGGGAGACCCGCCCGATCCCGCGCACGTGAGGGAGGTCGCCCGCCTTCTCAGCGAGGCTCGCCGGCCCGCCCTGATCGCGGGTGCCACGGTCTGGTGGGCGCGCGCCGAGGAGGAGCTGGTCCGCTTCGCCGAGGCGGCGCACATCCCCGTCTGCCTGAACGGCCTGGCCCGCGGGATGCTGCCCTCCGGCCACCCGCTGCTCGCGTCGCGGGCCCGCTCCACCGCACTGGGCGAGGCGGACCTGGTCCTGGTGGTGGGGGCCCCGCTCGACTTCCGGCTCAACTGGGGGATGGCGCCGGTGATCAGCGACGAGGCCAAGGTCGTCTACCTGGATGTCGACGACTTCCGCAAGCACCGGCAGCCGGCGGTCGCCATCTACGGCGACCTGAAGAGCGCCCTGGCCGAGCTGGCGGAAGCGGTTCGCGACGCGCAGCCGCGCCAGGAGTGGCTCGACCACGTGGCGGAGCGGGAGGCCGCCGCCCGCCAGCGCGACCAGGCGCTGGCCACGGCCGACGGCTCGCCCGTTCACCCTGGGCGCCTGGTGGCCGAGGTTGAGCGCTACCTCGACCCCGACGCGGTCATCGTCGGCGACGGCGGCGACTTCGTGTCCTTCGCGGGCAAGCTGATCCAGCGCGAGAAGCCGGGCCTCTGGATCGACCCGGGTCCGTTCGGCTGCCTGGGCTCGGGCCCGGGCTACGCGCTTGCCGCCAAGCTCGCCCATCCCGACCGCCAGGTCCTGCTGCTGAGCGGCGACGGCGCCTTCGGCTTTTCGGGGATGGAGTTCGACACCCTGGTCCGGCACAAGGTGCCGGTGGTCTGCGTGGTCGGCAACAACGGCATCTGGGCGCTCGAGAAGCACCCCATGCAGAACCTCCTGGGCGTCTCGATCGCGACCGACCTCGGCCACCAGACCCGATATGACAAGGTGGTCGAGGCGCTGGGCGGGTACGGTGAGATGGTGGACCGACCCGAGGCTGTAGCGCCGGCCCTGAAGCGGGCATTCGATTCCGGCCTCCCCGCCTGCGTCAATGTTCTCTGCGACCCGACGGCCGAATATCCTAGGTCGGCGGTACTGATGTGATGAGCGCTCTCGAAGCGGTGGTCCAGGAAGCGGACGAGTGGCGCACCGCGCAGTCCCAGTTCGACCAGGCGGCGGCGATGCTGAACCTGGAGCCGGAGATGCGCGAGATCCTGCGCGAGGTTCAGCGCGAGTTCACCTGCCACTTCCCCGTGGAGATGGACAACGGCCATATCGAGGTGTTCACCGGCTACCGGGTCCAGCACAACATCAACCGGGGCCCGGCCAAGGGCGGCATCCGATACCACCAGGACGTCTCCCTCGACGAGGTCAAGGCTCTCGCCATGTGGATGACCTGGAAGTGCGCGGTGGTCAACATCCCGTTCGGCGGCGCCAAGGGGGGCATCATCGTCGACCCTCGGCGGCTGAGCCTGCGCGAGCTGGAGCACATGACCCGCCGCTTCGCCACCGAGATCTCGATCCTGATCGGACCGGACCGCGACATCCCGGCGCCCGACGTCAACACGGACGGCCAGATCATGGCCTGGATGATGGACACGCTATCCATGCACGCCGGCTACTCGATCACGGCCTCCGTGACCGGCAAGCCGGTGGAGGTCGGGGGCTCGCTGGGCCGGATCGAGGCCACCGGCCGGGGCGTCATGATCTGCGCGCTGGCGGCCCTCGAGCACCTCGGCATCAAGGCCCACCAGGCGCGGGTCGCGGTCCAGGGCTTCGGCAACGTCGGCAGCGTCTCGGCCAAGCTGCTGGACGAGGCGGGCTGCACGATCGTCGCGCTGTCCGACCAGTACGGCGGCATCGCCAACCAGCAGGGCCTGCCGATGAAGAAGGTTTTCCAGCACTTCGCCCAGGACCGCCGGCTCGAAGGCTTCCCAGGCGCTGAGAAGATCGGCACGGCCGACCCCCTGGTCTACGACTGCGACGTGGTCGTGCCCGCCGCCGTCGGCAACCAGTTCACGTCCAAGAACGCCGAGCAGGTCAAGGCGAAGCTGATCGTGGAGGGCGCCAACGGCCCGACGACCCCGGAGGCGGATGAGGTCTTCAACCGCAAGGGCATCTTCCTGGTGCCGGACATCCTCGCCAACGCGGGCGGCGTGACGGTCAGCTACTTCGAGTGGGTGCAGGACCTGCAGTCGTTCTTCTGGTCGGAGCACGAGGTCAACGAGAAGCTCCACGCGATCATGAGCCGGGCCTTCAATGAGGTCCTGGAGACCAGCCTCGAGCGCAAGGTGCCAATGCGGATGGCCGCCTACTGCAAGGCGGTCGGCCGCGTCGCCTCCGCCACTCGGGAGAGGGGCATCTACCCGTAGCCGGCAGCCCGCCGGGCGGCCTGCGCCGCTTCCTCCGGCTCGCTGCCGTCGACGTCGGGCCACTGCGCCGTCACCGCGACTTCCGGCTCCTGTTCGTGGGCCGGATGGTCTCGTTCTTCGGCACCATGATCACCGCCGTCGCCGTCCCCTACCAGGTGTTCCAGCTCACCCACTCCTCGCTCGCGGTGGGCCTGATCGGCCTCTTCGAGCTGGCCACGATCCTGGGGTTCGCCTTCCTGGGCGGCGCCATCGCCGACGCCAACGACCGGCGCCGGATGGTCCTCCTGACGGAGGCCGGAATGGCCATGGCTTCGGTGCTGCTGATCGCTAACGCGCTGCTGCCCCACCCCCAGCTCTGGGTCATCTACGGGCTGGCGATGGCGGTCGGCGCGCTTGACGCCATCCAGAGGCCGTCCCTCGATGCGATGCTGCCGCGCCTGGTCGAGCGCGACGAGCTGACGGCGGCCGGCGCCATCTCAGCACTGCGGACGAACGTCGGGATGATCGTCGGCCCGGCGCTGGCCGGCGTCCTGATCGCGCTGGTCGGCCTGCCCCTCACTTACGCGGTGGATGTTGTGACCTTCTTGTTCTCGCTGGTCTGCCTGGGCCTCATGAACGCCGTGCCCCCGGCCATCGACGCGGGGCGCGTGAGCCTTCGCGGCATCGTCGAGGGCCTCCGCTATGCGGCCAGCCGGCAGGAGCTGGTCGGGACGTACGTGGTCGACATGGTCGCCATGTTCTTCGGCATGCCGAACGCGCTCTTCCCGGCGATCGCCGCCTCTCACGGCGGTCCGGCGGTGCTGGGGCTGCTCTTCACGGCGCCCGCCGTCGGGTCGGGCATCGCGTTTGCGACCAGCGGTTGGGCCTCCCACGTGCATCGCCACGGCCGCGCCGTGATCGTGGCCGCGCTGCTCTGGGGTGTCGCCATCACCGCCTTCGGCCTGGCCGAAAACCTGGTGCTTGTCCTGCTCTTCTTAGCCGCGGCCGGGGCCGCCGACGGGATCAGCGGCGTGTTCCGGAGCACCATCTGGAACCAGACGATCCCCGACCGCCTGCGCGGTCGCCTGGCCGGAATCGAGATGGTGAGCTACACCAGCGGCCCTCTCCTCGGCAACGCGGAGTCGGGCCTCGTGGCCCAGCTGTTCAGCGTCCGGGTCTCGATCGTCTCCGGCGGGCTGCTGTGCGTGGCCGGCTGCCTGCTGATGGCCGCTCTGCTGCCCAGGTTCCGCGCCTACGATTCGCGCGACGGGGTCCGCACCGCTCCGGCCGACGGGATCTAGTGTCCGGTCCCCGCATGTTCCTCCCCCCGCTCGCGCCCGAATCCACCGAAGGTGGAGTAAGATAGGGGGCTGAGGACAAAGTGAAAGGTGCCCTTCTGAACGAGGACAATGGTT
>DHIW01000116.1 GCA_002404015.1 Chloroflexi bacterium UBA4736
CGGTGAGGTATCCCGAAGTGCCCATCATCTTCGCCGCCTCGAGGAAGTTCGCCGAGGAATGGGCCTCCCGGTTCCTCGGCGCGGCGGTCAGCGACTCCGGTCCGTTGGCGGAGGCAAGATCGAGCAGTGATGAGGCCGCGCGATCGGACTATTGAAACCCCACAGGCTTTTGCCGCCCACAGCCCCGGATTGAGCTCGACGGACTTTCTGCACCGGAACCACCCTAGGTTCCGCGCATCGTCGCGTAATCCCAGCAGATCCGGAGCCGTACTCTCTGGCGCATCAGATGCGCCCTCCTCTCCCCTATTGCCCCGCCTGGCCCGCGATCTGCGGATCAGGCCATCGAACCCGGGCACCGTGACCGGCACCCCGAGACCTCCCCGTCATGATCCAAGGATCGGCCCGCCCGTCGAATCACTTCTAACTCTCGTTTTGCCACCCCACACCCCGGGCGATCAACCTCCCAAGTTGGACCATCTCGATCTGGCCGGGAGCTCAGGCGGGATACACCTCGATCCCCGTCGCCTTGACCGTGGCCCAGACCTGTCCGCCGTCGGTCAGGCCCAGTTCGGCGGCCGCCTGTGGGGTCACCTCGGCGACGATTGCCGGCTGCCCGAGGATCTCAACCCGGATTCGATCGCCCTCGAAATCGATTCCGCCAACCTCCCCGGGCCAGGCGTTGCGCGCGCTGCCCTCGGGCTTCACCCGGTGCAGGCCGACCGACCTCGGGTGCACCAGCCCGAATGCATCACCGGTGAGCGCAGTAGCCACGGCGAGCCGCCGCCCGCCGGGAAGGGCCAGCGAACCCTCGCTGACGGTGCCCCGGTAGAGGTTCACGCCTAAGAGTCGGGCTACCCAGTCGGAGCGCGGCCGCGCTGCCACTTCGATCAGGAGGCCCTCCTGGGTGATGGTCCCTGCTTCCAGGACCACCAGGCGATCGGCCAGGGCCAGGGCGTCGAGGGGGTCGTGGGTGACCACTATCCGGGCGCCGGGCGTCGCGGTGAGGAGTGCGCGTAGGTCTCGTCGCAGGGGGGCCTTCGAGCTCGCATCGATCGCCGCCAGCGGCTCGTCAAGGAGCAGGAGCCCCGGGGCCGTCGCCAGCGCGCGCGCCAGCGCAACGCGCTGTGCCTGGCCCGCCGAGAGCTGCGGTGTCCGAGTCCGGGCCTGCCCTGCCATGCCAACCTTGACTAGCCAGGCCTCCGCCTTCTGAAGCGCCAACCGACGATTCTCCCCACGCGCCCGCAGGCCGTAGGCCACGTTGTCGAGCACGTTGAAGTGCGGAAACAGCAGGTAGTCCTGGAAGACCACCGCGACCGGCCGTCGCTCGGGACTGAGGCGAAGCCGGAGGGCCGTGTCCTCGAGCACATGGTCGTCGACCTGGACCCGGCCGGTGGCGAGCGGCAACAGCCCGGCCAGGGCCCGCAAGAGAGTGGTCTTGCCGGCACCGTTCGGTCCGACGAGGGCGATGACCTCAGTTGACTCCGCCCGGAGGTCGACGTCGAGGTGCAGCGTGCCGAGGTCGAGGGTGATTGTGGCCTCGAGTGTCATCCAGTGCCCAACCAGCGACCTCGCAGGGTCACCAGGACCAGCAGGGACACCACCAAGAGGACCAGCGATACTACGATCGCGTCCTCGGGCCGGCTCTCCAGGAGCACATAGATCGCCGTGGGCATCGTCTGAGTACGGCCGGGGAGATTGCCGGCAAACGTGATCGTCGCGCCAAATTCACCCAGCGCTCGAGCCCAGCACAGCGCGGCGCCGGCCGCCAGGGAAGGCGCCACCAGGGGAACGGTCACGGTCCAGAAGCGCCGCCATGGGCCGGCGCCCAGCGTGGCAGCCGCCTCCTCGTATCGCTGATCCATCTGGCGCAGGCCGGCCTCCGTCGTGATCACCAGGAAGGGCATGGCCACGAAGGCCTCGGCCAGCACCACCGCCTCGGTCGTGAAGGGCGCCGGGAAGCCAGGCAGCCAGGCCGCGTACCGGCCGACCAGGCCGCTCCGGCCGAATGCGAACAGCAGGGCGACCCCGGCCACTACCGGCGGCAACACCATGGGCAGGGTCACCAGGGCACGGACCAGGTCGCGCCCGGGAAATCTCACGCGCGCCAGCACCCACGCCAGGGGCACGCCCAGGACCAGCGCGACTCCGAGGGCCCCGAAAGAGCACTCCGCCGAGAGCAGGAGGGCCTGGCGCACATCAGGCGAGGCGAGCGCCGGGCCAAGGTCCGACCACGGCGCCCGCAGCAGGAGCCCGGCGATCGGCAGTGCCACCAGGACCACCGCCCCGGCCGCCGGAACCCACAGGCCCACCGGGACCCGGCCCCACCTCACGGCGGCAGGAAGCCTCGCGCTCGAAGCGCTTCCGCGCCTGGACCGCTGATCAGCTGGTCGGCGAATGCCTCGGCCAACTGATGGCTTTTCGTGCCCTTCACAACGGCGACCGGGTAAGCGGCCACGACATTCTGCTCGACCGGGATCTCCACGCCCATGGCCATCCTGCCGGCCGATTTCACGTCGGTGACGTAGACGATCCCGGCATCGGCCTCCCCGCTCTCGACCTTCTGGAGCTCCGACTTCACGTCCAGTTCAAGGGAGACCTCCTGGACCTGCACCCCCTGCCTGTCGAGGGCCTGGCGCGCGTACTTGCCGGCCGGGACGGACGGGGCGGCGAGGACGACCTTGAGGTCCGGGCGCGAGAGATCCCGCAGGCTCCTGACCGCCTTCGGGTTGCCCGGGGCGACCACGACCTCGAGGAGGTTCCGGGCGAAATTCCGCGGCGGCTCGACGAGGTTGGCCGCCACGAGCTCATGCATGACCGCCTCGTCGGCGGTCGCCACGACGTCCGCCGGAGCACCCGCCTGGACCTGGGCGACCAGCTGCTGAGAGCCGGCGAAGCTGAATGTCAGGGCCAGCCCCGGGTTGGCCACGCCGAGCTGGGTCCGGTCGTCGGTGAGGGCTTCGCTGAGCGAGGCGGCCGCGAAGACGATCAGGGAACCCGACAGCCTCGTCGAAGGCGTTGCCGCCGGCCCCGCCTCACCGCAGGCCGAAAGCAGGACACAGGCGATGACAAAGGCCCGGAGCGCCTGCTGCCGACCGGGCACCTGTTGGGTTAGTGCGATGACGGCCGCTCGACGATGACGTTGGTGGCCTTCACCGCGGCGACCACCAGGACCCCGGGTGCGAGCCCGAGTTCGTCGGCGGCCTCGCGGCTGATCAGCGACACGATCCGGTGGGGACCTGCCTGGACCTCCACCTGGGCCATCACCGTGTCCTTGACGACCCTGGTCACGATGCCCGTGAAGCGGTTTCGTGCCGATTGCGAAGCCACCGGCGGCGCCGTAGGCGCGGCACCCATGGTGCCGGCGAACCGCGCGAGGGCCTCCCCGTCGATCAGGCGCCGTCCCCCTGGCTCCCGGGCACTGCCGATCTTCCCGGCATCAGCCCAGCGGCGCACCGTGTCGGGACTGACGCCCAGCAGCTCCGCAGCCTCTCCGATCTTGAACCCGGCCACGGCCATAGGATACTCGCATCTGCGCTATGATGTGGCTCGAGACCTTGCGTCTGCGCTGTGCGCTATGACTAACGAAGGCGCAGATGCGGGGTTGCGTCAGGGCGGTTCCCCGTAAACTGCGCCACCAGGTCGATGGCTGCCTGTCATCGCGGTGCTGCCTACTGGGTCGCGACGGTATGACAGTCGCCAGCTGAAGGGGGGCAAAAGGCGATCCGAACTCAGGCTGCCCTGGCATAGACATGGTGGAGACCTCCTAAGACCGCTCGCCGGACCACTGTTCCGTGGCGACTTGGGCTTCGGGCAGAGGGCTCTGGAGTGCGAGGCTCCGGTGGGGCCGGTCGGCGTTGTAGTAGTCGACGGACTCAGCGAGGAGTGTGTGGAGGTGACGCTGGTTGATGATGACCATGTGGTCCAGGCACTCCCTGCGAATCGAGCGCACAACGCGCGCGGCGATGGCGTT
>DHIW01000026.1 GCA_002404015.1 Chloroflexi bacterium UBA4736
GCTATTTATGGGACGCAGCACTAGGTACGTCGGGTATCGCGCCAAAAGAGGAACATCGCCCCGATCCCGAAGGCGGCCGACTAGAGCACAAGGCTGACTATCCAAGTGATATCGAACGTCCCGCCGACCAGGGGAAATCGCGCTATCTGCGCAACTCCGTAAGGAGGCATGTAGGGCGATACGTCCTGGATGGCAGAGGGCAAGAGGCTCAGCGGGACGAATAGCCCACCCACCAGAGCAAAGTCGCTGAGAACCGGGCCGATGATCTGCATCACATTCTCAGAGGGCAGCAGGCAGCCCATGAACAGGCCGAAAGTGGCGAAGACGAGAGAAGCTCCCCACGCCAGCACCCCGGTTAGAACCCATGTTTCCGACGTCATTCGCACGCCACCGAAAGCGCCAGCCACATACACGACCCCGACCGAGACGAGCCCCAAGAGCATTGCGATCAAGAGCTTGATGGCGATGTAGGCGGGCGGTCGGAGCGGAGTGAGTCGCAGCTGGCGGCTCCAACCCAACGCTCGCTCGACAGAGACCAAGGCCCCTCCCGACGTGGCCGCAAGCATCGCTCCGTAGACCGCTACCCCGATCATGCTGGCGGCGGCTGCCTCGGTTCCGCCAGCCGAAGCGATGCGCTTATTAGTCCTGAAGAGAAGGAACAAGGCAATCGGAACGACCAGCGTCAAAATCACTGTTCGCCGGTTGCCGGGTGCACTGGATTCCAACGCCGAAAAACCTACCCCCAGCAGCCGCTAAACCGCTTTAATTGAACGGCTTCGCGGAATCGTAGGTGGGTACACGATCCGATATCAACAACTTCGGTTCCCGCTGGCCTTTACTTCGCCCCGCGCGATCTAGCTTTCGCTTCCCCGGCCGCGGGCTCGGGCGCGCCGGTCCCGCTCCCGGCCCAGGTCAATGTCGAGGACGAAGTCCCCTCGTCGCTCGTAGGCGCCACGGACCTCGGCGGCGGTCCGGTGGACGGCCAATTGGGGAACCTGATCCAGGACCTCTGCCTCGAGTGCCGGGCGCCAGGGATCCCGGTCGGGGGCACCCGCCCCGCCGCTCAGCCCGCGGTTCGAGCCCGACCACCACTTGAGCGCCAGGGGCGCCGTCACGGTCCAGGCGATCGGCGCCTCGGGCTGGTTGGTGCCGGCGATCACCTCGGGCTCAGTGGTGCGAAGGTCGCCCGCCCGGAAGTCGTACATAACCCGCTGGTCGGGGCTGACATAGAGGAACTCGACGTGCGCGCCGGCGACGTTGACAGCGTTCAGAAACCGGACGCCGAACTGGCGGGCAAGGCGATGCAGTCCCTGGCGATAGAGTCCCCGGGCGACGTCGAAGGTCTCCTTCATCCAGACCGTCCATTCGACGTGGTAGTCCGGGAAGTCCACCAGGCCGGCTTCCCTCACGCTCCGGCAGCGGATGCCGGCCTCGGTCACGAAGTCCGGGCCACAGATCCGGCGAACCGCCCCGCCGACGTACCGCTCCGCGGCCGGCAGCCCGTCGAAGATGGCGGTGTCGAGTAGCAGCGCGCCGTTGGACGCGATGCTATCGACCCAGCGCGGCCTGCCGCCGTCGTCCCGGTCCAGGGCCATCGCGAAATAGCCGTCGCCCGGCATCCAGAGGTTGCGGATGACGCGCTCGCGAAGCGCTTGCGCTCTCGCCCGCAGCTCCGCCGCACGAGCTCCGAAAAGCTGCGCCGCGCCGAGCAGGGCGTCGTACGCGTAGCCCTGTACCTCGACCGCCGCGATCGGCGCGTTCGAGTTGGCGAGGGTCCCGTCGCGATGGAGATAGGAAGTGCCCGAGTCCTTCCAGACCTGGAACGGGATGCCGTCCGGGTTGCGGCGCTGGAACTCGACGAACCCGAGCGGGGAGCTGTCGATTTTGGCGCTGATCCAGTCCACAGCCGCGTGGACGCCGTCGCCGACCGTGGCCCGGCTGCCGTCGCGGCGGGTGACGCTCGCGGCGAGGATCCCGTTGCCATGGAGCGCGCAGTAGCGGGCGACCAGGCGGACGTAGAGCGGCGTGGCATCGACGCTGCCGTAATAGGTCAGGCTCGTCCCATCGCCACCCCACTGGCCGGCGAGGTCCTTGAGGAGACGCTCCGAGGCCGCCGGGATCCGCCGGCCGTCGACATGGAGTGTCCGGTGCTCGTGGTGGATCTTGCCGCGCTCCTCCTCGTTGCTGTGAGCACCGACGGGGGCGTCCGCCGTGCCCTGCAGGCGGGCCAGCGCGAGGATCGCGTCGCGCGCAAGGTCAGGCCGCAATTGGAGAAGGGACTCGGCCGCGGTCACCGAGTCGCGGCCGAAGATCGCGTAGCTGAACAGCCGGTCACCGCTTCCGTACAGCCCCTGGCCGGGGCTGTGCAGGCGCGCGAGGTCGGCGAGGGCACTCAGCACGACGCTGCCGACTATCCCCGGGAGCCTTGCCGGCGCTGCTTTGCGGTTTCGGTCGCCGCCCGGAGCAGCCCGGGCTCCACCTTCGGCCGGCGGTCGGAGCCGAGGAGCCCGTTGCGCTCCTGCTCGACGTCGGTCAGCTGGGTGTAGCAGAAGCCTTCGACCGGCCCCGGCCCCATCAGTGCCCTGATCGCGCTCGCCGTCGCCCCGCAGGCTCCTCCATTGAGTGTGGTGGTGGGCGCCAGGAAGATCTTCCGGTGGTCCTCCTCGGAAAGTCCATCGTAGCGCCAGCTGCTGTTGTGGTCGTCGGGCAAACAGAAGTCACTACAACACAGAGCGGCCGCACCGCTCGCGCGGCCTGATACCGCTTTCCGGGGCAGAGCCAGCCGTCAGTGGCGGCCCTGTCGTCAGCCGGCCCCGTTTGGGAGGCCTGAC
>DHIW01000013.1:0-1674 GCA_002404015.1 Chloroflexi bacterium UBA4736
TGAGGCAATAGCTGAGCGAGACGGTGGGGAACTTGTAGCCGCTGTTGGTGTAGAGGACCATTTCGCTGGTGGAGTGCACTGGGGTGGAGCCGCAGTACGGGCACTTGTCGCGGGTCAGCTGGTAGGCGCGCTCCTTGATCCAGCCCCCCAGGCGCTCCCGCAGACCGGGTTCCGGCTGGTCGGAGTCGGCGGCGTGGGCCATGGGCCAAATTCTCACAGAGAAGACAGGCGTCGCGCCGAGTGCAGTTTCACCTGCGGGTGGCGTCATCGAGCAGGTGGTCAAGGACTTCGCGGTAGCTGGTCAGCGCCCGGCGCAGAGACTCCCGGTCGGCGTCTTCGCGGAGCGCCCGATCGGCGGTCTCCAGCGCGGCCGCAGCCGCGCGGTCATGGGCGGCCAGGTCGCGGGCTTTCTGGGCGCCGTCGACGCGGTCCGGGAGCCCCATCCGGCGCAGCACCTCTTCGACAATGCCTCGCGCCTGGGCGATGGCAACTTCGGGTCGCGCCTCAAAGTCACGCTCCGCGCTGGCGAAAGTCTCGACGTAGCGCCGGGCCTCGGCGGCATCGAGTTTGCGGAGCTCAAGCGCGGGTCGACGGCGGCGGACAAAGATGACAGCGGCGCCGACGACCAACGCCAGGGCGGCCAACCCGGCCAGCGCCAGCGGGGCCGCCTCGACGATCGAGGCCGCCGCGACCCGCGCCGCCAGCACTGTCATGCCGCAGGCGCCTTGGCGAGGATGGCGGCGTGCGGGGTGACGGCCGTCAGCCGGTCGCCGTCGTACTCGAGCTCGAGGAAACCGCCCTTGTCCAGTTCGAGGAAGTGGAAGCGCCATTCGGACTGGCCCAGGAATTGGTTCCAGAAGGCCTTGATGGGGTCCGCGTGGCTGACCAGCACCGCGGCCTCGCCGGAGGTCGCTTCGACCGCCTCCCGGCAAACCCGCTCAACCCGTTCCGCCATCTCCGGCACCGGCTCGTCGAAGGGGAGGGTTCCAGGGCTGATGGCGTGGAAGAAGAACAGAGGGCGCCGGAAGGGAACCTGCCAGCGCTTGACGCCTTCGATGTACTTGCCGAACTCGGCTTCCACGAGGTCGTCCCGGGTATGGAGGGGAACCTCGTGGCCGAGTTGAGATATCGCCAGGCGGGCGGTTTCCTGGGCGCGTTGCAGCGGGCTGACGTAGAAAGCGCCGACCGGGTATTTGCGCAGGAAGTCACCCAAGCCCAGCGCCTGTCGCTTACCTCGGGCGCTCAGGCCAAAGCCGGGGAGGTGGCCGTATATCACCCCCTCGGGGTTCTCGGGGTGGGCATGACGACAGAGAAAGATCAGCGTTTTGATGCCGGCCATCGCCGGCAACCCTACCCGCGGGCGGTGCGAAGGGTCAACTCAGCCCGGGTCCCGCCAGGCGCGCTTCGATGGTGTCCTCAGGGCCGGGAATGCCCGGCAGGGTTTCGCCCTCCAGGCCCTTGAGGGTCGCCGCCGGCAGCAACCCGACCAGCTCGCACTCGGCCAGGCCGACGCCGGCATCGGCAGCCAGTTGGCGGACCTTGGCCAGCACCTGGCCCAGTCCGGTGACGCGAAAATCAAGGAGGTTCATGCTCACCTGGACCAGGCCGCGACTGGCGAGCGGAAATGCGAGCGCCTGGACTTCGGAGAGTCCGCCGGAACTGCCGCGGATGGCG
>DHIW01000013.1:1894-3150 GCA_002404015.1 Chloroflexi bacterium UBA4736
GGGGACCGAAGTCGGGCGGACGCAGGCCTGGCGCCGCTCCGCGGATGTCGCGCAGGCTCCGAGGGGGGCCCGAGAACGCCGCGGCGCCGTAGAGGAAGGCCGGCACCCCCAGGTCCTCGCCGAGGTACCGAGCCATCTCCCGCGCCATCTCGGCGCACAGCTCGATTGTCGAGCCGCTGAGGGGCACGAAGGGAATCACGTCGACCGCGCCCATACGCGGGTGGACGCCGGCGTGGGTCCTCATGTCGATGCGCTTGACCGCCTCGCGGGCCAACCTCATGGCTGCCAGGCTGACCTGGGGCGGCGGGCCGGCGAAGGTCAGGACGGTGCGGTTGTGGTCCGGGTCGGAGTGGCTGTCGAGGAGCTTGACGCCGTCGATGGCGGCAGCCGCGGCCCGCAGCGCCGCGATCAATTCCTGGTCTCGCCCCTCAGAGAGGTTGGGGACACATTCGACCAGCGAGGAGCCGGCGTCCTCCGGGGCCATCAGCTCCTGAAGATCTGGTTCTTGCCCTGCCGCTTGGCCTTGATCAGCTCGCGGTCGGCGAGCTCGAATAGATCCGTCTCGGGGGGTGAGTCGGGAGTCTGGGTGGCGACGCCGCCGGACACGCGGACCTGGACCGATCCGACGCCTTCCAGGATCAGCGGCTGAGCCTCGATCTCTGACTTTAACCGCTCCCCCACAAGCTGGGCTTCCTCGGCGCTGCATTCGGGGACCAGGATGCAGAACTCGTCTCCGCCGAAGCGGCAGATCGTGCTCGATCGTCGCAGGGGGCTATGCAGCACGGTGGCGACGTGTTTGAGGGCCTCGTCGCCGGCGCGGTGGCCGTGGGCGTCATTGATCTGCTTGAAGTCATCAAGGTCGAAGATGATCAGCGAGACCGAGTAGCGGCTGCGCACGCTGCGGGCCAGCTCTCGCTCCAGCTGCTCGAGCAGGTATCGGCGGTTGTGCAGGCCGGTCAAGGAATCCGTCAGTGCCTGCTCCTGGCTGGCCTCGAGGCGCTCCATGAAGCCCAGGGTGTGGGCCGTGTGGGCGGCCAGCACCGAGAGACGGTGGAGCTCGTCCTCCATCTGGGACATGGGACGGCGGAAGTACGCCGTCCACCAGCCCTCCCCCCCGCCAAGCAACTTGATCGGGACCGCCGCCAGGGCACCCTCCAGCAGCTTGCCCTCGAGGACGTGGCGGCACCAGGCACTGCCGCCCAGGTCGGGGAAGCTGATCGGGTAGCCGGTTTGGGCGATCCAGCGCGTGACCTCGC
>DHIW01000062.1:0-122 GCA_002404015.1 Chloroflexi bacterium UBA4736
TCGGGCAGCCACTGGTACTTCTGGATGCTCTGGCCCAGCCCCACCCCGAATAGCCCGCCGGATCCCAGCGCCAGTACCGACTGCACCGACTGGAAGCCGGTGTTGAGGCTGTCAGCCCAGGG
>DHIW01000062.1:356-3088 GCA_002404015.1 Chloroflexi bacterium UBA4736
CGGCGCCAGCGACGTGCCACCACCTGGCGCCGGCGACCAGGAACATCGCGATCGCGATGATCGTCAGCACCATCGCGGTGCCCAGGTCTTTTTCGAGTAGCACCAGGCAGACGATCAGTCCGAGCATCAGCATGAACGGCACCAGGCCCTCGCGGAAGGTGCCGACGCGATCGCTCGACTTCTCCAGCCAGCGCGCCAGGTAGACGATCACCACCACCTTGGCGATCTCCGCGGGTTGGATGGTGAAGGCGCCGAAACCGAACCAGCGGCGGGCGCCGTTGCGCGCGACGCCGATATGGGGGATCAGGACGAGTACCAACAGCGCCACTATCACGGCGGCGGCGATCGGCGCCAGCGCCCGCAGCCGGTGATAGTCCAGCCCCAGGGCCAAAAGGCCGCCGGCGCAACCCACCAACAGCCAGAGGATCTGGTGCTGGAAGTAGTAGCTGGAATTGCCGTAGTCGATGTAGCCCTGCACCTCGGAGCTGCTGAAGACCATGATCAGGCCGAAGCCGCACAGCACCAGGACGCTGGCCAGGAGCCACTTGTCGATGCTGGTGGCCTGGTTTCTCATGCCGGCCTCCGGCTCAGGATCAGCGACAGGGTGCCGGCAAGGCTGGTCGCGGCCCAGGCGCAGAGTGCCACCATCCACTCGCTCCAGCCCCCGAGCTGGAAGTGGTGGTGCAGCGGCGACATCCGGAAGACTCGCTTGCCCCTGGTCTTGAAGCTGAAGACCTGGATAATCACCGACAGCGTCTCGAGGACGGGGACCAGGGCCAGAAGCGGCAGGTACCAGACCAGGCCACCGGCGATGGCGGCCGCCGCCAGCAGCATCCCCAGCCCCTCACTGCCGACCCCGCCGAGGAACACCCGCGCCGGGGGCACGTTGTAGACCAGGAAAGCACCCATGGCGCCGACCACGGCCAGCAGCAGCCGTACCAGGGCAACCTGGTGGCCGTTGCCCTTCAGCATCAGCGCCAATACCAGCGCCACCAGCAGGATGACGCCGGGGGCCAGGCCGTCGCTACCGTCGGTCAGGTTGAAGGCGTTGGATGCGGCCACCAGCGCCAGCCCCGCCACCGGAACGATCAGGAAGCCCATCTTCCAGGTGCCGAGCAGGGGCACCACCTGGTGGTCCATCCCCAGCGCCCAGAACCAGGCCCCGATGGCCAGCCCGATCCCCAGCTGGACCACGATCTTCTGCCGCGCCAGCAGGCCGCGAGTCCAGGCACGGGACCGAACCATGACCAGGTCGTCGACCAGGCCCAGGCAGGCGCCGAGACCAAGCGCGGCCAGCACCGGCAGCAGCGACCGCGATCGATCGATGAAGACCAGCGTAAGCAGGATCAGGGCGATCACAACCAGGCCGCCCGCAGTGGGCGTGCCGCCTTTGGCCAGGTGCGACTGGGGGCCCTCCTCACGGATCCGCTGGCCCATGCCGTGGCGGCTGAGCAGGCCGATCGCCCATGGCATCACCAGCACCCCGACAACCAGGGGGAGCAGCAGCGCCACCGCCGGCGGCCAGGGCTGAGGCAGGTGATCGAAGAGCGGAGCGTGGCGCAGCGCCGGCGAGGAGGCCGGGTGCGGCGAGGCCTTGGTGAGGACCTGGGGTGAGGTGATGGTGGCCACCACCCGAAGGACAGAGATCACGGTTCCGCCAGGCGATCTACGACCTGCTCCAGGGCGACCCCCCTGGACGCCTTGACCAGCACCACGGCGCCCTTGAGGTGAGGCTCGACCGCGGCGACAGCCTCTTCGGGGCTGGTCACCAGGATGGCGCGATCGACGCGAAGGCCGGCCTCGGTGGCGCCCTCGACGATATCGGCGGCGTGCTCACCCAGGGCCACCAGCAGGTCGCTGCGCGCAGCCTGGCGGCCGATCTTTTGGTGGGCTTCGGCCGCCTTCTCCCCGAGCTCAAGCATCTCGCCAAGGACGGCGATCCGCGGCCGGCCGGTCTCGCCGAGGAGCACCTGAAGCGCTGCCGCCACCGAGCTAGGGCTGGCGTTGTACGCGTCGTCGATGATCGTCGATCCCAGCCGCCCGGGGCGAAGAACACCGCGACCGCCAAGCGCGCCGACGCCGCTGAGTGCGGCGGCGATGTCCGCGGTGGCGACGCCGAGGACGTGGCCCGCCGCGGCCGCCGCCAACGCGTTGCTGACGGCGTGGACCCCAGGGATGCTCAGCTCGACCTGCACTCGCTCGTCGGTGGGTAGCGCCAGCGTGAAGACACTGCCCTCAAGGCCTCGCAGGGTGATGTTTTCGGCGTGCACATCGACATGCTTTTGGGTATTCCCGTAGCCGAAGGTCACCACCCGGCCCGCACTGGCCAGCGCCATCGCCATGACCCTGGGGTCGTCGGCGTTGAGGATGGCGGTGCCTTCAGGCCCGAGCGCCTCGACAAGCTCCCGCTTGGCGCGGCTGACGGCCTCGATGTCACCGAGCAGACCGACATGGGAAAGCCCGACGTTGAGCACGACGGCGACATCCGGCGGCGCCATTCGGGCAAGGAAGGCGATCTCACCGATCGCCGACATCGCGTACTCGGCCACCAAGACCTGGTGGCGTGGCTCGAGGCCGGCCACCGTCATCGGCAGACCTGTGTATGTGTTCAGGTTGCCTTCGGCCTTGAGGACCTCGAATCGCCGGGCAAGCACCGCCGCCACCATCTCCTTGGTGCTGGTCTTGCCCACGCTGCCGGTGACCCCGACGACGGTGCAGCCCTGCCGCCGCAG
>DHIW01000062.1:3431-4587 GCA_002404015.1 Chloroflexi bacterium UBA4736
TCGAAGAGTCGGAAGCTCATGCCGGCATGGCCTATGGCGTTACCTGCCACTGGACCAGGATCTGTTGGGCGATGCTCTTCCACACCGGCGCGGCTGTGAAGGTGCCCTCCTGGGCCAGCGTGTCGCCCTTTGGGTTGCGCATAATCACGAGCATCGTGAAGCGCGGGTTGTTGGCGGGCATGAAGCCGACAAAGCTAGAGATCACTTTATCGGTGTACTTGCCGCCCTCGGGGACGTTGGCGGTGCCAGTCTTGCCGGCGATCTGATTCTGCCAGCCGTCCATCTTGGTGGTCCAGCCGGAGCCGTGCTCGACGACCTTGATCATCATCTGGCGCATGTCATTTTCGGCCTGGGTGCCAAGCACCTGGGTGCCGAGGTCCTGGGGGACTTCCTTGCGCGAACCGTCAGCCAGGATTGTCGACGTGACCACGCGGGGGTGCACGAAGCGGCCGCCGTTGGCGACGGTGTTGATCGCCGAGATCATCTCGATGGGGGTCACCGCAACGCCCTGGCCGAAAGCGGTGGTGGCCAGTTCGGAGGCGTAGTAGTTCCGCAGCGGCTTGAGCGGCTGCGCCACCTCGCCCGCGACATCGATGCCAGTCAGGCTGCCGATGCCAAAGGCGCCCAGGAACTTGTAGAAATTGTCCGGTCCCTCGATCTGCTGGACCTTGACGGCCCCCGCGTTGAGGGAGAGCTCGAGCACGCGGGTCATGCTGATGTTGCCGTGGGGCTTGTGGTCCCAGTCCTGGATGGTGTAGCCACCAACATTGACGCTGCCGGTTTCGTTGAAGGTGTAGTCGGGGGTGATCGCACCGCTCTGGAGGCCACCAGAAAGCGTCACAACCTTCATCACCGACCCGGGCTCATAAAGGCTACTGACGGCGGGGTCGGTGAAGAGCTTGGCGTCGGATCCGCCGAAGTTGTTGGCGTCGAAGGTGGGGTAGTCGGCCCAGGCGATGATGTTGCCGGTGCTGGGCTCCATGATGATCACCGAGCCAGACTCCGCGCCCGTCTTCTTGACGCCAGCGGCAAGCGCCTTCTCGGCGAAGAACTGGACCTGGCTGTCCAGCCCCAGCTGCAGGCTGGTGCCGTCCTGCGGCAGCACCTTCTTGACGTCGCTCAGGACGATGGTCTCGTTGGTCCCCGTCTTGAGCGT
>DHIW01000062.1:4693-6876 GCA_002404015.1 Chloroflexi bacterium UBA4736
CGTCGTTGACGAAGCCGAGCAGGTTGCCGGCCAGCGAGCGCGGCTCGGTGGGGGCGGCGGGGTCGACGCTGGAGAGATACGAGCGACGCGAGTCGTCCTCGAGTCCGATGCCGGCGAGGTGGAGAGCGCTGATCTTGTCCGCGGTTTCCTTGGGCAGCTTGTGTTTGAGGTACTCGAACTTCAGGGGCATCTCGAGTTGCTTGAGAATGTCCGTCGCGGTCATCCCCAGCAGCGGCGCCAGGCTTCCGGCAACCTGCGAGCGCGCCGCCCGGGGGATCAGCGAGGGATCAGCCACGACGTTGGCGACGGGGGTGTCGGTCGCCAGCAGCTGGCCGCTGCGATCGAAGATCTTCCCCCGCTGCGAGGGCAGCTTGAAGGTGACCTGGTGTTGCTTGGCGGCCAGCAGGCTGATCTTCTGGTGTTCGACCACCTGCCAGTACACAAGCTTGCCCAGCAGCACGGCCGCGAGCACGGCGGCCATGCCCATAAGCCAGATAACTCGGAGCCTACCTCGGTCCTGTGTCATCGGGTCACCCGCTTCCCTTTGGCGGACGATCCATCGTCATCCTTTTCCATCCCCCGGCCACCTCACGCGATCAGCCGGCCCGGTGGCCCGTTGATCGGTCTCATCGACCCTTGGCCTGCGCCTCGGTGGGCCGGCCGAGTGCCAGGGCCAGCTGGTCCAGCCACGATCGGGTGGCGTTGCCGTTGCTCTGCGGGTCGGGCTTGGCGAGGGCGACCGGCGAGGTCGAGCCGGGCAGGTACTGCCATTGATTGGACCGGACCATGCCCAGTTTGGCGGCGTCGCCGTCGATCTGGCCGGCAGAGGTGGCCAGCGAGATCTGGTAGCGACTCTGCTGCTGCTGCACATGCAGGTCGGACTGCTGCTGCTTGAGAGTGGCAATCTGGTAACTGGCCTGGGTGGCGGCCGCGGTTTCGGCAACGTAGGCGATGCCGAAAACCGAGACCGTGACGATCCAGAGCACGATCCACTTGAAGGTCGCCGGGCGCGAGCGGCGGACACGGGCCGACCGTCCCGAACCTGCAGTGGCCCGGGACTTCCGGACCCCGGCTCCAAAAGAGGAGCTGAGATGCCGGCCGTGAGCGGCGGTATTCATTCTTAGAGCGATCATTTCTGCGTCGTTGGTTGAGACTCCTGCGGGAGCTTGATTGCCCCCCTCAGCCGGGCGGAGCGAGATCGAGGGTTGGCCTCGATCTCGTCCTTGCCCGGCCTTAGGGGATGGGGGGGATGGATGATGACGCTTGCCTGGTGGGCACATGTGCACACCGGTTGTTGGGGCGGACAGATGCAATCCTTTGCTTCGACGTTGAGAAAATCCTTTGCTGCTTTGTCCTCGAGGGAGTGGAAGGCGACGACCCCAAACCGGCCACCTGGCTTCAGGTGCCTGATGATCTCCTCCAGCCCCTTTCGCAGTGATCCAATTTCGTCGTTGACCTCGATGCGCAACGCCTGGAAGGTCTTGGTGGCCGGGTCGATGCGCCGTGGCCAGTGCCTTCGAGGGATGACTCCGCCGATGAGCTCGGCCAGCTCCCGGGTCCGGGAGAACCTGAGGCGGCGGCGGCGGCGGACGACGGCGGCGGCG
This sequence comes from Chloroflexi bacterium UBA4736, assembly GCA_002404015.1. Classification (GTDB taxonomy): domain Bacteria; phylum Chloroflexota; class Dormibacteria; order Dormibacterales; family Dormibacteraceae; genus UBA4736. The sequence goes on from DHIW01000062.1 coordinate 6,298, forward strand.
ATGGGCCCGGCCCAGGGCTCCTCGCCGAACTCGCGGATGAGCTCGCGGAGGCGGCGTTCGGAATAGGTGTTGACGAGATGCGCCGCGGTCAACGGCTGCTCCGGATCGAATCTCATGTCGAGGGGACCGTCGGCGGCAAAGCTGAAGCCGCGCTCCGGGTCGTTCAGCTGAAACCAGGAGAGGCCGAGGTCGAGGAAGGCGCCGTCGAGCGGCGCCTTCCCCCTACCCAGCGCCTCGATAGGGTCGCTGGAATCGGCAAAGTTCCCCGACACGAAATGAAAGGCATCGCCGAACTCGGCGATCAGCGCCGCCGCCCGGCTGACGGCCTCGGGATCGAGGTCCATGGCCAGGAGCGTGCCGCCCGGCAGGATCCTTTTGAGGATCTCGCGCGAGTGCCCTCCCCCACCAAAGGTGCCGTCGAAGAAGACGGCGCCCGGTGTGGGCTGGAGGATCTGTATTGCTTCTTCTAAAAGTACAGGGACGTGTGACTTCGGGCCCCGTGGCCCGGAAGACTCAGGTGCTGGCGTTGCGGCTTTTGGCGACCGCGTCGGCGAGCTGGGTGAAGTTGGTGGTGGCCGC
>DHIW01000062.1:7131-7828 GCA_002404015.1 Chloroflexi bacterium UBA4736
AGGGCGCGGCCCTGGCCGTCGAACTCGAGCTCGGCTGCCTCGGCAAACATCCGGCGGATGAGGTTGCGCTCGGTCTCGCTGGTCGCCTCGCTGACCCGGAGGTGCTCCGTCACTTCCTCCCACTCCGTCGGCGCGTAGACCCGGAGGCAGTCCTCGGGTGAGATCGTGACCACGGAGCCGCTCGGAAGCTGCTCCCGGAATTTGACCGGTAGAGCAAGCCGCCCTTTGGCGTCGAGAGTGCGAGAGTACTTGCCGAGAAACATTCGATCATTGCGCTTCTTGTGGAGTAAGTCGCAGGGGCGAAAAGTGGGGACTCATCCGGAGAGGGACGTTGGAGGGATTGGAGAATCCCCACTTTTCACCACCTGCTACCACTTCGCCGGGAACCGTAGCACCGGCGGATGCAGGTGTCAATACAAATCCGCAACATCTAGGGACAGCGGCGCGGGCCTCGAGGACCCAAAACCCCAGATCTGGTGGTTAGTGTGCTCACAAGGACCACATCTTGGGGTGGAACGGAGTGGGGATTATTTGGCCGAGATGCCGGGCGCGAGGCATGTTTGGGCCGCATCGACCGGCCAGCCGCTTCTCCGCGCACATCGAAGTCAGGCGCTTCCTGGCGTTTTCTCTCCCTGGACTGACCCAGGTCGCGCTCCCAACGGCACTGTAATTTAACGTGGCGACCCGGCAATAAGCC
>DHIW01000059.1 GCA_002404015.1 Chloroflexi bacterium UBA4736
GAGACCGGCCCGCAGATCCGAACAAGATCCTGACATTTCCGGTTCTCCCGGCATCGAGGTTGACCCCGAACGGTGGCCGGCCTGCGCCAGTAGGGCTCGTCGGCGTAGGCGCGGCGTCGCGTGGCCGCCACCAATTCGCGCCAGGTGACCAGCCGCGGGGTCGTAGCCGGCGTCGAAGAGGAACATCGGCACCTGCCCATCGTCGGGCAGGCGTTTGACGAGCCGGCCGACCTGGTCGACGGTGGCCGTTGTGGTGTCGCAGGCGGGCGGGATGCGTGCGGCGTACACCGGTGCGGTCCAGGAATCGCCGGGCCCAGTCGAGCTGGGTGATCCACTGGTAGGACCAGCCGGCCACGATCGGCTGCCCGGCCGAATGCTTGGACGCCGAGTAGTAGAAGCCCCGCTCGGGCGAGGTCTCGGCCGTCGCAGCGGTCCCAGGTGGAGGCGTCCACCGCGAACACGGCCGGCCACTTCACTGGGCGGTGCGCCAGGAGCAGGTCGCGCATCTGCTCGGGGTCGATTCGTCCGCGGGACAGGGCCTTGTACAGGCTGCCATGGGCAGCGGCGGAAGACCGGTTCAGGCTCAGCGCCGGCACTGAGACGATCGGCCCCGGGCAGCACAACCTCGCGTCGGTCAATTCGAACAACGCATCGCCCCAACCGGTCAGCAAGCGCCTAGAAACCGGACCGGAACGCTCGTAGCCGGACGACGGACGGGACCATCCTTATACGGCACAAGATCGGCACTGGTTGAAGGCGACCTGGGGGCCGAACCAGCGGCCTTCACCTGCTGCGCGACACGCTCCCGTTCGGCTCCGCCAAGGCATGACTATGCATCTCCCGCCGGACACGCCTCGCCCTCTTCTGCCGCCGAGTGCGCGAGACCCGCGACCATGCCGCCGTTCGCGCGGGATGCGACCGTGCGGCTTGTCGGGCGCGATAACGCCGTCGGTGAATGGGTCTGAACCGGACAGGTCCGCGCCTCCGGGTCGGGGGGCCGCAGGCGCGGGATGTGGCGGCGGCGGGAGATGCCGCCCGCGTCACGCGGGCAGGGTCTCCAGGGTGGTGCGTCTCGCGTCAGCGAACGGCGACCGGGGCGTCGTGCTCGAGGAAGAACCGCAGCATCTCGGCCGAGGCGTCGGGGTCCTGTGGGTCGGTGTAGGACCCTGCCGGGCTGCCGCCGAACCAGGCGTGCGCGCCACCGTGAACGGTCCACTGCTCGGCCACGACCCTGCCGTCGGCGTCGCGGTACACGTTCCGGCTGTAGCGGTGGCCGTCGTTCTCACCGCCGCGCGTCGTGGTCGGGCCGCACAGGGCCGTATCGCCGCCGGTGCCCGTGCGCGCCGCGGTGACGCGGGAGGCGATGATCTTGTCGGCGTTGACGGGCGCGACGGTGCTGTCGCGGTCGCCGTGGAAGACCATCAGCGGCACCTCGCCTGCGGGCTCGGGTGATCCGCCGCTCCGCATCGCCGCGAACGCGGAGGGGACGCCGTGCGCGGCTCCGTAGGCGAGCCCGCTGTGCACACCTGCGGCGGCGTACAGGTCCGGGTACGTCGCGGCCATGACCGCGGCCATGGCGCCGCCCGCGGAGAGCCCGGCGACGTACACCCGCCCCGGGTCGACGGCGTGGTCGCTCATGACCTGGCGGGTGATACCCGCGAGAATCGCGGGCTCGCCGGCGTCACGCCGCTGGTCACCCGGCCGGAACCAGTTCCAGTAGCGGCCGCTGTTAGCCGCGCTCGACTGTTCCGGATAGGCGACGAGGACCGTGTGCTGCTCGGCCAGGTCGTTCATGCGCGTGCCCGCGGCGAAGTCCGTGGCGTCCTGCCTGCCGCCGTGGAGCATGACGACGAGCGGCACCGGCTCGCCGGTGTAACCGGTGGGGATGTAGAGGTCGTACGTCCGCGACCCGGCCGCCTCGGTGTGAGTGAGGTGGCGGATCTCGCCACCGGGCGCGCTGGCTGTAGCCGCCGCGCCGGGGCTGGAGCGGGAGGGCCGCAGCAGGTTCTTGCCGGGCGGTCGTGCGGGCAGGCGCGCCCGCATCTTGTCGAGCAGGCCGCTGGCGCCGGTGCCTCGCCGGCGGCGAGGGAGCCCGGCGGGCACCAGCTGTGCCCAGGTGCCCGTGGGGGCACCGCCGAGACCTCGCTGGAGCAGGGCAGTCGCTTCCGCGAGCCGCCCGGCGCGGGCGAGCCGTAGCGCCTCGGCCATGGTGGCGTTCCTGTTGTCGATCATGCTCGGGTCCTCCACGTTGTTGTCGTGATCCCCGGCGCCGACCCGTGTCGACTCCGTCCTGCTTCTCAGGCCGGGCTGCTCACACCATTCTGGGTACCAGGGCTGCCTTGACTGCCCGCGGCGCCCGGAAGGCCCCGAGGACCTCCACGGACGCGATCGTCGCGAGTGCCAGCTCGGGCGAGACGTCGTCGGTCAGAGTCGCAAGCCCTAAAACGCGGAGCTCGACCATACGACCGGCAGCGCGGAACTCCTCGAGCTCGCGGCGGCCTTTGGCGCTGCGTGCCGCAGGGCGAAGGTCAACAGCGCCAGCTCGCGGGTGGCCAGGGACTGTCTCTTATACACATCTCCGA
>DHIW01000117.1:0-4122 GCA_002404015.1 Chloroflexi bacterium UBA4736
GTAGTTGTCGATCGGGAGAACTGCCTCGCCCACTTAGGCTGAATTGCCCCCACTCAAATCCTGGTCAAAAAGCTCAACCAGTCGTTTCCACAAAGGGGTACACTATGGTTCTCCTGTCGCAGCGCCGGTTAGGGCCTGCGGGCAGGAGAGAAGTCTAGGAGAGAAGAGGGATGACCAGGTTGTCTGACCTGAAGGGGTCAGGCTGGGTATCGTGGTGCCGGAGCTTCTACCCGGCCCTTTCCGACGCGGAGCCTATCCGGGTCCGCGAGGGGATGGACCGCCTCGCCGTCACGTCGGCCCCCCTGGCGGTGCTCGGTGAGTAAGGCAATCCAGCTCCCGCCCGAGGACCTCGACCAGGCCTTCAGCACCCCGCCGCACCGCTGCCTGATCATCGGAGCCGGCGAAGCCGGCCGCATGATGGCCCGCGACCTGCGCCGGACGCCCGAGCACGGGCTCTTGCCGGTCGGCTTCGTCGACGACGACCGAGGCCACCGGGCGGTTCAGGGCCTGCGGGTGATGGGCGGCACCGCGGACCTGGCCCGGATCGCCGTGGAATGCGCGGTCGACGTCGTGATCATCGCCATACCGTCGATGGGAGCCTCGGAGATCAACCAACTGACCCGGACCGCCGCAGCCGTCGGGGTTGTGGTGCGCTACCTGCCGTCCTTCGTCGCCGCCCTGGAGCGCGACGCCCGGGTCAGCGATCTGCGCGGCCTCAACGTCGACAAGCTGCTCGGCCGCAGCGAGCTCCACGTCCTCCGGAGCGCCTCGGCCTCGGTCGTGACCGGGCGCACCTTGCTGGTGACCGGGGCTGGCGGCTCAATCGGCAGCGAGCTCTGCCGCCAGATCAAGGGGTTCAAGCCGGCCGCGCTCTACCTGGTCGACCACGACGAATCGAACCTGCACCGGCTCCAGATGCAGCTCTCTGGCGAGGCCTTGCTCGACAGCGACGAGCTGATAATCGCCGACATCCGCGACGGCGACCGTGTTCGCCAGGTCTTCCGCGACGTGCGCCCCGACGTTGTCTTCCACGCCGCCGCTCACAAGCACCTGCCGCTGCTGGAGCGACACCCCTGCGAGGCGGTCAAGTCGAACGTAGCCGGCACCCTGAATCTGGTGCGGGCGGCGCTTGCCGTGGGCACCGACCGCTTCGTCCTCATCTCCACCGACAAAGCGGCCGACCCCGTCTCCGTCCTTGGCGCGACCAAGCGGCTCGCCGAGATGGTGCTGCAGGCCAACGCGGGGGGATGCACCCGATTCGCCTCGGTCCGGTTCGGCAACGTGCTCGGCAGCCGCGGCTCCTTCCTGTCGGTGCTGGCCGAGCAGATGGAGTCGGGGGCGGCGGTTACCGTCACCCACCCTGAGGTCACGCGTTTCTTCATGACGGTCGAGGAGGCCGTCGGGCTGGTCATGGAGGCGGCGAGCCTGGCTGAGGGTGGGGAGACCTTCGTCCTCGACATGGGCGAGCCGGTGCGGATCGTGGATCTGGTGCGCAACTACGCCGCCCAGCTCAAAGTGAGCGAGCGCGACCTGAAGATCCGCTACACCGGGCTGCGCAGCGGCGAGAAGCTCCGGGAGGCGCTCTTCAGCCAGTTCGAGGAGCGGCGCCCGACGTCCCATCCGCGCATCTGGGCGACCAGCCCGAGGCTGCCGGGCGCGAAGTTCGACGAGCTCCTCACTCGGCTCTGCGACGTCGCCGAGATGAACCAAACGGCGGAGGTCCGGCGCCGTCTGGCGCAGCTGCTGCCCGAGTACACCGCCCCCAGCCTCACTGAGACAGCGCCGGCGCTGGGCGCACTCTACCCCGACGACTTCTAGGCAGAAGGCGGGATGCTGAGGGTAGCCCAGGTCGTCACCCGCTTCATCGCTGGCGCCGGGGGCGTCGCCCTCCAGGGCGCGGTATGAAAGCCGGCCTGGCTACCGCGGGCGAGCGGCTGCTGGTCGAGTCCGAGCTCGGTTGGGTGGACTCGCTCGTGCGTGGCGCGGCCGGTCCGGAGCTGGAGCCGTCCACCGCCGGGGCGTCCGTCAGCGTCAGGATCAGCGCCAGCGACGCGGCCCACGACACCAAGGGGTGGGAGCCGCTCGATCGCGGCGCCTGGCAGCGCGCCGGCGAGGTCGTCATGCGCGACGTCGTCGGCACCGGCTTCGACCTGCGCGCCTCCGCCTCGGCATCGGGCGCGACCTTCGAGTACCGCTGGCGCCCGCCCGCCCGCAGCCGCCTGGCCAACACAGTGATGCGCGCCCGCTTCGTGCTCCTGGCCCGCGCCGCCCTCCTGCAGTACCCAGCGATGTGGTGGGCCGGGACACGGGGACGTGCGCCGCTGCACGCGTCGGTCTGCGCCGCGGCGGGCGGCGCGCTCCTGCTGGTCGGCGCCGCCGGGGTGGGAAAGTCGACCCTGGTCGATGCCGAGGTGGCCGCCGGCGGGACGGCGACCTCGGACAACCTCTGCATCAGTGACGGCGTCAGCGCCTGGGGCGTGGTCGAACCGGTACGGCTGCCGGGGGGCGGGGAGAGGGGCACGACCAACGGGAGGCACGAGGCCTGGCTCGCCCGACGCGTGCCCGAACTGGTCCCGGACCGGATCGTCATCCTGCGGCGCGGCGGGAGCGAGCGTGCCTCGGCCCGTCCGGTCGACGCCGAGCAGGCCCAGCGCATGCTCCTGGCCAGCACCTACATGGCGGGGGAGCTGCGCCGCTACTGGGCCTTTGCCGCAACCCTGTCAGCCGGCACCATGCTGGGCCCGGTGCACCCCCCCATCGCCGAGGTGGCAAGGCGGCTGGGCGGGCGCCTTCCCGCCGTGGAGCTGTCACTGGCCCGCCGGCCGGGCGCGCGCCTGGCCGAGATGCTTGAGACCCTGGAGGCTATCGCTTGAACGTAAAGATACTGACCACGGCGCGGACCGAGGCGGAGGATCTCAACCCCCACAACCAGGGCGCCGCCGACGCGGGTTTTCGCCCGCGGATCCTGCAGAGCCACGAGCACATGCCGCCGCCTGACGCCCTGGCACGGCTCGCCGACGAGGTCCGCGACGCCGACCTCGCCGCCCCCCCGGTGGTGCTGCCGGACTTCTACCACAAGCACGGCATGGAGGCCCCGTCGTCCATCGCGGTCGCCACCCGGGGAACGATTCGGCCCACCCTGACCAGCGCCGCCGTCAACTGCGGGATGGCCCTGATCACTTTCGACCGCCCTCGCCCGGACGAGGCCGCGATCACTGGCTTCTACCGCCGCGTCCGCGAGCTCTACCCGTACCCGTCCGGCTATCGGCGCGACCTGAGCGCGGCGGAGGTGCGCAATTGCGCCGTCGGCGGGGCCGAGTTCGCCGTGGACCGCTGGAACATCGACCCCGCCGAGCTGGCCCGGGTCGAGGAGGGCGGCCGACTGCCGCTCGAACCTTATGGCGGCGTCGACCGGGCCATGCGCGAGTTGCCCTGGATGGTCACCCAACTGGCCCGGCTGCGCTTCGGTACGATCGGACCGAGTACCCACTTCGTCGAGCTCCAGGAGGTCGAGGAGATCTTCGACGACGATTTGGCGGCCCTCCTCGGGGTGCAGCAGGGCCAGGTCACGCTCCAGTACCATGCCGGGGGTGGTGTCCTGACCGGGACACTCGGAGCGATGTACGGAACACGGCTTGCCGGCAACCCCTTGGTGAAGGCCGTCCTCAGGGCGCAGAAGCCGCTCCACCACCTGCTCTCGGCGAGGTCCCTGAAAGAGCTCCGCCTGCGATGGGCGCTCTACTTCTCTGGCGGCTGCCCGCCGGTGCCGCTGGATACTCCCGAGGGCGACCGCCTGATGCTGGCAAACGCGCTGGCAATGAACTATGGGTTCGCCTTCCGGCAGGCCGCCTACTCCGTCTTGAGGGCGGCCGCCCGCGATTTCTTCGGAGCGGACAGTCGGCTCGTGGTTGACTCACCCCACAACTCGATCTACCCCGAGGAACACGAGGGCGAGACGGTGCTCGTGCATCGCCACAACTCAGCCCGCGCCTTCCCAGCCTCCCGGATGGCGGGCCACCCAGTCTTCGGACGCACGGGCATGCCCCTGCTCCTTCCAGGCACCAACCAGACCTCGTCCTACCTCTGCGTGGCCGCCGAGGGCGCCGGGTACAGTCTCCACTC
>DHIW01000117.1:4330-6493 GCA_002404015.1 Chloroflexi bacterium UBA4736
GTGGCCCGGCTCAGGCCGTTCGCAGTCCTGAATTGAGCGCCGGAGGCGGGGCGCCGCAGCCGCTGCCTCTCCTGGTCGCGGCCATCGCCGCCGAGGGGGCCCGCCGCTTCGACGTCCCGCTGGCGCCCTGGGCGGGGCGCCGCCTGGCGCGGCGCCTCCGCTCTCTGCCCGCGGACACGCCAGTGGCGCTATTCGGCCGCGGTCCCGCCGCCGCTCCGCGCTGCCGCCGGCTGGCGGCGGCCGGGGGGATCGCGCTGGAACGTCAGTACGTGGCGTTTCCAGGGGTCTCGGCGCCACTGGCGCTGGTGGAGGATCGCGGCGAGCCCGCTCGCTACCTGGCCTCGCTGGCGGCGGCCCCGCCGGGAGTGCGGCGGGGGTGGCTCGCGGTCAGCGTCGCGCTGTGGCTCGCCGCCGCGGTCCCGGGATGGCTGGTGTGCGCCCTCGCGCCCGGCGGCGTCGGGCTGGGCAGGCGGGCGGCGTGACCGGGGCGACGGCAGCCCCGCCGCCGGCGCTCCCCCTGGCGGGGGTCGACGAGCGCGCGTTGCCGATGCTGGATGCCCTCCTCGACGACCCGGACCTTCGTCTCCTCGCCCTCGGCTTCTCCAAGGACCCCAACGCCAAGACCGTCGTCCTGGCCTTTCCCGCCCACGCCCGTTGGCCCGTCTACGTCGTCAAGCTGGCGAGCACCGACGCCGGCGTGTCGGCACTGAGGGCCGAGGCGGCCGCCCTCTGTGCCATCGACCGCGGCGCCCTAGGCACGATCGAGGCGACGGTGCCGGCCGTCCTCGGCTGGACCTCGTGGCAGGGGCGCATGGGTCTGGTCACGGCGGCCCTGCCCGGCACGCCAATGTTGTCCGCCTACCACCGCTGGCACCACACCGCCCGGCGGGTGCTGGTCGAGGCTGACTTCGCCCTGGCCGGCGATTGGCTGGCCGCACTCCAGGACGCGACGGCTGGGCGCCGAGCCCTGGTTGACATGGAGTCGACGGTCGTGGACATGCTGCCTCGACGGTTCCCGGAGCGCGGCGCCGGTCGGGAGGCCGCCCAGCGGCTGCGCGCGATCGGCCGCCGCCTGCGCCGCTCCACCACACCGCGCACCACCGTCCACGGCGACCTCTGGCTCGGTAACATCCTGCAGCAAGCCGGGCGGGTGACCGGGGTGGTCGACTGGGAGCTGGGCCAGGCCGACGGCGAGCCGGTCCGTGACCTTGTCCACTTCGCCCTGAGCTATGCCCTCTTCCTCGACCGCCACACCCGTCCGGGTCGGCTGGTGGCGGGCCACCCGGGGCTGCGCTCCGGGCGGTGGGGCGACGGCGTCGCCTACGCGCTCGGCGGCCGAGGCTGGTTCCCGGACCTGGTCGAGGGCTTCATCCGCTCCGGTCTGGCGCGGCTCGGCGCCGACCCCAAGGAGTGGCGGAGCGCCGCCCTCGCCGGGGTCGCCGAGGGCGCCGCCACCGCCGACCAGCCCGCCTTCGCCGCCGAGAACCTGCGCCTGTTCCTGCGGCTCACCGCCACGGACCAGACGCCATGATCGGCGCCCTCGCCAGCCCTCTGGCGCGCTCGCGGCCGCGAGTCCGGGCCACCGCCGCCACGGAGGTGCCGGTCTGGGTCACCTGGCCGCTTGCTGCCGGCGTCGCCCTGCTCCCCCTGTTGCAACCGTCCGGGCCGGCCAACTCCTCCCCGGTCGACATCCCGATCGCCATGTCACTGGCGGCCGTCGCCGCCTGGGCCCTGGCCGGCGACCTACGGGTGCGCTTCCCCTACGCCATCCCGGTTGCCCTGCTGATGCTGGGCGGTGGCATCGCGACCCTGGTCAACCCGCTGGCCGCCACGCTGTCCGGCGGGATCGCCCTGGTCCAAGACGCCTTCCTCTGCGCCTGGTGCGTGGCGATGGTCAACGCGATGCGAACGCCGCGCTCGATGGCCATCATCCTGCGCGCCTGGTCCTGGTCCGCCATCGCCTGGGCGGCGCTGCTGGCAGGGCTTTATCTGTCCGGACACGTTGACCTGGCGGGTGTCTCGGAGAGCACCGGGGCCCGCGCCGCGCTGACCTTCGGCAATCCCAACTTGGCCGCGAGCTACTTCTTCATCTCGATGGCGGTGGTGGCGGCGACCCGGACCCCGCGCCGGCTCCCGGTGCGCCTCGGCGCCTACGCGGTCCTG
>DHIW01000110.1 GCA_002404015.1 Chloroflexi bacterium UBA4736
TGGAGATCGTCACCGAGCCCGACCTGCACAGCGCGGACGAGTGCCGCGACTACGCCATGGAGCTGCGCGGCATCTTGCGCGCGATCGGCGCCTCGGAGGCTGACATGGAGAAGGGCCAGCTGCGCGCCGAGGCCAACGTGTCGGTCAGGCGATCAGGCACGACCGAGCTGGGGGTCAAGACCGAGCTCAAGAACATCAACTCCTTCCGCGCGCTGCAGCGGGCCGTGGCCTACGAGATCGAGCGCCAGGTGCGTGAGCTGGAGGCCGGTCACGAGGTGGTCCAGGAGACCCGCGGCTGGTCGGAGGCCGAGCAGCGAACTTTCTCTCAGCGCAGCAAGGAGTTCGCCCAGGACTACCGCTATTTCCCTGAGCCCGACATCCCGCCCCTGGAGCTGGACCCGGCCTGGGTGGAGTCGCTGCGGGCCGCCCTACCTGAGTTGCCCGCGGCCCGCCGCAGCCGTCTCCGGGAGGGGCACGGGCTGTCCGAATACGACGCCAGGCTGCTGATCGAGCGCGAGGCGGGCGATTACTTCGAGGCGGCGGTGGCTGCCGGCGCCCCCGCCAAGCAGGCCGCCAACTGGATCATCGGCGAGCAGCCCACCCTGCCCCCGGCCCGGCTGGCGGAGGTCATCGACCTGGTCGCCCGCGGCACAATCAACCGCGACCAGGGGCGCGAGGTGCTCGCGGAGTCGCAGGTATCGGGCAAGGCACCGGCCGACGTCGTGGGCGAGAGGGGCCTGGAGCAGGTCAGCGACGCAGGCGAGCTGGGCGGGGTGGTGGACCGCGTGCTGGCTGAGAACCCCCAGGCGCTTGCCGACTTCCAGGCCGGCAAGCAGAACGCCCTGAGCTTTCTCATGGCCAGGGTCAAGGATGCGACCGGCGGCCAGGCGAACATGAAGCTGGCCTCCGAGCTGCTTCGCGAGCGGCTCACTCGATAGGCCCTGGCGCGGAGTCCCAATTCCCGGGTCAAGTAGCCTAGGCGCATCGCAACCCCGCCCGACTTCCACGTCCACACCGAGTGGTCGTGGGACGCCCCCCACGGCTCCATGGAGGAGACCTGCCGGCGCGCCCTGGAGTTCGGCCTGCCCGCCATCGCGTTCACCGACCACGCCGATTTCAACCCCTTCCCGGCGGCCGAGTGGCACCAGCTGGACGTCGCCGGCTACCTGGACTGCATCGAGCGCTGCAGGGCGGCCTTCCCCGACCTTCGCCTCCTGAGCGGGGTCGAGCTGGGCGAGCCGCATCGCTTCGCCGAGGAGGCGGCCCGAGTCCTGGCGGCGGGCCGCCTCGACCGCGTGCTGGGATCGGTGCACTGCGTGGAATGGGGAGGCGTCCTGGTGGACACCAGCGTGAAGGGCATCCTGACGGCCGCGGACGCGCCGGCACTCATGGGCGAGTACCTGGCCGAGCTGCTGGCGCTGGTCGAGAGCTCCCAACCGTTCGAGATCCTGGCCCACGTGGACTACCCCAAGCGCTACTGGCCGGAAGCGCTCGAGTACGACGACTCCCGGTTCGAGGAACCGCTGCGGGCAGTGCTGAGGGCTGCCGCCCGGCGCGGCAGCGTCCTGGAGGTGAACACCACGCGGGCCCGGATCATGTGCCCGGGTGCCGCCATCGTCGGCTGGTGGCGGGAGGAAGGCGGCGCCGCCGTGTCGTTCGGCAGCGACGCCCACGACCCCTCCAAGCTTGCAGCCGGCTTCGAGCTGGCCGCCCAGCAGGTGGAAGCCGCCGGCTTCCGGCCGGCCGCGGACCCGACGGGCTACTGGCTGCGATGATCCTGAAGCCGGAGGTCACGGCCCATGGCGGCACCGCCCTGGCGCGCGACGAGGGGCGCGTGGTCTTCGTCCACTACGCGCTGCCGGGCGAGACGGTGGAGGCGGAGCCAGCTGGGCGCCGGGGCGGCGCCGACTTCGCCCGCACGACGCGAGTCCTGGAGCCCTCGCCGGACCGGGTGGCCGCGCCCTGTCCGCATTTCGGGGAGTGCGGGGGCTGCCAGTGGCAGCACGCCGCGTACGCCCGGCAGCTGCAGATCAAGCGGCTGGTGGTGGAGGAGGCGTGGTCGGGGGCGGGCCTCCGGCTGCCCCCGGACACGCCGGTCCATGGCATGGCCGACCCCTGGCGCTACCGGATCCGGGGGGAGTTCGAAGGCGTATATCGCGCAGAGGGGTTCGCGTTCGGCTTCCACCGCCTCCGCTCCCATTCGGTGCTTCCGATCCGGACCTGCCCCATCCACGACCTGCGCATCGAGAGGGCGATGCTGGCGTTCGGAAAGGCCGTCGAGGAGCTGGGCCTGCAGGGCGTGCAGAACCTGCTCCTTACGGTCGAGCCTACGGGCCCCGGGCTGCTCTGGCAGATCCGCTTCCGCAACCGGCCACCCGGAGGTGCCGGGGAGGCACTGCCCGACCGGGTGGCTCAGCTCCTGCCCGACCAGGTCCTGCTCGACGACTCGATGAGCCTCGACTTCTGGGACCTCAGCTTTCGCGTGCGGAGCGATAGCTTCGTGCAGACCAACTACCAGCAGATGCTGGTGCTCTACCGAGCGGTCCTGGACATGCTGGAGCCGGGTCCTGGCGATCGGGTCCTCGACCTCTTCGCCGGCATCGGCACCATCAGCCTGGCAATCGCCCGCCAAGCGGGCGGCGTCACGGCGTTCGAGGAGAATCCGCACGCGGTCGCGCTGTCACGCCTGAACGCCAGGATCAACGACATCACCAATTTCAAGGCCCTGCCCGGCCGGGTCGAGGAGACACTGAGGCAGGTGCGCATGGGCGAGCACAACGCCGCGGTGCTGGACCCGCCTCGGGCCGGCTGCGCGCCTGCCGCGCTGGGAGAGCTGCTGCGCCTGGGACCTGAGCGTCTGGTCTACGTGAGCTGCGAGCCTTCCACGCACGCGCGCGACATCGCCTTGCTGGTGCGCGGCGGATACCGGCTGCGCCGGGCGGTTGTGGTGGACATGTTCCCGCAGACCTCCCACGTCGAGACGGTGGCGCTGCTCGAGCGTTCGGGCTAGATTCCTCGGGTGGATCTCGTCGATGAGTTGTTTCGCCACAACTCCTGGGCTAACCAGCGGCTGCTCGAGTTCTGCGCAGGCCTCGAGCCCGCTACCCTCGACAGCTCGGCGCCGGGAACCATGGGCAGCATCATCGACACTCTGCGGCACCTGAGCGGAGCGGAGGAGCGCTACCTGGGCTTCCTGGAGCTCGAGCCCAGGCGCGACGAGCTGATGGAGGCGGCCAAGCTCGAGCTGCCCGCCCTCCGGCGCGAGGCGGCCGGTCGCGCGGAGCGCTGGGACCGGCTGCTGGCCAGGAAGCTGGACCCGGGCGAAGTGATCAAGCGGACCCGAAAGGACGGCACCGTTGACGCGTTGCCCAGGGGGACGTTGCTGCTGCAGGCGATCCACCACGGCAACGACCACCGCACCCACATCTGCACGATCCTGGGCGGCCAAGGCATCGAACCACCCGAACTGGACGGCTGGAACTTCTACGGAGTTGACTAGGAAAGTAGTTCCCTCCCCCTTGTTGTAGGGACCACGGACCTTGTTGAGGAAGCTGGGCCGGCTCGAAAAAGTACCCCCTCCCAACCCTCCCCCGTGTCCCGAATCCAC
>DHIW01000068.1:0-1071 GCA_002404015.1 Chloroflexi bacterium UBA4736
TTGGCGATCGCCGCGGGGCGAACCGACTGTCGCCTGGTGGCGACCGATGTCTCCGCCGAAGCCCTGGAGGTAGCGCGGCAAAATGTGCAGCGCCTGGAGATGGGGGATCGAGTCGAGCTGCGCCAGACCGACCTGGTCGCGGGCATCGAGGAGGAGTTCGACCAGGTCCTCGCCAACCTCCCCTACATCGACCCCGATTGGCCCGAGGCGGTGACCGCCGAGGTCGCCGGGTCTGAGCCCTCGCTGTCGCTGTACGCCGGCAAGGATGGGCTCGACCTCATCCGGCGGCTGCTCCCGGAGTTGCCGCGGCTGGCTCCAGGGGGCGCTGCGCTGCTCGAATTCGATCCCCGCCAGCGCGACGCGCTGCACCAGCTCGCCTCTGGTTTCGGCACCCTGGAGGTGCTCCAGGACCTCGCCGGCCGCGACCGCGTACTGGTGATCAGCCTGTGATGCTGTTGGAGCCGGCAGTCTCCGCCACCATTGCTCGCGCCGCCGCCCTCCTTGGCGCTGGCGGCCTGGTCTGCTTCCCCACCGACACGGTCTACGCGGTTGCCTGCGCTGCCGATATCGCTGCGGCCCGTGAGCGCCTCTACGCCGCCAAGCAGCGAGACGCCGGCCGCCCCGCCCAGGTGCTGGCGCCGAACGCGGGGGCGCTGAGTCCCTGGGTGGAGATGGATGATCGCGCCCTGGCCCTCGCAGCGGAGTTCTGGCCGGGCCCGCTGACCCTGGTCCTGAAGGCGACCGCCCGAGCCGTCGCCGAACTGGGCCCGGTCGTTCGCGACGGCACCCTGGGGGTTCGCGTACCCGACCATCTCGCGGCTCTGGCCATCCTCGGGGCCGTGGGACGACCGGTCGCCGCCAGCAGCGCCAACCTCACCGGGGAGCCGGCGCCGACCACCGGTGCCGGGGCCGCCGCCAACCTTGGCGCCACCGTGGACCTCGTGGTCGACGGCGTCTGTGAGATTGGATTGGGCTCTTCTATACTCGACCTCACTCTGCCCCAGCCGCGCCTCTTGCGCGAGGGCAGCATCCCGGCTCAGAGGTTGCTCCGCTGAATTCCTCGCCTGAACC
>DHIW01000068.1:1294-2263 GCA_002404015.1 Chloroflexi bacterium UBA4736
GTCGGCTACAACGGCGGCGCCAAGGGCCTCAACAACAACTGCCTGACCCCGGGCGGGCCCGACGACCCGTGCCTGACCTGTATCCATGCCGAGACCAACGCGGTCGCCAAGGCGGGGTCCGCGGAAGAGGGCAAGTGGGCTTTCGTCACCCACAGCCCCTGCGTCCTCTGCGCCACCTTGCTGATCAACTCCAACGTCGCCCACGTGCTCTACCGTCGCCAGTACCGCGACCCAACCGGGGTCGAGCTGCTGCATCGCGCCGGCGTCGACGCGCGGCCCTTCCGCGAGCTGGCCGAGCTCTTCCGCGAGCCGCTGCCAGGAGACCCCGGGCCCTGATCGCCGCGGTCAACCCTGCCGACAACCCGCTGTCGCCCGAGTTCTACCGGATCATGGCCCACAACCTGGGCCCGGCGATCCTGCCGCTGTTGGTGGCATTGGCCGGCGCGGTGGCGATGGTGCCGATGGCCCGGTGGCTCTCCTTCCGGGTGGGCGCGGTGGCCCAGCCGGGCGGCCGCAACATCCACCAGCATCCCACCGGCCGCCTCGGCGGCCTGGCCCTGGCTGCCGGTTTCGTGGTATCAGCGGCGATCTTCGGCCTGCTCGACCCCTCGGTCCGCCACGACGGCTTTCCCCAGTCGCAGGTCATCGCCATGCTTGCGATCGGCGCAGTCACGATCGTGGTCTTGATGTTCGACGATCTCCGCCAGCTTCGGGCTCGATACAAGTTCGGCAGCCAGGTTGTGCTTGCCTTGCTGGTCCCGGTGGTCGGGATCTCGATCCACTTCATCAACTTTGGTGGGGGCCATGTCGTCCAGCTGGGGGTGCTCGCCTTCCCCGTGACCGTGATCTGGCTATTGGGGATGCAGAACACCATGAACCTGCTCGACGGCGTCGACGGCCTGGCCGCCGGGGTGGCGGCAATCGTGGCCGGCGCCCTGCTGCTGGCCGCGGTCAACCGCGAGACCACCA
>DHIW01000068.1:2466-3026 GCA_002404015.1 Chloroflexi bacterium UBA4736
CTATCCCGCGCGGATCTTCATGGGCGACAACGGCAGCCATTTCCTGGGCATGACGCTGGGGATCATCAGCATCTTTGGCATCGCCAAGGGGGAGGTGGTCTTCGCCCTGCTGGTGCCGCTGGCCGCGCTCGCCGTGCCCATCGTCGACGCCGGGCTGGCCATCATCCGACGCCGCCGCCAGGGGGTCTCGATCGGGCACGCCGACACCGAGCACGTTCACCACCAGCTCCTCGACTTCGGCCTGACCCAGCGTGAGACCTGCCTCGTCTTCTACGCCGCCACCGGCGTCACCTCGGGGCTGGGCCTGATGCTCTACGGGCACAAGAAGATCATTGCCGTCGCCGTGGTCCTGCTCATCGTCGCCGTCTCAACCTTGCTTGGGGAGCGCCTCAGCGAGATGGAAACCGGCACCGCTGGCGATTCCGGGGCTTTGCTAGAATCCTGACGCTGTTGTGAGTTCGAAATGAACCCGTGGCAGTACGTTGCGCGCATTTCCGGAGTTGCTTTCCAGGTGTTCGCCGCCGTCGGGCTGGGGATCCTGGCGGGATACGGAGTCGAAC
>DHIW01000068.1:3323-4062 GCA_002404015.1 Chloroflexi bacterium UBA4736
TTCTGGGAAAGGCTGGGGTGCTGATGGGAGGGATCGTGCCCTTCTTTCCGGAGATCAAGGCCCCTCCGATCAAGGCCGAGCCGGTGTTCCAGGCCGGGCCGCTGGTCTTCACCAACTCGATGCTCGGGGCCCTGGTCGCGTTGGTTGTGATCGTGATCCTGATCCTGGTCATGACGCGCCGCCTGGAGGAGCGCCCGGGGAAGCTCCAGACCACGGTCGAGATGCTGGTTGGAGGTCTCTACAATTTCGCCAAGGGCTCAGGCGGAAGCACGGGCGCGGCGCTCTTCCCGCTCTTCGCGGGGCTGCTGCTGTGGCTTTTGGTGAACAACTGGCTGGCGCTGGTACCGGGCTTCGGCCAGGTGCTGGTCAGCGGCCCCGACGGCTCCTTCCCGCTGCTGCGGGCGGCCAACGCCGATTTCAACAACACCCTCGCGCTGGCCCTGATGGTCTTCTTCCTGATCCACATCTATGGCGTCAGGAACCACGGCATCGGGTACTTTGCCGAGTTCGTCAACATCCCCGCGCTCTTGAAAGGCAGGCCGATCGACTTCGTCGTTGGGTTCTTCCACACCATCGGTGAGTTCGCCAAGATCATCTCGCTCAGCTTCCGGCTCTTCGCCAACATCTACGGTGGCGAGATCCTGATCGCGGTCATCCTGGGCCTGGCCGGCCCGGTCGCGGTCGTGTTCTACGGCCTCGAGGTGGTGATCGTGGCCACCATCCAGGCTTTCATCTTCGG
>DHIW01000044.1 GCA_002404015.1 Chloroflexi bacterium UBA4736
CCCCGCGGGCGGGGGGAGGAGTAGATGAGGAGGAGCTAGCAGCCGGCGGGCAGCGGGTCGGGGAGGAGGGGCTGGGCGTCGGCGGCCGCGGCTTCGTCGCGGGTGATGAAGCCCTCGCCGACCATCGCCGCGAGCACATAGGTGCGGCGCGCGGCGGCCCGGTCGGGGTGAAACCGGGGGTCGTACCCGTAGGGTGCCTGGGGCATGCCGGCGATCAGGGCGAACTGGGCCAGGTCGAGCCGGGCGAGCGGCTTCCCGAAGTACGTGCAGGCCGCCGCCGGCGCGCCCGTCAGACCGGCCCCGGTGGGCACGACCGAGAGGTAGTCGGCGAGGATCCGGTGCTTGTCTAGGCCGCTCTCCAGCTTCAAGGCCAGGAAGGTGTCGCCGACCTTGTTCCAGCCCCGGTCGTCCCCCAGGTAGACGAGCTTCACCAACTGCTCGGTCAGCGTCGAGCCACCCTGGCAGAGGCAGCGGTTCCAGGCGTCGTAGCTGACGGCCCGGCCGAGGCCGATGACGTCGATGCCGTGGTGCTGGAAGAAGCGCTCGTCCTCTGTGGCAACCAACGCGTCCGCCAGCAGGGCGGGCACTTGGCCGCGCTCCAGAAGGACCACGTGACCGGCGGCGGCGTCGGCCGCGACGCGGCCCTGGAGTTGGGAGGCCGTCGGTGTCACCAGCCAGGCGGCGACCAGGCCGATCACCACCACGGCCGCCGCGACGGCGAGTACGCGGCGGCCTACGCGGGCCCCGGCACTGGCGCTTTCAGCTCCAGGTTCGCCTCCATGCGCCGCCAAGTATGCGGCGGCAAGGGGGTCAGCTCGCGTGGGCCAGGTCGGAGCGGAGCCTCTCCAGCGCCTCAGCCGTCAGGCGCATGGCCACTGTCCGGTTGCCTTCCAGGGCTCGGAACTGCTCGTGGCCCGCGACCAGGGCATGAAGCGGGGTCCGGCTGACCACCGTCGCCGAGGCCGGCCGGCCGTCCAGCATGCTCGTGGCGCCGAACCAGCCACCAGGGCCGATGCGGCGGCGCAGCTCGCCGCCCACCAGCACATCCGCCTCGCCCGCGACGACGATCCAGAAGGTCCCGTTGCGGCGCCCTTCGGTGACCAGCGTCCGGCCGGCCTCGACGGATACCTCGTCCAGGTACTGGGCCAGCACCTTCCGCTGGTGGGGATCCAGGTTGTCGAAGAGCTTGACCTCTGCCATGGCCTCCAGCTTCGGCGTCTGGTGACCGATCCTGAGTCGTCCGAACATATCCATCATTGCAACAGTACAAACGCCCAGACGGGACTGCCTTATTCCCCCCGGGGCGGTCGTTCAGGAAGCTGTTTCGGTGAGCTCCATGAGGCGGTCATGCCAGAAGCGGAGGCGGCCCCGGAAGTGGGCCTCGTGGCGGGCTAGACGCTCGGCATCTCTGGGCGCGGGGTTCTCGGCCGATTGGAACGTATCGCAGAAATCGACCAGGCTCTGGTAGACGCCGATCCAGTGGACGGCGTCCTCGGGCAGCGTGGAGAGAGGATCTTCCCGGTCGAACAGATCCATCTCGGTCCGCTGCAGCACGCCCATCCCCCCAAGTCAGTCGACGAGCACCACCCGCGATTTTGCGGGCGATAATCATAGGCGGGAAATCCGCAACAAAGCGCGCAACAATCGTCCCTTACAGGAGCGCCGCGCGCAGCGCCCCAGCCACCTCATCCATCGCTTCCTGGGCCCTGTCGATGAGAGCCGCCATCCGCCAGAAGCCGTGGATCATGCCCTCATAGTCGACCAGCCGCACCGGCACCCCGGCCGCGCGGAGGCGGTGGGCGTAGGCCCGTCCCTCGTCGCGCAGCGGGTCGTGCTCGCAGGTGAGGACCAGGGCGGGCGCGACTCGGCCGAGATCAGCAGCGCGCAGAGGAGAGGCGTCTGGCTGGCTGCCGTCCTGGCCGCCGAGGTAATGGTCCCAGTACCAACGCATCCCGTTTCGAGTGAGGCCGTAGCCTTCGGCGTTGGTCGCGTAGGACCCGGTGTCCAGGTTGGAATCCGTGACCGGGTACACCAACACCTGGAGTTGGAGCTGAAGGCGGCGGTCGCGGGCGCGCAGGGCCACCGCGGCGGCAAGGTTGCCGCCCGCGCTGTCGCCGGCCACGGCCACCCGCTCGGTCTCGCCCGCGACGGCCTTGGTGACCGCCCAGGCGTCCTCCACCGCCGCCGGGAAGCGATGCTCCGGCGCCAGCCGGTAGTCGACGGCGACCACGCTCGAGCCCGAGCGGTTGGCCAGGGCGCGGCCGATCCCGTCGTGAGTCTCCAGGCTGCCGACCACCCAGCCCCCGCCGTGGAAGTAGACGGTGGTGGGCTGCGGCTCCGCGCCGGCCGAGGGGCGATAGACGCGGCAGGGGACGCCGCCGATCACGCGATCCTTGACAGACGCGATCTCCTCTTTGGGGCCGAAGAGCGCCTCGGCGCCTGCCTCCGCGTTCTGGCGCGCCTGCTCCGGGGTCAGGGTCTCGAGGGGCGGCAGGCCGAGCGCGACCACGCTTCTCAGGTAGGCCTCGACCTGGGGATCCGGCATCCGGCCGATTCTAGGACCCGGGGGGTCGCAACTCGTAGATGGCGCGATGCATGACCCTGGCGAGCGGGCGTCCTTGAGCCTCCATCAGCAGGTCCAGGTCGCAGAAGCGATGACCGCGCCGCTCGTAGCGGGCGGTGACGCTGCCGCCGACCTTGACCTCCTGTCCCCAATCGGCTGCGGCGAAGTTGCGGACCACGCTTTCGACGTGGATCCAGGGCGTGGCCGGCCGGATGTTCTCGATCAGGATGTCGTTGGCCAGGCTGAGTAGCCAGCCCGGGTGGCCCAGTCTCTCCCGGCGATAGAGGGGCAAGGTCTCGCCGACCAGCTCGAGGTGCGTCAGAGCAGCCGCCTCGGACAGCTCGGCCACGATCGGCCGGAGCGGCTCGCCCGCGGCCTCCGGGCTTTCGGCCTTGCCGGTGGGCGCTGCCTGGCCGGCGACGCACAGCTCGTCGGCAGCGTTCCGGAGGCTCGCCTCGCCGTCCTCGCTGAGCGCTGCCGCGAGGTCGTCGCCGTCGTAGACCGGCTTCAGGAAACGCACGCTCACGGTGCCGCCTTCCAGCCACTCCCTGCCCCAGCGCTCCACGATCGGCCGGGTCAGGTAGGAGTAGGCGATCACGCCCGGCACGAGCCCGCCCCCGAACCCGTAGTGGCGGGCGACCTCGTCGTCGTGGATCCGGTTGCTCGAGTCGAGCGCCGTGTTGCGGGCCCGGACGTGGTGGGCGTTCAGGGCACTGGCAGGACCGGCGCCCTGCCTTCGAGAATGTCGTGGGCTCGCTGCTCGACGCCGACCGCCATCTCCGGGTGGGTCAGGACATAGAACCGGCCGGAGCGCATGGCGTCGATGACGTGGCCGGCCACCTCGGCCGGGTCGATGCCGGTGTCGACCAGGGCTTCCACAAGATGCTCCATCGCCTGCGCTTCGGGCAGCTCGCTGCGGGGTTCGCGGCCGCCCGGCCGGTTGCGATCGGCCTCGATTATCCTGGTCCGCACCCAGCCCGGACAGAGGACGGAGACGCCGACGGAGGCGGCGCGCGCGGCCAGCTGCATCCTGCAGCGCTTCCGAGAGGGCGACGACGGCGTGCTTGCTCACGCTGTAGACCCCCAGGGTGCCCGCGAGCAGCCCGGCCATCGAGGCGGTGTTCACGACGTGGCCTTCCTCCTGCTCCAGGAGGATGGGAAGGAAGGCGCGAATCCCGTTGATGACGTCAGAGGTTCACCCCGAGCACCCACTCCCAGTCCTCCCGAGCGACTTCCCAGATGGGCCTGCGGCCGGCGAACACGCCGGCGTTGTTGCAGAGGACATGAACGCCGCCGAAAGTGCCCATCGCCTCGACGGCCAGCGCGTCCACGTCGTCGGCCCGGCTCACGTCAGTCGTCACGGCCAGGACGCTGGCGCCGGCGGCGCGCAGCCGGTCGGCCGCGACGGTGAGCGCGGCCTCCTCGACATCGGCCAGGACCACGTGCATCCCCTCCGCCGCGTAGCGCTCGGCGAGCGCGAGCCCGATCCCGCTGGCGGCCCCGGTCACGACGGCTACGCGGTCACGCAGCTCCCGCATCGGCGCATTCTATGGGTGATGCCCGCTGACGCAAGCCCGGTGCTCCTGGTGGAGGACGAGGACACCATCCGCCAGCTGTACGCCGACCGCATGCGGGAGATCGGCCTGACCGTGTGCGAGGCCAGCGGCGTCGTGGAGGCGATGCGCATCTACGAGCGCGAGCTTCCCCGGATCGCCTGCGTGGATGGGCGGCTGCCGGACGGCTCAGGCGCCGACTTCGCCCGGGAGATCGGTTTGCGGGGGGCGCGGGTGATCCTGATCACGAACGACCAGGAGCTCTACGAGGACCCTCCGGCCGGGGTCGAGCTGGCCGTCCTGAAGATCAACCTCTCTCCGATCGCACTGGCAGCCGCGATTCAGGGCCTGATGGCGTAGGAGCCTCGGCCAGCTGGCCCGCCAGCCGGTCGGCGGCGGCGAACCCGTGGTTGGCAGCCAGGACGCGGCCGGCCGCGTCGAAGACCACCGTCGCTGGGGCCGTCAGTACGCCCAGCGCTGAGGCCAGGTCGGGCCGGTCCGAGGCATCCACGGGTACCAGCCGGACCGTCGGCCCGAGCGCTTCCAGCGCCATCTTCTGCTCGGCGCAGCCACTGCAGCCGGGGGCCGAGAAGTAGACGACCGCCGGCCGGCCGTCGAGCTCCAGGTCGAGCCGGCGCCAGGCGCTGCCGTCAGCCTGCAGGCGCGCCAGGTTGCGGCCTGCCAGCAGGCGGCCGGCGACGATCAGGGCACCGAGGGCCAGCGCGAAGCCGGCCAGGATCAGGAAGCGCTCGATCGCTTTATCCCGAGCTGCAGGAAGAGGAAGCAGAGCGCGCAGAAGTCGACGGCGGCGTCGAGGACGACCATCGCGGCGATCAAGAGGGCCAGCACCCAGGCCACCAGCGTCGCCGTTTGAAGCAGGAGCAGAGCCGCGGCCACGAGCCAGACGGCACCCCCGATCACCCGCGCGATGCGCCGGGTGACGTGGTCCTCGTGAACCTCACGCCGGCGGAGGAGGCCGCGCGGCTCCAGCACGCGCCAGGTCAGCTGTCGGAAGACGTCGGCCGGCCACCAGAACCGGCCTGCCAGCATCACGACACCGGCGACGCCCACGGGCAGCCAGCCGGCACGGTCGCCGAGCACGAAGCCGAGCGCGATCAGAGCCACCATCGACCACTGGTGGACCTTGCGGGCGGTCACGTCGAAAAGCTGGAGGGCGGGGGTGGCCATCTCAGGAAGGTACAGGAATAGTGACTGGATCATTCCGCTCTGCGTCAACCGGCCGAGCTGATTCAGCTGTCCGGAGCATCGAAAAAATGAGGGGCCGGCCATGCTGTGGCCGGCCCCGTTGTCGTTTCCTCTATTGGTTGGCGACCTCGCCTACCGACGCCTCACGCGGAACCCTGAGCGTTGGGCGCTCGTTCCCGGCGGGAGGGCTCGCTTAGGAGCTCACTTGCCCGCTAACTTGGGCCCGCTGGGCATCCTCGGCTGATCGCACCTGACTGATCCGGCGGTTCTGCCATAGGCACCTCCGTGGCTAACGACCCAATGGACTGAATGTTCATCGTGGACCTCTGGCTCGAGGAAATCAACCGGGTCACAAAGGGGGTCTCCCAGCCCGACCTTATGCTTGTTTCCGATGCCCGCCGAACCGCGCACTTACGACGTTCACGGGGCCAATCGGGCCCTGCCCGAAGTGCGCGCTCTCGTTTCCCAGATCGTCGAGCTGAGCGGACAGCTGCCCGAGCTCCAGGACCAGCTTCGGATATTCGAGTACAAGATGCGGCGACCTGCCGCGGGGACGGAGGACGGCGACAAGTTCGAAGGCGCCGCGACCGTTCTCCGGAGGGCTGAGGACGACCTGGCCGCGGCCCTCAACCGACTGCATGAGATGGGCGTCCGGCTGAAGGACGCCCGGGTCGGCCTGGTCGACTTCCTGGCGCACCGGGACGGTGAGCTGGTCGAGCTGTGCTGGAAGCTGGGCGAGGACGCCGTGACGCACTGGCACCGAATCGGCGAGGGCTACCCGGGGCGGCAGAGCGTCTAACGACGTGGGGGAAACAAGCTTGTTTCCCCCACGGGCCCCCTTCCCTCAACAGATGTCGGTCGGCGTTCGGAAGAGGGACCCAAACGGACGGGCGGGCGGAGCCCGCCCTTACGGCGCCATCTTCTCTGGTTTAACCGCTACCGCTTGGCTTTGGTCACCGTGGCCAGGGCCGCCTTGACCTGCTTGACCAGGCCGGCCGGGTCGAGGCCGTGCTCGGCGAGGATCGCGGCCGACTTGCCGTGGGGCAGGAACATGTCGGGCAGGGCGCTGAGGCGCACCTTGCCGGCCAGGCCCGCCGGCGCCAGGACCTCCAGCACCGCGCCGCCGAATCCGCCGCTGCCGACGTTGTCCTCGGCGGTGATCAGCAGCGGGTAGCGGCGCGCCCAGTCGGAGACCAGGCGCGGGTCCATAGGCTTGACCCAGCGGGCGTTGACCACCCCGCAGCTGATGCCGTCCTGCTCGAGCCGGTCGGCCGCCTCGCGGGCCACCTCGACCATCCGGCCGACCGCCAGGATGGCCACGTCCTCGCCTCTGCGGACCTCCTCCCAGCGACCGACCGGCAGCGGCTCCACCGGCAGGTCAGGCGTCGCCGGGACCGTCCCCTTGGGGTAGCGGATGACGACCGGGCCATCGCTGGAGAGCGCCGTCTCGAGCAGCGCGCAGAGCTCGGTCGCGTCGGCAGGGGCGGCCACCCGCAGGTTGGGGATCATCCGCAGGTAGCCCAGGTCGAAGACGCCGTGGGAAGAGGAGCCGTCGGCCCCCGTCACCCCCGAGCGGTCGAGCACGAACACGACCGGGAGCCGGTGCAGCGCCACGTCCATGATCACCTGGTCGAAGGCGCGCTGGAGGAAGGTCGAGTAGATGCAGACGACGGGCCGCATCCCGGCCATGGCGAGGCCGGCCGCGAACGTGACCGCGTGCTGCTCGCAGATGCCGACGTCGAAGAAGCGGTCGGGGAACGCGCGGGCGAAGCCGAGAAGGCCGGTCGAGGATCCCATTGCGGCCGTGATGGCAACCACCTCGGGGTGCCGGGAGCCGGCCGAGAGCAGTGCGTCGCCGAAAACGTCCGTGTACGTGAGCTCGGTTTGGCGCGCCCGGCCCGTGAGCGGGTCGAAGGCGCCGACCCCGTGCAGCTTGTCGATCTCGTCGTCGACCGCCGGTCCGTAGCCGCGGCCCTTCTCCGTGATCACGTGGATGACCGTCGGCGCCTTCAGCCGTTTGGCGCGCCCCAGGATCTCCTCCAGCTCGGCGAGGTCGTGGCCGTCCACCGGCCCCGCGTACTTGAGGCCCAGGCTGTCGAACACCGTCGAGGGCTGCAGGAGCTGCTTCAGGGACTCCTTGACGCGGAAGGCGGCCTGTTCGGCCTGGCGCCCCACCAACGGCAGGTCCTTCAGGCGCTGGGAGATCTCCTCCTTGAGTCGCTCATAGCGGGGATCCACTTGAAGCTGGGAGAGGTGCCCGGCCAGGCCGCCGACGGTCGGTGCGTACGAGCGGCCGTTGTCGTTCAGGACCACGACCAGGTTGGGCGGCTGCAGGTGCGCGATCTGGTTCAGGGCCTCGTACGCCATGCCGCCCGTGAGCGCGCCGTCGCCGATGACCGCCACCACGTGCCCCTTGACGCCCTTGCGCAGCCGGGCCTCGGCCAGCCCCAGCGCGTAGCTGAGGGAGGTGGAGGCGTGGCTGTTCTCGACCAGGTCGTGCTCGCTTTCGGAGCGGGAGGGGTAACCCGACATGCCGCCGGGCTGGCGGAGGTTGTTGAAGCCCTCGGCGCGACCAGTCAACAGCTTGTGGACATAGGCCTGGTGACCGGTGTCCCACACGATCGCGTCGCGGGGGCTGTCGAAGACCCGGTGCAGGGCCAGCGTCAGCTCGACCACGCCCAGGTTGGGCGAGAGGTGGCCGCCGGTCTTGGCGATGCTCTCGACCAGGAAGGCGCGGATCTCCTCGGCCAGGGCTGCCAGCTGGGAGCGGTCGAGGGCGCGGACGTCCGCGGGGGAGTGGATGGATTCGAGCAAGGCTGTACCTAGCCTAACGGCCGGTGGCTGACATCAGTTCCGCAAGCTGGACGCAGAGCCGGGTGCCCGCGCCCAGCGGTCCCCGGGGCACGCTGGTCAGCTCGTCGTTGCTGTTCCAGCTGCTGGCCGCGATGTCGAGGTGGGCCCAGGGCAGGTCCTCGGTGAACTGCTGGATGAACATCCCTCCCGTGATGGTGCCCGCCTCGCCGTAATAGCTGTTGCGGAGGTCGGCGATCCGACTGGCGAGCAGGATCCGGTAGTCCGCGTAGATCGGCAGCCGCCAGACCCGGTCGCCCGCCCGGTCCGCGGCCCGTGCGACCAGCTTCCAGAGCTCCTCGTCGCTGGCCACCACGGCGGTCGCGGCGTGGCCGATCGCGATCGTGGCGGCGCCCGTCAGCGTCGCCAGGTCCACCAGGTGGGTGGCGCCGCGGCGGATGGCGAACGTGATCGCGTCCGCCAGCACCAGGCGGCCCTCGGCGTCCGTGTTCTGGACCTCCACCGTCTTGCCATTGGCGCTGGTCCAGACGTCGCCGGGCCGCTGGGCCGCGTCGCCGGTCATGTTCTCGGTGGCCGCCACCACCGCCATGACGTCGATGGGCAGCCGGCGGCCGGCGATCACGTTCATCGCCGCCAGCACCGCCGCGGCCCCGGCCATGTCGCCCTTCATGGTCCGCATCCCCTCCGCGGTCTTGATGGAGAGGCCGCCGGAGTCGAAGGTGATGCCCTTGCCGATCAGGGCCAGGCGCGGCGCCCCGGCGGCGCCGCCGGCTCCGTTGTGCTGGAGGCGGATCAGGCGCGCCGGCTGCGCGGAGCCCACCGCTACTCCGAGCAGCAGGTTGTAGCCGCCGGCGCGCAGCTCCTGGGGCCCCAGCACCTCTACCTCGAGGGAGTGGCGGGCCCCGATCTCGCGGGCCGCCTCCGCCAGCGCCGTGGGGGTCAGCTCGTTGGGCGGCGTGTTCTGCCACTCGCGGGCCTGGTTGGTAGCCTCGCCCAGTTGCTGGGCGGCCACTACCTCGTGCTCGCGGCCCTCCCCGAAGCCGACCAGGTGGAGCTCGTCAAGGTGGACGGCGCGGCCGCCCGTCTGCCGGCTGCGGCGCTCCCAATCGCCGAGGACCGAGCCCTCGACGACGGCGGCCAGGTCCGACTGCGACAGCGGCGCGGAGCGCAGGATGCCCAGCCGCCGGTAGCCGTAGTTGCGAGCCGCCCGGACCATCTCGTGGTGGGCGTAGCGCAGCCGCTGCCCGTCCAGGTCGGCCGGCGAGCCGACGCCGTACAGGAGCACGCGGCGGGCGCCGAGCCGCCCCCCGGTCGACACGGGCAGCGTCTCGTTGAGCCGGCCCCGGTGCTCGCCGGCGTTGAGGGCTTCGCGAAGGTCGCCCCCGAGCGCGGAGTCGAGCTCGAGGGCGGCGCCCTGGAGCGACTCGCCGGCTGCCACCGGCACGGCCAGCGCGTCAACGTGAAGCTGTCCTGGCGCGACGGTCGACAGGATCACCCTCACGCCGGAAACTCTAAAGAGTCCAGGCGCGAGATGCGGTTTCCAATAGGCCTCTGGAGAGGTCCGGCCGGAAGCCCAGACGGAGCTTCGGCGCCCATGCGACCCATCCGCGGCGTCAGCTTCTGCGGTCCTCGCGTGCGCACTTCAAATGCGCGTGCTGCGGTCCTCGGCGCCTCCTTGCGGCTGGGCCACCTGATCACCGAGTCTCTCGCCCGGATTTCCGGCCGAACCTCTAGGTCTACACTCGCCCTATGCAAGGCGAAAAGCAGTTCGGATTCGACACCCTCGCGGTCCACGCCGGCCAGCGTCCGGACCCCGTCACGGGCGCTCGCGCGGTGCCCATCTACCAGACCGGCGCGTACGTCTTCGAGGACACCGAGCACGCCGCCAACCTGTTCGCGCTCCAGCGCTTCGGAAACATCTACTCGCGGATCATGAACCCGACCACGGCCGTGTTCGAGGAGCGGATCGCCGCCCTCGAGAACGGCATCGGCGCGATCGCGACGGCCTCCGGCCAGGCCGCCCAGCACCTCACGATCTTCACGCTCATGCAGGCCGGGGACGAGTTCGTGGCCTCCCGCAGCCTGTACGGGGGCTCCTTCCAGCAGTTCGACGTCAGCTTTCGCAAGATGGGCATCGACGCCCGATTCGTGGACGTGCACGACCTGGACCAGTGGAAGGCGGCCGTCACCGACAAGACCAAGGCCTTCTACGCGGAGATCATCGGCAACCCGACCGCTGACGTCCCCGACCTCGAGGCGCTGGCCAACCTGGCCCACGAGGTGGGCGTGCCGCTCGTCATCGACAACACATTCGCCTCGCCCTGGTGCTGCAGGCCGCTCGACTGGGGCGCCGACATCGTCGTGCACTCCGCGACCAAGTACATCTGCGGGCACGGCACCACGATCGGCGGCGTGATCGTCGACGGCGGCCGCTTCCCCTGGGACAACGGCAAGTTCCCGGGCATGACCGAGCCCTCGAAGGGCTACCACGACATGCGCTTCTTCGAGTATTTCGGCGACTTCGGCTGGCTGATGAAGTGCCGGGCCGAGACGCTCCGTGACTACGGGCCCACAATGGCGCCCTTCAGCGCCTGGTTGATGCTGCAGGGCCTGGAGACGCTGCACGTCCGGATGGAGCGTCATGTTGCCAACGCCAAGAAGGTGACGGAGTTCATGGAAGCCCACCCGGCCGTCGAGTACGTGAACTACCCGGGCCTCGAGTCCAACCGCTTCCACTCCGTCGCCCAGAAGTACCTGCCCAAGGGTGCCGGCTCGATCTTCACATTCGGGATCAAGGGCGGCCGCGAGGCCGGCCGGCGCTTCATCGAGTCCATCCAGCTCTTCAGCCACCTCGCCAACGTGGGCGATGCCAAGTCGCTGGTGATCCACCCCGCCTCCACCACCCACCAGCAGCTGTCGGACGAGGAGCTGCGGGCCGCCGGGGTCAACCCCGAGCTGATCCGGGTCTCGGTCGGGATCGAGGACGTGGAGGACATCATCTGGGACCTGGAGCAGGCGCTGGACAAGTCCCAGAAGCCGGCCGCGACCCCCAAAGCCGCAGCCTCCAACGGGCACGAGGCGGGCCAAGGCCACTCCATCCTGTCCAAGGCGTTCGGGGCGCCCTACCAGAAATGACGGCGGTAGGCGAGCGGAACACCTTCGGGCTCACCACGTGGGACCGCTACCGGATCCTCACCAGCTACCGGCACATCGCGATGGTCGGGCTGTCGTCCAACTACTACAACGCGAGCTCGTTCGCCGGCATCTACCTGGACGCCAATGGCTACGACATCATCCCCGTGAACCCGGCCCAGGCGGGCAAGAGCCAGATCCTTGGCCGCCGCGTCTACGCCGACCTGCTGGAGGCGGCCAAGGAGAACCCGATCGAGATCGTGGACGTCTTCCGGCCCTCGCGTGAGGTGCCCGCGATCGCCAGGCAGGCGGTCGAGGTGGGGGCCAAGGTGCTCTGGATGCAGCTGGGAGTGGTCAGCGAGGAGGCTGCGGAGATCGCCCGCCGGGCCGGGCTCGAGGTGGTGATGGACCGCTGCTGCAAGATCGAGCACGCCCGGTTCTTCGGTGGGCTGCGCACGATCGGGCTCAACACGGGAGTGGTGACCAGCCGGCTGGCGATGAAGCTGCCTGAGGGCTGAAAAGGAGAAACCCTCCCGACAAGCCCGAATCCACCGAAGGACGGCGGCGGCAGGGCCTGGAGAGGTTGAGATGGACTGGAAGGGCAAGCTCAGGGCGGTCTGAGGG
>DHIW01000118.1:0-237 GCA_002404015.1 Chloroflexi bacterium UBA4736
TGGATCGTCAGTAGGCGGTAGCCCAGCAGTTCACCACGGAGGAAGAGATAGCGAAGCTGAGCGCGGGAGTGGCTGCGACACGCGGCGCAGGCGCAGCCCTCCTCGAGGGGGCCGGGGTCATCGGTGTAGGCGGCGTTGGAGATGTTGAGGCGGTCGGGCCCGACCAGCGCCGAGCCCGTCCGCGCCAGCCGAGTCGGCCAAACGCAATCGAAGAGGTCGACGCCGGCGGCGATCGCA
>DHIW01000118.1:499-718 GCA_002404015.1 Chloroflexi bacterium UBA4736
ATCGATGGCGCGTGCGCTCTGGCGTCGCAGCTCGGGGTCGAAGCCCCCCTGCACGATGCCAAATAGCTCGGTGGGACCACGACTCCAGGCATCACGGCATCGCTCGGCCCAGAGGTGAGTGCGCTCGGTGGCGGCCTCGGCGGCGGCCGGTGCGGCCGGGTATCCCACCGGGTGATCCAGCGCCATCATCACGTCCGGCGCCATCTGCTCCTGGAGGGC
>DHIW01000118.1:894-1304 GCA_002404015.1 Chloroflexi bacterium UBA4736
AGGTGGTAGGCGTTGGCCAGGATGATGCTCGGCCCAAGGCGGCGGAGGTCCTCGGTGTCGATCGCCTTGACAGTGCCGCGGGTGCCCACCGGCATGAAGGATGGCGTCTCGACGACGCCATGGCCCAGGGTCAGGCGCGCGGCCCGCGGCGACACCGCCCCGCCAGCGAGCAGCTCGAATTTCAGGCCGGCTCCAGCAGCATCGCGTCGCCAAAGCTGTAGAACCGGTAGCCGCGCTCGATGGCCTCCCCGTAGGCCGCCAACACCCGCTCGCGGCCGGCGAACGCCGACACCATCACCAGCAGCGTGCTCTTGGGGAGGTGGAAGTTGGTTAGCAGCAGGTCGACTTCGCGGAACCGAAAGCCGGGACGGATGAAGATGTCGGTGTCGCCGGCGTCGGGGCTGAGGTCG
>DHIW01000118.1:1500-2508 GCA_002404015.1 Chloroflexi bacterium UBA4736
GCCACGACCCGGCCGCCGCGTCCCCGACATGCGTCGATGGCGGCACGCGTCGGCCGGGGGATGCGATAGGCCTCCGAATGCATCCGATGCTCCTTTAGGTTCTCGGTGCGCAGCGGCTGGAAGGTGTCGAGCCCGATCCGCAGCGTCAGCGCGGCGCGCTCGATGCCGGCCGCCTGGAGCCCATCCATCATCGCGTCGGTGAAGTGCAGGCCAGCTGTGGGCGCGGCGGCCGAGCCGGGCACGCGGGCGTAAACCGTCTGGTAGCGCTCGGGGTCGTTGAGGCGCTCTTTGATGTAAGGCGGCAGGGGCGCCTCGCCGATCTCAGGCAGCAGCGCTTTCAGCCGGCCAGGCGGCGAGAAGCGCAGGACCCGGCCACCGCCGGGCGCCTGCTCGACGACGTCCGCCCACAACGAGAACCGGAGCTGGAGCCGCGCCCCCGGATAGGCGGCCTTACCAGGGCGCACCAGGCACTCCCAACTGTCTGCATCCTTGCCAATGGGATTCAGGAGCAGGATCTCGGCACCGCGCCCCCTGAGCCGGAAACGAATCCGCGCCGGCAGCACCCGGGTTTCGTTGACCACCAGAAGGTCGCCGGCGCGGAGCTGGTCCGGGAGGTCAGAGAACGTGAGGTCCCGCGCCGCGCCGCCGGCGGGCAGATGGAGCAACCGCGACGAGTCGCGCTGCTCCAGGGGATGCTGAGCGATCAGCCCCGGAGGCAGCTCGAATTCGTAGTCGGTCAGCAGCCCGCCGTCGGCCTCCGCCGGTCGGCCCATCGCTTCCAAGGCCGGGCTAGGTAAAGAGGTCGGGCTGGTCGCTCCGCGCCGGCGGCTTCAGGCCGAGGTGGGTGTAGGCCAATTTGGTGGCGACCCGGCCGCGCGGAGTGCGGGCGAGGAAGCCCAGCTGGATCAGGAACGGCTCGAAGACCTCCTCAACCGTCTCGCGCTCCTCGGAGATCGAAACCGCCAGCGTGTCGACCCCGACCGGGCCTCCCCCGTATTTCTCGATCAC
>DHIW01000118.1:2750-3072 GCA_002404015.1 Chloroflexi bacterium UBA4736
CTTGGCCGACCGCAGCAGGATGGCGTGGATGTCGGCGGGATCGTAGAACTCGAGCCGGAAGATGGCCCCGAAGCGATCGCGCAGCGGTGAGGACAGCATCCCCTGGCGGGTGGTTGCGCCGATGACGGTGAAGTTCGGCNNGCCTCCCCCGTATTTCTCGATCACTGTCGAGAGGATGCGCCGGTCGAGTTGGTCCAGGCCCGCGGAGTCGATCGACAGCAACTCCATGGTGGCGCTGACAGCGGCGGCGTCGATTCGCCCGGAGCCCTTGACCTGGGCCCAGTCGCGGACCCGACGCAGGAGCCGGTTGGCGATCCGCGGC
>DHIW01000118.1:3312-3503 GCA_002404015.1 Chloroflexi bacterium UBA4736
GCGCCGATGACGGTGAAGTTCGGCAGGTTGAGCCGGAGCGACTGGGCGCCGGCGCCCTTGCCGCTGACCCAGTCGAATTTGAAGTCCTCCATCGCCGGGTAGAGAGACTCCTCCACCGGTCGCGCCAGGCGATGGATCTCATCGACGAAGAAGACGCCGCCCTCCTCCAGGTTCATCAGGATCGAGGCCAG
>DHIW01000105.1 GCA_002404015.1 Chloroflexi bacterium UBA4736
CTTAGGTAGCCTGCCCTCGAGCTCCCACTGCGCCAATCCCGCTGGTGAAGCCTGAGAGCGTGCCGCGAGGTCGAATCGAAATTGCTCACTCGGGATATTCTGGCGGCCTGGGTGTCGGAACGCCAAGACCCGAGGCCGCGCTAGCCGGGCGGGGTCACGTGGTCGAGTCTGGTCATCTCTCACTGTTTTCGCCCGCGCCCGGGCTTTCAGGGCTCCATCCTAGAAGGTGGTTGACTGCGCCGACGGCGACTCCGATTCCCCCGCCGCTTCCGCGGACCACGAGATGCGGCAAGCCCGACTCCACGAGAGCCTCCTTCGCCTCCTCCGCGCCCGCCAAGCCAGCACAGGTTGCGATCACGCAGGCCGGCGGCCCGACTGTAGCAGCCAGGTCGAGGACCGCGAGCAGCGCTGTTGGCGCATTGCCGATCACGATCAGCCCGCCACGTCCGAAGTCGTCCCAGAGGCGCTTCATGCCGGCTGCGGCCCGGGTCGTGCCTGAGCTCCGCGCGAGACTCTCGGCTCCGGGTGCTCTGACTGCCACAGCGAGGCTCTGTCCGGCGGGTAGACGGATGCCTACACTAACCATCGTCACATCAACCACGATCGCTCGGGCGCGGCCAAGCGCCGACCGAGCCCGACCCACAGGGTCGTGGCTGAGCGCCACTTGATTCACCAGATCGGGATCGCCTGTGGCGTACACCATTGCCGCGACCAAATCTGCCTCAGTACCTTCGAAGCGACCGCCGACGATCTCCCTGACCATGCTGCGGCTACGCGCGTCGATTTCGGCTGATCGCAGGCCGAACCGTTCGAGCAGGCCGCCAGTTATCGGCCAACTCTTCAGCTTGCGGCTGGTAACTGTCTTAGGCATGAGTCAGCTAAGACGAGCGCGAAGTCGGCCGCCTGCCGATACCGCGGCGCCTATGCCAAGCCGTCCGGCGCGGCCGTGCCAAGCCATCGTAGCGGCCGCCCTGATCCATACTACAAAGCATGCGGCATTGCGCGCTTGCCGGAGGTCCCAGTAGAGGGTTGCCTATGTCGGCAACCCGACTGAATCCAGGAAGTTGGCGGCAACCGGCGCAATCCGCGGCCTCCTCTTACGAGCAGGACGCCCAACAGCGCACCTCCCGACATAGTCAACGAAGAGGCCACAGTCGACGGCGCCGACAAGCTGCAACCAGGGAGCTATGGGTTCTACTGCAGCGTCCACCCGGGGATGAGGGGAACGCTTCTGGTTCGCCTAGCCCGGCTGGACTGGGGCCTCGATGGTGACGGTGAACCGTTCGCGGAAACGGCTGAGGGCGGCGAGGATGGGCAGACCCAAGGCCAGGACCATCACCACGTTGCCGACGGCCCGGAAGGTGTCCCACGTCAGCGAAGTCACCGCGTAGAACCGCAGGAAACGGGTGAGGGCCACAGCAGGCGCGATGCCCGGCGTCCAGCCGAGGTCGGGGACCCCCCGGTAGAACGTCGCCCAGTCCCAGACGTCGGTAGCCGCGCCGTAGGCGTACCCCAGCACCAGCCCGACGGTGGCGAGGACGGCCAGGTCGCGCCAGCCGGGCAGGCGAGCCGTCCGGGGGCGCGCCAATCCTGCCGCCGCCCCCACCCAACCCGCCGCGAACATCTCATAGGGCAGCCAGGGGCCCACGCCGCCGGTGCTGATGGCCGACGCGAGGAGAGAGGTGGTCCCGACCAGGAAGCCGTAGGAGGGCCCGAACACGTAGCCGGCGCAGAGGATCAGGAAGAACACCGGGCTGAACCCGGCGATGCCGCTGACCAGGGCGAGCCGGAGCCCGGCGTCGATCGCCGCCAGTGCCGCCAGCAACGCCAGCCGCCGGGTGTCGAGGCGGCGAGTCGCGGTCTCCACCACGCCCAGCACCAGCACTGCGGCCACGGCGACGCCCAGCAATGGCAGGTACCCGCCCGCCTCCAGGCCGGTGAAGGGGAGGGCGAAGATGACGAGCCCGGCGGCGCTCACCAGCCACAGCCTCAGAGGCATCGCAACAGCTCCGAGACGGTCACCGGCCCCCCCGGGTAGAGCCGGCCGATGTCGGTGGCGTAGGGGCTTTCGCCGGACAGCGCCGCGTCCGGTGGCCCCGCGTCGCGCGCCGCTCCGCCGTCCACCGTGACCACCCGGTCGGCGAGCGCGCCGGCAAGGTCGGCGTCGTGGGTCGCCAGCACCACGGACGCGCCGGATGCGGCCATCTCGCGAAGCAGCAGGCTCAACCCCTGGCGGGCCGGCGCGTCCATGCCGCGGGTCGGCTCGTCGAGCAGGACGATGGCCGGTTCCCCGGCGAGGATCACGGCCAGCGCGGCCCGCTGCCGCTGCCCGCTGCTGAGGTCCCCGGGATAGCGCTGGCTGAGCTGCGCCAGCCCCAGCCGCGCCAGGAGCGCGTCCGCGGACTGGCGGCTTCCCGCGCGCCGGAGGGTGTACGCCACCTCGTGCCTGATGCTGCCGCGGTGCAGCAGGACACCCGGGTCCTGAGGGAGGTAGGCGACGCGGCCGGGGATCCGCCACACCCGGCCGGCGAGCGGCTTGAGCAGCCCCGCAATCGCACGCAGAAGGGTGGTCTTGCCGCCCCCGTTGGGGCCCACCAGCACGGTGACCTCATCGCTTCGCCCGGCCAGTTCGACCCCCTGCAGCACCGCGCTGCCGCCGGGTCCAATGTCGCAGCCGCGAAGCTCCCAGGCCAGGTCGGCGGGCGAGCTGGCACGCGCCAGCGCCCGCCGCCGCAGGCCTGGCGCCAGCGGGCGGGCATCGTCAACTGAGAGGGGGGCGGGGTCCCAGGCCAGCTCCCGGGCCAGGGCCACCAGCGCCGGCGGGTCAACCAGCTTGCCCAGCATGGGCCGCACCGGCCCGGGGCCGTGGACCAGCCCGCTGTCCACCACGGCGAGGTGGTCTGCAAGGGCGAGCAGGCCTGACACGCGGTGTTCAGATACCACTACCGTGGTCCCGGCGCCGGCCAGTCCGGCACACGCCTCCAGCACCAGCGCGGCGCCGGTGCGGTCGAGCTGCGATGTCGGTTCGTCGAGGGCCAGGATGCGCGGGCGCAGGGCGATGGCCGACGCGATCGCCACTCGCTGGCGCTCGCCCCCTGAGAGTGACGCTATGGCACGGCCCGCCAGCCCGCTGATCCCCGCCGCCGCCATCGCCTCCTCGACGCGGCCACGGATCAGCTGCCGCGGTGCCGCGACGTTCTCCAGGGCAAAGGCCACCTCGTCCTCGACCACACCACGCACGAACTGGGCCTCGGGGTCCTGGAAGACGAAACCGACGTCGCGTGCGAGGGTGGCGGTGGGCGTGCGCAGCGCGTCCAGCCCGGCGGTGTGAACCTCGCCCCGGATCGTCCCCCCGTGGAAGTGGGGGACCAGCCCGTTGAGCAGCCGGAGGAGGGTGGACTTGCCGCCGCCCGACGGGCCGGCGACCGCGGTCAGCCCCGGTTCGAACTGCATGGTCACCTCCCGCAAAGCCGGGTGCTGGCTGCCCGGGTAGCGGTAGGTGAGCCCGCGGATGTCCGCCTCACTGGCGGGCGCTGCGGCCATCATGCCGTTGCCGCAACCCGGCCAGCTGACGATTGGCGAACACCCACCAGGAGCGGCGCCGCCAGGAGCATGCACAGCACCACAGCGACCGCGTTCACCGCGGGCAGCGTCACCGCCGGAAAGGGGTACCAGTCGACCGCCGTTCCCGCCAACCGCAGCGCCAGCAGCCCCGCCAATGCCAGCGCCGCCGAGCCCATCACAACCCGGTCGGCGGTGCCGGAGCGAGACACCCGGTACTGGGTCCGCGGCCCCGACCCGTAGGCCCTGGCCTCCATCGCCTCTGCGAGGGTGATCGACGATTCGATGGTGGTGAGGGCCACGGGCACCAGGGTGGCGATGATGGCCGCCGGGCCCCTCCGCGCCGAGCCGCCGCGGAGGCTCTCCGCCTCGCGGACCCTGACGAAGCTGCGGGCCACCGAGGGCACCAGGTTCAGCGCCGCCGCCAGCGCGGTGCCGGTGCCATGCAGTGGGGAGGGCAGCGCCTGCAGGATGTCGGTCGGATCGAGGACCATGACCAGCGGCGCCACCGCCAGGGCCGCCGCGATCACCCCCACGGCCGCTGACACCCCGTAGACGATCGACTCCAGGGTGATGGCGCCGCCGATCCCGGGGATCGCGGTGGGGATGGTGGCCAGGCGATGCGCACCGCCATGGCTGATCAGCGGGTTGTAGACGATGGTCAACGCCGCGAAGACCCCGAGGAAGGCCAGCAACCCGCGCACCGACACCAAGGGCCGGCGGCGGGCGACCACGAAGTTCAAGGCCACCAGCGCGATCAGCCCGCGGTAGACCGGGTTGTTGGTGAGCACCACCGTGGCCATCGCCGCGGCCGACCACGTCGCCACCGCGCGGGGGCTCATCCCAGCTCGGCGGTGGACGTCATCCCAGCACCCAGCTCGCGCCGCGGGGGAGGGCGGACCCGGCATCCGCACGGACCAGGGCAGCCAGGATCTCCAGGCCATCGACGATCCTCGGCCCCGGCCGGTTGAAGTAGCTGGAACCGTCGACCGCCGCGACGCGTCCCGTGGCGGCGGCTGGAAGGTCGGAGAACTCGGGCCGGGAGACCACCTCTCGCGCCAGCTCCATGGTGTGGTCTAGGTCATACCCGCAGGGCATGAGCACCAGGATGTCCGGTTTGGCCGCCACCAGCTCGGGCCAGGTGGCGTAGCGCGATGTTGTGGCGGTGGTGCCCAGGCAGTCGATGCCGCCCGCCACCTCGACCATATCCGGGACCCAGTGGCCGCCCGCCATCAGGGGCTCCGTCCACTCGATGCAGGCCACCCGTGGCCTAGGCTCGGGGCGGCGGAGGCTGGCGACCGCGGCGATGCGCGCTTCCATCCGGGCGGCCACCGCGTTGGCTTCGTCCTGATGCCCGGTGAGGCGCCCGACGGTGCGCACCGTCGCGCAGATCTCTGCCAAGGTCAGGGGTTCGAGCGAGATCACCGGGACCTCGCCCGGCAGCCGGCGGGCGGCCCGCTCGACCTGGGTGTAGGCCACGGCGCAGACCTCGCACAGCTCCTGGGTCACGATCAGGTCGGGCTCGAGGTCGCGCAACAGGGTCTCGTCGAGGTGGTAAATGCTGGAACCCGAGTGGACCGCATGCCGGATGTGCCGGTCGATCGCCTCAGAGGCCTGGCCCTCATGGATGATGGCGTTGGAGGTCAGGGCCGGGAGGCCCCTCGCGGCCGGCGGGTGGTCGCACTCGTGGGTCACGCCGACGACCTCCGGTCCAGCTCCGACCGCGAACAGGATCTCGGTCGCGCTGGGGAGGAGTGACGCGATGCGCAAGTCCGCTCAGTCCCCCGGGCGCAGGTCGGCGAAGACAAAACCGTCCCGCTCCACGGTGCCCGCACAATGGACGGGGACGGGTTGCTGAAAGGCCCCGCCGTCGTACGCGAAGGTGTGGAACTCGCCGTTCTCGCCGCACGGATCCACTCCCGCTGGGAGGTCCTGGAGCAGGGCGCGGTCGAACTGCCGACCGGCAAAAGAGGGGTCCAGGCGGGAGGGGTCGACACAGGCGACCCGTGCCCGCAGCCCTGAGGCGAGCATCTCCCCGGCCAGGCGCTGGGTGTCGCTGTTCCAGATCGGGAATACCGGGGTGATGCCCGTGCCCGCCAGCCGGGATTCCCGGTAGGACCGGATGTCCTCGAGGAACAGGTCGCCGAAGACCATGTGCGTGACGCCATCCGTCACAGCTCTCTGCACCAGGGCGTCCATCGCCGCCTCGTACTGATCGTTGGGGCAAGGCCAAGGGATCGGCA
>DHIW01000096.1 GCA_002404015.1 Chloroflexi bacterium UBA4736
CTGGTCATCCACACCGGCTACCACAAGCATTACCCAGAGAACTGGACCGACCGCTCGGAGGTGGACGAGACCAAGTACTTCATCCGCCACCCGGGGCCGGCCCGCGACTTCGCGGAATGGGTGCTCGAGCGCGGCGTGCGCTGGCTGGCGGTGGACGTCGGCAGCGCCGACCACCCGATGAACACCGTGATCCGGCGCCTCCGGGCGGACGAGGCCGAGGAGGCCGAGAAGAAGCTCGGCCGCTCCCTGGACGAGGTCTTCCCGAAGCAGGACTACCAGATCATGCACACGCTCCTCTTCCCGCACGATGTGATCCACATCGAGAACCTGGGCGGGGAGCTGGACAAGGTGCTCGACCAGAAGATCACCTTCGGATGCTTTCCCTGGCGCTTTCAGGGCGGCGAAGCGTCGCTCTGCCGCGCGGTCGCCATCCTCGAGTGAAGCCGGCGCCCTTCGAGTACCACGCCCCCGGCTCGGTCGAGGAGGCGTGCTCGATGCTGGCGTCGCTCGAGGACGCCAAGGTGCTGGCCGGCGGCCAGTCCCTGATCCCGCTGCTCAACTTCCGGCTGGCGCGGCCCGACCACCTTGTCGACATCAACCGGCTGCCCGGGCTCGACCGCGTCTACGCCCGCGACGGCGGCGTCGCGGTAGGTGCGCTCGTCCGCCAGTCCGACGCCGAGACCGACCCACTGCTGCGGGAGCGCTGCCCCCTGGTCGGGCTGGCGCTGGGCCACGTCGCCCACCACGTCATCCGCAACCGGGGCACGGTCGTCGGATCGCTGGCCCACGCGGACCCGGCGGCGGAGCTGCCGGCCGCGCTCCTGGCGCTGGGCGGCCAGGTCGTGGCGCGATCGACGCGGGGCGAGCGCCGCATCGAGGCGGCCGACTTCTTCCTGGGCACCTTGGAGCCGGCCCTGGAGCCCGACGAGCTCGCCGTCGAGGCCTGGTTCCCGGACTTCGCGGGCCCGGTCGCCCTGGTCGAGGAATGCCGCCGGCACGGCGACTTCGCCCTCGCCGGGGTGGCCAGGGCGGGGGACCGCCTGGCCCTCTTCGGCGTGGCCCCGACGCCGGTCCTGGCCGTGCCCGGCGACCCCACGAGCGGGCTGCAGCCGAGCGGCGACCTGGAGGCGTCCCCGGAGTTCCGGCTCCACCTGGTGGGCGTGCTGGTCGAGAGGGCGCTCGCCACGTGAACGTCAACGGCCGGCCCCACCCGGCGCCCCAGGACGCCCGCCGGCTGCTCTCCGACCACCTCCGCCACGAGCTGGGCCTGACCGGCACCCACGTCGGCTGCGAGCACGGCGTCTGCGGCTGCTGCACGGTGCTGCTGGACGGCCGGCCGGTGCGCTCCTGCCTGCTGCTGGCCGTCCAGGCCGAAGGCCACGAGGTGACCACCATCGAGGGCCTGGCGGTGGCCGGCGGCCCGCTCCACCCTGTCCAGCAGGCCTTCCACGAATGCCATGCCCTGCAGTGCGGCTTCTGCACGCCGGGCTTCGTGCTGGCGGTGGTCGGGCTGCTCAAGGACAACCCGCACCCGACCGCCGAGCAGATCGACGAGGGGATCGCCGGCAACCTCTGTCGCTGCACCGGCTACAGCTCGATCCGCCACGCCGTCCGGCTGGCGGCCGAGCTCGGCGCCCGTTGACCACCCGCTGGTTCGGGGAGCGGGTGAAGCGGGTCGAAGACGACCGGCTGCTGCGCGGGAAAGGGCGCTTCACCGACGACATCGACGAGGGCGCCCTGGAGTGCTGCTTCGTGCGCTCCCCCTTCGCGCACGCCCGGATCACGTCGATCGATGTCAGCGCGGCCAGGCAGCTGCCGGGGGTGGTGGCCGTGTATACCGCGGCCGACCTGCCATTCGGCCGGCGTGAGCTGCCCCTCCTCATACCCCACCCGAATTTGACGCACCCCCGCACTCAGCTCTGCCTGGCCTCCGAGGTCGTCCGCTACTGCGGCGAGGCGATCGCCTTCGTCGTGGCAGCCGATCGCTACATCGCCGAGGATGCAGCCGACCTGGTGCAGGTCGAGTACGAGGCGCTCCCAGTGGTGATCACGCCCGAGGCCGGCGCCCGGGCCGAGCACCTGGTCCACGACGACGTGCCTGGCAACGTGGCCGCCGAGATGACGCAGGAGGTGGGGGAGGTTGACGCGGCGCTGGCGGCCGCGCCCCACCGCAAGAAACTGGCCCTGCGCTTCGAGCGGGGGGCCGCCAACCCGATGGAGGCGCGCGCGGTCTGGGCCCGCTGGTCGGTCCCGGAGCACAGGCTGACGGTGTACGACTCGACGCAGTCGCCCACGTCCATCCGGGGCGGCCTGGCGGTGCTTTTCGGCCTGCCGGAGTCTGACGTCGAGGTGATCGCGCCCGACGTGGGCGGTGGCTTCGGGCCCAAGATCATGCTGTTCTACCCGGACGAGCTGCTGGTCCCCTTCGCGGCGATGGACCTGGGCCGGCCCGTCAAGTGGACGGAGGACCGCGCCGAGCACTTCACGGCCGTCAACCACGAGCGGGGCCAGGTGCACGAGGTGGAGGTCGGCTTCGACGGCGAGGGCCGAGTCCTGGCCCTGAGCGACGACTTCGTCCACGACGGCGGGGCCTACACGCCGTACGGCATCATCCTCCCGATCATCACGGCTGGCCAGCTGCCGGGGCCCTACCGCGTCCCCAACTACCGGGTCCGGTTCCGCGTCGTGTACACGAACGCAACGCCCACCTCGCCCTACCGGGGCGCCGGCCGCCCGCACGCCTGCTTCGCGATGGAGCGGACGCTGGACGCCATCGCCGCCGAGCTGGGCCTGGACCGAACCGAGGTGCGCCGCCGCAACCTCATCCAGCCGGACCAGTTCCCTTACGAGGTGGGGGTTGCCTGGCAGGACGGCAACCGCGTCGTCTACGACAGCGGCAACTATCCCGCCCTCCTGGAACGCGCGGTCGAGATGCTCGGGCCGAAACCACCAGGCGAGAACGTGGGCAGCGGGGTCGCCGTATACGTGGAGGGCACCGGGGTCGGCCCCTACGAGGGCGCCCACGTGGAGGTGCTCGTCTCTGGCAAGGTGGTCGCCGCGACCGGGATCCCGACCCAAGGCCAGGCCCACGGCACCGTGTTCGCCCAGGTCGTCGCCGACGAGCTGGGCGTGGACGTGGCCGACGTCGAGGTGAAGAGCGGGGACACCCGGCGCTTCAAGTGGGGCGTCGGCACCTTCGCCTCCCGGAGCGCCGTCGTCGCCGGCAACGCGATGGCGGTGGCGGCCGGCCTGGTCGCCGACAAGGCCAAGCGGGTGGCGGCGGAGCAGCTGGAGGTGGACCCGGCCGACCTCGAGCTGGTCGAGGGCCGGGTGCGCGTCAAAGGATCCCCGGACAGGGGCATGTCGCTGGCCGCGGTGGCCGTCCTATCCAACCCGGTCCGGTACGCGTTCGGCGGCGGCACCGAGATGGCCACCCAGTTCACACCCAAGGCCCGGCAGGGGCCGCCTCTGCAGGATGGCGAGCAGCCCGGGCTGGAGGCGACCGGTTACTTCAGTCCCAGCGGCTCCGCCTGGGCCGCCGGCTGCCATGCGGCGCATGTGCGGGTGGACCCGCGCACGTACCGCCTCGAGATCCTGAAGTACGTGGTGGTCCACGACTGCGGGCGCGTGATCAACCCGATGGTGCTGGAGGGGCAGATCCAGGGGGGCGTCGCCCAGGGCATCGGTGGCGCCTTCTACGAGCGCCTCGCGTACGACGAGGAGGGACAGCTGCGGAACGCCTCGTTCATGGAGTTCCTGATGCCGTACGCGACGGAAGTGCCGGAGATCCAGATCGACCACATCGAGACGCCCAGTCCTCTCAACCCGCTGGGGGTCAAAGGGGCCGGCGAGGCAGGCGTCATCCCGGTCGGCGCGGTGATCGCCTCCGCCATCGAGGAGGCACTGGGGGTCCCGATCGCCGAGATGCCGCTCTCGCCCCAGAAGCTGTTCGAGCTGACGCGTTAGCTACTCCTCCCCCCGCCCGCGGG
>DHIW01000039.1:0-6656 GCA_002404015.1 Chloroflexi bacterium UBA4736
GAACTTTGGTTCCAGGACACTAGCGAAGTGGCCCTCGACATCCGCAACCCGGCCACCTTCCAGGGGCCCGACGCGCCCAGCGACGACGACCTCGCCACCTGCGTCCACTGCGGGCTCTGCCTGAACTACTGCCCGACCTACCGCATGACCGGCCTGGAGACCGAGTCGCCCCGCGGCCGCATCTACCTCATGACGCAGTGGAAGCGGGGCGGGCTGCCGTTCACAGAGGAGCTGGCGCAGCACATCGATCTCTGCCTGGGCTGCCGCACCTGCGAGCAGGTCTGCCCGTCTGGCGTCCCCTACGGCCGCATCATCGAGCACGGTCGGGCAGAGGTCGAGCGGCTGCGCCGGCCGAACCTCAAGAGCCTCGTCGTGCGTCAGGGTATGCGCTCGCTCCTCGGCCACCCGACCCGGCTCAGGCTGGCGGGCCGGGCGACCCGGGCGGCGCAGGCGCTGCGGCTGACGGGGCTGCTGCCCCAGGGCCGCCAGCTGCCCGGGCTGAAGAGCGCCTATCGGCCGCCGGCGGGCGGCGTGGCGCCGGCCATCGGCGAGAAGCGGTTCCGGGTCGCGTTCCTGCTCGGCTGCGTCATGCCGATCCTCTACCGGTCATCCCACGAGGCGTCGGTCAAGCTGCTCCAGCTGGCCGGCTGCGAGGTCTGGTTCCCGCCCACCCAGCGCTGCTGCGGAGCGCTCTTCGCGCACAACGGCGACCTGGAAGGCGCCCGCAGCCTGCGCGACCACAACCAGCGCGCGTTCGGCGCCGAGGGCTTCGACTACGTGGTGGTCAACTCGGCCGGCTGCAGCTCCCACATGAAGGACTTCTACGAGAACCTGGGCGTGCGGACACGCGACCTCTTCGAGTTCCTGGCCGAGGTCGGGCTGCCAGAGCCCAGGCGGGAGGTGAAGGTCCGCGTCACCTACCAGGACGCCTGCCACCTGGTCCACGCCCAGCGGATCCGCAAGCAGCCCCGCGACCTGATCCGGGCCCTGCCCGGGGTGGACTTCGTGGAGATGAGCCA
Organism: Chloroflexi bacterium UBA4736; assembly: GCA_002404015.1. Lineage (GTDB taxonomy): Bacteria > Chloroflexota > Dormibacteria > Dormibacterales > Dormibacteraceae > UBA4736. The sequence continues at coordinate 1,020 of DHIW01000039.1, forward strand.
CCCTGACATCTGCTGCGGCTCGGCCGGCCTCTACAGCGCGACCCAGCCGAAGATGTCGAGGCGCATCCTCGACGAGAAGATGGACGACGTCCTGTCGGTGCGTCCCGAGATGATCGTCACCGCCAACCCGGGCTGCCAGATGCAGCTCGAGGCCGGCGTGCGCGGGCGGCACGCCCCGATCGCCGTGAAGCACCTGGCGGAGCTGCTCGTTCAGGCCTACTGACTGGCGGAGCGCTGCTAGCGGTCGGTCTTCACCGCCCGGAGGACCGCCGTCTTCATGACCTGGGTCTTTTCGCGGGCCTTCTTGTCGCCCTCGACCCGGATCGCCGCCAGCGAGACGTTGTCGGGGGCGCCCAGCTCGCGGCACTTGGCGATGACGCGCTGGATGCCCTCCTGCAGGTCGCTGGCCAGCATCTCGCGCATCTCCTCGACACTGACACCGGCGGTCTCCACCCCATCGCTGCAGAGGACGACCGTGTCGCCGGCCTCCAGCTCGAGGCGCGCGGTGTAGGCGGCGATGTGGTCCCAGATGCCGACCGCCCGCGTCAGTCGGTGCTTCATGGGGTGATCCTTGGCCTCCTCCGGCTTGATGATGCCGAGCCGAACCTGCTCCGCGGGCCAGGAGTGGTCCTGCGAGATGAGACGCGCCTCGCGCCCCCGGAAGAGCCAGGCCGGGCTGTCGCCGACGTTGACCAACGCCAGCTCGCCCTTGTCCACGGCCACCACGGTGAGCGTGCTGCCCATGCCGGCCCAGGCCGGGTTTTTCGTGGCCGCGTCGTGCACGGCCGCGTTCGCCTCCGCGCTCGCCCTCCGCAGACGCTCTGTGTCAGGACCGCCGGCGCCGTCCTTCTCGAGCGTCGTGGCGAACGTCTCGGAGGCGATCGTGGAGGCCAGGTGGCCGGCCGCGTGGCCGCCCATGCCGTCGCAGACGACGAGCAGCACCTCGACCCCTGCGCGGTCCTGCCAGACCAGCACGGAGTCCTCGTTCTCCGAGCGCTGCAGGCCGGGGTCGGTACCCCAGCCCAGCTTCACGTGCATGCCACAGCCGCAGAACCCTCTAGAGCAAGTTGAAGGAGACGGCGTTTTGCCCGATGGTGATGCGGTCCCCGTGCTTGAGCTCCTTCTCCTGCACGGGCTCGCCGTTGACGAGGGTCCCGTTGGTGCTTCCGAGGTCGACGATGAAGAACAGCGCCCCGCGGCGCTCCAACCGGGCGTGGTGTCCAGAGGTGGCGGGGTCGCGGAGGATCAGCTCGTTGTCGGGCGAGCGGCCGACCCGCAGCGCGTTGGCGCCCAGCCGGTAGGTGTGGCCGGTATCGGGCCCACCCTCGATCTTGAGCTCGGCCTGGGTGCCGTCGTCGGTCCCCGCGGTGGCCGGTGGCTGGGCGGACGGGCCGCCCATGATCATGGTGTCGCCGCCGACATCGGCGGCAGCCGCGGGGATGCCCGACGCTGCGGGCGCGTTGGGCTGCCAGGCCGGCATGACCGACGTGGCCTCGTGCTCGGCCGGCGGCTCCGGTTCTGCGGGGGCAGGCGCTCCCCAGGGCGGTGCCGCCGCTGCTGCCGGCTCGTCGGCTGACGGCTGGGGAACCAGGGTCTCAGCAGCGCCGGCGCCGGCGGCTGCGGCTGCGGGCGCGGCCCACGGTGTCTCGGCCGGAGCGGAGTGCGCCGGGGCCTCCCCGGCTGGGGGCTCCGACGCTGGAGCCTCGGCGGCGGCCGCGGGGACTTCCCAGGCCGGCGGGGCCGGGGCCTCAGGCGCCGGCGCCTCGGGGGTCGCGGCTTCAGACGATGCGGCGTCGGGCGTCACAGCTTCAGATGAGGCGGCCTCAGGTGCGGCGGCCGGCGGCGCCGGCGACGACCAGGCGGGAGCGGCCGGTTCCGCGGTGGCGGGAGCTTCGGGCTCGGGAGTATGGGCGGCGGCGACGTCAGCGGCGGCGGGTGGCTCGGAGGGGCCGGACCAGGCCGGCGCCGAGGCTTCAGACCCGGCCGGGGTGGTCTCGGTGGGCGCCTCCCAGGGCGGAGGCGCCGGGGCCGCCGCCGACTCGGCGGCCGGCTCTGAGGCCGAGGCTGCAGGACTGGCTGGCGCTGGCTTCTCGGGGATCGGCGACTCCCACGCCGGAGCGACGGCGGGCGGCGGCGACCAGGCCGCGGCTGGGGAGGCTGGGGCAGCCGCGGCAGGCTCAGCACCCGGCGGCTCCCAGGCGGGGGCCGCGGGGGCCTCCCCTGCTGAAGCGTCCCAGACCGAGGCGGGTGGGGCGGCCGCGGGAGCAGGCGGCGGCGCGGCCTCACCGGCCGGCTGGAGCGACGGCAGCGAGGGCTGGACGGCGCCCGGCGCGGGGTCGCCCCAGGCGGGGCCGGTGGAGGCCGGCGCGGCGGGCCCAGGTGCGGACGCGGGGGGAGCCGCGTCAGCCGGGAAGGCGGACGTTTCGATCGTGGGCGCGTTCCAGGCGGCCGCGGCGGGAGCCGCAGCCGGCGGGGGCGGCGCGGCCGGGGCCACGGGCGGTGGAGCGCCCCAGGCGGGCGCGCTGGCCGAGGGGGCGGCGGGCTCGGCGGCCACAGCCGGAGCGACCTGCGAAGAGGGCGGCGCAGCCGGGGCGGGCGGTGTCCAGGCGGGCATCGCGGCCGGCGCGGAAGTCGCGGCGGGCGGGATCGGCCCGGCCGCCGGCGGGCCTGGACGGGCCGCCACCGCCGCCTGGGTCCGGCGCCGTCGCGTCAGCAGGAACATGATTCCGGCGATGATCGCGATGAGCGCGAGGAGGATTACGGCAATCTCGGTCATTGGTTGTGAGGGGCTCCCTAAAAGCTCAGCTTCGTTGTTTCAGTTGCGCGCAGGCGCGCTCTGGAAGTATGCCACCCGGTTAAGAAAGGTCAAGTTAACTCAAAAGGACGATCGCTCGGACGCGTTTCCTCCTCGGCGACGCGGCCGGTCACCCGGACCCGGCCGCTCCCCACGCCGGGCACTGTGAGGTCGGCGTCCAGAGTGTGGTCGCCCGGTTCGAGCGGCTCCTCCAGCTCGATCACGATCTCCAGCGGCCTGCCCACCGGCAGATCGAGGCGCTTGGGGAGCGGTGCCCGACCCGATCCACTCTCGACCAGCACCACGGGCAAGGTCAGGGCCCGGCCGTCCAGGTGGAGGTCGGCCAGCCCGGTCAGGACCGCGGGCCGGGTCTGGTTGAGAAGCCGGAAGCGGAGGCCCTCCGGGTGCCGGCGCAGGCTGCTCCGCTCCACCAGTCGCTCGGCCAGGTAGGCCGGCAGCTGCGGCCGCCGGCGGACGACCTCCAGGTCCGCCGCCACGCGGAAGCCGAGGACTGAGGTGGACATGACCCTGTTGCCGGCGCGCAGCTCGGCCTCGATCCGGTAGTCGCCTTCGGCGTCGAGAGGCAGAGTCAGGCTGGTGACCTGCACGGCTGGCTCCTCGGCGGTGGGCAGGCTCAGATCGGCCGAGCCGGAAAAGGACTTGCGCCGCACCGCGTCGCGGAGCCGCCCGATGCCGGACTGCTCGGGGGCGGCCTCCCGCCACACCGACCAACGAACCGAGGCCGGTCCGGTCAGCCGGGGGTCGTCGTTGACCACAACCAGGCGCATCACGACAGGCTCGGCGGGGCGGGAGCCAACCCCCCAGGGCTGGATCGGCGTGAAGGCGACGGGATCGATGATGACGCGGCTGGCCGCCATCGCTTCCCGCACCGCCTCGTACGCCGGTTTCGGACGGCGGGCCGCGTCCAGGATCCCGAAGCCGATGCCCGGGAAGGTGTCCACCAACTGGTAGACGAAGCAGCCCCAGCAGGGTTCGAACTTGCGCTTGCGAAGCTGGTCGATGGCGTAGCGCAGCAGCCACGCCTGGTACTCCTGGCCGGCCAGGACGTACTGCTCCAGGCTCTCGTGGTCTGCGGGCACCCCGGCCCCGTGCTCAGCCCAGGCCGTCGGCTGGAAGCCGGCGTACAGCCAGCCGGGGTCCTCGGCGGCGACCGGCCAGCGGGCGACCAGCTCCTCCCACGCCGGCGAGTCCAGCACGGGGTGGGCCTGGGCGCCGAACTCGCTGACGAAGCCGGCGCCCACGTCCTCGAAGCCGCGCCAGGACCCCTCTTTCCAGCCCAGGAAGACGTGGCTGTCCAGCTCGCCCGAGGCGGCCAGCGCGGCGCGCCCGGGGTCGAGCGACTCGAAGAGTGCTTTGGCCTCCTGGTCGATGGTGTAGTTCTGGCGGACCGCGTGCACGTCGGCCAGCTCGGCGTTGGCCGCGATCCAGGGGGGGTCGTCGTGGGCAACCCAGAGCGCGACCGAGGGCCGGTTGTGGAGCAGGCCGACCATCTCGGGAACCTGTTCGCGCACCGCGGTCTCGAAGAACCGGGTCTCGTCGCCGGAGGCGTGGTAGGCGTACGAGAGGGTGAGGGGGAAGTCCGCGATGACCAGCATCCCGGCTGCGTCGGCCTTCTTATAGAAGTCGACGGGAAGCACGTGGCCGTGCACCCGGAGCGCGTCCAGGTTGGCCTCCCGGGCCAGGCGGAGATCGGCCTCGAAACGATCCGGGGTGAGGAGGTCGAGCCGCATCCCCGGCGTGTAGCCGGCCCCGCGCAGGAAGGCCGGCCGGCCGTTGACGAGGACGCTCCAGGCGTCGTGCCCGGGCCGGATGAGCACGTCCCGAAAGCCGAACTCGTCCTCCGCCCGGGTCGACTCCCGGCCCTCCACGGCCAGGCTCACAGACGCCGCGTAGACGACCGGCTCGCCGTGGCGCCAGGGCGACCAGCGCCGGGCGCCCGGAATGGTGACCGTCATGGTGACGCTCTGCTCGCCACCCCCGCTGAGCCGGAAGTCGCGCTGCAGCCGCAGCGGGACCTGGCCGGGGCCCTGGACTTCGATGCCCAGCTCGCCCGCCATCGAGCGGCCGTCCAGGTTGCGCAGGCGAGCCTCCATCTCCAGCCGGCCCGCGTCGCCCGCCTCCAGCCGGGGCCGGAGGCGCAGCCAGTCCAGGATGACCGGCCCCGTGTACTCGAGCTCGACGCCCGCCCAGAGTCCGACCGGGACCTCCCAGGCGTAGGCCTCGGGCAGGCTGAAGTAGGCCGAGCCGGGATAGGGGCGGCTGTCGCCGTCGCTGAAGACGCCCATCACGTGGCGCTTTCTTGAGAGGTCCTTCTCCACCGGTGACTCGCAGCAGACGATCAGCAGGTTCTCGTCCTTCAGGTACGGCGTGAGGTCGAACCCGAAGGGGCCGAAGTAGCCGTAGTGCGAGCCCAGCAGGCGGCCGTTGACCCAGGCGTGGACGGCCAGGAAAGCGCCCCCGAAGCGCACCAGGACGCGGCCCGTGTGGTCCGGCCTTGGGAAACGGGTGCGGTACCAGATGGCGGAGCGGCCTTCCACGGCGGCCTGCTGAGCCGGCACCGCGATCGGCTCCCAGCCCTCGCCGCGACCGGCGGGCAGGCCCTCGGCCTCGCCCTCCCCGAAGGGCTCCCAGAGGCCCTCCCAGGAGCTGAGGGCGCGGACCCCGGCCGAGCCCTGGCGCAGCGGCAGCGAGAGGCAGTCGTTCACCGGGCAAAGGCCCCATCTGCCGTCCGGAGGAAGATGGTGGGCCGCTCGACCGCGGCGGCGACGCCGGCCTCCGCCCCGGGTTCGACAAGCGCCAGGATGCTGCCCCCGAAACCGGCG
>DHIW01000039.1:6800-20745 GCA_002404015.1 Chloroflexi bacterium UBA4736
GCCCCCGAAACCGGCGCCCATGATCCTGGCGCCCAGGCACCCGGGCGCCTGCCAGGCTCGCTCAACGATCGCGTCGACCTCCGGCGTGGAAACTTCGAAGTCGTCGCGCAGGCTCACGTGGGACGCCACCAGCAGCTCGCCCAGCCGGCGCCGGTCGCCGGACTCCAATGCGCCCACGAACTCCCTGACGCGATCGATCTCGGAACGGACGTGGCGAGTGCGGCGGGGATCGTCGGCCTCTGCCTCCCGCCGGCGCTGGTTGTAGGGCGTGTCCGCCAGCCTGCGCCGGATGCCGGAGTCGATGACGGCGATCACCAGGTCGTCGGGGAATGCGACCAGGCGGTACTCGAGGGTGGCGCAGTCGAGCAGGAGACAGTGGCCCGCCCTGCCCAGGGCGGACGCGAACTGGTCCATCACGCCCACCAGGACACCAGTCGCCGACTGCTCGGCGCGCTGGCAGGCGAGCGCTGCCGCCACGCCGCCGAGGTCGGGCCGCAGCCCCGCCGCCAGCGCCACCAGCAGCGCCGCCGAGGAGCTCAGGCCGGAGCCCGGCGGGACGTTCGAGCGCACCAGCACCCGGTGCGGCCCGCACTTCAGCTCAGCGCCGAGGGCCTCCACATAGCGCAGGCCCCCCGCCACGTCGCTGTCCAGCTCCCAAACCTGGGATGGCTCGCCGCTCGCCTCGACGAAGCGGTCCACGGCGCATGGCAGGACCAGGCCGCCCATGTAGTCCACGTGCTCCCCGATCAGGTTGACCCGCCCAGGCGCTCTAGAGGACCAGCTCACGAAGGGTCTTTGCCGTGTCCTCGGCGCGGGCGTCGAGGATGAAGGCGCCCGCGCCCAGCTCCGAGCCGGCCAGGTACTTGAGCTTGTCGGCGGTCCGGTTGGGCGGGTAGAACTCTAGGTGCAGGTGAGAGTGCCGGTGGCCCCGCCCGGGTGGCCGCTGATGCATGGCCATCACGTAGGGCAGCGGCCGCTGAAAGAGGCGGTCATAGCGCTGGAGCAGCTCCTTCAGACACGCCGCCATCGCGTCCCCTTCGTCGCCGCCCAGGTCGAGCAGGCTGCCGCGGTGCGCGCGCGGCGCCAGGTGCACCTCGTAGGGCCAGCGCGCAAACGGCGGCACGAAGGCCAGCCAGTGCTGGTTGCCCGCAACCAGCCGCTCACCTCCCCCCTCCCCGGCCAGGACGTCGCAGTAGAGGCAGCGGCCGGTCTTTCGCCAGTGCCGGGCCGAGCTCTGCAGCTCCCGCTGCACGACCGGCGGGACGAACGGGTAGGCGTAGATCTGGCCGTGCGGGTGCGACAGGGTGACTCCGATCTCCTCGCCGCGGTTCTCGAAGATGAAGACGTAGCGGACTCCCGGCAGCCGTGACAACTCCGCCAGGCGGTCCTGCCACACGGAGACCAGGTCGCGGATGTGCGCGACAGGCTGGGCGCCCAGCGAGGAGTCGTGGTCCGGCGTGTAGCAGACGACCTCGCAGCGTCCCTGTTCGCCCGCGTAGGAAGGAAAGCGGTTCTCGAAGACGGCGATCTGGTAGTCGGGCTCGGGGATCTCGGTCTCCGGCCGCCCGGGCCGGGTCGGGCAGAGTGGGCAGTCGGCGGCCGTCGGGTGGTATGTGCGGTCCTGGCGCCAGGGGGCGACGGTGACCCACTCCTCGAGCAGGGGGTGCCAGCGAAGCTCGCTCAATCGCGGCTGTAGAGGATCAGGTAGCGGCCGTCCTTCTTGCGGACCACCCGCTTCTTCAGGCGAGGCTTACTCAACGTTGCGCGAGGACATCGGCCACCGAGTTTATACTGGGGTCGAAGTCCACAGCCCGTGAGGCGAAGGAGGTGAGGCCAAGTTGGATGAACCTAGTCGTGGAGCCAACCGCCTCGTTTGCCCGCCGGGAGTGTCGGAGGGTTCTCTCTAGACACGACCGACTATCCTCTCTGGCTCCTGGAGTCGGAGGCGGAAAGCTCCGCGAGCAACGTTCGGAAAAAGAGGAGCCCGGGGGTCGTGCCCCGGGCTCTATCTTTTTAGCGGTGGCCATTACCGACGACTGGCTGACCCGGATGAACTCCATCCCCGACGGCTGGGTGAAGGAGATGGGCATCGTGCTCACCGAGGCCGGCCCGGACGCTGTGAGCTGCGAGTTCGAGGTGGGGCCGAAGCACCACCAGGGCTTCGGCATCGTCCACGGCGGCGTCCACTGCGGGGTGATCGAGACCCTGGCGTCGGTTGGCGCCGCCATCGTCGCCCAGCCCCGCGGCCAGGTGGTCGTCGGCCTGGAGAACAACACCAGCTTCATCCGGGCCGTGCGCTCGGGTCGGCTGCACGCGACCGCCATCCCGGTCACTCGGGGCAGGAAGTCGCAGGTCTGGGAGGCCCGGATCTGGGATGAAGAGGATCGGCTGGTCGCGACCGGCCGCGTGCGGCTGCTCTGCCTGGACCCCAGCCACGACCTGGACGGCGCTCCGCCGACGCTTCAGCTCCCGGAGGCGTAGCCCAGGATGATCGCGTCGATCAGGCGCTCGACCGGCGCCAGGTCGTCGGTGAACACCTGCGAGTGGTACTCCGAGATCCGCAGGTTGCCCTCCCCCTGGGCGCTCGCCGCCACGGTGGCCACCAGCGGCTCGCCGGCCAGCCCCAGGTTGTGGCGCACGTCCGCCAGGCTCGTCGGCTGGCTGGTGCCGTAGATGATCGTGTTGCTGAACGAGGGCACGTCCACCAGGTAGACGTTCGAGTACACCGCCGCCATCGTGCTGGCGAGCGCGTTGACCAGCCTGAAGTCGGTCGTGGTGCGACCGGCGTTGACGACGGCGGCGCCCCCGGGTCGGAGGTGGCCCCTCACCTGCTCGAAGAACTCCTTCGTGGTCAGGTGGAACGGGATGTAGGGCTGCCGGTAGGCGTCCATCACGACCACGTCGTAGCTGCCGCTGTTGGTGGCGAGCCAGTAGCGGGCGTCCTGGACGACCGGGTGCACGTTGGGCTCGTCGAGGTGGAAATAGCGATGGGCCACGTCCAGGATGGCGGGGTCGATCTCGACCCCGGTGATGCTGACCGCCGGCCCGTACGCGGCCGTGTACTGGCGGGCGGCGGTCCCGCCTGCCAGCCCCAGGATGGCCACGTCGCGGGGCCTGGGCTCCGCCGCCTGGGCGGGCCGGAAGTAGCCACCCAGCAGGAAGTAGTCCCAGGGCCCGCCGGTCGTTAGCGAGGTCGGGTCGTAGATGGAGTGGATGGCCTGACCCTCGTTGAGCACCAGCTCGGTCCGGGTGCCGACCTGGACGACCTGGATATAGCCGTAGGCCGAGTCCTTCTCGTACAGCAGCCGGCCCTGGCCGGCGGGCTTGATGCCCTGCGGGAGCAGGGCCGTCGCCGCCACGACCACCACCAGCAGGATCGCGTACCAGCGCCGCGTGGACCAGAGGCCGGCGATCGAGATCAGCAGCAGCGCCACCCCGAAACCGACCAGGGTCGGCCGCGTGCCGAACGTGGGGATGAACCAGAAGACCGGCAGGAAAGTACCCAGGATCGAGCCCCCGGTGCTCAAGGCGTACACGGCCCCAGCCGTGTTGCCGCCGGTTCGAACGTCCGTGAGGAGGAGCCGGATGGCGAACGGCGAGACGCAGCCGAGCAGCACGACGGGCACCGCGAAGAGGCTCACGACCGCCAGCAGGGCGCCGGCGACGAGGCCGATCGACAGGGTCGCGAAGCCCTGCTGGGAGAGGAGCAGGATCGGGTACGAGACAAGCGGGATGAGGCCGATCCAGAAGCCGGCCCAGGCCGTCAGCTGGAAGAGGACGGTGTCGCGCGGGTGGCGGTCGGCCAGGCGGCCGCCGATCACGTAGCCGGCCGAGAGATAGATGAGGATGAGCCCGATGAGCACCCCCCAGACGTAGAGGCTGGTCCCGAAGTAAGGCGCCAGCAGCCGCGAGGCGCCGAACTCCACACCCAAGGAAGCCATGCCGGAGATGAAGACGAGCGGGAGCAGCAGCCTCCGGGTGGTCAAGACGAGAAGGTTAGCCGCCGGCCGTCGGCGCGATGCGCTCCCCGTTCGAGGCCGGGCGGATTAGCGCTGCAGGTCCTCGGCCCAGCGCCGAGTGCTGTCGTCCATCGGGATCGGCAGCTTGACCTTGACCTCGGCGTAGAGGTCGCCGGGCGGGCCGCCCTTGGGGTCGGGCATGCCGAGGCCGCGCAGCCGCAGCCGGGTCCCGTTCTGGGTCTCGGGCGGTACCTTGAGATGGACCCGGCCGCCTTTCACCGTCGGCACCTCCACCTCTCCGCCCAGCAGTGCGGTCGCCAGCGGCACGGCGACCACGGCGCTCAGGTCCTTGCCCTCACGCTTGAAGACCGGGTCGTCGGCCACGATGACGCGGGCCCGCAGGCCCGGCACCCGGAGGATCGTGCCGGTCGCCACGCCGGCCGGGATCTTCACCTCGATGCGCCTGCCGTCCGGCAGCTCGACCTGGCGGCTGGTGCCCTGGTAGGCCTCCTGGAGGCTGATCTCGACGGTGCCCTCGACCTCGACGGGCGGACGCTCGGCACGGGCGCCTGCGGACTGGCGGCGGCCGCTGAAGATGTTGCCGAAGATGTCCGCGAAGCCCTCGCTGCCGCGGAAGAGGTCGTCCACGTTCACGTCCTGGTATCTGACGCTGGGCCCGGAGCGCGCACCGGCCGGGCCGTTGGCGCCGCCCCCGGCGTGCTGGGCAGCCTGCCAGTCCGGGCCGTAGCGGTCGTAGAGCTTGCGCTTTTCCGCGTCGGACAGGACCTCGTGCGCCTCGGAGATCTCCTTGAAGCGCTTCTCGGCTTGCTTGTCGCCCTGGTTCACATCCGGATGGTGCTTGCGGGCGAGCTTTCGAAAAGCGCTCTGGATCTCCTTCTGGGTGGCGCTTCGCGCGACCCCGAGCACGCCATAGAAATCCTTGGTCTTAGGCATCGTCGGGATCTTTCATACCAAGTTCAGCCTTTGCCTACTCACAGCGGAATCACGCTGGCCCGCACCTGCCCGTCCTCCAGCTCCAGGATCCCCACCGACCGGACCGGCTGGTCGCGGCGGTGGCGGATGACCTGCAGCCAGCTCCAGGCGAACCAGCCGGGGCGCCGAGCCAGCCGCCGCCTCGCCTCCTCGGGCGTAACCATGTAGACGGCGCCGGGATTGAACACGAGCGCCCCGTCGACCTGGTCGGCAGCCGCTTTGTGCGTGTGCCCGTACACGATCACGTCGGCATCCGGGAACCGCCGCCGCAGGCCTTCCGGGAGGCGCGGGTTGGGCCAGAAGAGACCCAGGGTGATGGTCCCGATGAACGTCACGGGCTCCTCCAGCCAGCGCCTCCGGTTGCCGTGGACCACCGCGATCCGGTGGCCGGCCACGTCCACCTCGCGGCTGAGCGGCAGATCGGTGAGCGAGGCGTCGTGGTCGCCCCGGACCGCCGCGACCGGCGCAACCTCCGCCAGCCGGGCCAGCGTCTCCGGGCCGCCGACATCACCGGCGTGCAGGATGAGGTCCACGCCCCGCAGCCGCTCGAACAGGCTGGGCGGCAGCTCGTCGAGGAACTCCGGGCAGTGGGTGTCTGCCACCACGCCGATGCGAACCATCGCTCAAACTGTAACTTGACATAAGAATTGCTCAACACCTTGACAAAATGGTAAGTCATGGTTTCTACTTTGCGCATGGAAGACGAACGCAGGACAATTCTTTCGAAGGTCGCCGCCGGCGAGATAACGCCCGAGGAGGGCGCCGGGCTGCTCGAGGAGGTCAAGCCCGCCGCGCCGCCGGCGGCGACCGCGACCGAGCCCGCGGTGCGCCGCATCCGGATCGTGCGCTCGTTCGGCCAGGTCGAGGTCACCGGCGACCCCACCGTTCGGGAGGCGGTCGCCGAGGGCCCCCACGTGGCTCGCCGAGAGGGTGACACGCTGTACATCGAGAGCGACGAGGCCGACGACGAGGCGGGCGGATTCACCTTCGCCCAGCAGCGCGTCCGCATCCGCATCGGCGGCGTCAACGTCAACAACCGGCTTCGGGTCCGGGTCAATCCCGATCTGCCGCTGGAGGTGGAGTCCCAGGCCGGCACGCTGCGCATCCGGGGCGTCCACTCCTCCATCAAGGCCGAGGCCCAGGCGGGGTCGACCCAGATCGAGGACTTCCGAGGCCCACTCGACCTCTCCATCCAGGCCGGCTCGGTAAGGGCCGAAGGCGTGCTCGACCATGGCGAATCGCACATCCGGTGCGAGGCAGGCCATGTCCGCCTCCACCTCTTGAAAGGCTCCAGCGTGCGGATCACCGCCCGCGCCAGCCTGGGCAAGGTCACCGTGGACGGCGAGAATGGCGGCTCGACCTGGACCATCGGCAGCGGCATGCGCGAGGCCGTCATCGGCGACGGCGCCGCGACCCTCGCTGTCGAGGCCAGCATGGGCAACGTGAGGGTGAGCAGAGACCGATGACCCAGCAGCGCTCAGCCCCCCGCGACTGCCCGGTCTGCGGCGACCGCCTGGCCCTCACCCGGCTAAGCTGTGGCGCCTGCGGCACCGAGCTCTCGGGCAATTTCGAGTCGTGCGACTTCTGCTCCCTGTCCCCGGACGACCGGGAGGTGCTCCGCGTTTTCCTCGCCTCGCGCGGAAACATGAAGGACCTCGAGCGCCACCTGGGGGTGAGCTACCCGACCGCCCGCGCCCGCTTCGACGGCCTGCTGGCTCGCCTGGGCATCGACCGACCCGCGAGCCCGCCACCCAAGGTGGACCTGCTGGAGCAGCTGGCGCGCGGCGAGATCGACGTTGACGAAGCGATGAGGAGGCTTGGCTGATGGACGTTCATGGAGACTGGGTCCACTTCGCCACGATGCGCCGCCGAGAGCTGCTGGAGCGCAGCCGGAGCCGAGCCGCCCTGACCGGTAGCGGCCCCAGCCTGTCGCTGCGCGCCCGCCTTGCGGGCGGCCTGCGGAGACTGGCGCGCCGGCTGGAGCCGGTCGACCGCGACCTGGTGCACACCCTGCGCCTGCTCGCCAACGGCGAGCTGGACGTGGAGCAGACGCTGAGGTTGATCCCGTGACCGCAGCGTGACCTGAGCGTAGCGCCGAGTCCAGCTCCTCCACCCAGCTCTATTTCTGGAGGTCGAACCATGCCCGTTTCCGCCCGCAACCCGAAGCTGGTGCTGGCCGTGCTCAGCCTCGGCATCTTCATGACGCTCCTGGACCTGACGATCGTCAACATCGCGATCCCGAGCATCGTGGACTCCCTCCACGCCTCGCTCGATCAGGTCCTCTTGGTCCTGAACGCGTACAGCCTGCTCTACGCCGTGCTGCTGATCACGTCCGCCCGCCTGGGTGACCTGTTCGGCCAGCGCAAACCTGTTCGTCGCCGGCATCGTCATCTTCACCGCCGCCTCGGTCTTGAGCGGCCTGGCCCAGGACCCGACCCAGTTGATCCTGGCCAGGGCGGCCCAGGGTCTCGGCGCCGCCGTGCTGGCTCACCAGGGCCTGCCGATCATGCTCTCGGTGTTCCCGGTTGAGCGCCGCGGCGGGGTGTTCGCCGTCTACGGCATCCTGGCCGGCCTGGCCGTGGTCGCCGGCCCCACGCTGGGCGGCTTCCTCGTAACCCACTTCGGCTGGCGCCTGGTTTTCGCCTCCAGCTCTGCCACCTCTGTGGGCCCTTTGCCGGCAAACGGCCCTGTCCACGGCCGCGGATACGGCCGCATCCCGGCGAGCGGCCCGTCCTGGCGCTCAGGTTCGCGGTCTCGGGACCCTTCACCGTAGGTCTCGCGGTGCGGTGTCCTGGTCGCGTCAGCAGTGGTCGGGGCCGCCCGCAGCACCACATTCCGCCGTATGTAGGGATAATTCGAGCTTCGTGGGATACCTCATGGCCGGCCGGGTGTCGGAGACTGAGCGGCTGCGTGTGCAGTCCGGCGTCTGGGAGCCGGCGGGCGCCCGCGTGCTGGAGTCGATCGGACCGGGCGACGGCCTGCGCGCCCTCGACGTCGGCTGCGGGCCCATGGGCTGGCTCCGCCTCCTGAACGTCTGGGTCGGCCCTGGCGGCCGGGCGGTGGGGTCCGACGTCCAGGCCGGCATGCTAGAGGCCGCCCGGGAGATGGTCCGGGCGGAGAAACTGGCCAACGTGGAGTTGGTGGAGGACGACATCTTCGCGAGCGCCCTCGAGCCCGCCTCCTTCGACCTGGTCCACGCCCGCTTCCAGCTGGCCCCGCTCGGGCGGGCGGAAGCGCAGGTCGCCACCTTCCGGCGGCTGCTCAAGCCAGGCGGCTGGCTGGTCCTGGAGGAGCCGGACACCGCGTCCTGGCGCTTCGTGCCGGAAGCTCCCGCGGCGATGGAGCTGATCGGGCTGATCGTGCGCTCCTTCGCCCTGGCCGGCGGCGACTTCGACGCCGGTCGCAGCCTGCGCTGGCTGCTCGCGAGGCCCGAGATGTGCGCGGCGATGGAGGTGCTGGAGCCCAACGACCCCTACCTCCAGGCGCCTCTGCAGTTCGCCAGCTCGCTCGAGCCGAGACTGCTCGAGCTGGTCGGCGATGCAGCGCTGGCCGACCTCCGCCAGAGGGTCGAAGCCGAGCTCTCAGACGACGCCCGCTGGGGAACGAGCTTCGCCCTCATCCAGGCCTGGGAGCGAAACTAAAGAGACTCCCTCCGCCTTATCTTATGGGGAGGGCAGGGGAGGGGGTCTCCCGGAGGGGTTTTCTCGCTAGGCCGGGTCAGCCGGGCGCGAAGACGTGCGCCTCGAGCTCGTCGGCGCGGGCGTCGGGCTGCTGCTCCGCCCAGTCGGCGGCCTCCCCCGCCTCGACATCCACCTCGTCCCGGATCCGCCTGGCCTGCTGGGCCGTCAGCCAGCCGCGCGCGATCAGCCAGTCCTCGAACCTCAGCAGCGGATCGTGGCGGGCCGCGTCCTCAAGCTCCTCGGGCGGCCGGTACTTGGCCTGGTTGTCCTCCGAGGTGTGCGAGTTGATGCGCCAGAGCCGGGCCACGATGAAGGTCGGCCCCTCCCCCGCGCGCGCCCGCCGGACCGCCTCCCGGGCGGCCGCGTAGCAGGCGGGGACGTCCGTTCCGTCCACCCGCACCCCCAGCATCCCGTAGCCCTCGGCCCGCGCGGCGAGGTCGGGGTTGCCGGCCTGGAGCGAGAGCGGCACGGAGATGGCGTAGCCGTTGTTCTCGCAGACGAACACGACCGGCAGGCGGTGCACGCCCGCGAAGTTCAGGCCCTCGTGGAAGTCCCCCTTGCTGGTCGCCCCGTCCCCGAAGCTGCAGAGCGTGACGCGGCCGTCGCCCAGCAGCTTGCTGGCGTACGCGACCCCGGCCGCCTTGGGGATCCAGGCCGCGACCACCTGGGACACGGGCGCGATGTTGAGCCGCTTGTGGGCGAAGGAGCCGCCGGGGATGTTGCGGCCGCCCGAGAGCGGGTCGCCTGCCTTGGCGAAGACCGCCAGCATCCACTCCCGGGGCGTGAGGCCGCGGGCGACGGCGTTGCCCAGGCCGCGATAGTGAGGCACCAGCCAGTCGTCGGGGGTGAGGGCGGCGGTGGCGGCGACCTGGATGCCCTCGTGGCCCCGACTGGAGCCCACGAAAGGCGCGCGGCCCTGCTTGACCAGGATGTGCATGCGGTCGTCGAGCGCCTTCGCCACGCACATGGCGCGGTGGATGCGCAGGTACTCGTCGGGCTGCGCTTCCTCGAGCGTCAGAAACCCTCACTCTCACCGCTCAGGGCGGTGGCCAGCTCCACGACCTCCTCGGCGGTCACGCCGAGACCGTTCAGGTGCGCGTAGTAGTCGTGCTGAAACTGCCTGAAGTCGGCGCTCTCCGCCCGCTCCTCGCGCACGAGCTTCACCTGCTCCATGACCCGGGCCACGAGGTCCGCGTCATAGCGCATCCCGGCCTGCTTGAGCGCGTGCTCGATGACCAGGGTGCCCGAGTGCTTGCCGTAGACGTACTGCACCTCAGCGCCCAGGTCCTCGGGCGGGATGAACTGGTAGATCGCGGGGTGGATCAGCATGCCGGCCGTGTGGATGCCGGACTCGTGGCTGAAGACGTTCAGTCCGATCCCCGGCTCGGTGGGCTGCACCGGGATGCCGCTGATGCGCTCCATGAAGCGGGCCAGCTCGCGCAGCTTCTCGTACTTGAAGCCCGGGATCTCGATGTCGAACAGGTAGCGCAGCTGGAGCAGGACCTGGTGCATGGGCGCGTTGCCGGTCCGCTCGCCGATGCCGTTCACCGAGGTCGTGAAGACGTCCGCGCCGCTGCCCAGCGCGACCACCGTGTTCCAGGCCCCGACCCCGAGGTCGTTGTGGAAGTGCACCACCAGCGGCGTGTCAGGCGTCGCCGCCTTGAGCTCGGAGATGTACTCCTGGACAGCGTAGGGCGAGTAGCAGCCGACGGTGTCGGGGGTGGACGGCCGGGTCCCGCCGGCCGCGATTCCATCCCGGTGGAGGCGCTTGATGTACTCGATGTCCGCGCGGCTCCCGTCCTCCCCGCCGAACTCGACCTCGCGAGCGCCCTGGGCCCGCGCGTACGAGATGGCCTCGCACAGCATCCGCACATTGGCGTCGCGGTAGAACTCGACCGGCAGCTCCAGCCACTCTGACGCGGGCACGCCTTCGCGGGCCAGCAGCGTCTTGCCCAGCTTGTACTTCACGTGGAGGTCCGAAGCCGACGTGAACACGAAGTAGGTGACCTCGTCGCGGCTATAGCCCAGCTCGTCGATGACGCGCATGGTGGCGTCGATGTCCTTGGGGTTGCTGCGCATCATGCACAGCACCTCCAGGTCAGCCCGGATCTCGCCTCGCTTGCGGCCCTCGAGGACCAGCCGCAGCGTCTCCCGCTCCGTCTCCGAGACGGCCGGAAAGCCCACGTCCATGATGTGCACGCCGATGTCGGAGAGCAGCCTCGCCAGCTCGTACTTGCGTGCGGGCGAGATGGCAACGCCGGGCATCTGCTCGCCGTCGCGAAGCGTGTCGTCGTAGACCCGAATCCTGTCCGCCGGCGGGAACTTCAGGTCGTGCTGGAACCGGCTCGGCGGCCGGACCAGGTCGGCCAGGGCCTCCTGCAGCTCGACGGGCGGATCAGAGCCTTCCAGCCGCCCTTTCCTCTTGCAGGCGCTTGCGGACCCAGGGCACCAGCCCGCCCATCGCGATCAGCTCGTTCATGAACTGGGGAAAGGCTTCGCACTCGTACTGGTCGCCCTTCGTGAAATTGCGGATGACGCCCTCCTCCAGGTCGACCTCCAGCTCATCGCCCTCGGCGATGCCCTCGGCTGCCTGGGGTGACTGCAGGATCGGATAGCCGAGGTTGATGGAGTTGCGAAAGAAGATCCTCGCGTAGGAGTCGGCGATGACGCAGGAGATGCCGGCGCCCCGGATGGCGATCGGGGCGATCTCCCGCGATGAGCCGCAGCCGAAGTTGGAGCCGGCCGCCAGGATGTCGCCGGGCTGGATCTTCTGGGACCAGCCCTCGTTGCCGGGCACCCCGCTCATGGCGAACTCGCCGAGCTTCTTTTCGTCCAGCGAGTAGATGGCGTACTTGGCCGGGATGATCTGATCGGTGTCGACGTTGTCGCCGAACCTCCAGGCACCCCCTCTGAGCACCGTCGCGGCCGTCATACGCCGACCGGCTCGCGGCTCATGACTTCCCTGGGGTGGATGATCTCCCCGGCCACCGCGCTGGCTGCCGCGACGGTGGGATTGGCGAGATAGACGAGCGCCTTGGGGTCGCCCATGCGCCCCGGGAAGTTGCGGTTGGTCGTGCTGAGGCAGACCTCGCCCTCGCCGAGAACCCCCATGTGGCCGCCCAGGCAGGCGCCGCAGGTGGAGGCCGTCCAGGCCGCGCCCGCGTCCATGAAGACGCCGATCAGGCCCTCACGCTCGGCCATCCGGGCCACCTCTTCCGAGGAGGGCGTGATGATCATGCGCAGGCCGGGCGCAACCCGGCGGCCCTTGAGCACCGCCGCCACCTTGCGCAGGTCGGTGATCCGGCTGTTGGTGCAGGAGCCAACGAAGACCTGGTCGAGCCGGGTGCCGGCCACCTCCGAGATGGTCGCCATGTTGTCCGGCGACATCGGCTTGGCCAGCGTGATCTCGACCTTCTCGGCGTCGAACTCGAACACCCGCTCGTACTGGGCGTCAGGGTCCGACGAGACGGGCGTGTACTCGCGCTTGGCCCGCCCTTTCAGGTACTCCTCGGTCACCTCGTCGCACTCCATGATCCCGTTTTTGGCTCCGGCCTCGATCGCCATGTTGGTCATCGTCAGGCGACCCTCCATGTCGATGTGCTTCAGGGCCTCCCCGGTGTGCTCCATGGCCTTCGAGCGCGCCCCGTCGACACCGATCGTCCCGATCACGTGGAGGATCAGGTCCTTCGACTCGACCCACTCGGACAGGCGGTTGTGATAGACGAACTTGAGCGTCTCCGGCACCCGGAACCAGAGCTCGCCGAGCGAGAAGACGCAGGCCAGGTCAGTCGAGCCGATGCCGGTCGCGAAGTTGTTCAACGCGCCGTAGGTGCAGGAGTGGGAGTCGGCTCCGACGACCAGCTCGCCCGGCAGGACGAGGCCCTTCTCGGGGAGGACCGTGTGACAGATGCCACCCTGGCCGACCTCGAAGTAGTACTTGATCCCCATGTCGTGGGCGAACTCGCGGGTCAGCCGCCCCAGCGTGGCGCTGGCCGCGTCCTTGGCGGGCTGGAAGTGGTCCTGGGTGATGGCGACGCGCTCGGGGTCCCACACCTTCTCGGCGCCCATCTGCTCGCGCATGACGCGCCCGGCCGGCGGGATCGTCAGGTCGTGGCCCATCGCGAAGTCCACCCTGGCGAGCAACAGGTCGCCGGGGCGCACCTGCTCGCGGCCGGCGGCGCGAGCCAGGATCTTCTCGCTCATCGTCATGCCCATCGCGTAATCAGTCTCCTATAGGCGGCGAAGGACGGCGTCGCCGACCTCGGACGTACTCAGCGAGCCGCCCAGGTCGCGCGTGCAGTCTCCGTCCCCGATCGCCTTCACGACGGCCTGTTCGATCCTCTTCGCGGCCTCCTCGTGACCGAGGTGCTCGACCATCATAGCCCCGGTCAAGATGGCCCCGAAAGGGTTCACGACTCCCTGCCCGGCGATGGTCGGCGCGCTCCCGTGGACGGGCTCGAAAAGTCCCCGTCCGGACTCCGGGTTGATGTTGGCGGAGGGGGCGATGCCCATCCCGCCGATCAGCGCCGCGGCCAGGTCGCTGAGGATGTCGCCGAACAGGTTGCCGGTGACTATCACCTCGAACTGCGTGGGGTCGCGCACGAGCTCCATCGCTGCGGCGTCGACGTAGAGGTGCCGCACCTCAAGGCCCGGCCGCTCCTTCACCAGGGCCTTCCAGCGGTCCTGCCAGAGGCCCCCGGCGTGCTCCATGGCGTTCGACTTGTCCACCATGCAGAGCTTGTGCCGGGCCCTGGAGAAGCCGTACTCGAGGATCCTGGTCACGCCCTTGGCCGTGTTCAGGTCCTCCTGGATGGCGACCTCGTCGGGCGTGCCGCGCTTGAACCGGCCTCCGATCCCGGCGTAGAGGCCCTCGGTGTTCTCGCGGACGATCAGCAGGTCCACCGGCCGCCGGGCCTCGTCGCGCAGTGGGCTCAACCGGTCGTCGTACAGGCGCGCCGGTCTCAGGTTGACGTAGAGGTCGAGCTCGAAGCGCAGCCGGAGCAGCACCCGGGCGGGGTAGCCCACGTCCGGCACCCGGGGGTCGCCGATGGCGCCGAACAGGATGGCGTCAGCGGCGGCCGCGGCCTGGAAGGTCTCCTCCGACATGGCCGGTTCGCCGCGGAGGATGGGGGTTGCCCCGACCTCGAGCTCCTCGAACTCCAGCCCCAGCGCGCAGGCCTGGAGAACCTTCACCGCCTCGGGCACGACCTCCTGGCCGGCGAGGTCGCCGGGCAGGACCGCGATGTGTCCGCTCACTTCGTTGATGAGGCTAGCAGGGCGTTGGAAAAGGTCGGCGAGGGATTCGGTGGCCAG
>DHIW01000039.1:20821-32085 GCA_002404015.1 Chloroflexi bacterium UBA4736
AGGTCGGCGAGGGATTCGGTGGCCAGGTGGCCCAGATCCTAGGCGCCTCCGAGAACCGGAGCAAAGCGTATTGGAGATACGCGTCGCGAGGATCGCAGGAGGCAACGACGGAGATGGGCCGCATGGGCGCCGAACGATTCCTTTTTCAACGGCCTGCTGGCCGAGTGGCCCACAGCGGGTAGGTCAGGCAGGCCAGCGTGCCCAGGGTGACGGCGGCCAGCGGAAGCTCACCGAACAGGCCCAGCTGTCCCCGCCAGGCGATCAGCAGCACCAGGTCCAGCACCAGGACCGCGGACGCCATCCGCCAGCCACCGCCCGGTTGGGTGACGCGATAGGCGGCGCCGAGGGCCAGGGCGGCATAGCCGAGGAACACCACCCCGATCACACCCAGGAGGATGGGGACGTACACCTGGTTCATCGGCTGGTAGTCGGCCGGCAGGCGGCTCACGAACGCGAGTAGGCCGAGGGCGAGCCCAGCGCGGAGAGCGAGCAGGAACGAGGCGGCCCGCTGGATCAGACCGACGCCGTCTCCGCGGCCTGCGCGCGCAGCTTGTAGCGCTGGATCTTGCCGGTGACGGTGCGCGGCAGGTCGTCGACGAACTCGACGAAGTGCGGGTACTGGAAGCGCTGCAGCCGGGACTTGCAGTGCTCCTGCAGCTCGGCCGCCAGCGCGGGCGACGGCACCGCGTCCTTCGGGATCACGAAGGCCCGGATCTTGGTGAAACCCGCGTGGTCGAAGCCGACCACCGCGCTCTCGGCGACCGCGGGGTGCTCGATCAGGACCGCCTCGATCTCCATCGGTGAGACCCACAGGCCGGAGACCTTGATCATGTCGTCGGAGCGTCCCTCGTACCAGTAGAAGCCGTCCGCGTCCTGCCGGTAGCGGTCGCCGCTGAAGAACCAGTCGCCCAGCAGGCTCTGCTTGGTCTTCTCGTGCTGGGCCCAGTACAGGGCCAGGGCCGAGTCGCCGCGCACGTAGTGGTCGCCCGCCTCTCCAACAGCCACCGGCTGGCCCAGCTCGTCGAGGATCTTCATCTCGTAGCCGGGCACGGCCTTTCCCGACGATCCCGGCCGCACGTCGTCGATCCGATTGCTGCAGTAGATGTGGAGCATCTCGGTCGAGCCGATCCCGTCCAGGATCGTCAGCCCGGTCCGCTCCTTCCAGCGCCGCCAGACCTCGGCCGGCAGGGATTCCCCGGCCGAGACGCAGTGCCGGATGCTGGACAGGTCGGCAGCGCCGAAGTCCGGGTGGTTGAGCAGCGCGTTGTAAAGAGTCGGCGCGCTGAAGAACAGCGTCGGCCGGCGGTCGGCGATGGCCTGCAGAACCGCCGGCGGAGTGGGACGGCCGCTGAGCTGCACCGCGGTAGCGCCCACCCACTGCGGAAAGCTGAGCCCGTTGCCAAGGCCGTAAGCGTGGAAGAGCTTCGTGGTCGAGAAGGTGACGTCCGGCTCCCGGATGCCCAGGACCTGCTCGGCGTAGGTCCGGCACGTGAAGGCGATGTCGTGTTGGAGGTGGACCACAGCCTTCGGCTTGCCGGTGGATCCGGAGCTGTACAGCCAGAACGCCATGTCATCGCGCCGGGTGGGGGTCGGCTCCAGAGGCGAAGCGTCCGCGCCCTGGAAGGGATCGTGGTGCAGGAGCCGCGGAGGCTCCGCCGCCCTGGCGACCGCCGCTCCCACCTTCTCAGCCGTGGAGTCGTCGACCAACACGATCCTGGCCAGTGAGTCGTCGATGTAGTGGTCGTAGTCCTCGCTGTGCTGGAGCAGCGGGTTCACGGGCACCGGGATGGCGCCGATCCGGATCGCCCCCCAGAAGGCGGCAACCATGGTGGGCGAGTCGTCCAGCACGAGCAGGATGCGCTCCTCGCGCCGCACATCGTGCTCCCGGAAGGTGCGGGCCGACTGGCACGTCAGGCGGTAGAGCTGCTCGTAGGTGACGCTGCCACCGGCGCCCAGGAGGGCGGGCTTGCCGCCGCGGCCTGCCTCGAGGTTCGCGTCCAGGATCGTGCTGGCGTTGTAGCGTTCCGGCAGCTCGGAAGCCGACCAGCTCATGTGCCGTGCAGTTTAGTGTCGTCGGCGATGGGGTCCGAGCCGCTGATCGTCCTCTTCGACGGCACCTGAGGCTTTTGCACTCGCTGTGCGCGCTTCGCGGTGGAGCACGCGCCCGCCGGCCGGGTGTCGGCGATCGCCAATCAGGAACCAGGCGCGCTGGAGCGGTACGGCCTCAGCGCCGCGGAGGTGGAGGCATCGCTCTGGGCGCTCGAGCCTGGCGGCCGCCGGCTGGCCGGCCCGCGGGCCGTGGCTGCGATCGGCCGGGCGATGGGCGGCGGGTGGTCAATCCTGGGCCGCCTCTGGCTGCTGCCGGGCGCCGGTCCCCTCTACCGGTTGATCGCCCGAAGCCGGGTCCGGTTGAGCCAAACCTGGAGCGACCCACCGCCGTTTGGCTAACCCGCAAGCAGCGAGCCGAAATCGGCGCTCTTGATCTCGCCCGCGAACGAGCGGCTGGCCTCGTCGGGCAGGTCGACCGCCGTGTCGTACACGAACGCGTACACGTTGTCGAGGTTCCAGGCCCCGTAGCCCCGGGTCATGAGCCGGTGCCGGAGATCCTCGTCGTCCAGCCCTGAGCTGAGCAGCGCCACGGCCTGCCGGTACAGGGCCTGCAGGATGTCGAGCTGGACCTGGAAGTCGTGGATGACCTGCTTGTCGCCTTCGGCCTCCTGAAGCTGCTCGATCTGCGCCTCGAGGTCCTGGATCTCCTTCGAGTAGTCGTCCACCAACCCACTCTAAGAAACTCCCTCCCCCGTGTGGGGAGGGTGGATTCAAGCGGTCGGCGCAACACCCGCTGGTTCCGACGGCGTCGAGAGTAATCGGCCGAGGGCCTGAGCGGGGCGCAGCCAGCCCAGTGTCTGGCGGGGTCGACGGTTCATCTGGGCGGACACGAACTCGAGGTACTCGGCTCCGTGGAGGCTGAGGTTGGTGCCCTTGGGAAAGTACTGGCGGAGCAGGCCATTGGTGTTCTCGTTGGAGCCCCGCTGCCAGGGCTTGGCCGGGTCGCAGAAGTAGATGTCGAGACCGGTCGCGATCTTGATTTCGGCGTGCCGCTTCATCTCGATGCCCTGGTCCCAGGTCAACGACTTCCAGAGCGTTTGGGGTAGCCGCTGGGTAGCCGCGATCATCGCCTTCTGGACCTCCAGAGCGCCGTGTCCTTTGGGCAGGTGGAGGAGCATCACGAAGCGAGTTGAGCGTTCTACCAGGGTGCCGATGGCGGACTTGCCGTTCTTGCCCAGGAGCAGGTCGCCCTCCCAGTGCCCGGGCACCGATCGGTCCTCGACCTCAGCTGGACGTTCGCTGATGTTGACCATGCCGGGAATCCGTTGCTGACGTTCATCAGGCTTCCGCCTGGGCTTGCGGAGGCCGCGCCCAGTCCGCAGGCAGAGGGCCAGCTCCCGGCGCAGGCCGCCTCTGCCTTGAACGTAAATCGACTGGTAGATAGCTTCGTGTGACACCCACATCTCCGGGTCGTCGGGGAACTCAGAGCGCAGCTCGGCAGCGATCTGCTTCGGGCTCAGCCGCTCCCTCAGTTTGGCCTCGACGAGCTCGCGCAGGAGCGGGTTGGTGGCCAGTTTGGCCGGCTTGGGCCGGCCAGCCTTGAGGTCGGCACGGCGCTGAGCCAGGCTCGGTCGGTAGTCCAAGGGCAGCTCTCTCTCCCGGCTCAGCGGCCCTTGAGGGAGGGACTGAGCCCGGTATTGGTCCTTCATGTTGCGCCCCAGTTCCCGGAGCACGCTCGAGGGCGCTCGGCCCAGGCTCTTGGCGATGCGGCGGATGGAGTCGCCGTGCTGGGCGCCAGCATGGATCTCCTCTCGCTCCGCGAAGCACAGGTAGCGATTGCTGGATGGTGCGGTGACGTAGGCAGGGACCACTCCGCCAGCCTGCTTGAACCACGCCTTCCCGGTATCTTCGTTGAGCCCCAAAGCGACCGCCGCCTGTTTCCGTAGGAGGCCGGCTCGGATCAACAACCAGAACTGACGTCGAAGCTCACGACTCAGCGGCAGACCGGGCATTGCAAAACACTCCTAGATCTCGGGGTGTTGCAACGACTCCTTGAACCGAAGGAGGGTCGGGGAGGGGGTACCTTTTCGAACCGGCCAAGTCTCCACTGCCAGGCTCCGATTAGGACCCCCACCCTCACCCTCCCCACAAGACAAGGGGGAGGGAATCTACCCGAGCCCCCTTTTATCTAATGAGGTAGTTCGAGGCGACCGCGCCTGCGATCAGGATCGCGATGATGTTGATGACCTTGATCATGGGGTTGATGGCGGGGCCCGCGGTGTCCTTGTAAGGGTCGCCCACGGTGTCTCCGGTGATCGCCGCCTTGTGCGCCTCGGAGCCCTTGCCGCCGAGGTTGCCCTCCTCGATGTACTTCTTGGCGTTGTCCCAGGCCGCGCCGCCGCTCGTCATGTACAGGGCCAGGAACAGGCCGGTCACGATGGCCCCGATCAGCATTCCGCCCAGCGCCTTTGGGCCGAGGATGAAGCCGACGGCGAGAGGGGCGATGACCGGGATCAGCCCGGGCAGGATCATCTCCCGCTGGGCCGCCGAGGTCACGATGGCGACAGCCGGACCGTACTCGGGCTTGGCGGTGCCGTCCATGATCCCCGGAATCTCGCGGAACTGGCGGCGCACCTCCTCCACGACCAGGCCGCCCGCCCGGCCGACGGCGAGCATGGCCAGTGAGCCGAACAGAAACGGCAGGATGCCGCCGAGGAAGAGGCCCGCGATGACCTGGGGGTCGGTCAGGCTGAAGGTCTGGTGGTGGCCGGCTTTGTCCAGCTCCTGGGTGTAGGAGGCGAAGAGCACCAGCGCGGCCAGCCCGGCCGAGCCGATCGCGTAGCCCTTGGTTACCGCCTTGGTGGTGTTACCGACCGCGTCCAGCGGGTCGGTGATCGCCCTCACCTCTTCGGGCAGCTCGGCCATCTCGGCGATGCCGCCGGCGTTGTCGGTGATCGGACCGTAGGCGTCGATCGCGACCACGATGCCCGTCATCGACAGCAGCGCGACGGCCGCGATCGCGATCCCGTAGAGGCCGCCCAGGTTGTAGCTGAAGAGGATCCCGACGGCGATCGCGACGACCGGCAGGGCGGTCGCCATCATGCCGATCGCGGAGCCGGCGATGATGTTGGTCGCGTGGCCCGTCACCGACTGGTTGGCGATCAGGTGGACCGGCCGGTAGCGGGTCTCCGTGAAGTACTCGGTGATGGCCACGATCAGGATCGTGATGACGATCCCCACGACCCCCGCCCAGAACAGGTTGTGGGGGTCGTTGACGCCGCCCTTGACGGCGCCGGCCAGCCAGCCCTGGTCGATGAAGTAGTTGGTGACGAAGTAGAAGCCGGCCAGCGCGATCAGCGCCGACACGATCAGGCCCACGTAGAGGCCGCCCATGATCCAGCGCGGGAAGTAGACGCGCACGGCGAGGGCGCCCACCATCGACCCCACGATCGAGATCGCGCCCAGCATCAGCGGGTAGGCCACCCAGCCGACCGAGCTGTGGAAGAGCAGCGAGCCCAGCAGCATGGCGGCGACCATCGTCACGGCGTAGGTCTCGAAGAGGTCGGCGGCCATCCCGGCGCAGTCGCCAACGTTGTCGCCCACGTTGTCGGCGATCACCGCCGGGTTGCGGGGGTCGTCCTCGGGGATGCCGGCCTCGACCTTGCCGACCAGGTCGGCGCCGACGTCGGCCGCCTTCGTGTAGATGCCGCCGCCCAGGCGGGCGAAGACGGACACCAGGCTGGCGCCGAAGCTGAGGCCGACCAGGGCGTCCAGGTTGTGGGTGACGAAGTAGCTGAGGGAGACTCCCAGCAGCCCCAGGCCGACCACCATGAAGCCGGTCACGGCACCGCCCCGGAACGCGATCGACATCGCCTTGTTCAGCCCGCCCCGCGCGGCTTCGGCGGTTCGGAGGTTGGAGCGGACCGAGACGTTCATGCCGACGTAGCCGGCGGCCGCGGACAGTGCCGCGCCGACGACGTAGAGGACCGCCGTGATCGGGTTGATCGCGACGCCGATCACGATCGCGACGACGACTCCGATAATCCCGATCACCAGGTACTGGCGGTTGAGGTAGGCGGACGCCCCCTCCTGGATGGCCGCGGCGATCTCGATCATCCGGTCGTTGCCCCGTGGCTGCCGCATCACCAGCACGATCAGCAGGCCGGCGAACAGGACGGCGACGGCACCGCCGGCGACCGCCCACAGGACAACGTTCGGACTCATCTCCGCACCCTCTCTAACCCGTTATCGACTATGCGCTGGGACTGGAACCCGGGGCCGGCTGCACCGGAGGCTCGGCCAGCGCTTTGTCGAAGGAATCGACCTCGACGCTGGATATGACGTAGACCCGGCTGTCAGCGCCCCTTTGAGCGTAGTAGCCGGAGCTGTCGAAGCTCTGGTTGCCGATCGATAGGGTAAACGACGCGCCGCTCGTAACGCGACAGGTCAGGACTTCGCGCGGCCGGTCAAGTCCGTAGAACGCCGGTGGCTGGACGTTCTTGAGGGTGTTCAGGATCTTCACGGAGTCGATCGCGCCCACCAGGGTAGAGATGGCGGTGGGGTCGCCGGTCGCCTTGACGGGCTGCTGGATCTGCCAGGGGTCGCTGGGGGTCGGTCGGGTGATCTCGAGCGTCCGGCTGGGGCCCTGGATCGTGATGCTCGTGCTGTCCAGCAACCCGCAGGGGACGAAGGCGGGCACCAGGGGCGCCGGCTGCGGGCGCGACTGGTAGGCGTAGATGCCGAGCCCGACCAGCAAGGCGAGCAGGACAAGCCCCGACTTCCAGGAGACCACGGGAATCTAGCCCGTGAAGGAACGCCGGCGGCTCATCCAGACCCCGACGCCGACCAGGATGACCAGGGCGGGCAGCAGGCCCAGCGTGAAGACCTCGTTGAAGCGCAGCTGCTCCTCGGTCAGGGAGAGCGGGCTGGCTGCCGAGGGCTTGGCGGCCACTGCGATCAGGTCCTCCTGCTGCGTCAACCAGTCGAGTGAGCCGAGGAGCAGGCGGTCGTTCTGGCCGTTGGCGCTGGGCGGCAGAGCTCGGTTCTCGGCGATGGCCGAGGTTCCGACCAGCACGATGCGCATCGCCTTGACGTTGCTGCTGCCCACCAGCGGCGGTTTCTCGAGCGTCGCCATCATGGTGAAGGGCCCCTCCTTATCCGCCGCTTGCCGGGTGAGGCTATCCCGCGGATTCACGATGTCGAAGGCGATCGGGGTGGTCTGGGCGACCTGGACGCCGGTGATGCCCCCCGTCGCCGTACCGACCAGCGCGGTCGACTGGGGGAAGAAGCTGAACTGCTTGGCCAGGTCCTTGGTGATCGGCGAGTTGCCGTAGTCGAAGACGACCGGGGTGGTGGGATCGTTGCTGGCCGCATGGGCGGCGTCCGGCTCGACCACCAGGCCACCGTCGAACGTGACGCCGTAGGGCTGGAGGACGGCATTTAGGGAGGGCACCGCGGCGGGGTCGACGATCCAGGGGTCCGCGGCCACCAGGAGCTTGCCGCCGCCGTCCAGGTAGGCGCTCAGGGACCTGGCGGCGGCGGCGCTGAGCGGCTTCTGGATTGCCACGATGGCCACCACGTCGCACTCGGGGGGAACCGCCGCCTGCTGCGAGAGCAGTAGGTCCTGGACTTTGAAGTTCTGGTTCTGCATCTCCGCGGCCGCCGCCGAGTAGCCGAAGACCTGGTTCAGCTCCTTCAGGTCCCTCTCGCCCTCACCTGAGGCCCAGCAGATGATCGGCGTCCGGTTCGACTCCAGCTTCAGCATCGCGGCGGTGAAGTCGGACTCCGTCTCGGAGGCCAGTGTCAGGACGATCGGAGTCTTGGACTTGTACTCGAGAACCACGCTGCCCGGGATCGTGACGCCCAGCCGGGTGGCCTTGACCGGGTTCTTGTCCGGGTCCTCGTACGTCACCTTCACGTGCGGGGACTGCTGCCGGTACAGCGCCAAGAGGTCGGCCACGGACTGCTGGCTGCTGGTCTCGTCGGGCCGGAAGAAGCCGGTGACGACCAGGTCGGAATCCAGCTTGCGGGCAACGAGCGCCGACTGGGGCGCCAGCGTGTAGAGCCCGGACTTGGTCAGGTCGGCCGCCTGGTCGCCCCGAGAGGCGATCACGTTGACCATCACTAGGATGCCCAGCACGACGGCCGTGACGATCACGCTCAGCGAGCCGAATCGCGCCTGCCGGCTGCGGAAGAGGTCCGTGATCGCGGTGGGGTCGAGGATCGCGTAGCCGATCAGCAGTGCCACCCCCGCGATCAGGCTGTAGCCAGCGCCCTGCGTGACCCGGCCCTGGATTGCCACCAGGCTGGCCGCGATGATCAGGAGGACGACGCCGGCGATGGCACAGAGGATCGCGAGGCGGCGCTCCACCTTGTTCACCGCCACTTCCTCGATTCGAGGACGCGGGTCGTCAGAAAGAGCCCGCCCACTATCAGGGTCACGAAGTAGAGGACATCCTTGAGCACGAAGCGGCCCTGGCCGAAGCTCAGGTAGCGGTTGTTGCCGCCGGCGTAGTCGAAGATGGTCCGATAGGGTTCGGCCGCGACGCTGGAGAGGAAGGCCATCCCGTAGTGGAGGACGATCAGCACTACGAAGGCGGCAAAGGCCGCGATGATCTGGTTGGACGTCAGGCTCGAGAGTAGGATGCCGATCGCGATGTAGGCCCCGCCGGCCAGGATCAGGCCCACGTAGCCGGTGAGGATCGTGCCGTAGTCGAGGTTCGCCACGTGGACCGTCATCCCCAACACGCGGATGTCGGCCCGCAGAGGCTGGTAGACGTACATGAGGACCAGGAAGACGCCCAGGAAAGCGGTGATCGCGAGGTAGAAGAGCAGGGCGCCCAGCCACTTGCCGACCACCAGCTCCCAGTCTCGAACCGGCGAGGTGAGGAGCAGCTCGAGCGTCCCGCTCCGGCGCTCCTCCGCCAGCAGGCGCATGGTGAAGAGCGGGATCATCAGGACCGAGAGGTAGGTCACCCAGGCGAAGACCCCCGACATCGAGAGCGGGCTCTGGGTCGCCAGCTGGCCGATGTAGCCGAAGAGGGCAACAGGAATGATGATGATCGCCCCGATGACATAGCCGATCGGCGACACGAAGAACGCGCCCAGCTCGCGACGTGCGATCGAGCCGACGTTGAGCAGCCCGGTCCGCCAGATCCACTCGTAGGCCCCGGTGCCAGTCCGGCGCAGCGCCGGCGCCTCACGCGCTTCGGCAGCGACCGCGACCGGGACCGCCGGCGAAGCAGCCACCGCGGCCGGCCGCGCTGGCCGGCGGCGAGAGGTCCGAACGGCGGGGGAGGCGCTCTCCACGACGGTGCGCGGCTTCGCGGCTCGCCGCCGGCGCGGCTTGGGCCGCGGCGAATCCTCAGCCACCGGCTGCCACCTCCTCGGTCGTCAACTCGAGGTAGATGTCCTCCAGGCTCAGGGTCCGCGAGTGTAGCTCCCGGATGCCCAGGTCGGCGCTGACCAGGGCCTTGGCGAGCGCCTTCTGCAGGTCCTCACGCTTCCCGGTGACCAGCACCAGCTGCTCGGCCCCGCCGTCGAGCGAGGTGACCTGGACGCTGTCCAATCCCTTCACGGTGGCGACGGCCTTCTCGACCTCGGACCGTCCGCCTGTGACGGTGACCTCGACCTGCTGCGCCCGGTCAGCGGACAGGCGACGGCCGAGGTTGGAAGGAGTGTCGTCGGCCACCAGGCGGCCCTGGTTGATGATCACCACCCGCTCGCAGGTGGCGCTCACCTCAGGCAGGATGTGGCTGGAGAGGATCACCGTGTGCTGGCGTCCCAGCTGTGCGATCAGGTCGCGCGTCTCCCGCGTCTGACCCGGATCCAGGCCCGAGGTCGGTTCGTCCAGGATCAGGACGTCCGGGTCGTGCACGACGGCCTGGGCCAGCCCGACCCGCTGCCGGAGCCCCTTGGAGAGGCGGCCGATGATGTCCCGGCGCCGCTCGGTGAGGCCGCAGGACTCTATCGCGGAGTCGATCCGGTCCCGGCGGCGGCCACGCGGAACGCCGCGGAGGCGGCACATCAACGCCAGGTAGCCATCCACCCGCATCTCGTTGTACAGCGGGGTCAGCTCGGGCAGGTAGCCGACCCGGCGGCGCACCTCCAGCGACTGCTGGAAGACGTCGTGGCCGGCGATCGAGGCTCGCCCGCCGCTGGCCGCCAGGTACCCCGTGAGGATGCGCATGGTCGTCGACTTGCCGGCGCCGTTGGGGCCGAGGAAGCCGAGAACCTGTCCGCGGGGAACGGAGAAGGTCACGTCGACGATCGCCGCGCGCTCGTCGTAGTACTTGGTGAGACCCTGGACCTCTATCAAGAGCCGACCCATTCTAGGGAGACTCGGCTAAGCGGTTCCTGAGAGGCTGCTATAACCGGTTCGTGGCCTCATCGATCGTCGCCATCGGCGATGAGCTGCTGGCCGGCTTCACCCTCGACACCAACTCCCACTGGCTGGCGGAGCGCCTGCGCCTGCTCGGCTACCCGCTCAAGCGCATCACGACGATCAGGGATCGCGAGGGCGACATCGTCGAGACGCTTCGCCGCGACCTGGCGGACCCCGAACTGGACGCCGTCTTCTGTTGCGGCGGCCTGGGCCCCACCCCCGACGACCGCACTTTTGGGGCCGTGGCCGCGGCCCTCGGCCGGGAGCTGGTCATCGAGGAAACCGTCAAAGCCAAGATCGAACGGCGGGTGCGGCGCATGGCCGAGGCTGGGCTGTTGGAGACGGCCCAGGTCTCCGAGGGCAACCTCCGGATGGCCCGGATCCCGGCCGGCCCCGAGCACGTGTTCGAGAACCGCCGGGGCATGGCCCCGGGGCTGCTCTACCAGGTGGATGGGACCAGGCTGTTCGTACTGCCCGGCGTCCCGCTGGAGCTGAAGGGCATCTTCACCGAGGAGCTCGAGCCGGAGTTCCTGACCGGCCGGGCCGGCGCCGTGGTCAAGGAGCTGCGCTTCCAGTTCGCGGTCGAAGCCCGCTTCTACCCGGTGATGCGCGAGCTGGAAGAGTCGCACCCGGACGTTTCGATCGGCTCCTACCCCAACTTCGAGACGAAGGAGCTGGTCATCCGCTGCATTGGTGACGACGCGCGCCGAGTGGACGACGCCCTAGCCACGGTGCGCCGCCGAGTGGCTGCAATGGGCCTGGAGGCCCAAGTCTGAGAGGTTCGGATCTCCCTACTGCACCTCCCTCACCCTTGTGGACGCTTCTATGACAT
>DHIW01000125.1:0-70665 GCA_002404015.1 Chloroflexi bacterium UBA4736
TCAGGCCCTCGGCCGATTACTCTCAAGGGAGTCCGATCAAGCAGGTGTTGCGCTGATCCCTTGAAATCGCCCTCGCCACAAGGGGGAGAGAGCTTCTTTCACCGCCTAGGCCGGCCCCGCATCGCCGAGAATCAGGGCGGCGTGGAGCTTCCGCTCATACCGACCGCCACCATCGGCAGCTACGCGCTGCCCGGCTGGTACCTGACCGCGCTCGAGCACATCGGCCGCGGCGAGTACGGCGAGACCGACATCAAAGAGGCCGTCGAGGACGCCTCCGCCACCGCCATCTCCGACCAGGAGCGGGCGGGACTGGACGTCGTCAGCGACGGCGAGGTGCGCCGCCACGACTTCATCATGGGCTTCTACCAGCGCCTGACCGGCCTGCGCGAGACGCCGCCGCACCGCCGGCTCGGGCCCTACCTCTACGACTCGACGCCGGTCTACGAGGCGACCGGCCCGCTTGCGGCACCCGGCGGGCTGGGCGGCGTGGAGGAGTACCAGTTCGCCAGTTCCAGGACTGAACGCGCGGTGAAGGTCGCCATCGCCGGGCCGCTCACGCTCACGAACGCCATCCGGGCCGGCGAGGGCTACACGGGCCGCGAGGAACTGGCGGCCGACCTGGCTGGCATCGTCAACGCGGAGCTGCGGGCGCTGGTCGCCGCCGGCTGCGGCTTCGTCCAGGTGGACGAGCCGTCGTACTCGGCCTACTGGGCCGACCCGGCGGACGGGGTGCGCCTGTTCAACGAGACCGTGGCCGGGCTGGAGGGCGCCACGGTGCTGCTCCACGTCTGCTTCGGGAACCTGCGCGGCCGGCCCCAGTCGGCTCGCTCCTACGAGGTGATCCTGCCCCACCTCCGCGACGCCCGCGCCGACGTGATCCTGCTCGAGTTCGCGAACCGCGAGATGTCCGAGATCGATCTGTGGGCCCAGGCGGAGCTGCCCCAAGCGCTGGGCGCCGGGGTGGTCGACGTCAAGTCCTTCCACCGCGAGCGCCCCGAGGACGTTGCCGGCCGCCTCCGCGCCGCCCTCCGGCAGGTCCCGGCCGACCGCCTCTGGGCCGTGCCCGATTGCGGCTTCTGGGAGACGCCCCGGTGGCTGGCCTTCGCCAAGCTCAGGGCGCTGGCGGAGGGAGCCCGGCTGGTCCGCCAGGAGCTGGAAGGCTAGATCTCCGGTGGCTCCAACCCCCTAACGTCCCTCCGATCGCGATCCCGACCAGCGCGCCGGTGCAACCGAGCTTTAGGCTGGCCAGAAATAAGAAGAGTCAGCTACCCCAGCTTGTGAGCGCCCTCAGGCTGGGGCCAGCTTGTGGCGGAGGACGAGCGACAGCACGCCGCCGTGGGCGAGGTACTCGACGTCGGTCTCGTTGTCCAACCGGGCGGTGACCTGGAAGGTCTTGGCCCCGTCCTCTCCCTTCGCCTCGACCTCCAGCTCCTGGCGGGGTTCGAGTCCGGCCGTGAGCCCCCGGATGCTGAACTCCTCCTTGCCGGTGAGCCCCAGCGACTGCCTGGACTCGCCGTCCTTGAACTGGAGCGGAAGGATCCCCATGCCGACCAGGTTCGACCGGTGGATGCGCTCGTACGACTCAGCGATCACCGCCCGCACGCCCAGCAGGAGGGGGCCCTTGGCAGCCCAGTCGCGCGAGGAGCCGGCCCCGTACTCCTTGCCGGCCAGGACGATCAGGGGGACGCCGTCGGCGCGGTACCGCTCGGCGGCGTCGAAGATCGTCATCTGCTCGCCGGACGGCTGGTGGGTCGTCCAGAAGCCCTCCCGACCCGCGAGCTCGTTGTGGAGCCGGATGTTGGCGAACGTACCCCGCATCATCACCTCGTGGTTGCCGCGCCGGGCGCCATAGCTGTTGAAGTCCACCTTCTGAACGCCCTTGTCGATCAGGTAGCGCCCGGCCGGGCTGTCGGCGGGGATGCTGCCGGCGGGCGAGATATGGTCGGTCGTGACCGAGTCGGCCACCGCGACCAGCACGCGGGCCCCCTCGAAGTCGCGCGGCGGCTCCGGCTCGGTGGACAGGCCTTCGAAGTAGGGCGGCTCCTGCACGTACGTCGACTGGGGGTCCCAGGCGTAGCTCTTGCCGGTCGGCGCTTCCATCCGCTGCCAGTGCTCGTCGCCGTCGTAGATCGTGGCGTACTCGCGGTCGAACATCTCCTTGTGGACCGCGCTCGCGACCGTCTCCTGGATCTCCTCGTTGCTCGGCCAGATGTCCTTCAGATAGACTGGCTTGCCGGCCTGGTCCTGACCCAGCGGATCCTCGGTCAGGTCTTTCTGGACGTTGCCGGCGAGCGCGTAGGCCACCACCAGGGGCGGCGAGGCGAGGTAGCTGGCGCGCACCAGCGGATGGATCCGGGCTTCGAAGTTGCGGTTGCCGGATAGGACCGCCACCACGTTCAGATCGCCGTCCTGCACCTCCTGCTCGACCTCGGGCGTGGCCAGCGGTCCAGAGTTCCCGATACAGGTGGTGCAGCCGTAGCCGACCAGGAAGAAGCCGAGCTTCTCCAGCGGCTCCATCAGCCCGGCCTGCTTCAGGTAGTCGGTGACCACGCGCGAGCCGGGGGCCAGCGACGTCTTCACGAAGGGCGGAACCGTCAGGCCGGCGGCGGCGGCCTTCTTGGCCAGCAGCCCGGCCGCGATCATCACGGACGGGTTGGATGTGTTGGTGCAGCTGGTGATCGCCGCGATCACCACCGAGCCGTTGCGGACTCCCGCTTCGGACCGGGTCGCGACGGCGGTGCTGGCGCGCATCGCGTCGCGCTCGCCCCGCTTGCGGGTGGCGTCCGTGGCGCCGCCCTCGGCCTTGAACCGGCCGAGGTCGGGCTCGTGCTCGCCGCCGTTTGCCTCGTTGCTCGCGAAGACGGCGTGGAAGCTCTCCCAGACATTGGGGAGCGAGACCCGGTCCTGCGGCCGCTTGGGGCCGGCCAGGCTGGGCTCGACCGCCGCCAGGTCCAGCTCGAGCAGCTCGCTGAACTGCGGAGTGGCATGCCCGTCGGTTCGGAAGATCCCCTGCTCCTTGGTGTAGCGCTCGACCAGCTCGATGTGGTCGCGCGAGCGCCCAGTGATCTCCAGGTAGCGCAGCGTCTGCTCGTCAACCGGGAACAGAGCGGAGGTGGCCCCGTACTCGGGGCACATGTTCGACATGGTGGCCCGGTCGGCCACAGTCAGGCTCGAGAGGCCGTCGCCGCAGAACTCAACGAACTTGTTGACCACGCCGTGCGCCCGAAGCATCTGGGTGAGCGTCAGCACGAGGTCGGTGGCGGTGGCGCCCGTCGGTAGGGCGTTCAGAAAGCGGACGCCGAGCACGATGGGGGCCGGCAGGTACATGGGCTGGCCGAGCATGCAGGCCTCGGCCTCGATGCCGCCCACGCCCCAACCCAGCACGCCCAGGCCGTTGACCATGGTGGTGTGCGAGTCGGTCCCGACCAGGGTGTCCGGGATCGCCACGCCGTCGCGGACCTGGACCACCCGGCTCAGGTGCTCCAGGTTGACCTGGTGGCAGATGCCCATACCGGGGGGCACCACCGTGAAGTTGTTGAACGCCTGCTGGGCCCAGCGCAGGAGCGCGTAGCGCTCGCTGTTCCGCTCGTACTCGCGCTCGATGTTGTCGTGGTAGGCCGCCACCTGGCCGAAGACGTCGACCTGGACCGAGTGGTCGATCACCAGGTCCGCCGGGACCTCGGGGTCGATCCGGCTGGGGTCCTGGCCGGCCCGCTCCATGGCCGAGCGCATGGCCGCCAGGTCCACCACCGCGGGCACGCCGGTGAAGTCCTGGAGCAGGACCCGGGCGGGCTTGTAAGGGACCTCGGCCCCGGGCGGGGGCGGCTCCGGCCAGCGGGCCAGGGCCCTGACGCTGGCCTCGTCCGTGCCGTCGCGGACCAGCATCTCGAGCAGGATCCGGATCGTCATCGGGAGCCGGCCGATGTCGCCCAGGCCGGCCTCCTGGACCGCCTCCAACCGGTAGAACTCGAGTGCGGTGCCTTGCAGCCGGGAGCGCGCGTCGATCACATTCGAATCGTACTCGTCGGCGCGACGGGCTAGTTTTCGCTAGAGAGCGCGGCCGGGGCCCTTGGGCGCGGTGGCGATCCGGATGAGCGCCACGATCCCCCAGCCCAGCAGCAGGTACACCACGATGGCGACCAGCGACGCCGGCTCGAAGATGTAGAAGCCCTGGCCGTTGTCGGGGAAGATGCCCCGGAAGGGGGCCACCAGCGGCCCCGTGACGCCGTACATGAACGAGACGAAGGCGGCCTGAGGAGACGCCCCCAGCATCTTGAGCAGGAAGCGGATCCCGATCAGGGCATTGATCAGGCCGAAGACGAACCAGGTGATCTGGACGGCCCGGTAGTTGTAGGGCGCCAGGGCCACGCGCTCCTCGCGGTAGACCTCCCGCTCCCGTTCCAGGCCCGGCCGGTCTTGGGGACCACCTACCGTCCGCTCCTCTCTGTGCACCTCGCGGGGATTTTGTTCGTGCATGATAGAAAAACCTACAGCAAGACTAGCACATTACCTATCGAAGTCAAGCCCTACTGGACCTAGGCGCCCACGTGCCCGACGTCGGCCAGGGCCACTGCCGCCGCGATATGGGAGAGGTGGGTGAGCCCCTGCGGGAAGTTTCCTAGCATGAGCTGCGCCTGGGAGTCGTACTCCTCGGAATAGAGGCCCAGGTCGTTGCTGGTGCCCGCCGCCCGGTCGAACAGCTCCCTGGCCTGCTCGAGCTCGCCTTGGCGGGCGAGACACTCGGCCAGCCAGAAGGTGCAGGCCAGGAAGGTGCCCTCGGACTGGGCCATCCCGTCGGCCACCTTCTCGGTGCGGTAGCGCACCACCAGGCCGTCCCGCTCCAGGTCCTGGCCGATGGCTCGAGCCGTTCGCACCATCCGCTCGTCCAGGTAGTCCACGAAGAGCGCGCTCGGCAGCAGGAGCAGCGCGGCGTCCAGGTTCCTGGAACCGAAGGACTGCACGAATACGCCGCGCTTCTTGTCGTAGCCCTTGTCGTCGATGGCCTCCCGGATCTCCGTGGCGACCTTCCGCCAGCGGCGCACCGGCGCCTTGCGCATGCACTCGGCGGCCAGCCGGATGCCGAGGTCGACCGCCGTCCAGCAGAGGGCCTTGGAGTGGACGAAGTGCTGGGGCCGGCCCCGGATCTCCCAGATACCCCGATCGGGTTCGGTCCAGCGCTCGCAGGCGGTGTCGACCAGGTCGAGCAGGAAGCGCCAGTAGTCGTCGTCCGGCGCGTAGCCGCGGCGGTGCCAGCGGTAGCTCAGCAGGACGAGCTCGCCGTAGGCGTCCAGCTGCAGCTGCTCGGCGGCCTGGTTGCCGATGCGGACCGGCTTCGATCCCTGGTAGCCCTCGAGTTTGGGGAGCTCGACCTCGGTGAGCCGGCGCTCGCCGCCCACGCCGTACATGATCTGGAGGTCCTTGGCGCTGCCGGCAGCGCTGCGCTGGATGAAGCGCCGGAAGCCGTCGGCCTCCTTGGTCACCCCGACATCGCCGAGGGAGCGGACGGAGAAGCTGGAATCGCGGATCCAGCTGAACCGGTAGTCCCAGTTCCGGCTCCCCCCGATCCACTCCGGGAGCGAGGTGGTGGCGGCGGCGGCGATGGCTCCGGTCGGCGCGTTGCTCAGGGCCTTCAGAACGATCGCAGAGCGGGTCACGCTGGGGGCGTCGGGCCCGTCCAGCCGCACCGCCGACGCCCACTTCACCCACCATTCGAGGGTCTCGGTGAGGCGCTGGTCGAGCTGCTCTGGCTCCGGGACATGCGGCGGCTCGCGGTCCAGCTGCTCAGGCCGGAAGTACTGGATCGAGAGCCGGACGCGCTCGTCGGCCCGCACCGTGAAGTCGGCCAGCAAGTCGTGGCCGTGACCCTCGAGTTCCGCGTCGCTGCTGATCAAAAGGCCGTTGGCGCCCCCGATGGCCGCGTAAGCGCGCTCTCCGAAGCGCTTGATCCAGGGCTTGACCTCGCCGAAGTCGAAACGGGGTCGGACGCTGAGCTTCAGGTCCACCCGGCCCCGGACGCCCTCGACCACCCGGATCAGCTGGTGGTAGGGGGCCAGCCGGCCGCCCTGCCGCATGGCGAAGAAGTCGAAGATGCGGACCTCACCCTGGCCAGAGGCTAGGTTGGTCTGCAGGACCATGGTCTGGTCCACGTACGTCCGGTACGTGCTGAACTCGCCCTTGGCGGGCTCGATCGCGCAGTAGCCGCCGTTGTCCCAGTCGAGCAGCCGGCCGAAGCAGCTGGCGGCGTCGATGCGAGGCACGCAGCACCAGTCGATCGAGGCCGACTTGCTGACGAGGGCGCAGGAGTGACAGTCGCTGATGAGACCGTAGTCGGCGATGCCCGGGTAGCGGGCATGGGTCAGGAGGTGGACGTGGTGCGCTCCCACGCCCCTCAATTTACGGGCGGCCGGGCCCTCGCACCCGGCTCGATCGCAGGGTCGCCGCCAGGCGCCGCGGCCGCTCCTCGCTCTCGAGCCCTTCCAGACCGCCGGGGAGTGCCAGGGACCAGTTCGGCCAGCTGTCCGTCGTGCCCGGCTTGTTGGGCTGCTCGGCCACGCCCAGGGCGTCCTCCAGGGTGGCCATCAGCAGCCGGCACGGGCTGCCGGCGAGAACCGCGTAGGCGCGCTCGATCGCGTCCTCCAGGCTCATGCCCGGCTGGATTCCAGCGTGCGCCCGCAGCCGGCCGCCGAGCTCGCTCTCGCCGTTCCCGGCCAGCAAGCCGGCCAGGGTGGGCAGGTCGTGGGTGCTCATGGCGGCCATGGCGTCGCGGGGGTAGCTGCTGGGCGGCCTGTCCTCGAAGAGCATCACCTTGTAGGACATGACGCGCCGCCGAGCCAGCTCGCTGCGAACGCGGTCCTCCACCGTGCCGAGGTCCTCGCCGACGACGTAGGCGCCGGCCCGCGAGCTCTCCAGGGCCAGGATGTCAAGCAGGTCGGAAGCGGGGTAGTTGACGTACGCGCCCGTCGCCGGCCCCCGCCCGGCCGGGATCCAGAACAGCCTGAACAGTCCCATCACGTGGTCAATGCGGAGGCCCGCCCCGTGGCGGAAGGCGGCCCTCAAGGTGTCGATGAAGGGCTGGTAGCCGGCCGCTCGCAGCCGCCAGGGATCGAACGGCGGCAGGCCCCAATCCTGGCCGGCGGCCTGGAAGGGGTCGGGAGGAGCACCCACCGCGATGCCGCGGGCCAGGATGTCCTGCCAGGCCCAGGAGTCCGCGCCCCCAGCCTGCACGCCGACGGCCAGGTCGTGTATGAGGTCGATCTCACCCGCCGCGGCGGCCAGCTGGCGGTCGAGCAGCCACTGCAGCCACTCGTGAAAGCCGACCCGGGCCGGGTGCGCGCTCCTGAAGCGCGTCACCTGCGGCGAGCGGGGATGGCGCAGGCCCTCCGGCCAGTCCGACCAGGGCGTCCCGTGGCGCTCGCTGATTGCGCAGAACGTGGCGTAGTCCTGCAGGCCCTGGCCCTGCTCGGACCGGTAGCGCTCGAAGGCCGGGTCGCCGCCGAAGCTCTTCCAGCGCGCCTCCAGGGCGCGCCCCTTCAGCCGCCAGACCTGGTCGCGGCCGATCAGCCGGGCCTGGTTCAGGCGGCGCGCCGCGGCCGGCGGCTCGCCGTCGAGACGGATGAAGAGTGGGTTGCGGAAGCGGCGGCTGGATGGGAAGTACGGGCTCGGCTCCAGGGGCGTCACCGGCACCGCTGAGTGCAGAGGGTTGAGCAGCAGGGCGCCCGCCCCCAGGCCGCGCGACCAGCGGGCGAGCCGGGCCAGGTCGCCCAGGTCGCCGAAGCCCCAGCTCGATGCGGAGCGCACCGCGTAGAGCTGCACCGCCCAGCCCCAGGCCCGAGGCCGCCGGGGCAGCCGGCAGCGGCGAGGGCTCACGATCAGGCGGGTTTCGTCGCCGTCGGATAGCCGGCGCAGGAGGTGATAGCCGGCGGGCAGACCCGCCGGCAGGCGATCCTGGACGGCCAGCCTCGCGCCGTCCTCGGTCTGCAGCTCCGAGGGCT
Source organism: Chloroflexi bacterium UBA4736 (assembly GCA_002404015.1). GTDB lineage: Bacteria > Chloroflexota > Dormibacteria > Dormibacterales > Dormibacteraceae > UBA4736. Next base: position 7,992 of record DHIW01000125.1, read on the forward strand.
GGCTGACCCGCGCCCGGGTGCCCAGGGGGAGGCAGCGCACCCCGGCCGGGGCCGGCCGCCGGCCCTCGGCCCGCATGGCGGCCAGGATCGCGGCCACGGTGTCCGGGTCGGATGCGCGCCAGGTGCCGTCGATCTCGTGGTACCCGGCTGGAATCCCCCAACTCTGAGCCTCAGGTGCGCCCGCCAATAACCCGGTAGCTTAGAGGCGGTGCAGGTCTGGCCCGGTCAGCCCTACCCGCTCGGCGCCACCTTCGACGGAACGGGGACGAACTTCTCCATCTTCTCTGAGGTCGCCGAGCGCGTAGAGCTCTGCCTTTTCGACGAGGAGGGCACGGAGACGTGCGCCGACCTGCCCGAGCGGGACGCCAACTGCTGGCACGCCTACCTGCCCCACGTGCAGCCCGGCCAGCGCTACGGCTTTCGCGTGCACGGTCCCTGGGACCCGGCGCGAGGCGTCCGTTGCAATCCGACCAAGCTGCTGCTGGACCCCTACGCCAAGGCCATCGAGGGCCAGGTCCGCTGGGACGACGCGGTCTTCGCCTACCAGGTCGGCGCCGACGAGGATCAGCCCAACCGGCGGGACAGCGCCCGCTTTGTGCCGAAGTCGGTGGTCGTGAGCCCGTACTTCCAGTGGGCCGACGACCGGCGGCCGCGGATCCCATGGAACGAGACGATCATCTACGAGGCCCACGTCAAGGGCTTCACGATCCGCCACCCGGACGTGGCACCCGAGCTGCGCGGAAGCTTCGCCGGCGTCGGCTCTCCGGAGGCGATCAACCACTTCCACAGGCTGGGAGTGACCGCCGTCGAGCTGCTCCCTGTGCACCAGTTCATCCACGACCGGGGTCTGATCGAGCGCGGCCTCCGCAACTACTGGGGCTACAACTCGATCGGCTTCTTCGCCCCCCACAACGAGTACAGCTCCTCGGGCGGCCGGGGCGAGCAGGTGCAGGAGTTCAAGCAGATGGTCAAGGACCTGCACGCGGGCGGGATCGAGGTGATCCTGGACGTGGTCTACAACCACACCGGCGAGGGCAACCACCTGGGACCGACGCTCTCGATGCGGGGCATCGACAACGCCGCCTACTACCGCGTCATGGCGGATGACGCGCGCTACTACATGGACTACACGGGGACCGGGAACAGCCTGAACATGCGCCACCCGAACGTCCTCCAACTGATCATGGACAGCCTCCGCTACTGGGTGCTCGAGATGCACGTGGACGGCTTCCGATTCGACCTGGCGGCCACCCTGGCCCGGGAGCTTCACGACGTGGACCGGCTGTCCGCGTTCTTCGACCTGATCCAGCAGGACCCCATCCTGAGCCAGGTGAAGCTGATCGCCGAGCCCTGGGACGTCGGCGAGGGTGGCTACCAGGTCGGCAACTTCCCGCCCCTCTGGTCGGAGTGGAACGGCAAGTACCGCGACACCGTCCGCGACTACTGGCGCGGGGAGCCGGCGACCATGCCCGACTTCGGCTCCCGCTTCACCGGCTCCTCCGACCTGTACGAGACGAGCGGGCGCCGGCCCACCGCCAGCATCAACTTCATCACGGCGCACGACGGCTTCACGCTGCAGGACCTGGTCTCCTACAACCAGAAGCACAACGCGGTCAACGGCGAGGACAACAAGGACGGCGAGAGCCACAACCGGTCGTGGAACTGCGGCATCGAAGGCCCCACCGAGGATCCCGAGATCATCGCGCTGCGGGAGCGCCAGAAGCGCAACCTGCTGGCCACGCTGCTCTTCTCCCAGGGCGTGCCGATGCTGGTTCACGGGGACGAGCTTGGCCGCACCCAGCGCGGCAACAACAACGCCTACTGCCAGGACAACGAGATCTCCTATGTGGACTGGGAGAACCGCGACGAGGGTCTGCTGCTGTTCACCGCGCGGCTGATCCAGATCCGGCGCGAGCACCCCGTGTTTCGGCGCCGGCGCTGGCTCAAGGGCCGCGGCTATCGGGGCCAGCTGGCCGACATCGGCTGGTTCAAACCGGACGGCCATCAGATGTCGCAGCGCGACTGGAACGCCGGCTTCGCCAAGTCGATGGCGGTCTTCCTCAACGGCGACGAGATCGACGCCCCGGACCAGCGCGGCAAGCAGGTTCGGGACGACAGCTTCTACCTGATCTTCAACGCGCACCACGAGAACCTGGAGTTCACTCTGCCCAAGGCGCCCTGGGGGACTCGCTGGATGCGCATCCTGGACACCGGCGACCCCCTGCCGCGGTTCTACACCGCGGGCGTCAAGGTTCCGGCGGGCGCCCGCTCGCTGATCCTGCTGAGGCGCGTTGAGTAGGATCCGGGCGACCTACCGCGTCCAGCTGACGGCCGACTTCGGCTTCCAGGCGGCGGCGGCGCTCACCCCGTACCTGAAGGAGCTGGGTGTCAGTCACCTTTACTGCTCGCCCTACCTCCAGGCGCTGCCCGGCAGCCGGCACGGGTACGACGTCGTCGACCCCTCCCGCGTCAACGCCGAGCTGGGCGGCGAGGAGGGCCACCGGGCGCTCATCGCGGCGCTGGCCGAGGCGGGCCTCGGCCAGGTGCTTGACATCGTGCCCAACCACATGGCGATCGAGGGCCGTCTCAACCGCTGGTGGTGGGACGTCCTCGAGAACGGGCCCTCCAGCCGCTACGCGTCCTATTTCGACGTGTCCTGGGACCCACCTGAGGCCAAGCTGAAGAACCGGATCCTGGTGCCGGTGCTGGCCGACCACTACGGCCGGGTCCTCGAGGACGGCCAGCTGCGCGTCGAGCGCGACGGCGACGACCACTTCAAGGTCTGCTACGACGAGCACGAGTTCCCGGTGGCGCCGGACAGCTACCGCGTGATCCTGGCGGGGCAGGATGACGAGCTGGCCGCCGCGTTCGCCGCGGCGCCCGTCGTCACGCCCTCCGACCGCAAGGGCGCTGACGGCCGGCGTGCGCGGGTCGCCGAGCTGCGCCGCTCGCTGGCCCGGGTCCCCGCCGCCGCCATCGACGCCAGGCTCGCCGAGCTGAACGCCGACCCTGACCGCCTGGACGAGCTCCTGGAGCACCAGAACTACCGGCTGGCGCGCTGGCAGACCGCCGGCTTCGAGCTGGACTACCGGCGCTTCTTCGACGTGACGGGGCTGGCGGCGATCCGGGTCGAGGACGAGGATGTGTTCCGGGACACCCACCAGCTGGTCCTGGACTGGCTGGAGAAGGGCGAGCTGGACGGCCTGCGCATCGACCACCCGGACGGTCTGCGGGACCCGGAGGGCTACTTCAGGCGCCTGCGCGAGGCGGCCCCGGCCGCCTGGCTGGTGGCCGAGAAGATCCTGGCGCCTGACGAGCGGCTACCCGAGTCCTGGCCGGTTGACGGGACGACCGGCTACGACTTCCTGAACCGCTGCCAGGGCCTGTTTGTCGATCCCAGGGGCGAGCGCGGGCTGACCGACGTGTACGTGCGGTTCACCGGCGACATCTCGGAGTACCCCGAGATCGCCTACGAGAAAAAGCAGCTGGTCATGAGGGAGCTGCTGGCCAGCGACCTCACCCGGCTGGTGGCGCTCTTCGTTCGGGTCTGCGAGGGCAACCGCCGCTACCGCGACTTCACCCGCCGCGAGCTGGCGGAGGCGTTGCGCGAGGCGATCGCCTGCCTGCGCGTCTATCGCGCCTACGCGCACCCCGACCTGGGCCCCGGCTCGGTCTCCGAGCAGGACAGGCACCAGCTCGAAACCGCCTTCTCAGAGGCGCGGCGCCGGCGTCCGGACCTTGATCCCGACCTGCTGGACTTCCTGCACTCGATCCTGCTGCTCGAGGTGGCAGGCGAGGTGGAGTCCGAGCTGGTCGCCCGCTTCCAGCAGACTTCGGGCCCGGTGGCGGCCAAGGGTGTGGAGGACACCGCGTTCTACGTTTACAACCGGCTGGTCGCCCTCAACGAGGTCGGCGGCGACCCGGCTCGTTTCGGGATCGAGCCGGGCGCGTTCCACGCCGCCTGTTTGGAGGCTCGAGAGAGCTGGCCGCGGGCGATGCTGGCGTCCTCCACCCACGACACCAAGCGCAGCGAGGACGTCCGGGCCAGGCTCGCCCTGCTCTCCGAGATCCCGGCCGATTGGCAGGAGGCGGTGCGGCGCTGGAGCGCCATCAACCACCGCCACCGCCGGGACGGCATGCCGGATCGCAACGACGAGTACCTCCTCTACCAGACCCTCGTGGGCGCCTACCCGCTGCAGCTCGAGCGGGCCCTGGGCTTCATGGAGAAGGCGGTCAGGGAGGCCAAGGTCAACACCTCGTGGCTGGCGCCGTCCGAGACGTACGAGGCGGCGCTCCGGGACTTCATCGAAGGCGCGCTGGGGGACCCCGAGTTCCGCACAGCCCTGGCCGACTGGACGGAGCCGCTGGTCGACCTGGGCCGCGTCAACTCTTTGGCCCTGAAGCTGCTGACTCTGACCGCGCCTGGCGTGCCCGACCTCTTCCAGGGCAGCGAGCTCTGGGACCTGAGCCTGGTCGACCCTGACAACCGCCGGCCGGTTGACTTCGAGCTCCGCCGGCGGTTGCTGGCCGAGGTGGATGAGATGGGGGCGGCAGAGGCCTGGTCCCGCCGCGACACCGGCCTCCCCAAGCTGCTGGTGGTGAGCCGGACCCTGCGACTTCGGGCCCAGCGGCCGGCGGCCTTCGAGGGCGACTACCGGCCGCTGCCCGTCGCCGGCGAGCGGGCCCCCCACGTGGTCGCCTTTGTACGCGGCGAGCAGGCGGTCACGCTCTCGCCGAGGCTGGTCATGGGCCTGGCCGGGGAGTGGGGTGACACCGTCTGCGAGCTGCCGCCCGGTGACTGGCGAGACGTGTTCACCAGTGCCTCGGTCGAGGGCGGCGAGCAGGCAGTTGCCGACCTTTTGGCAGACTTTCCGGTGGCGCTTCTGGCCAGGCTTTAAAGGGATGGTCTTCGAGGTCTGGGCGCCGCGTGCCAGGCGCGTAGAGCTGGAGGTGTCCGGCCGGCGCCAGCTGCTGGAGCAGCGGCCCGATGGCTGGTACGGCCTGGCCGCCGAGGCGGCCGCCGGCAGCGACTACGCCTACATCCTGGACGGCGGCGAGCCGCTGCCCGATCCTCGCTCCAACTGGCAACCGGAGGGCGTGCACGGCCCCTCCCGCCTTGTTGACCACGGGGCGTTCCAGTGGACCGACGGCTCCTGGCGCGGCGTGTCGCTGCCCGCTGCGGTCCTCTACGAGCTGCACGTCGGCACGTTCACCCCCGAGGGCACGTTCCAGGCGGTGATCGGGAAGCTGGACCACCTCCTGGCGCTGGGCGTGACCGCCATCGAGCTCATGCCGGTCGCCGAGTTCCCGGGGGTCCGCAACTGGGGCTACGACGGGGTGGGCCTGTACGCCGCCCACCACGCCTACGGTGGCCCCGAAGGGCTCAAGCGGCTGGTCGACGCCTGCCACGCCCGTGGGCTCGGGGTGCTCCTGGACGTTGTCTACAACCACCTGGGCCCGGAGGGGAACTACCTGGGCCGCTTCGGCCCTTACCTGACCGGCCGCCACCAGACGCCCTGGGGCGACGCCGTGGACTTCGGGGTCCGCGCAGTGCGCGACTACGTCATCGGCAACGCGCTGATGTGGCTGCGCGACTACCACATCGACGGCCTCCGCCTCGACGCGGTGCACGCGATCGTGGACGAATCGCCGAAACACATCCTGCAGGAGCTCGCGGAGAGCCGCCCGCGCGGCCGGCTGCTGGTCGCCGAGAGCAACCGCGTCGAGCCGCTGCTGACCGGGCGGTACGGCCTCGATGCGCAATGGAACGACGACTTCCACCACGCCCTCCACGTGCTCCTGACCGGTGAGAGGCAGGGCTACTACGCTCCGTTCGGTCAGGTCGGGCAGCTGGCCCGCGAGCTGGCGGCCCCGCCGCCGGAGCGGTACGTCGTCTTCGCGCAGAACCACGACCAGGTCGGCAACCGGGCGACCGGCGACCGGCTCGGCCCGGACCAGCTGCGGCTGGCCGCGGCCCCGCTGCTCCTAGGACCCTGCCCGGCGCTGCTTTTCATGGGCCAGGAGTGGGGGGCCTCGAGCCCCTTTCTGTTCTTCAGCGACCACGGCGATCCGGGGACCGCGAAGGGGACCACACAGGGCCGGATCGCCGAGTTCGCGGCGTTCGGCTGGAAGCCGGAGGACGTGCCCGACCCCCAGAACCCTGCCTCCTTCGAAAGGTCGAGGCTCGACTGGTCGGAGCTGGAGCGCGAGCCCCACCGCTCGCTGCTCGAGTGGCACCAGCGCCTGATCGCAGCTCGCCGGCGGCTGGGCCGTGCGCCCGCGCGCGTTCAGTCCGACGAGGAGCGGCGCACCCTGGAGCTGACCCGCGACGACGTCAGCGTGAGCTGCGACTTTGGCGCCGGCACGGTCGAGGTGAAGGGCCTCTAAGCCCAGCGCTACAGGCGCCCCAGCTCCTCCGCGATCTGGCCCAGCAGGTCGTCGGCTGCGGTCTCGTCCAGCGCCCGGCGGTCGTAGCAGAGCGTCAGGCGGCAGCGGCCGTCCGCGATCGCCCCCGGCGCCAGGATCCCCGGCTGGCCGGGGTTGACGAGCGGGAAGGCCAGCAGCGTGCCCACGCTGCCCACGTTGGTGACCGTGAACTGCCCCTCCCGGACCTCCTCCGGGCGCAGCCGGTTCGCCCGGGCCCGCTCAGCCAGGCCGGCTATCTCCTCGGAGATCTCGGCCACAGACTTGCGGTCGGCTCCCCTCACCACCGGCACGACCAGTCCATCCGGGACCTCGACCGCGACCCCGACGCTGGCAAAGCCGCCGGCCAAGGCCACGGCCTTCACGAAGCAGGCGGTCCAGCCACCCTCGCGGCGGACGCCGGACACGTCCACCGTGCGGCTGACCGCCCCCTGGGGGATCTCCGCGCGAGCCTCCTGCATCCGCTCGGCGATGCGCCGCCGCATGCCCGAAAGCCGGGGCCCTTCGGCCGCCTCGGGCACCACCGCCGGTGGCGCGCCGCCGGCCGCCGCGGCGCCATCGATCCGCGCGATGACCTGGCCCACCGGCACTGTCTCGCCCTCGCCGACCAGGATCTCGGTCAGCACCCCGTCGAACGGCGACTCGATCTCCGAGTTGACCTTGTCCGTCTCGATCTCGACGAGCGGCTCCCCTCGCGCCACGTGCTCTCCCGGCCGCTTCAGCCAGCGCGAGACCGTGCCTTCGACCAGGGTGTCGGCCAGGCGGGGCAGCTGGACGTCAGGCATTCGACTCCAGCCGCTCCTTGACGCGCGCCAGGAAGCGGCCGGCCTCGGCGCCGTCCACGGCGCGATGGTCGACCGTCAGGGCCAGCAGGGCGCTGCCGTCGCGCACGGCTCCGACCCGAAGCGCGGCGGTCTGGCCGGGGCGCACCGCGGGCAGGCCGAACAGCGAGGAGCCGGGCCCGTAGTCGACGACGGTGAAGGTCCCGCCGCCGGCGGCGGGCGAGAGCGGACCCAGGTCGAGGTCCACCCGGACCTGCTCGTGGGGCCGGACGCCGTCATTCCAGTCGAAGCTGGCGTTGCAGGCCGGGAACGCTCGGCAGGCGTCCGCGACGGCAGCCAGCACCAGCTCCAGGTGAGGGTCGGCGAGGCGCACCTCGACCAGGCTGGAGGCGGCCGGGACGGACGCGTCGAAGGCTTCGGGCGCCGCGCCGGCGCGCCGCCGTGAGCCGCCACGCACAAGGCCCAGCACCCGCTCGTGGATCTCGGCGGCATCGGGGATCGCGGCGTCCTCGAGGCCGTCGGCGACCGGGATCCCGCCCAGGTCGGCCATCGCGATCCGGAGCGGCGGCGCGGCCAGGGCGTCGAAGGCCGCCTCGCAGACGATTGCGGCCACCTCGGCGCCAAGCCCCATCGTAAGCGTGTCCTCGTGGACAACGCACAGGCGCCCCGTCCTTCCCACCGAGCCGAGCAGGGTCGCCCGGTCGAGGGGCAGCAGCGTCCTGAGGTCGAGGACCTCCGCCTCGACGCCGTCCGCGGCCAGCCGTTCGGCGGCGGCCAGCACCTGGTGCAGCATCTGTCCGTAAGCCGCGATCGTGACGGCGTCTCCCTCCCGGACGACCCGGGCGCGCCCGATCTCCTCCACGTGCTCGCCTTCCGGCACCGGGCCCTTCACCGACCGATAGGTCAGCTTGTGTTCCAGGAAGATGACCGGGTCGGGGTCGCGGATCGCCGCGGTCAGCAGGCCCTTGGCGTCGGCCGGGAAGCTGGGCGCCACGACCTTCAGCCCGGGCACGTGCGCGTAGAAGGCCTCCACGCTCTGGGAGTGGTAGGGGCCGCCCCGGAATCCGGCCCCGTAGGCGGTGCGCAGGACCATCGGGCAGCTCCAGTCGCCGGCCGTGCGGTAGCGGATCTTGGCCGCCTCCCCGATCAGGTGGTCGGCCGCGGCGTGGATGAAGTCGGCGAACTGGATCTCGGCGATCGGCCGCAGGCCGCGCATGGCGAGGCCCACGGCCATTCCCGCGATCGACAGCTCCGCCATCGGAGTGTCCACCACGCGCTCCGGCCCAAAGCGCGCCAGGAGGCCGTCCGTGGCCCGGAAGACGCCGCCCAGCCGGCCCACGTCCTCGCCCAGGACCAGGACCCGGGGGTCGCGTTCCATCTCCTCGGCCATCGCCTCGCGCACCGCCTCGAGCAGGGTCAGCTCGCGCACCCGCTCACATTACGATTGGTCGGGTGCACATGAGGAAGCTGGAGGGGATGACGGCGCTCGTGACCGGCGGCGGCCGCGGCATCGGGCGCGCCGTAGCGCTGGCCTTCGCCGCCGAGGGCGCCCGGGTGGTGGTGGCGGCCAGGACCCAGCCTGAGATCGAGGCGGTCGCGAAGGAGTGCGGCGAGGGTGCGCTGGCGGTGCCGCTGGACGTGACCGACGAGCTGGCCTGCAGCGCGGCGGTGCGGCGCGTCGAGTCGGAGCTGGGGGGCCTGGACATCCTGGTGAACAACGCCGGCGTCGCCAGCTCGTCCAAGTTCACCGACCTCGACGCCGCGACCTGGCGGCACACGCTGGCGGTCGACCTGGACGGCCCGTTCTTCCTGACCCGCGCCGCGGTGCCCGGCATGCTAGAGCGCGGCTCGGGCGCGGTGATCGCCATCGCGTCAGTGGCGAGCCGGGTCGGCGGCTCCTACGTCGCCCACTACACGGCCGCCAAGCACGGGCTGCTCGGCATGATGCGCGCGCTCTCCCAGGAGTACGCCCGCAAGGGTCTCACCTTCAACTGCGTGTGCCCGGGCTACGTGGACACGCCGATGACGCAGCATACGATCGCCAACATCATGGAGAGGACCGGCCGCAGCCGCGAGGAGGCGATGCGGCCCCTGCTGACGCCCCAGGGCCGGCTTGTGACGCCGGGCGAGGTGGCCGAGGTCTGTGTGCTGCTCGCGTCCCGCGAGGGGCGTGGGATCAACGGCCAGGCCATCAATGTCGACGGGGGCCAGGTCCAGGCCTGATGAAGGCCTAGGCCGAGCGCGTCGTGGGCGGGGCGGCCGCCGGCCGGGCGAGGTCCGCCGCCAGCCGGCGGGCGTCGGCGGGGTCCAGGGTGGCGATCGAGATCCGGATCCCGGGCCCGGCCAGCAGCCGGAAGCGCTCACCGCGGGCCACCGCCCAGCCCGCCTCGAGCAGCCGGCGCACTGCCGCATCCTCATCCGGCACCGGCACCCAGACGTTCAGCCCCGAGCGCCCCCAGGCCGCCAGCCCGTGGCCGGCGAGCGCTCGGATGAGCGCGCGGCGCCGCTCGGCGTAGGCCCGGGTCGCGCGCTCCATCAGGCCCGCGGTGGCCGGATCCTTCATAAGGTCGACCACCAGCTTTTGCAGGATGTGGCTGACCCAGCCCGCCCCGATCTGCTGGAGGCCCTCGACCCGCGAGATCGTCACGGCGTCGCCGGCCATGACCGCCAGCCGAAGGTCGGGGCCGAGCGCCTTGGAGACCGAGCGCACCACTGCCCAGTGGCCGGGTGGGGTCGGCGCGCAGAGGGTGACGGCCGGGGTGCCCGCGATGGCTCCGGCGTGGTCGTCCTCGATCACCAGCACGTCCCGGCGCTTGGCCAGCGCCCGCCGCAGCTGGCGCGCCCTCTGCTCGTCGAGGGCGGCCCCGGTCGGGTTCTGCGCCCTCGGGGTCACCAGCACGGCCGCCGTCCCGGGCAGCGCCTGCTCGAACTCGGCCGGGAGGAAGCCGCGCTCGTCCACCGGCAGCGGCACCGGCACCAGGCCCAGTGCCAGCAGGAGGTCGTAGACGGCCGGGTACGCTGGATCTTCGATCGCCACCCGGTCGCCCGGCCGTAGGTGCGCCCTCAGCGTCCGCTCGATGCCGTCCAGCGCGCCGCCCACCACGGCCAGGAAGTCGGGCGAGATGCCGGTCTCTCGGAACCCGGCGGCCGCCAGCTCCAGCAGGTCCCTGCGGTTGGTCGGCTCGCCGTACAGGCGATGCCCCGGCCGCAGGTCGCGGAGGAACGGCTCGAGGTCGGGGAGCAGGGCGGCGTCGGGATTGCCGTGGGTCAGGTCGCGCGCGCCCGCCGGCACGACTCGCGAGGCCCGCGCAGCCAGGGGCGGGCGCGGGCTGACGCGGGTGCCGCGCCGGCCGGCGGCTGTCAGAAGGCCGCGGATCTGGAGGTCGCGGTAGGCGGCGGCGACGGTCGTCGGGGACAGGCCGAGGCTGCTGGCCAGGCGGCGGACGGGCGGCAGCGGCTGGCCCGGCTGGAGGTCGCCCCTGCGGATCGCGGCTTCTACGCTGGCGCTGACCTCGCCCGCCCGCGTGCCCGTGATCAGAGGCAGTACGTCCACTGGATCGTTTTGTAACAAAAGTTCGGAATTACCGCAATGATCCTGGAGTTTGGTCTAGTACAGTAAGCCGGAAACAGGAAGATTGTGCCGGTACAAAAAGGAGGTGTCAGAATGATGTTCAGTCCAGGATTGGTAGAGCAGATGGCGTGGGCCAAGATCGAGGATCTGCGGCGCGAGGCCGACGAGGCTCGCAGGAGATGGTGGCGGTAGTGCCATCCGCTCCTGCGGTCGGCGCGGGTCCCGGGGCGCCTTCGGCCCGGACCAAGGTGCGCCGCCACCCGGAGCGGGCGACCTACGATCGGGCCGCGGTCGAGGCGATCCTCGACGAGGCGCTGATCTGCCACCTAGGGATCGCCGAGGGCGGCACGCCCTACGCCATCCCCACGATGTACGCTCGCCTCGGCGACGTCATCTACATCCACGGCTCGCCCGCCAGCCGGATGCTCGGCACCGCCAAGGGTGCCCCGGAGGTCTGCCTGACGGTGACCTTGCTGGACGGGTTGGTGATGGCGCGCTCCGCCTTCAACCACTCCATGAACTACCGGTCGGTGATGGTCCTCGGCAGGGCCGAGGAAGTGACGGACCGGGCGGAGAAGATGATCGCCTTCCGGGCTCTCCTAAACCACGTCTGCAGGGGTCGCTGGGAGGACATCAGGCAGCCGTCCGTCAAGGAGCTCAAGGCCACGCTGGTGCTCAAGCTGCGCCTCGACGAGGTCTCGGCCAAGCTCCGGATCGGAGGCCCCAAGGACCCGGAAGAGGACCTCGCGCTCGCCGCCTGGGCGGGGGAGATCCCGCTGCGGACGGTGCCCCAGCCCCCCGTCTCGGCGGCCGACCGTCCGGTGCCCGCCTACGCCACCTCCTACCGGCGGCCGGGTTGGGGCTCCTGAAGAGCGCCTGACGGAGGTATCCTCGCCACGGAATGGAGACGCTCACCGACACCGAGCTGCACGCCTGGTTCGGACTGCTCCAGGCCCATTCCAACCTGACGCGCCAGTTGGACGAAGCGCTCCTGCGCGGGCACCGGGTCTCGCTGGGCGGCCACATGGTGCTGTTCCGGATTGCCGCGGCGGGCGGCCGGATGCGGATGTCCGAGCTGGCTGAGATCATCCTCCTCAGCCCGAGCGGAGCCTCCCGGCTGGTGGACCGCCTGGTCGGGGATGGGCTGGTCGAGCGCCTGCCCTGCCCCGGTGACGGGCGCGCGATCCACGCGGCTATCACGCCGGCCGGGCGGCGCCTGCTGAAACAGGCGGAGCGCACGTACGAGGCCGAGGTCCGGCGCCTCTTCCTCGAGCACGTGTCGGCGGCCGAGGTCGAGCTCCTGGCCGGACTCTGGCCGCGCATCGCGCCCTCCTGCTCGCGCTGAGCACTCTGCCCGAGCAGGCCGTTGAAAAAGGAATCGACGGTGCTTCGGCGCTTATGCGGCCCACCTCCGTCGTTGCCTCCTGCGATCCTCGCGACTTGTATTTTCAATACGCTTTGCTCCGGTTCTCGAAGGCGCCTAGGATCTGGGCCACCTGGCCACCGAATCCCTCGCCGACCTTTTTCAACACCCTGCTGGCCTCGGTGGACCCGGGCTAAGGGGGAGCGAACGAACGGCCCGGCTGCTAGGCTGGCCAGGCTTTGCTGCGGGTGGCACTGCTGTGCCTCGCCCTCTTGGCGACGGCCCAGCCGGCGTACGCCGCGGGGGACCCGACGGTTCCGGCCCCGGGTGACCTGGGCTCCGTGATGTCAGAGGAGGACCAGGTCCGCCAGGAGATGGCGAACGCCTCCCAGGAGATCACGGACCTCAACCTGCGCATCGCGGGCCTCGAGCGCTCGATCGCGGCGACCGATGTCCGGATATCCCAGGAGCGAGGAGAGGCGCGGGTCCTGGCCCGCTTGATCTACTCGCAGCCGGACTCCGCGCTGGGCTACCTGGCCCAGTCCCGCTCCCTGGCCGATGCCTTGACCCGGGCGGCCGACTTGAGCTCGGCCGGCGAGCGCGCGACCTCGACCAAGAAGGCCCTGGTTCGCGACCTGGCGGCATTCCGGACGCAGAGCGACCAGCTGCAGGTGCAGCGCGCCCGCCAGGAGGCGCTCAAAGCGCGCCTGGAGGCGGCCTTCGCAAAGCTCGTTGTGCAGGCGGTCGCCATCCGCGCCGCCGAGGCCCCGCCGCCGCCGCCCGCGCCGCCGGTGGCCACCCGCGTCGACCCGGCCAACGTGGGCCCGATGCAGGACCTCATCAGGCAGGCCTTCGCGCCGCTGGGGGCGGGGGCCCAGGCCTGGGCGCTGCGCATCGCAAGGTGCGAGTCGCAGTACAACCCCTACGCCGTGAACCGGTCCAGCGGCGCTGCCGGCCTGTTCCAGTTCCTGGCCACGACCTGGGCCGGCACGCCCCAGCACGCATCCTCGCCGTTCGACCCGACCGCCAACTCCCAGGCGGCGGCCTGGCTCTACCAGAAATACGGCGCCGGCCAGTGGTCCTGCCGCTGACTCCGGCGCGTTAACGTTCCCGGAATGGAGCTTGCCGGCCAGGTTGCGGTGATCACCGGCGGGGCGAGCGGGATCGGCCGCGCCACCGCCCTGGCCATGGCCAGGCGAGGCGCCGACGTCGTAATCGCGGACGTCAACGACGACCGCATGCGGGAGACCGTGTCCGAAGTCGAGGTGCTGGGGCGGCGCGCCCTCGGGGTCCGCTGCGACGTATCCCGGGACGCCGACGTGGAGCGCTTGGCCGCCACCTCGATCCGGGAGCTGGGCCGGGTCGACCTGCTGATGAACAACGCCGGCGTCGTGGCGGGAGGGCCGATCGAGCAGATCGACATGGCCACCTGGGACTGGATCATCGGCATCAACCTTCTGGGCCCGGTGCGCGGTGTGCGCGCCTTCCTGCCCCACATGCTGGAGCGAGGCAGTGGCTATATCGTGAACACCGCCTCGTTCGCCGGGCTGGTCGCCCACAACCCGCTCAGCATTCCCTACGACACAACGAAGCACGGCGTGGTCGGCCTGTCCGCCGGGCTGGCCCTGTACCTGAAGCCGAAGGGGATCGGCGTGAGCGTCGTGTGCCCCGGCTACATCCAGACCAACCTGCCGGAGAACTATCGGTTCGTCGGCCTCCCGGATAGCGGCGTCGGCCCCGCCCGCGTGCCCGACCAGACCCACCTGCCAGAAGACCTCGCCGACAAGATCGTGGAGGCGGTCGAGGCGGAGCGCTTCCTGGTCCTCAGCCAGCCCGAGCACAAAGACGTGGTGGTCCGCCGCTGGCAGGACATCGACCGCCACATCGCCCGCCAGCTCGAGATCCTCGCCCAGCAGCCGTAGTGCCCTGCCCCGGACACAGCTGATCCATTGGAAGCGCGCCTCCTGGCGGCCGCCCGCGCGGCCACCGGCTTCCTGCTCGAGACGGAGGGCTTCGCCCTGTACGCGGCGGGGCTCCGGGCCGGCCGGATGGGGCCTCTGCTCGAGATCGGTTCCTATTGCGGCAAGTCCGCCGTTTACCTCGGCGCCGCGGCCCGGGCGACCGGCGCTCTGCTCTTCTCGGTCGACCACCACCGGGGCTCCGAAGAGCAGCAGCCGGGGCAGGAGTACTTCGACCCCCAGCTGGCAGGGCCGGACGGCCGGATCGACTCGCTGCCGCACTTCCGGCAGACAATCGCCGAGTCCGGGCTGGAAGACGTGGTGATCGCCGTGGTGGGCGACTCGCGCGCGGTCGCCGCGGCCTGGCGCACCCCACTGGGCCTGGTGTTCGTGGACGGCAGCCACACCGAGGCCGCGGCGACGGCCGACTACGAGGGCTGGGCGCCCAACCTCCTAGCTGGCGGCCTCCTGGTCGTCCACGACGTTTTCGAGGACCCCGCCAAGGGCGGCCAGGCGCCCTTCCACGTCGTGCAGCGGGCGCTCGGCTCGGGGCAGTTCCACGAGGTTTCCGCGACGGCCTCGCTCCGGGTGCTTGAAAAGGCCTGAGCAGCGGCTCTCGGCGCAGAGCGCGTCGGCGGCCAGCAGGACCGAGGCGGAGGTCCAGGTCGGGCGCTCCTCCGGCCAGAGCTCGCCCTCGGGAAAGGTGACGCCGGTCCAGTAATGGCCGTCCTCGCCGCGCAGGTGGCCGATCCAGGAGAATACGCGGCGGGCCTGGCCGGTACGCCCGATCGCGTCCAGCGCCAGCACCAGCTCGCAGGTCTCGGCCACGGTCACCCAGGGCCGGTCGGAGACACAGCGGACGCCCAGCCCGGGGACCACGAACTCCTCCCAGCGGGCCTCCAGCCGGGCGTCGGCGGCCTCACCCCTGACTGCACCCGCCAGCACCGGGTAATACCAGTCCATGGCGTAGCGATCCTTGGGCTCAAAGCTCTCCGGGCGCGTGGCCAGGGCATCGCCGAGCAGGCGCTGGGCGGTCAGCCAGCGGGTGCGGCTGTGGCCGAGGCAGCGCGCGATGGCGAGCGCGCACTCCAGGCTCTTCAGGATCGACGCCGACGACGTGATCAGCGCACCCGGCCAGGCCCGGCCCGCGGAATCGCGCGCCCACTGCACCTCGCCCCCCGGCCGCTGGAGCTCCAGCACGAACTCGACGGCGCGCTCCACCACCGGCCAGATGGCGACCAGGAAGGCGCAGTCGGCGGTCGCCAGGAAGTGATGCCAGGCGCCGGTCGCCACGTAGGCGCAGAAGTTGGCGTCGGTGCTGGCGTCCTCCACAGCTCCCCCGCGGTAGGCAGCCGCCCAGGAGCCGTCGGCCCGCTGGCCCGCCGCCAGCCAGGCGTAGGCGCGCTCGGCCGCGGAGTGGAGGCCGCCGACGTCGAGCGCCATCGCCGCCTCGACGTGGTTCCAGGGATCGACGTGCCGGCCGCCCTCCCAAGGGATGGCCCCATCCGGCTGCTGCAGGGACGCGATCGCGCGGGCGGTGGCCCGGCACTCCTCGGCGCTGAAGAGCCCCGGGATCTCAGGCGGCAAGGTATGCCACGAAGCTCTTGCCGAGCAGAGGGTTGAGACCCCGCTCGAGGCGGCGCAGCGCGGGGTTGGGCCGCACGATGTCCCAGACCAGCAGCCGGTGGTACTGCCGGGGCAGGAAGGCCGACTCGTTGCGGACGCCGCAGGCGCACTTGAGCCACCAGTAGGGCGCGTGCAGCGCGTGCGCGTGAGAGGTGCCCACGACCCGCAGGCCGGTGGCCTCCAGCTTGGCGCGCAGGTCGGCGGCCCGGTAGATCCGGACGTGGCCGCCGGGGTTGCCGTGGTAGTCGTCCGAGAGCGCCCAGCAGACCTGCTCCGGGAACCAGCGGGGGACGCTCACGGCCGCGCTGCCCCCTGGCCTGAGCACGCGCGCCACCTCGCGCATGGCCCGCGCGTCATCGGGGATGTGCTCGAAGACCTCGGAGACCACGACATGGTCGAAGGCGCCGTCTGGAAACGGGAGCCGCAGCGCGTCCGCGCGGACCGCGCCAAAGCGGGCGGCGGCGGGCGCCTGGCCGGCTTCGGCCATGGCCCCCAGCGTGCCCAGCGCTTGCCGGAGGTCGGCCTCCAGGAGGTCGGCGCAGACCACGTGGGCGCCCCGCCGGAAGGCTTCGAAGGCGTGCCGCCCGGGACCCGAGCCGAGGTCGAGCAGCCGCGAGCCCGGCCGCACCCCCAGCCGGTCGAAGTCGACTGTCAGCACGCCATCGACTCGCGGTACAGCTCGACCGTCCGCTCGGCGGCCCGCCGCCAGCTGAAACGCTCGAGGACGCGGGCCCGCCCGCTGCGCCCGGTCCGCGACCGCAGATCGGGGTCCTCCAGCATCCGCCCGATGGCCGCGGCCAGCGCCCCAGCGTCTCCCGGCGGCACCAGCAGCCCGGAGTCGCCGTCCCGGCCCACGACCTCGGGCAGCGCGCCGGCGGTCGTTGCCACCACCGGGACGGCGCACGCCATCGCCTCGACCGCGGGCAGCGAGAAGCCCTCGTAGAGGGAGGGCACGACCGCCACCTCGGCGCCCGCGTAGAGCTCGACCAGCTCGCACTCCGGCAGGCCGTTCACGAAGCGGACCGAGCCGCCCAGCCCGAGCTCGCCGATCAGCCTGGCCACGGTTCCGCCCTCGCGCGGCTTGCCAACCACTACCAACTCGCTGTCCAGCCGCTCACGCCGGACTCGAGCCATAGCCTGGAGCAGGGGTACCAGGCCCTTGAGCGGTACGTCGGCACTGGCGGTGGCGACGACCCGGCCGGGGATCCGGGGGTGGGAGGCGAGGGGCCGGAAGATGGCCGAGTCGACCCCGTTCAGCACGACCGAGATCCGCTCCGGGCGGACGCCGATCTCGCGCAGTATCTCGTCGCGGGCCGCCTCGGAGACCGTGAGCAGCCGTTTCAGCCGGCGCGCGACGCGCCCCTGCATCCTGGTGAAGCCGTACCAGCGGCGGAGCGCGACGCGGCGCTGCCAAGTCGCCTGGGCGAGCTCCAGCCGGCGGTCGACGGCGATCGGGTGGTGGATGGTCGCCAGCACCGGCAGGCCCGCTCGCTCGATACCAAGAAGACCGTAGCCGAGGCACTGGTTGTCGTGGACCACGTCGAACTCGGCTCGCCGCCGGTTCAGCTCGCGCCAGGCTCGCAGGCTGAAGGAGAGCGGCTCGGGAAACCCGGCGAGGCACATGCCGCCGAACTCGAGCAGATCGATGGCGTCTCGCAGCGGGCGCTGCCGCCGGAAGGGGTCCTCGGGCCGGTACAGGTCGAGGCTCTCCAACCGGCAAAGCGCCACCCCGGGGTCGAGCTCGGGGTAGGGCGGACCCGACATCACCTCCACGTGGTGGCCGAGGGCCCCGAGCGCGCGGCTGAGCTGGCGGACGTACACGCCCTGGCCGCCCGAGTGGGGGTTGCCGCGATACGTCAAGAGTGCAATTCGCAGCGGATTAACTGATATCGAGGCGGTAGCTATCTTGAGTTCCCCGACGTAGACATCGCGTAAGAAAGATTGTAAGGCTGGACGGGCTGATCAGCTGGTGCGCAGCACCCGGCGCGTTAAGATGTGGCCGCCGATCCGGATCTTCCACAACTTCCCACCCACGTATCGGCGGCGCTCGCGGCGTTCCCGTCGCTCGCCGTACCGGTTCCTCAGCGCCGGGCTGCTCCTGCTCGCCCTCGTGCTTGCCGTGGTCCTGGTGGATAGGGGCTTGAGCCAGCCCAAGGCGGTCCGGGCGGCCCCGCCCCGCGGTGCGGCAGCGGCCGCCCCCAAGCCGGCGCCGGCCGCCGCCTCCGCTCAGCTGGCCGTCGCGGGGCTCGACCCCAGCGCCTGCCGGAGCTATCCGCCCACCTCGGGCGACCTCGGCAAGACCGTCTTCCTGGACCCCGGCCACGGCGGCGCCGACCCCGGAGCGGTCGGCGTGTCGGCCGGCAGCCAGGTCCTCGAGAAGGACGCCACCCTGGCGGTCGCCACCCAGCTGGCCACGATCCTGCGCGGGAGCGGCTACCGGGTCGTTCTGGCGCGGACCCAGGACACGATGGTGACCCAGGTCACCGACGCGGACCTCGACCAGGGCTCGCTGCGGGCCAGCAGCGAGCGCCGCGACCTGCTGGCCCGCGTGGCCTGCGCGAACGCGTCGGGGGCCTCGGCGCTGCTGTCGATCCACTTCAACGGCTTCGATGACCCCAGCGTGGGCGGAGCCCAGGTCATCTACGACGCCGCGCGGCCTTTCGCCGCCCAGAACCAGAGGTTGGCCCAGCTCTCGCAGGCGGAGCTCGTGAAGGCGCTGGGGGTCGACGACCGAGGCACCCTGACCGACGACCAGCTGAACGCGCCCGCGCTGACCGATGCCGGCAGCTCCTACGGCCACCTCATCGAGCTGGGCCCGGCTCAGCCAGGCTGGCTCGACCAGCCGACGATCATGCCCGGCGCGCTGGCCGAGCCGCTCTTCGTCACGAATCCTCAGGAGGCCCAGCTGATCACGGGGGCCGTGGGCCAGAGACGCGTTGCGGGCGCGCTGGCTGCGGCAATGACGCAGTTCCTCGAAAAGCCCTAGCCAGTAACTCAGAGGCGGGCTTCGCGTTACATGGTCGGGGGAATCACGCGGAGGTACCGACCGATGAGAGCAGTCCTGCTGGGAGCCCTGACCATAGTGGTCGCCGGCTGTGCCGGTGCCACACCGGCCGCCGTCGCTCCGGCTTCAACGCCCGCGGCAGCAGCCGCGGCCACACCGGCCCCGGCGACGGCCACATCGGTGACGCAGCCCGCCGCGGACCCCGTCGCCCAAGCGCTGCCGGCTTTCTCGTGCAGCCCGGTTTCCGGCGGCGCCTCCACGCGCGCCGGGATCACCGCCGTGCGGGTCGGCAGCAACCCCGGCTTTGACCGCTTCGTGATCCAGTTCGACGGCCCGGTCCCGGGGTACGCGGTCGCGCCGCAGGCCACCAGCAGCTTCGTGGCCGACGCCAGCGGCCAGTCGGTCCACCTGGCGGGTGCGGCTGGGGTGGCGATCCGGCTGTCGCCCAGCTCCGGCCAGGGGACCTATTCCGGACCGAACGCGTTCACGCCGGCCTACGCCGCGCTGCGCGAAGCCCGCCAGGTCGGTGACTTCGAGGCGGTCGTGCACTGGGGCCTGGGCACCGCCGGCCCGACCTGCATCCGAGCCTTCACGCTGACCTCACCAGCCCGCCTCGTGGTAGATGTGAGCCACACCTAAAAAAGATCCGTAAAAGAACCCTCCCCACCAGGGGGAGGGAACCACTTAGGGGGAGGGAACCACTTGGTTACGCCGTCCCCAGGTAGGCGCGCTGCATCTGCGCGTTGCCGAGCAGGCCCTGGGCAGTGTCGGCCAGCACGATCCGGCCGGTCTGCAGGACGTAGCCACGGTCCGCGATGTCGAGGGCCATGACCGCGTTCTGCTCGACCATGAAGATGGTGATGCCGTCGCTCTGCAGCTGCTGGACCGTGTCGAAGACCGTCTCCACCAGGACCGGCGCCAGGCCCATCGACGGCTCGTCCATGCAGAGCAGGCGGGGCCGCGACATCAGCGCGCGGCCGATCGCCAGCATCTGCTGCTCACCGCCCGAGAGGGTGCCGCCGGACTGGACGAGCCGCTCCTTGAGGCGCGGAAAGATGCCGAGCACGCGCTCCAGGTCGGCGTCCACGTCCGCCCCGGATCGGACGAAGGCGCCCATCAGCAGGTTCTCCCGGACCGTGAGCCGCGAGAAGATGCGGCGGGCCTCGGGCACGATCGCGACGCCGGCGCGCACCCGGTCGGCGATCGAGTCGCCGTTGATCTCCCTGCCCTCCAGCAGGATGCGCCCGCGCAGCGGCCGCACCGTGCCGATGATCGTCTTCATGGTGGTCGACTTGCCGGAGGCGTTGCCTCCGAGGAGGCAGACGATCTCGCCCCGCCGGACCTCCAGATCGATGCCGTGCAGCACCTGGATCGCGCCGTAGGCGACGTCCACCGCCTCCAGGCGAAGCAGCGGCTCGCCACCGTTCAGGGCGCTCACGGCTTCACAGCCCGCCGGCCCAGGTAGGCCTCGATCACATTGCGGTCTTCGGCAACCTCGGCGGCCAGGCCCTCGGCGATCTTGACCCCGTGGTCCATCACCGCGATGCGGTCCGAGACCCGCATGACCATCTGCATGTGGTGCTCGACCAGCAGGATGCTCACGCCGCGGTCGCGGATGGCCCGGATCTGCTCGGTCAGCTCGAGGGTCTCGTGGGGGTTCATGCCGGCCGCGGGCTCGTCCAGCAGGAGCAGGCGCGGCTCCCCCATCAAGGCCCGGCAGATCTCGGTGCGCCGCCGGTTGGCGTATGAGAGGGAGACCACCGGGTGGTTCTGGCGGGGCAGCAGCCGCTCCCCGAACAGCGCCATCACTTCGAGGGCGCGCCGCCGGGCGCCGCGCTCCTTGGCCATCGCGCCCGGCGTTCGCAGCACCGCCGCGATGGGGCCCACCCGGGCCTTCGTGTGGCTGCCGACCAGGATGTTGTCGAGGACGCTCATCTGGGTGAACAGCCGGATGTTCTGGAAGGTCCGCATCACCCCCATGCCGGCGACCTGGTCGGCCCTCAGCCCGGCGAGCTCGCGTTCCCCGACCTTCACCGACCCCAGCTGGGGACGGATCACCCCGCTGACCAGGTTCAGGGTCGTGGTCTTGCCCGAGCCGTTGGGCCCGATGAGACTGAGGATCTGGCCCTCAAGCACCTCCAGGTCGAGGTTGTTGACCGCGGTGAGCCCGCCGAAGGCGTGGGTCAGACCGCGGACCTGGAGCACCGCAGTCACGGCACCAGCCCTGGCTCCGGCGCCACTCCCAGCTCCTCCTCCGGCTGCGGCTCCGGGCGCTTCGGCGGGCGGAAGGAGAAGGCGCCCATGAGGCCTTGGGGGCGAAAGCGCATCAGCAGGACCAGGACCGCGCCGAAGATCACGTAGCGGTACTCGGCGTACTGCCGCAGCAGCTCAGGCAGCAGCGTCACCCCAATGGCGCCCAGGATCACGCCCGGGATGCTGCCCATGCCCCCGATGATCACCATCATGAAGACGGTCACCGTGTCGTTGACCGTGAAGCTGTAGGGGAAGACGGAGGCCCGCCAGGCGGCGTAGACGACGCCCGTGATGCCGGCGATCACCGCCCCCGAGACGAAGGCCAGCATCCGGAAGCCGAGGACGTGGATGCCCATCGCCTGGGCGGCCAGCTCGTCGTCCCGGATCGCCATCCAGGCCCGCCCGATCCGGGACGTCTCCCAGCGGCGGAGGACGAAGACGAAGATCAGCCCGAACGCCAGCAGCAGGAAGTAGTAGTCGCGGTGGGTGAGCAGCTTTATGTCGGCCAGCTGGATGGGGTCGATGCCCAGGATGCCGCTGACGCCGCCGGTGATGTTGATCGGGCGGTCGAGGTTGAAGATCAGCTGGCGGATGATCTCGCCGAAGCCCAGGGTGACGATCGCCAGGTAGTCGCCGCGGAGCCGCAGCGAGGCCACCCCCAGCAGCAGCGACATGGCGACGACGGCCAGCACGGCGACCGGCAGCACCGCCTCGACCGGCCAGTGCCGCTCGGTCTGGCTGGAAGCCAGGATCGCGTATGTGTAGGCGCCGATGGCGAAGAACGCGATGTAGCCGAGGTTCAGCAGCCCGGCGTAGCCGACGACAACGTTGAGGCCCAGGGCGAGACAGGCGAAGGCCACGCAGGTGGCGGCCAGGATCAGCAGATAAGAAGCGTTGAAGGGCAGCTGGTCCAGCATCCAGGGCAGCGCGATCGCGGCGCCGGCCAGGGGCAGGAAGCGCCAGTCACCCAGGTCCACCAGCCGCCCCCAGACCCGCCTGCTCAAGGTTTCACCGGGTTGTCAGACCTTGTCCGGCAGCTGTTCGCCGAGCAGGCCGGAGGGCTTGATGAGGAGGACCAGGATCAGCACCCCGAAGCTCAGGACATTCACGTAGTCCGCGTGGATGAAGGGCGCACTCTGGGCCTCGATCAGGCCCAGCAGCATGCCGCCCACAACGGCTCCCCGGATGTTGCCGATGCCGCCCATCACGGCCGCGGTGAACGCCTTGAGGCCGGCCAGGTAGCCCATGAAGAAGTCCACCTGCGTGTAGAGCAACCCCGAAAGCACACCGGCGACGCCGGCCAGGGCGGATCCCAGCAGGAAGGTGACCATGATCACCCGGTTCACCTCGATGCCCATGAAGCCGGCCGCCTCCCGGTCCTGGGCGGTGGCGCGCATCGCGGTCCCGTAGCGGGTGCGGCGCACGAAGAAGTCGAGCGCGAGCATCAGGCCGATCGCCAGCACGAAGATCAGCCCGTCGATGAAGGAGATGGTCGCGGAGCCCACATTGACGCGCCAGGCGGGGAGCACATTGACCGTGGGGACCAGGTGGCCGCGGGCGCCGAGCTGGGTCGCCACGATGTTCTCCAGGAAGATCGAGACGCCGAGGGCGCTGATCAGCGGCGCCAGGCGGTGGGCCGTGCGCAGCGGGCGATACGCCAGCCGCTCGATGGTGATGCCCAGGAGGCCCGCGCCCCCGGTCGCGACCACGAACATGGCCAGGATCACGAGACCGGGCGCGATCAGCGGAACGCCGGATGGGTTCACGAGGACCAGGGTCACCCCCCAGCCCATGAACGCCCCCGCCATGTACACGTCGCCGTGGGCGAAGTTGATCATCTCGAGGATGCCGTAGACCATCGTGTAGCCGAGCGCGATCAACGAGTACATGCTGCCCAGCACGAGCCCGTTGACGAGCTGCTGTGGCAGCTGCTGCAGGATCAGGTCCACGTTCGCCTCAGGGAGAGATGAGGAGCGGGGCCCGCGGCTGGGGGCCCCGCCGGGATTTGCGGACGGTTAGGCCGTCTGGGCTTTGATCTGCTGGAAGGCGCCGCTCTTCACCTGGAAGATGAAGACGCCGACGGCCGCCACATCGCCCTTGCTGTCGAACTTGAGGGGCACCCCGAGGATGCTGTTGTAGGTCTCGGTGCTGAGCGCCTTGTTCACGTCCGCCCGGTCGACCTTGCCGCTCTTCACTGGCGAGCTCTTGATCGCCGTGAGCAGCATGTTGGTGGCCTCGTAGGCGACCGCGTCAAAGGGGCCGAGGTCCTTGTACTTCGCGGTGTAGTTCTTGACGAAAGTGGCCGCAGAGGGAACGGTGTTGACATCAGGCGCGATGTTGGAGATGTACGCGCCCTCGGCCGCACCCTGCGAGCCCTTGATGAACTGGGTGGCGTCGAACTCGCCGTCACCGCCCATGTAGCGGAAGTTGGGACCCAGCGACAGGCCCTGGCCCTTCAGAGCCTGGAGCAGGAGCGGGGCCTCGGCGCCCTCGTCGGCGAAGAAGACGAGGTCGGGGTTGAAGGCCTTGATCTTGGTCGCGATCGGGTTGGCGTCCTTGACGCCCGAGGCGAACACGTCGCGCTGGGTGGTGGCGCCGCCCGCCTTGACCGTCTTCTCGAAGAGGTCGGACAGGCCCTGGCTGTACGGGGTCTTGGAGTCGAGCACGAAGACCTTCTTCGTCTGCAGGGTCTCGAGCGCGAACTTGGCGTCGGCGGGACCCTGGTTGTCGTCCCTGGCGACCAGCCGGTGGGCGGTCTTCCAGCCGGACTCGGTGATCTTGGGGTTGCTGCCCGATTCGGTGATCATCGGCAGGGTGGCCCGCTCGAAGAGCGGCAGCTCGGCGAGCGCGATGCCGCTGAACATGGGTCCGATCACGCCCAAGATGTCGGGGTCGGCCACGTACTTGTTGGCCAGCGTGACGCCCTGGTCGCCCTTGCCCGCGTCGTCGCCGACGTCGACCTGGATCTGGGTGCCGTTGATGCCGTTCTTGGCGTTCCACTCGTCGACGGCCATCTGGGCTCCGTGCAGGGCGCCCAGTCCGATCGGGGAGGCGTCACCGGTGAACGGTCCCGTGATCGCGATCTTGACCGTCTTCGGTCCGGTGGCCGTGGTGGTCGTGCTGCTGTTGCCGCCGCACGCGGCCAGCACTGTGATGGCCACCAGGCCGACCAATGAGATTCCTCTTCGCATTCCTTCTCTCCCGTAGGTGCTGATCAGGTTGCGGCGGATAGTAGCGCCTCGTGGGCGTCAAGTACCGCCAGCAACGTGTCCACGTCCTCTTCGGTGTTGTAGTAGTGGAAGGAGACGCGCAGGCTGCCGTCCCGCGTGGAGCAGAGGATGCCCTCCCGGGCCAGGCGTTCGAGCAGGGTGGTCACGTCGCTGGTCCCCAGCATCACGAGCGGTCCCCGGGAGGCCGCGTCCAGCGGGGTCAGCAGCCGCCAGCCGCGCCGGCCCGCGCCCTCGACAAGGCGCTGGCTGAGCTCGGCCACGTGCTCGTGGATGGCGGGCAGCCCGATCGAGGCCACCAGCTTCAGAGACGCCAGGGTCGCGTAGATGGCCGGAACCGGCGGCGAGCCGGTCTGGAAGCGGCGGGCTCCCGCCGCGAACTCCAGGTGGTGGACGTCGTAGGCGAATGGGTTCACCTGGCCGAACCAGCCGCTGTCCGCCGGCCGAAGGCGATCGGCCAATCCTTCGCGGGCGTATAGGAACGCCACGCCGGGGGTGCCGAGCAGGTACTTCAGGGAGCCTGTCACCAGGAAGTCGAGGTCCAGGGCCTTGACGTCCATCGGCTCCGTGCCCATGGACTGGAACGCGTCGACCAGGAGCAGCGAGCCGCGCTCGTGGGCCAGCTCGGCGAGGGCGGCCACGTTCAGCTTGAAGCCGTTCTTGTAGCAGACGTGGGTCGTGGAGACCAGTGCGGTCCGCTCGTCGATCAGGTCCCCGAACGCGCTGAGCGGTAGCTCGAGCCCGCTGGCCGAGGCGAATGCCACCTCGGCCCCGTGGGCCTGGTGGGCCAGCCAGATGTGGCCGACGGTGGGGAAATCGAAGTCGCTCGTGACTACGCGGGGGCGGCCGCCGAAGTCGAGCGCGCTGGCCACCGAGTTGATGGCGGTCGAGGCCGAGAACGTGACCGCGATCTCGTCCGGGCTGGCGTTGACGAGCCCTGCGAACTCCGCCCGCAGGAGCTCCATCTGCTCGCACCAGAGGTCCCATGGGTTGCCGTGCTCGCGCCAGGTCGCGATGAACTCGTGGAGCGCTGCCTCGACCGGCTCGGCCAGGGCGCCCTGGGAGCAGGAGTTGAGGTAGATGCGGTTCGAGAAGATGGGGAACTGGCTGCGAAAGGCCTCGACGGCGGGCGCGATTGCCAAAGTGTCCGCATCCTACAATCGCTCGGTGACGGACTCCCGGCTGACGATTGCTCGGGCCGTCGCGGCCGCCCTGTCCGAGGTTGGCGTCGACCACGTCTTCGGCCTCCTGGGCAGCGGCAACTTCGAGATCACCAACGCGTTCGTGGACTGCGGCGCGCGCTGGGTGCCGGCCCGCCACGAGGGCGGCGCTGTCGTCATGACCGACGCCTTCGCCCGGATCACCGGCCGCGTCCCGGCCTGCAGCGTCCACCAGGGCCCGGGCTTCACGAACACGATCACGGGGCTGGCTGAGGCCGCCAAGAGCGGGACCCCGATGCTGGTGCTCGCGGCCGACTCGCCGGACTCCGCGCTGCGCTCCAACTTCCGGGTGGACCAGGCCGGCCTGGCGAGCGCGGTGGGCGCCCTCTCCGAGCGCCTGCACTCGCCCGAGACGGCGGTCGCGGACGCGCTGCGTGCCCACCGGCGGACCCGGGAAGAGCGGCGGCCGGTCGTCCTCTCCATGCCGATCGACGTGCAGGCGGCGCCGGCGCCGGACGCCGCACCCGACCCCCCGCCGCCGGCCTGGCGGGCACCCCGGCCCAGCGCCGAATCCCTGGCTGCGGCGGGGAGACTGCTGGCCGGCGCCCGGAGGCCGCTGATCATCGCCGGCCGGGGAGCGGCCCGGGCCGCTGCCCGGCGCGACCTGGAGGCGCTCGCCGACCGCATCGGCGCGCTGCTGGCGACCTCGGCCGCCGGCCATGGCCTGTTCGCGGGGAGCCCCTGGGCGTTGGGGATCTCGGGCGGGTTTGCCTCGCCCACCGCGGCTGGGCTGATCCGAGAGGCCGACCTGGTCCTGGCGTTCGGGGCCACGCTCAACATGTGGACCACCCGCCACGGCCGCCTGCTGGGTCCTGAGGCGAAGGTGGTGCAGGTCGACCTGGACCCCGACGCCATCGGCTCGCACCGCCCCGCGGACGTGGGGCTGATCGGCGACGCTGCCGAGACGGCGCGTGCCCTGGCGGCGCAAGTCCCGGCCCAGGCCGGCTGGAGGACGGCCGAGCTGGCCGGTCTCATCGCCGCCGGCGGCTGGCGGAACACGCCCTACAACGACGCCGGGGCGGACGGCCGCATCGATCCCCGGACGCTCTCGATACGCCTCGAGCGGATGCTCCCGGCGCAGCGCACGATCACGGTCGACTCCGGCCACTTCATGGGCTGGCCCTCCATGTACATGGAGGTGCCCGACGAGGCCGGCTTCGTCTTCCCGCAGGCCTTCCAGGCGGTCGGCCTGGGCCTCGCCGCGGCGGTGGGCGCGGCAGTGGCCCGGCCCGACCGCCTGACCGTCTCGACCGTTGGCGACGGCGGCTTCCTGATGGGGGTGTCCGAGCTGGAGACCGCCGTCCGGCTCGGCCTTCGGATGCTGGTCGTCGCCTACAACGACGCGGCGTACGGCGCCGAGGTGCACCACTTCGGGCCCGAGGGCCGCCCGGTCCACCTGGTCCAGTTCCCGGACACGGACCTGGCCGCCATCGGCCGCGGCGCGGGCGCCCGGGCCGCCACCGTGCGCTCGCCCGACGACCTGGCCCCGATCGCGGAGTGGTTGGCCGGCGGGGCTGAAGGCGTCATGGTCGTGGACGCCAAGGTCGTGCCGACAGTCGTCGGCGAGTGGCTCCCTGAAGCTTTCGGACACTAATCGTGGAGGCAAGAATCGTGGAGGCAAGCAAATGGCTGCACTGACAGACCTCGTCCAGGCCCTCGCGGCGGGCTCGATCCGGATGATCGACCTCACCCAGCCGCTCTCGGAGCGGACCCCGATCCTCCAGCTGCCGCCGCCGTTCGCCAACACGCCGAGCTGGAAGACGCACGAGATCAGCAACTTCGACGACCGCGGCCCGGCCTGGTACTGGAACTGGTTCGAGGGCGGTGAGCACGTGGGCACCCACTTCGACGCGCCCAACCACTGGATAACGGGCCGCGACAAGGAGAGCGTCGACCGGGTGCCGGTCAACCGCCTAATCGGCCCCGCGGTCTTGATCGACAAGTCGGCCGAGGCGGCCTCCAACCCCGACTACCTGCTGACCGTCGACGACGTCCGAGCCTTCGAGTCCGAGCACGGCCCGCTGCCGGCGGGGGGCTGGCTGCTCTACCGCACCGGCTGGGACGCCCGGGCCGCCGACCAGGCTCAATTCTTGAACGCGAACGAGACAGGCCCGCACACGCCCGGCCTGGACCCCGCGTGTGCACGCTTCCTGGCCGAGGAGAGCCCGATCGTGGGCATCGGCGTGGAGACCGTGGGAACGGACGCCGGCGCCGCCCACTCGTTCGAGCCAGCGTTCCCGTGCCACAACTTCATGCTCGGCGCGGGCAAGTACGGCCTCACGCAGCTCGCCAACCTCGCCCAGCTGCCGCCCACCGGCGCCGTGCTGGTGGTCATGCCGCTCAAGCTGGTGAACGGGTCCGGCAGCCCCTGCCGGGCGGTCGCGCTGGTGGAAGGCTGAGGTGCGATTGGGAGTTGATCGTTAGAGACCTCAAGCGATGTCAAGCAGCACCGACGACCCGATCAGCGAGGCGCTTCAGAAAGGCCAACTGGTCGACATCACGACGACCGGTCGCCTGACCGGCGAGCCGCGCCGGATCGAGATCGTCTTCCACAACATCGGCGGCCGGTTCTATATCAGCGGGATGCCGTCACCCAAGAGGCGGAGCTGGCTGGCCAACGTCGAAGCCAATCCCAGCTTCATCCTCCACCTCGAAAAAGGCGTTCAGGCCGACCTGCCGGCAACCGCCCGCGTGATCGACGACGAGAGCGAGCGGCGGGAAGTCCTACCTCATGTCGCGCGGACGTGGGGACGCGACGACGTTGACACGATGGTCCGCCAGAGCCCGTTGATCGAGGCGAAGATCCAGCCGATCGAGCGGTAGCCGGATGCGGCCGCGGTGTTGCGGCCGGACAAGAAGGTCACTCACGGTCCGGGACGTTACGGTCCCCGAGGACCTCGGCCAGCTTGACCGCGCCGATGCTGCCACCCGACACGATGCACGCGATCCGGCCGCTCCCGGCCCGGCCCGAGAGCGCCGCCGCGAGTGCGGCGGCGCCGGCCCCCTCGGCGACCACGTGGCTGCGCTCGACCAGGACCCGCATCGCGTCCCTCACCTCGTCCAGGGAGACGACCAGGGAGCCGTCCAGGAGCTCCCGGGCCAGCTCCAGCATGTTGGGGAAGACCGTCCGGCTGCCGATCCCATCGACGAATGAGGTCTGGTAGTCGACCGTGGCCACGCTGCCCGCCGCCAGCGAGGCCGCCAGTGGAGCGCCAGTCTCGACCTCCACCGCGTAGACCCGGCACTGGGGGCGCAGGGCGCGCACCGCCGTGGCGATGCCGGCCGCCAGGCCGCCACCCCCCCAGGGGATGATTACTGCGTCCAGATCGGGCTCGTCCTCGAGGAGCTCGAGGCCGATCGTGCCGTTCCCGGCCATCACCCGCTCGTCGTTGAAGGCGTGCAGGAAGGTGGCCTCGACGCCCGGATAGGAGCGGTCTGAGAATGTCTGCCACCAGCGGTCGAAGCTGACCCGGATGACCTTGGCCCCCAGGCGCTCAACTGCCGCCAGCTTGGCTTCGGGTGCCGTGTCCGGGGCGACGACGGTGCAGGGGATGCCGAGGCGGCGGGCGCACCAGGCGGCGGCCTGGGCCATGTTGCCGGCGCTGGCCGTGAGCACGCCCCGCCGCAGCTCGGAGGCCGGCAGCTGTCCGACCAGGTTGGCGGCGCCCCGGATCTTGAACGAACCGATGGGCTGGAGGATCTCCAGCTTCAGCAGCAGGTCGGTGTCGGGAAGCGGGAGGAGGGGAGTCCGGATGGCCGCCTCCATGACCCGCGGCTGCGCCGCCCGGATTGCCGCCAGGTCAAGCAATCGACTGCCCGCTGAGCGCGTCCCGCTCCTCCGCCGAGAGCTGGATCGCGAGGGCTCCGAGCGCCGGCTCGAAGTGCTCCAGTCGGCGCGGCCCGACGAGGGCCGCGGTGACGCGGGGCGAGCGGATCACCCAGGCCAGCGCCAGGGCGGCGAGCTCCACGCCGCGCTCGCCGGCCGCCTTGCGGAGGCGCTCGATCGCGTCATAGGTGGGCTGGTTGGAAAACTCCTCGTAGGGTCCCGGCCGCAGAGTCATCCGCGAGCCGGCCGGCGGCGGCTCACCTGGCCGGTACTTGCCGGTCAGCCAGCCCCCGGCCAGGGGGCTGAACGGCGTGAAGGCCAGGCCCTGGTCGGCGCAGAGCGGCAGCACCTCCCGTTCGGCCCCGCGGTGGAGCAGGTTGTACTCGTTCTGGACCCCCTCCCAGCGGGCCAGCCCCAGCCGGTCGCTGGCCCATAGGCCCCTGGCCACGTGCCAGGCCGGCTCGTTGCTGCAGCCGACGTACCTGACCTTGCCGGACCTGACCAGGTCGTCCAGGGCGCGCAGCGTCTCCTCGGGAGGCGTGTCCCAGTCCGGCTCGTGTGTCACGTAGATGTCCAGGTGATCGGTCTGCAGGCGGCGCAGGCTGCCCTCGATCTCGCGCATGATCGCCCGCCGCGAGAGCCCGGCCGCGTTGGGCTCCGCCGACATGGCGTTGAAGAGCTTTGTCGAGAGCACGAGCTGGTCGCGCACGCCGCGGGCGGTCAGCCAGCGGCCGATCATCTCCTCCGAGGCGCCACCGCCGTAGCTGTTCGCCGTGTCGAAGTAGTTGATGCCCAGCTCTAGCGCGCGGTCCATGAGCTGAAAAGCCGCGCCCTCGTCCTCGCCCTTGCCGAACAGCTCCTTGGGCGAGCCGACGCCGCCGAAGCCGCCACACCCGAGACCGATCACGGAAACCCGAACGCCGGTCCGCCCAAAGAGCCGATACTCCATCCGGCGGAAGTCTAAGCGGCGTCCGCCGGCCCAGCTTTATCAGACCTCAGCGTCGTCGTAAGGGCCGGCTCCGCCGGCCCGATTGAGTCCCGAAATTGGATCGCGCACCCACGTAATAGGTAGCCAAAAAGGGAGGTAGGGTCCGGGGGAGGAACCGCCAGGTTCTTCCTCCGTCGTCTTCAGCGGTATGCAGGTATACCGGTTATTGCCTCGCCGATGGCGAGGGTGTGGATCTCGCTGGTGCCCTCGTACGTGACCACCGATTCCAGGTTGTTCATGTGCCGGATCACCGGGTATTCCAAGGTGATGCCGTTGGCGCCCAGCACCCCGCGCGCCTCGCGCGCGATCTCCAGTGCCGCCCGCACGTTGTTCAGCTTGCCCACGCTGACGTGCTGCGGCGCCAGCCGGCCCTCGTCCTTCATGCGGCCCAGGTGCAGGGCCAGCAGCGTCCCCTTCTCGATCTCCAGGAGCATCTCCACCAGCTTCCGCTGGGTGAGCTGGAAGCCGGCGATCGGCTTGCCGAACTGGACCCGCGTCTTGGCGTAGTCGAGGGCCGACTCGTAGCAGGCGCGGGCCGCCCCCATCGAGCCCCAGACGATCCCGAAGCGCGCCTCGTTGAGGCAGGAGAGGGGGCCCTTCAGCCCGGTCACGCCGGGCAGCAACGCGGCCTCCGGCAGGGCGCAGTCCTCGAGGATCAGCTCCGACGTCACCGACGCGCGTAGGGAGATCTTGCGGTGGATGTCGCGGGTCGTGAAGCCCTTGGTGCCGCGCGGAACGATGAAGCCGCGAATCCCATCCTCGGAACGAGCCCAGACCACCGCGAGGTCGGCGATTCCGCCGTTCGTGATCCAGAGCTTGTTGCCGTTGAGCACCCAATCCGGGCCCCGCTTCTTGGCCGTCGCCCGCATGCCGGCGGGGTCGCTCCCGAAGTCCGGCTCGGTGAGTCCGAAGCAGCCGATGGCCTCGCCGCGCGCCATCTTCGGGAGCCACTCCTGCTTCTGCTCCTCGGAGCCGTACTTCCAGATCGGGAACATGGCCAGCGAGCCCTGCACCGAGACGAAGCTGCGGAAGCCCGAGTCGCCGGCCTCTAGCTCCAGGCAGGCCAGGCCGTAGCTCACCGCGCTGGCGCCGGCGCAGCCATAGCCCTCGAGGTGCATGCCCAGCAGGCCCAGCTCGCCGAGCTCGGTGGCGACCTCCTTCGGGAACACCCCGTCGTCGAACCATGTCTCGATCCCGGGCAGCACTCGGTCCCGCACGTAGCCGCGCACCGTGTCGCGGATCAGCTTCTCCTCATCCGACAGGAGAGCGTCGATGTCGAGGAAGTCGGAGGGGTCGAGCCGGGCGGCCGGCTTCCTTGTGACCGTGCTCACGAGGCTATTGTGAGCGCGTGCGGGCGGTGGCTGTGCTGGGGGGCGGACACGGCGCGCTGGCGACGGCGGGCGACCTCGCCCGCCGTGGTTTCGAGGTCCGGCTGGCCCTGCGCAACCGCCGGCGGTTCGCCGAGCTCTTCGAGACCGGCCGGCTGGCCATGACCGGCGCGGCCGGCGAGGGCGTGGCCGAGCTGGCCCTCGTCACGGACGATCCCGCCGCGGCGGCGCGGGGCGCCGAGCTGGTCCTCATCCCGCTTCCCGCCTTCGCTCAGGAGGCCATGGCGGAGCGGCTGCCCGGCGCCGTGACCGACGCCGCGCTGGTCGTGCTGATGCCGGGCAACCTGGGCTCCCAGGTCATGAAACACCAGCTCCCGCACGCGGTCTTCGCGGAGACGGCCACGCTGCCCTACGGCGCCCGCCAGCGCGGCGAGGCCAGCGTTGCCCTGTCGCTGGTCGCCGCCCACAACCCGACCGGCGTCTACCCCAGCTCCGAGACCGACGACGCGATCGAGCTGCTGCGCGAGGTCTACCCGGCGGTGCTGCCCGTCGAGAACGTCCTCAGCGCGGCGCTGCTCAACTCCAACGCCGCGCTGCACACGCCGCTGGTCGTCATGAACGCGGGCGCCATCGAGCGCGAGGGTGCCTTCGACATCCACGTCGAGGGCACTACGCCCGGTATCAAGCGCGTCATCGCCGGCCTCGACGACGAGCGGATGGCGCTCCGGCACGCGCTCGGCTACACCACACCGGACTGGCCGCTCATGGACTACTACGCGGACCGTGACTGGTTCTACGGCCCGGGCGCTTTCAGCAGGGTCCAGACCAACTCGGTCTGGCGCGAGAAGCTGGACTTCGAGCACCGCTACATCGCCGAGGATGTCACCTGCGGGCTCGCGCTGTGGGCCTCCGCCGGCCGCTTCACGCAGACGCCGACCCCCCTGACCGACGCCTTCCTGCGCGTCGTATCGACCCTGACCGGCGTGGACCACTACGCGGGCGGCCGCACCCTGGAGCGCCTCGGCCTGGACCCCGCCTCCCTGTGACCGGCACCGGCACCGCCTTCGGTATCCAGCTGCACGGCACGTTCCCGATGCCGATGTACGCCGAGCTGGCGCGAGCGGTGGAGGCGCAGCCTTTCGCCGAGCTGACTGTCCACGACATCGTGTGGTGGCGGCCGGTCTGGCCGATCCTGGCCCTGGTCGCGGCCAACACCGAGCGGGTGGCGGTGGGACCCGACGTGACCCACCCTTACCTGCGCCACGCCGTTGTCACGGCGTCCAACCTGGCCGGCCTCGACGAGCTCTCCGCCGGCCGCGCCGTGCTCGGCGTCGGCCGCGGCTCGCTGCTTAAGCCGCTCGGTATCTCGCGGGCAGGCTCGGAGGCGGCGGTTCGCGAGCTCGTCCAGTCGGTGCAGCGCTACCTGGCCGGAGAGGACCCTCGGGCCAACTTCCTGTGGCAGCCGCCGCGCCGGCGGATCCCGGTATTTCTCGGCGCCTTCGGGGCCCGGATGATCGAATCGGCGCTGGAGTGGGCGGACGAGATCCGGCCACCGGGCATCTGGGACCCCCGCTTCTTCGAGTCTCTGAAGGTCAGGGTCGGCGACCGGGCGCGGCTGGGTTGTGACGTGTGGGTCGCAGTGGACTCAGACCGCGAGACGGCGCGCGACCTTGGGAGGCAGGTGCTGGGCCGCTACCTGGCCGAGATGCCGGCCATGACCGCGTTCTACGGCGTAGATCCCCAGGCGCCGATCACGGACGCCACGCTCGACCTCTTCGTCGCGGCGGGCACGCCGGCGGACGTGGCGCGGGGCCTCGAGCGGCTGGTGGCCGCCGGCCCGTCCACGATCACGTTCTCGGGGCGCCTCGGCCACGATCCGCTGTGGGCGATCGAGGCGCTCGGGAGAATGGTCGCCTAGTGGACGCCGTCTTCCAGCCCCGCTCGGTCGCCGTGTATGGTGCCTCGCGCAACCCGGCCAAGCTGGGGAGCGTCCTCCTGGCGAACGTGCGGGCGGGTGGCTTCCAGGGGCCGGTGACGAGCGTCAACCCCAACGACCCTGACGCCCTTCCCTCGCTCCGCGAAGCGGTCGACCTGGCCCTGGTCTCGGTGCCCGCGGCCGCGGTCGAGGCGGCCGTGCAGGACGCCGCCCGGGCCGGCTGCGCCGCCGCCATCGTGCTCAGCAGCGGCTTCGGCGAGACCGACGACGAGGGTCGCCGGCTCGAGGGCCGGCTCCGGGATACGGCGCTGGCAGCCGGGATGCGGCTGGTCGGCCCCAACTGCATGGGCGTCGTCAGCCGCAGCGATGCCGGCTGGCTGAACGCCAGCTACTTCTGGCGCCTGCCCGAGGTGGCCGGCCCGGTCAGCATGGTCAGCCAGAGCGGCGCTTTCGGCGGGATGTTCTTCTCCGAGGCGAGGCGGCGCGGCCTGGGCGTGGCCCGCTTCCTATCGGTGGGCAACAGCGCCGACGTCACCGAGACGGACGCCCTGGACTGGCTGGGCACGGACGCCGCGACGGGCGTGATCGGGATGTTTGTCGAGGCCTTCCGCGACGGCCGGCGCTTCGTCGAGGTCGCGTCCGCGGTCGACAAGCAGATCGTGGTCCTGAAGGCGGGCAAGGAGAGCGCGGGCGCGCGGGCCGCGGCCAGCCACACGGGCTCGCTGGCGGGCCGCCACGGCGCGGTCCAGGCCGCCTTCGCGCGGGCCGGCGTGATCGAGGCCGCCGATTCGGACGCCTTCTTCGACGCCCTTACGGCCCTTGCCGCCCGGCCTCCAGCGCCCGCCGGCCGCCGGATCGCCGTGCTGACGATCTCCGGCGGTCCTGGCGTGCTGGCCTCCGACGCGGCCGAGCGCCTCGGCCTCGAGCTGCCGCCGCCGGGCCCCGGCACCGTGGCCCGGGTCCGCGAGCTGGCGCCCGGCTTCGCGGCGGCCGGCAACCCGGTCGACCTCACTCCCCAGTGCCCGCCGGCCAACTTTGCGGCAGCGATCCGCGCTGTCTTCGACGACCCCGTGTACGAGGGCGTCGTCGTGATCAACTGCGGGCTCGACATCCCGGAGTTCGGAGCCGGGGTCGTTGAGGCCCGGCGGGCGACCGGCAAGCCGGTCACCGCATTCCTGCTCGACGTGCCGGCGATCGAGGCGGCCCTGGTCAGTGAGGGCATCCCGCTCCTCGGCTCGCCCGAGCGGGCGGTGGCCGCCTACCGGGCGCTGGTGTGGCCGTGACGGAGTGGGAGTCCAAGCAGGCCCTGGGCCCCGGTCTGCCCCGTCCCCGCGAGGCCCTGACCCGGACTCTGGCCGAAGCCGTGGAGTTCGCCGCCGGCATCGAGGGTCCGGTCGTCGCCAAAGCCTCTGGACTGGCCCACAAGACCGAGCGCCGGGCGGTCCGCCTGGATGCCGACCTCGAGGAATGCTGGGAAGAGCTGGCGGGGCTGGGCGACGGCACGGTGCTGGTCGCCGAGCAGGTCCGCGCTGACCTGGAGCTGATCGCGGGCGGCCTGCACGACCCCCAGTTCGGCCCCATCGTCTCGATCGGTCTGGGCGGCGTCGCCGCGGAAGTCTTTCAGGACGTGGCCTTCATGCTCGCGCCCACGCGGCCAGGCGAGCTTGAGCGGGCGATCGGGCGCCTGCGCTGCGCCCCGCTTCTGAACGGCCACCGGGGCTGGCCGGTCGTGGACCGGCAGGCGCTCCAGGCCATCGTGGACGCCATCGGCCGACTGCTTGTGGATGATCCCGGGGTGCTGGAGGTGGACTGCAACCCGGTCCTGGTCAGGGCCGGCCGCCCGCTGGTGGCGGACGCCCTGGTGGTACGGGCATGAGCGGGTCGCTCAACTGGACCGCCCACCACGCCGCGGCCGGCTGCGACTTCTTCCGGGAGCGCATCCGCGACCCCGACGCCATCCACACCCTGGACGACCTGCGGAAGCTGCCGTTGACGACCAAGGAGGAGCTGCGCGAAGCCTACCCATTCGGCTGGACGTGCGTGGCCCTCGACCAGGTGGTGCGCATCCACGCCTCTTCGGGCACAACCGGCCGCCGGATCGTGGCCAGCTATACCCTGAAGGACCTCGCCGACTGGGCCGACATGTTCGCCCGCTGCTACGAGTTCGCGGGCGTGACGCCGGCGGACCGCGTCCAGATCACGCCGGGCTACGGTCTCTGGACGGCGGGCATCGGCTTCCAGGCCGGGGTGGAGCGCCTGGGCGCGATGAGCGTTCCGACGGGGCCCGGCAACCTGGACCTCCAGTTCGAGATGATGCTGGACTTCTCCAGCACGGTCATCTGCGCCACCTCCTCGTTCGGGCTGCTCATGGCGGAGGAGGCGGCCAAGCGCGGCCTGACCGACAGGCTGGCGCTGCGGGTCGCCATCCTGGGCTCGGAACGCTGGGGCGACGCGATGCGGCAGCGGATCGAAGAGCTCCTCCAGGTCGAGACCTTCGACATCTACGGATTCACCGAGCTGTACGGACCGGGCACGGGGATCGACTGCGGGCGCCACGAGGGCATCCACTACTGGGACGACTACTACGTGGTCGAGGTCATCGACCCGGTCAGCGGCCGGGTCCTGCCCGCGGGCGAGGAGGGCGAGCTGGTGGTGACCTCGCTGCGCAAGGAGGCGCAGCCGCTGGTCCGCTACCGCACGCACGACATCTCGCGCGTGTTCCCCGAGCCGTGCGGCTGCGGCAGCAAATACCCCCGCATCGCCAGGCTGACCGGCCGCAGCGACGACATGTTCAAGGTCCGCGGCGTGCAGGTCTATCCGGCCATGGTGGACACCGCCCTGGGGCGGATCGAGGGCACCGGCAGCGAGTACCAGGTTCTGCTCACCCGGGAGGAGGGCCGGGACCGGATGCTGGTGCGGGTCGAGGTCGAGTCGGCGACCGCCAAGGAGGTGGGCGAGAGGCTGCGCGCGGCGCTCGGCGTGCGCCCTGATGTCGAGGTGGTGCCGGTGGGCACGCTGCCGCGAACCGATCGCAAGACGAAGCGGGTCTTCGATGAGCGCGTTTAGCGTCATCGGCAAGCCGGTCCGCAAGCTCGACGGCAAGGACAAGGTGTTGGGTCGGACGCGCTTCGTGAGCGACATCACGCTCCCCGGCATGGCGACCGGCCGGATCCTGCGCAGCCCGCATGCGCACGCCCGGATCGTGTCAATCGACACTGCCGCCGCCGAGCGGCTGCCCGGCGTCTTTGCGGTCATCCACGCCGGTAACGTGACGCAGCAACCGTTCGGCTACGGCAGCGACAACCTGCCGCTCAAGAAGGACAAGGTTCGCTGCGCCGGGGACGAGGTGGCGGCGGTCGCCGCGGCCGACGGCGAGGTCGCCGAGCGCGCCCTCGACCTGATCCAGGTCGAGTACGAGGTCCTGGAGCCGGTGTTCGATCCCTTCCTGGCGCTGGCGGCGGGCGCCCCCCGCATCCACGAGGAGCGCACGGACCTGGACGGCAACGTCTCGATGCGCTGGGACTTCGAGACCGGCGACGTGGAGGCGGCGGCGCGCCAGGCGGCCGTGATCGTGGAGGGCGAGTACTCGAGCCCGCTGTCGGCGCCGGCCTCCATCGAGACCCACGTCTGCCTGGCCGAGTTCTCGTCCGAAGGCCATCTCGACGTCTGGACCGGGGTCCACATGGCGTTCATGTACCGCAAGGCGCTGGCCGACTCGCTGGACCTGGACTGGCGGGAGATCACGGTCCACCAGCCGCCGATCGGGGGCAGCTTCGGCGGCAAGATCGACATCGACCCCATCGACTTCATCACCGTGCTGCTGGCCAGGGCGGCCCGGCGTCCGGTGAAGATCCACTTCAGCCGGGAAGAGGAGTTCGCCGGCTCCCGCGTCCGCCAGCCCATGCACTTCAAGATGCGGACCGGCGCCGACGCCGACGGCAACATCCTCTTCCGAGAGGCGGAAGTGGTCTCCGACAACGGCGCCTACAACGCCTGGGGCTCGCATGCGCTGCTGGTCGTGATGCAGACGATCAGCTCGCTCTACCGGGTGCCCAACTCGCGCGTTTCGAGCCGGGTCGTCTATACGAACAAGGCCTACGGCGGCTCGGTGCGCGGCTTCGGCAACCCGGAGGCCACCTTTGCGGTGGAGCAGCAGACCGAGCAGCTGGCCGACGCCCTCGGGATGGACCCCATGGACATCCGGCTCAAGAACGCCAACCAGAGCGGCGACGTCACCCCCCAGGGCATGCGGATCACCTCCTGCGGCCTCTCGGACTGCATCCGCGCCGTCCGCCGGCAGTCCGGCTGGGACGTCCGCCGGGGCCGGATACGTGACCAGCATCGAGGCCTGGGTGCGGCCGCGTACATCCACGTCGGCGGCGGCGCCCGGATCTATCCCTCCGATGGCTGCGGCTCGATCCTGAAGATCGACGAGGCGGGCCGGGTGACGCTGATCACTGGCGCCTCCGAGCTTGGGCAGGGCTCGGAAACGGTGCTGGCGATGATCGCCGCCGAGGAGCTCGGCGTTCCGCTGGCGGCCATCAAGGTCGTGAACGACGACACCGAGGTGAAGCCCTGGGACGTCGGCGCCCACGCCAGCCGCACCACCTTCGTGGCCGGCAACTCCGCCAAGGTGGCCGCCCGCGAGCTCCGAGAGAAGCTGCTGGAGACGGCGGGCGAGTTCCTGGAGGTGGACGCCACCGACCTTGAGATCAGGGACGGCCTGATCACTGTCAAGGGCTCGCCAGGGCGCTCGGCGGACTACGCCAAGATCGCCCGCCGACGGATGCTCCGGCAGGGCGGCTCGATGCTGATCGCCAGCTCCTTCTACGACCCCCCGACCGAGCCCCAGGACAAGCGCTACGTCGGCAACATCTCGGCGGCCTACGGATTCGGGGCCCACGTGGCCGAGGTGGAGGTGGATGTGGAGACCGGCCTCGTCACGGTCGTCGACCTCTGGACCGCCCACGACGTGGGCCGGGCCCTGAACCCGATGGGCGTCGAGGGCCAGATCCAGGGCGGCGCCGTGATGGGCCTCGGCCTGGCCCTGACCGAGGAGCTGGGGATCGGCGACGGCCACATCCTGCAGCCCTCACCGCGCGAGTACGGGATGCTGACCGCGCTCGGGGTGCCGCCGATCCACATCACGCTCGTCGAGACGATCGACCCCGAGGGTCCTTTCGGCGCCAAGGGGGTGGGCGAGGCCGGCCTGATCCCGGTCGCGGCCGCGGTGGCCAACGCGTTTGCGGACGCCACCGGCGTGCGTGCCCGGTCCTACCCGCTGGCGCCCTGGAAGGTTCTCGAGTGGCTCAGGCAGCAACCGCCCCCGAGCTGACGAGCTGGCGCTCGATCCTCAGCGGCCCTCGCGGCCGGCTGACGCTGGGCCTGGCCCTGATCACGCTGTCGGTCGCCACCGAGTCGCTGATCGTGACGTCGATCATGCCCGTCATCGTCCGCGACCTCGGCGGGCTGAACCTCTACGGCCTGGCCTTCAGCGCGTTCTTCCTGGCCGGGCTGGCGTCGATCCCGACGGCCGGCTGGATGGCGGACCGCTTCGGACCCTCGCTGCCCTTCGTCGTGCTGATGGGAATCTTCCTGGCCGGCACCGTGGCCGCGAGCCTGGCGCCCAGCATGCCGGTGCTGGTGCTGGCCCGGGTCGCCCAGGGCTACGGCGCGGGGGCCCAGTTCACGATCTCGCAGAGCACGGTGGCGCGCGCGTTCGCGGAAGGCGCCCGCGTCAAGGTGCTGTCCCTCCTCTCCGCCACCTGGGTTTTGCCGAGCCTGGTCGGTCCAGCCCTGGGCAGCGTGATCGCCACCGCGTTTGGCTGGCGCTGGGCGTTCGCGGTGATCATCGCCCCGGCCCTGGCGGCCTTCCTGCTGACCTACCCCAGCCTGCGGCGCATCGGCCGGACGGCCTCGCAGCAGTCGACGCCTCTGCCCCTGGCCCGACCCCTGCTGGTCGCCGCGGGCGCCGGGCTCGTCGTCATCGGCCTCACCGCCGCCGCCTGGTGGGGGGCCCTCCTGTTCCTGGTCGGGCTGCCGGTCCTGGCGACCTCGCTTCGCCACGTGGTGCCCCCCGGCACCTTCGGCGCCCGCCGCGGGCTGCCCGCCATCGTGGCCGCCAGCTTCGTCCTGAACATGGCCTTCTACGCGGCCGCCAGCTTCGTGCCCCTGGTGTTGACGGGGGTCCGCCACACGTCGATCACGCAGGCTGGCATCGCGGTCACGGTGGCCACCTTCTCCTGGACGGTGGGCGTCTGGATCAACACCCAGCTGATCGGGCGCCTGCCACGCGAGCTGATCCTGACGGGCGCGGCGAGCCTGCTCCTGGCCGGCATCGCCGGCTTCGCCCTGGCGCTGGCGGGCGTGCCGCTGCTCTTCGCCTTTGCCGCCTGGGCGCTGGCCGGGGCGGGCATGGGGATCGTGTTCAACACCCTGACCCTGAACGCCATGGCGGCGGCTCCCAGGGGCGGCGAGGGCCAGGCGATGGGGGGCCGCAACCTCAGCTCCAGCCTGGGGACGGCCATGGGAACCGGGCTGGGCGGGGTGGCGATCGCGGCCGGCCATGCGCTGGGCCTGCCCCTCAGCTCCGAGCTGGCCGCCATCTACGCGTTCGCTCTGCTGTCGGCCCTGGCGACCATGGCGCTTGCCCACCGAGCCACCCCCGCCGGCTGAGAGTCGATTGGGGGATTCCCTCAGCCGGGACCGGGGAGTGGGGGGTTGCGGCCGGTCGCGCGTTGTACTGGGGTATGACCGGCGACTATCAGGCGGGCTCCAAGGTGGACTTCGACCGGCTCTATGAGGTCACCTACCCCCGCCTTTTCGGAACGGTGTTGGCCATCGTTCGGGACCGCGCGGCGGCCGAGGATTGCGTGCAGGAGGCCTTCCTGCGCGCCTACCGACGCTGGTCGTCGTGGCGGGGCGAGGCCCCCGCGGAGGCGTGGATCTTCCGGATCGCGATCAACGTGGCCATCTCGCATCGGCGGGCTGAACGGCTGCATGAGGTAGGCGAGCTGATCCGCCGGCTGGGGCGCCCGCAGCCCGAAGACCCCACCCGCCTCACCGATCCCGACCTGCTTCGCGAACTGCGAGCGCTGCCGCCCAAGCAGGCCGTGGCATTGATCCTCCGGCACGTTCACGGCTATACCAATCGGGAGATCGCGTTCGCCCTGGGCGTGCCCGAGCGGACGATCGCCTCCCGGCTGGCGGGCGCGCGCGCTCAGCTCAAGGTGCGGCTCCAGCCGGCTCTTTTGGGTACTCGGCGGGGCCACCGCGTCCCTACTGGCGACTGATCAATGGGAACGGGCAAAAACGCATTCGACGAATGGCTGGAAGGCGAGCTGCGGCACGCCGCGGGCCCCCAGAGGGGCCCGAGTCCACGGGCTGGCCAGTCCGCGTACCACGCCGCGTCCCTTAGCGGAGGAGTCCAAGTGAGCCTTATCTCGAACCTGGTGCAGGCGCTGACCACGAAGGCGGCGGCCGTCGTGGCGGCGTCCGCGCTTGTCGTCGGCGGGGGCGTGGCGGCAACCGCCGCCACAGGCAGCCCGAATCCGGTCAATTGGGGCCAGGCGGTGGTCCAACAGGTGCAGGCGTGCAAGGCGGAGCCGGCCTCGGAGGCGCCCGCCGCGTCCCGATCGCGCGACAACGTCGGCCAGTGCGTCAGTTCATTCGCGAAGCAGCACGCCAGCGAGGCCCGGGAGAATCACCCCACGCCGGAGGCAAGCGAGTCGCCCGAGGCCATTGGGACGCCGAAGGCCGAAAAGAGCCCTGAGCCGAAGGAAACCCCGGAGGCCAAGGAGTCGCCCGAGGCCGCGGAGTCGCCCCGGGCCAAGCAATCGCCTGAGGCAGACGGGCCCGGCGCCAGTGACAAGACGGGGGTCCGGACGGGCAAGCCGAGCCCGAAACCCGGCAACGGCGGCGGCCACAACTAGACTCAGTTTCCAGATGGGGCCGGGCCTGACTGCCCGGT
Source organism: Chloroflexi bacterium UBA4736 (assembly GCA_002404015.1). Taxonomy (GTDB): domain Bacteria; phylum Chloroflexota; class Dormibacteria; order Dormibacterales; family Dormibacteraceae; genus UBA4736. Next base: position 49,466 of record DHIW01000125.1, read on the forward strand.
CCCCCTTTGCGCCCAACTAGAATTTTCGGCATCGTGGCCACCGTCCGCCTGGACGACAAGTACACCCTCGAGGAGGGCACCGCCTTCATGACGGGGGTGCAGGCGCTGGTCCGGCTCCCGATCGAGCAGGCCAAGCGCGATCGCGCGGCCGGCCTCAAGGTCGGTACCTTCATCAGCGGCTATCCCGGCTCGCCGCTGGGCGGCTACGACATCGCGCTGATGCAGGCCAAGCGATTCCTCGACCCGCTCGACATCCACTTCGTGCCCGGCCTCAACGAGGAGCTGGCCGCCGCCAACGTCTGGGGCAGCCAGATGACGGACGTGTTCGGCTCCTCCTACGACGGCGTCACCGGCATCTGGTACGGCAAGAGCCCGGGCGTCGACCGCTGCCTGGACATCTTCAAGCACGCCAACCTGGGGGGCGGCCCGCGCCACTCCGGGATGCTGGCGCTGGCCGCCGACGACCCCCAGGCCAAGAGCTCGACCCTGCCCAACAACAGCGAGTGGGACTTCGTCGCCTGCGGCATGCCGGTGCTCTTCCCGGCCAGCGTCTCCGAGTTCCTGGAGGTCGGCCTGCACGGTATCGCCCTCTCCCGCCTGACCGGGCTCTGGGTGGGCTTCAAGGCGGTCACCAACCTCTGCGACGGCGGGGCCTCGGTCCGGGTGGGTCCGAACCTGCCCCAAGTGGTGATCCCCGACCTGCCCGGCTTCACCAAGCCGCACAGCTTCATCTTCTTCGCGCCCGGCTCGATCGAGCTGGAGCAGCACCTGTACGAGCAGCGCTTCCCGGCCGCCCACGCCTACGCCCGAGCCAACCGGCTGGACCGCATCGTCCAGGCGGGCCGCCGCGACCGGCTCGGCATGGTCGCCGCGGGCAAGACCTACAGCGACCTGGTCCAGGCGCTCGCCGACATGGGGCTGGGCGACGCCCAGCTGGCGGAGCATGGCATCCGGGTGCTGAAGCTGGGAATGGTCTACCCGCTGGAGCCGAAGATCGTCCGCGAGTTCGCCGAGGGACTCGAGGAGATCGTGGTCGTCGAGGAGAAGCGCGACCTGGTCGAGGGCCAGCTGCGGAGTATCCTCTACCCGCTCGAGCGCCGGCCCCGGGTGGTCGGCAAGCGGGACGAGGACGGCCGGCCGCTGTTCCCGATCCATGGCGAGCTGGACGCCGATACGGTCGCTGAGCGTCTGGGGCCGCGCCTGCTGCACCTGCCGACCCGGCTGCCCGGCGTGGCGCGCCGGTTGAAAGAGCTGGAGGAGGTGCGAGGACGCCACTACCAGGAGTTCAGCCGGCGCACGCCCAACTACTGCCCCGGCTGCCCGCACAGCCGCTCCACCGTGTCGCTCGACGGCCAGCTCGTGGGTGGCGGCATCGGCTGCCATGGGATGGCGCCGCTGATGACGCAGGAGGAGCGGCAGACGATCAACGCCGCGCCGATGGGCGCCGAGGGCTCGGCGTTCATCGGGGTCGCGCCCTTCGTCGACCCCGACCACTTCATTCAGAACGTAGGCGACGGGACCTTCTTCCACTCCGCCTCGCAGTCGCTCCGCGCGACCGTGGCGGCGGGGATCAACATCACCTTCAAGCTGCTCTACAACGGCCACGTCGCGATGACCGGCGGCCAGGACCCGACCGGCGTCCAGGACGTCCCCACGCTGACCCGCTACCTGGAGGCCGAGGGGGTGGCCCGGACCATCATCGTGTCCGAGAAGTACGACTCCTACCAGGGCCTGGAGTTCCCCGCCAACGCCAAGCTGTACCCGCGGGAGCGCTACGAGGACGCGGTGCGGGAGCTGCGCGAGGTGCCCGGTACCACCGTCCTCCTCTTCGACCAGGAGTGCGCAGCCGAGAAGCGCCGGGCGCGCAAGCGGGGCAAGCTGCCCGAGCCCCAGAAGTACGCCTTCATCAACGAGGACGTGTGCGAGGGCTGCGGGGACTGCGGCGACGTCTCCAACTGCATGTCCGTCCAGCCGGTGGAGACCGAGCTGGGCCGGAAGACCCAGATCCACCAGGCCTCCTGCAACAAGGACTACTCCTGCACGCGCGGCGACTGCCCCTCCTTCGTGACGGTCTACACGTCCAAGGGCCTGGTGCGCCGCACGGCTCCCGAGCTGGAAGCGGGCAGCGTCCCCGAGCCGGAGCGCAGGGTCAAGGTGCCGGCCGACGGCTACCGCGTGTATATGCCGGGGATCGGGGGCACCGGCGTCGTGACCGCCAACCAGGTGCTGGCCTACGCGGCGCTGCTGGAAGGTCTCCAGGTCCACTCGCTGGACCAGACCGGGCTGGCCCAGAAGGGGGGCGCCGTGCTCTCCTCGCTGGTCCTTCTCGATGGCGAGCGGCCCTACTGGTCGAACAAGGTCGGCGTGGGCCGGGCCGACCTCATGCTGGCGCTGGACACCCTGGGCGCCGTTGCCCTGGTCAACGCCGACCGGATGTCGCCCGACCGGACCGTGGTGGTCGCCGACTCGACCGTTCAGCCGACGGCCGACGTGATCCGCCACGTCGAGCTCCTGATGCCCGGCCGGAGCGCCCTGCAGCGCGCGGTGGACGGCTTCAGCCGCGCCGCCGACAACGTGTGGTTGGAGGCGGGCAGGACCGCCGAGTCCCTCTTCGGCGACCAGATGCTGACGAACACGTTCATGCTCGGCGTGGCCTACCAGGCGGGCCTGCTGCCGATCTCCGGCCCCAACCTCGAAGAGGCGATGCGGATGAACGGCGTCCAGGTCGACCGCAACCTGCAGGCGTTCCGTTATGGGCGCCTCTTCCAGCACGACCCGGCTGCCCTGGCCGCCCAGGTCGGCGAGCCGCTCCGCGACTACGACGCCGAGCGGCGCCGCTATCTCGGCAGGCTGAACGGATCCGGCGCCGCCTACGAGAGGCAGTTGGCGCGCTGCTCCGAGCTGCCCGAGGAGCTACGCCGGCAGCTGGCGATCCGGCTGGGGGAGCTGATCCAGTACCAGGACGTGCGCTACGCCGACCGCTACCTGGACGAGGTGCTGGCGACCTGGGCCCGCGAGCAGGAGGTGCTGCCGGGCCGCAGCGACCTGACCGAAGCCGCCCTGCGCCAGCTCTACAAGCTGATGGCGTACAAGGACGAGTACGAGGTCGCTCGCCTGCTGCTGAAGGGGGAGTGGGCGGAGCGGATCCGCAACACGTTCGTGGAGCCCAGGGTGAAGTTCAACCTGCACCCGCCGTTCCTGCGCGAGCGCGGCCTTAAGAGCAAGCTCGAGCTGGGGAGCTGGTTCCGGCCAGTCCTCGGGGCGCTGATCCCGTTGCGGCGGCTCCGGGGAACCTCCTTCGACCCCTTCGGGCGGGCCGAGGTCCGCCGCACCGAGCGCGAGCTGGCGGCCTGGTACACGGGGGTCCTGGGCCGGATCCGCTCCGAGCTGACTGCCCAGAACCACCACGCGGCCCTGGCGGCGGCCGCGGCGCCGGACCGGATCCGCGGCTACGAGCAGATCAAGATGCGCAACGTCCAGGCCACGCGCGAGTACGTCGAGCGGAAGCTGGCCGAGATGCAGAAGGTCGCCGTCACGGCCTGATCCGCCGCCGTCCGGCGCGTCAGCCGCGGAGCGCGGTCCGCAGGCTGTCCAGCGCCGTCGTCAGATCCTGGACCTGCTCGCCGGGCAGGTCGGTGAGCAGCGCCTCGAGTACTCCGTCCCGGGCCCGGACCGCCGCTTCCCGGACTTCGCGACCCCTTTCCGTCAGGCCGGCGTAGGACCCGCGATGGTCGCTGCCGCAGCGCCGGCGTTCCACGAGCCCGTCCGACTGCAGGCGGTCGGCCAGGCGGCTGAGCCCGCTCGCCGACATCGCGAGCACAACCGCCAGCTCGTTGAGGCGCGTCGGTCCACGCCGGCCCAGCTCGTCCAGCATCTCGACCTCCTTGAGGGCGAGGCCGGTCGACCGCAGCAGGGCCGCCTCGACCAGGCCGGCCAGCCGGACCTGGGCGTGGTTGAGGGCTTCGAAGGCTCGGACGCTGGTATCGGTGCTCATTGGAATGATTGCTTCTGCAAGCAAGTATTGGCAGCTGTTCGGAATTCACTTCTATTGCAGGAGGCAAACAGACAAATGACAGAGCGATTCGAGATTGACCCAGCCCATACGATGGTCGGCTTTTCGGTGAAGCACCTGGCCGTGAGCACGGTGCGGGGCAGCTTCGGCAAGTTCGAGGGGGCCTTCGAGGCCGACCGCGACAACTGGAAGAATGTCAGCGGCGAGCTGAAGATCGAGACCGCCAGCATCACGACCGGCAACGAGCAGCGCGACGGCCATCTTCAGTCCGGCGACTTCTTCGAGGCCGAGAAGTTCCCCTACATCACCTTCAAGGTCAAGGGCGTCGACCAGAAGGACCTGGGCAACTACCAAGTCTCGGGCGACCTCACGATCAAGGACGTCACCCGCCCGGTGACCCTCGCGGCGACGGTCGAAGGCGAGATCGAGCACCCGTTCAAGCCGGGCAGCCAGCTGCTTTCGATCAGCGCGACCGGTGAGCTGAACCGGAAGGACTTCAGCCTGAACTGGGACGGCCTGGCCGGGGCGATCCCCATGGCCGGACACCAGATCAAGCTGCACATCGACGCCGAGGTGACCGCCAGCCCTGTGACCGCGGAAGTCACAGCACAGGCGTAACCGCGGCTTTCCGCCTACACTCTCCCCGCCGGTGCTCAGCCGGCGGTGGAGAGGAGCGGAAGCAACTTGGCGGACCAGACCATCGTCAGCCTCCCCAGCCGGGCCTGGGCGGACTGCGCCGTCATGGACCTGGCAGCTGCGGGCTGCTGCGCCCGCGTCCTGGACGAGCTCGACTGCGAGGGCCGCTGGCAGGTGCTGGTGTCCGGCAGCCGCGAGCAGATCGCCGAGCTGTGCGCCCTCCTGGCCTCCGAACCGGCGCCCGCTTTTCGGTGGGAGGCGTTCGTGAACTCCCTAGGCGGGCCCGCGGACTAGCGGTCCAGCGCCCGTCGGCTACTCCACCGTCAGTGGCGCCATCCGACGCAGCCCCGATGGGAGCCGGCGAACCGGCCTGAACTGTCGAGTCCCCGAGATGCCGCGAGAGCAGGACCCTCCCTCCGCCTGCGGGCGGAGTTAGCAGGACCCCTCCCCCCGCAGGCGGGGGGAGGAATAGATGGCGTGCGGAGTCTTGCGCTAGACCACGCGGTCCAGCAGGCAGAGGTCCGCTCGGCCGGCCGCGATCGCTGTGTTGATCTCGTCCAGCGTGGTGATTTGGCCGCAGGCCATGGTCGGCACACCGGCCTCGTTGCGGATCCGGTCGCTGTAGGGCGCACCGAACGCGCGGCCGTACTCGGGCCTGGCCTCGGGCACGGTCTGGCCCGTCAGGACCTGCACCAGGTCGCAGCCGTGCTCCGCCAGCGCGCGGGCCACCGCCACCGCCTCCTCCTCGTCCAGGCCGCCCTCCAGGTGGTCGGTCGCGGAGATGGCGACGGCCAGCGGCTTCCGCTCGGGCCACTCGGCGCGAACAGCGTCGAGGATCGCCAGCGGGAAGCGGAGGCGGTTCTCGAGCGATCCCCCGTAGCCATCCTGGCGCCGGTTCGTGAGCGGCGAGATGAAGCTCGCCGCCAGGTAGCCCTGGGCGAAGTTGAGCAGCAGCAGCTCGTGGGCGGCCGACCGCCTGCCGGCGTCCTCGAAGTCGGCGACCACCTTCGCCATGCCCGCCTCGTCCAGCTCCGTGGGGACCGCGCTCCAGGGCGCGTACGGCCGCGGGGACGCCGCCAGCAGCGGCCAGCCGCCCTCGCGCAATGGCCGGTCCACGCCGAGGCGGCGGGGGCGACAGGCTCCCCGGGGCCCGGCGTGGACGAGCTGGACGGCAAGCGGACGGCCCTCCCGGGCGGGCGGCGCCTCGAGCGGCGTGTCAGGAGTGATGCGGCCCTCGGCGGATACGGCGACCGGCTCCGATAGTTCGAGCCCGGCGCCCGCCTCGCACGACACGACCCGGTTGGCCAGCGTTAGCGAGCGGACCTTGAGCGGCGCGAAGGCGGGCGGCGGCGCCAGGGCGACCGCCAAGCCGGTCGCGCGCTCCCAGAACCAGGACTCCACGGAGCGCACGAACGAGGGGTCGCGCATCGCCAGGTTGTTGTGGGTGATCCGGGCCCGCGTCATCAGCTGGTAGGAGAACTGGGGCGGCTCGAAGCTGAAGTAGCGCTTGATGCCCTCGAAGTATTTGAGCGACACCCGCGACGCCTCCTGCAGGCGCTCGACGACCGGCTGCCGTTCCATCTCGTACTCGGTCAGGGCCGCCTCCCGGCTGTCCGGGTGCTTGAGGAAGGCTTTCTGGAGCGCGATGGCGTCCTCCAGCGCCAGCTTGGTGCCGGACCCGATCGACCAGTGGGCGCTGTGGGCGGAATCGCCCAGGAGCACGACGTTGTCGCGGTGCCACTCGCGGCAGGAGACCCAGGGGAAGTTGATCCAGAGCGAGCGCTTGGACAGCATGTGGCGGCCCTGCAGCTCGCCGGCGAAGACGCGCTCGCACAGCTCCAGCGACTCCTGTTCCGACATCTCGTCCAGCCCGGCTCGCCGCCAGACCTCCTCCTCGAGCAGCAGGACCATCGTCGAGTGGGCCTCGTTGTAGGGGTAGCAGTGGGCCTGGAAGGCTCCCCACTCGGTGTCCTTGAAGATGTACGTGAACACCGGGAACGCCAGGTCGGCACCGTACCAGGCGTACTTGGACTCGGCCTGGCCCAGGGTGGGCCGGAACCAGTCGGCGTGCGCCCTCCGGACCCAGGAGTTGACGCCGTCGGCCGCCACCACCAGGTCGGCCTCGCGGTAACGGTCCAGCGAGTCCACCTCGGTGTGGAAGCGGAGCTCGACCCCCAGCTGGCGGGCACGATCCTGGAGGAGGCTCAGCAGCTCCTTGCGGCCGACCCCCGAGAAGGAGTTGCCCCGGATGCGCTCCACGCGGTCGCGGTAGCGGACATCGATCGGGTCCCAGCGCGCGAAGCTCTCGGTCATGGTGACGTAGCTCTCGTAGTCGGCGTCCTCCAGGTTGTCCAGCGAGCCTTCCGAGAAGACCACGCCCCAGCCGAAGGTTGCGTCCGGCGCGTTGCGCTCGATGACCGCGATCTCGTGCCGGGGGTCGGCCTTCTTCATAAGGATCGAGAAGTAGAGGCCGGCCGGGCCGCCGCCCAGCACGTTGATCTTCACCCGGCGCTCACCGGAGGACGTCCGCCAGCCGCTCCAGCTGGTCCAGCGAGGATACGGTGGGCAGCAGAACCAGTTCGTCGCAGCCCTCCTCCTCGTAGCCGCGCACGAGGTCCTTGATGGCCTGCGGGGTGGTCAGGTTGGCCGCCGCGATCTTCTCTGCGAAGCCGCCCGTGAACGCGTAGTAGGAGCGCAGGTAGTCAGCCCCCCGCTCAGGCTCGCCCAGCGCGAAGTAGCCCTGGCCCCAGAGCTGGGGCCGGCCGGGCCGGCCCGCGTCCGCCCAGGCCGCACGGGCCCGGGCCGCCGCCGAGGCGAACGCCCGCGGCGGACCGCCGCCGTGCACGTAGCCATCCGAGAGGCGAGCCATGCGCGAGAAGGCCTGGCCGCCGCCTCCTCCGACCAGCATGGTCGGACCATCCTCCCCGCCCGGCCGGGGGCCCACGACGCCCTCCTCCCAGGTCGCCCGGAGGTCGTGCAGCTGGCGCGAGAGCTCGCGGCCGCGCTGGCGGGGGTCGACGCCGGCCAACTCGTAATCGTCGTGGCGGGCGCCGATCCCCAGCCCAAGGACCAGCCGGCCGCCCGAGATGACGTCGAGTGTGGCCGCCTGCTTGGCCAGCAGCGCGCTGTTCCGCAGCGGCCCGATCAGGATCATGGTGACCAGCCGGATGCTCTCGGTCACGGCGGCGGCTCCGGCGAAGGTCGTCATCGGCTCCCAACACTCGTACACGAAGCGGTCGACCGTGCCCAGCGAGCTGAAGCCGGCCGCCTCGGCGCGTCGCGCCCAGTCCAGCATCAGCCGCCCGTCGGCGCCCGGGGTGGACGTCGGCAGCCCGATGCCTACCCGCACGGGAGCACCAGGGTGTCGCTCTCCAGCCGCATCGCCGGGCCCCAGCCGGCGCTGTTGCGGGCGATGCCCTCGGCCAGCAGGCGGGCCCGCTCGGGGTGGGCGCGGACCGGCTCGCCATTCTCATCCAGCCGCCCGAGCACGAGCCTGGCCTCGACCACGCGGCTCCCCTGGATCCTGATCAGGCCGACCGCCGTGTCGCGGGAGAACCGCGGTTCCAGCTCGCCTCGATAGCCGAAGACGAAGGTGCCAAGGCCCTGGAAGACGGGCGCCCGGCCGACCAGCTCGATGCCCTGGACCGTGTGCGAGTGGCAGCCGAAGACGGCCGAAGCACCGGCCTCCACGAGCGCCCGGCCCAGGTTGAGCTGGTACCGCTCGACACGGTCCGACCAGCTGACGCCCCAGTGCATCACCGCCACCACCAGGGGCGCCGTCTCGGCCGCGGTGCGGATCGCGGCCAGCAGGCGCCGCGCGTCCGCCGGGTCGGCCTCGGTCAACGTCCGCGGGGCGGAGGCGGGCTCCCAGGCCAGGCGCTGCTCGTCGGGCTCGATGCGGGTGGCGACGTGGACCCCGGCCATCCCGGGCCGGTTCTCGGTGGCCCAGAAGCGGTCGAAACCGACGCAGGTCGCCGTCACGAAGGCCACGTCCACGCCGCATATGTTCTGGATGACAGGCTCGAAGGCCTCGGCCGCCGTCTCGCCGATGCCGAGGGTGACCAGGCCGGCCTGCTGGAGGTCGTCCGCCAGGTCGCTCAGCGCCTCCCAGCCCTGGTCGCCGACATGGTTGTTGGCGAGGGCCACCGCGTCAACGCCCGCCGCCACCACGTCCGGGATCAGCTCGGGGTCGCCGCGCAGCTCGAGGCCCTCGCGCTGGGGGTCGTGGACCGAGGTCAGCGGCACCTCGAGGTTGCCGACCGCGAAGTCCGCCTCCGCCAGGACACCGAGCAGCGAGCCCGGAGGCCGCGAGCGCAGGTGCTGCAGCGGCCGCATGACAACCAGGTCGCCAACGCCGGCGATGACCAACTTAGAAGTTCACCAGGCCTTCGCGGAGCACCTGCTTGCCGTCTGGCCCGATCGACTCGAAGGTGGCGCCGGTGGCGGTCCGCCAGATCCGGGTCACCAGGTCGCTGCCGGGCTGGAGCATGCTCGCGAAGCGGACCGAGAGCGAGCTGACTCGGCCGGGGTCGGCGCCCGCCACCTCCTCGACGACCGCCCGGGTGGCGATGTGCAGCATGCACATGCCCTGCACGATGATCCCGGGCAGTCCGACCTGCCTGGCGAATTCAGGATCCGTGTGGATCTTGTTGTCGTCCCCGCTGGCCTTCGCGTAGCGAAAGGTGATGTCCTTCGCGAGGTGGGTTTTGCGAACTGCGTCCGGCGAGCCCGGCTCGGGCGCGCCGGGCCGTTCCGGCTTCCGAGCGCCCGCCGCAGGCGGAGGGTTCTGGGCCGTGCCCCGGGAGACGCTCACGACCCGCTGGGTGCAGACGGCTTCGTCGTCGGGGCCGAAGGTTTCCAGGCGCATCACGAGCACCTCGTTGGCCCCTCGGTCCGTGAGCGACTCGATGGTTCCGACCGATTTCAAAACGTCGCCGGCGGCGATCGGCCGGCTGAACTCCATCCGCTGCTCGCCGTGGACGATCCGTCCTATGTCGACGTCCAGCTCGGGGTCGACGTTGACCTCCTGGATGCCCCGCCAGACCGGCACGATCGCGAACACCGGAGTGGGGCCGCCCGCGATGGCGGCGTACTCGTCCAGCTGCTCCTGGGAGACGTTGTGGGTGCCCAGGTCGTACGTGTGGCCGATTCGTTCGCGCCTCATCTACATGTAGAACCCCCCGTTTACGTCGAGGATGGCGCCGGTCACGTAGGCCGCGTCATCGGAGCAGAAGAAAGCCACCGCGGCCGCGATCTCCTCGGGCTGGCCGGGCCGGCCGAGCGGGATCATCGAGAGCATCGCGCTGCGCATGTCCTCGGGGACCGCGCGCGTCATCTCGGTATCGATGAAGCCCGGCCGGATGCAGTTCACGGTCGTCTTCGAGCGCGCGAACTCGCGGGCCGCCGTCTTGACCATGGCGACGATGCCGGCCTTGGCCGCGCTGTAGTTGAGCTGGCCGGGATTGCCCGTGGCCGCCGCCACGGAGGAGATGCAGACGACGCGGCCGTTGCCATGCTCGCGGAGATAGGGCGCCGACGCGCGCAGGCAGCCGAAGGTGCCGGTCAGGTGCACCCCGATCACCTGGTCCCACTGCTCGTCCGTCATCTTGTGAAGGAACGCGTCCCGGGTGATCCCGGCGTTGGTCACCATGGTGTCGAGGCCGCCCAGGTCCTGGGCGGCCAGCTTTACCGACTCGTTCACCTGGTCCCGGTCGGAGACATCGCAGGCGTACCCGAGCACCCGGTTGCCGGTCCGGCCGGCGATCTCCCTGGCGGTGGCCTCCGCCGCCCTCGCCTCCAGGTCGAAGATCGCGACGGCCAGCCCCTCCGAGGATAGGCGCTCCGCGATGGCCGCCCCGATACCGCGCGCGCCGCCGGTCACGATCGCGCGGGAGACCGAGAACGTCATGGTCATACCGTCACCCCCTGTTCAACTCCGGGCCCGGTGCCGCCACGGCGCCGGCTCACCTCCCCGCGCACGAACTCCACGATCTCGCCGAGATGGCTGCCGGTCGCGAAGACCGTGTAGCCGGCCGCTTCCAGCGCCGGCCGGTCGGCCTGCGGGATGGTGCCTCCGACCAGGAGCAGGATGTCGCCCGCCCCCAGCTCCTTCAGCCTGGCGGCGAGCCGGCTGCAGTAGTCCATGTGGGCGCCCGAGAGCACGGAGAGCCCGACCGCCTCGGCATCCTCCTGGATCGCCACCGCCACGATCGCGTCGACCGTCTGGTGGCGGCCGGTGTAGATGACCTCCATGCCGGCGTCCTTGAGCGCCTTGGCGACCACCTTGGCGCCGCGGTCGTGGCCGTCAAGGCCCGGCTTGCCGATGACGATCCGGATGGGAAGCGCGGTCTGGGTCACCATCGCGTCACCAGGCCCAGCCGGATGTCCTCCTCGATCGCCTTGGGGTCGCGCTCGGCGGGGTTCCCATAGCCGCCGGCGCCGGCCAGCTGGAAGGACACCACGTCGCCGAATTCGAGGTCCACCGAGGCCTTGCCGCCGATCTCGTAGGCGCCAGGCGAATCCGGGTTGACCACCGTCCGCCCGAGCTGACCGGGCTCCCCGCCCAGCACGCCGAAGGGGCGGAAGCGATGGCGCTCGGAGAGGTTGGTGAACTTGATCGACTCGCCCAGGATCCGCACGTCCCGGCGCACGCCGAGGCCACCCCGGAACCTGCCCCTGCCGCCCGAGTCGGGGATGAGCTCGAACCGCTCCACGATCACAGGCGTCGTCGACTCCACCGCCTCCACGGGGATGTTGGCCGCGTTGTAGGGCGAGGACATCGCCTCGCAGCCGTCCTTGGCCGCCCGGGCTCCGATCCCGCCGTGGATCAGCTCGTAGCCCACGAAGCGACGCCGGCGGACCGGATCGTAGGCCCCGAACGTGGCGTTGCAGAAATGCGAGTTGGCCGCTGTCACCGACTCGGGGAGTGCGGCTGCCAGGGCGCCCAGCACCACCTCGAAGACGCGCGAGCAGATCGCGGCCCGGGGCCCGCCACCGGCCGGCCGCCGCGGGTTCAGGAAGCAGCCCTCGGGGGCCTCGACCTGGAAGGGCCGCAGGGCCCCGGCGTTCATCGGCTCGTGCGGGGTGGTCAGGCACTTGAGCGCGGCGTAGACGTAGCTCCGCGTGTAGTTGAAGTAGCTGTTGAGGCCCGACTCGGTCTGGTCGTCGGTGCCGTCGAAGTCCACCAAAAGCTGGTCGCCGGCCACCGTCACCTTGACCGCGATCTTGAGCGGCGGCGTACCTGGGCCGTAATCGTCCATGAAGTCGCTGAAGCGGTACTCGCCGTCCTTCATCTCGCTGATGCGGGCGCGGACGCGGGCCTCCGTCTCGTCGAGCATCGTCTCGATACAGGCGTCCACGGTCTCCCGGCCGAAGCGCGCGTAGAGCTCCGACATCCGCTGCTCGCCGACCAACAGGGAGGCGCGCTGAGAGCGCATGTCGCCCAGCACGTTGCGGGGCACGCGCGAGTTGGCGCCGATGATCGCCAGCGCGGCCTCGTTCTCGCGCCCCTCCTCGACGATCTTCAAAGGCGGGATGCGCAGGCCCTCCTGGTGGTAGTCGAAGATGCCCTCGACGGCCTGGCTGCCCGGCCGGGAGCCGCCCACGTCTGTGTGGTGGACGAGGTTCACGCCGAAGCCGATCAGCTCCCCCTCCCAGAAGGCGGGCATGGTCATCAGGAAGTCCGGGAAATGGCCGGAGCCGAGCTGCGGGTCGTTGAGCAGGAGCACATCCCCCGGCTTCAGGGTCTCGACGGGGAAGGCCTCCTGGAAGTTGCGGATCGCGAAGTTCATGGCCCCCATGTGGCCGGGGCTGTAAGGGCCCTGGGCGCTCATCCGGCCCTGCGCGTCGAACACCGCCACGGAGAAGTCCTGGCCTTCCCGGGCCTGGATCGAGTAGGCGGTGCGCTGGACCGTGCTGCCGATCTCGACACAGATCGACTGCAGGGCCCCCCAGACCACGCCCAGGGTGATGGGGTCGGGACGGCCGTTCATGAGGCGAGCAGGCTCCCGTAGTCGTCGACGACCGCCTTCAGCCCGGGCGGGAGGACGGTGGTCGATTCCTTCTCCTCCACGATGACCGGGCCCTCGAGGGCCTGGCCAGGGGACAGCTCGTCGCGCGCGTGCACCTGCACCTCCAGGTAGCCGCTGCACTCGGGGAAGTAGGCGCTCCGGGCCCGCGCCGTCGCCTGGGCTCGAGCGGCGAAGCGAGGCAGCTCGACCGGCGTCCGCTCGCCGATCGCCGTCAGCCGCCAGGTGGTGGCCTCGACCATCTCGTTCGGGCTGGCCTGCCCGTAGCGCCGGGTGTAGAGCTCCTCGAACGCCCGGCGGGCCTCCTCGAACGGCACCGTGAGCTCATAGCCCTGGCCGACGTAGCGGAGGTCCACCTCCCGGACGAAGGCCGCCGGCGGCGTGCGCAGGAGGACCGTGGCCTCCCGCTGCATGTCGGCGTAGATGGCCTCGGCCTGGTCCGCGTCCACGTCGTCGAGCCGGACCAGGTGCGTGCGCGAGAGGTCGACCTTGACGTCCGCCGAGAGCAGGCCGATGGCGGAGGCGACGCCCGCCGCGGCAGGCAGGATCAGGACCTGGACGCCCAGCGCCTGGACCAGGCGGCCGGCGTGCACGGGGCCTGAGCCTCCGGTCGCCACGAACGCCAGCCGGCGGGGGTCGTATCCGCGCTCGATGGAGACCACCCGGGTGGCCAGCTCCATGTTCAGGTTCACCAGGGCGTGGATGCCCCAGGCCGCCTCCTCGACCGACATGCCGAGCGGCTGCGCGACCCGATCAGCGATCGCCCGCCGGGCGCCCTCCAGGTCGAGCCGGAGCGAGCCACCGGCGAAGTTGTCCGGGTTCAGGTAGCCGAGCACCAGGTTGGCGTCGGTGACGGTCGGCTCGGCGCCGCCCTGCCCGTAGCAGACGGGGCCGGGCTGGGAGCCCGCGCTGTCGGGCCCGACCTGGATGGTGCCAAGGGCGGGGCGGGCGATGGAGCCGCCGCCCGCGCCGATCTCCACGAGGTCCAGCGAGCGCACGTTCATCGGGATGCCGCTGCCGGCGGCCAGCCGCACGCGGTGCAGCTCGAACGTGTCCACCGTCTGCGGCTTGCCCCCTGCGATCAGCGAGAGCTTGGCTGTGGTGCCTCCCATGTCGAAGGCGATCAGGTCGGGGTGGCCGGTCAGCTCGCCGTAGCGGGCGGCGATCAGGGCGCCCGCGGCCGGGCCCGACTCGATCATGCGGACCGGGAACTGGGCCATCGTCTCCGCCGTGGCGGCGCCGCCGCCCGACTGCATGATGAAGAGCCGGCCTCCGTAGCCCCGGCCGCGCAGCTCGGCGCCCATCCTGCCCAGGTACTCGCGCACGGCCTGCACGAGGTAGGCGTTGACGACGGTCGTGCTCGTCCGCTCGTACTCGCGGAACTGGGGCGAGACCTCGCAGGAGAGAGAGAGCTCGATCTCGGGCGCCGCCTCCCGGACCAGCCTGGCGAAGAGCCGCTCGTGCTCCGGGTTGACGTAGCTGTGCAGGAAGCAGATCGCCAGCGACCGCACGCCGCGCTCGCGCATGCCGGCGATGGCCGCCGCCGCCTGAGTCTCGTCCAGCGGCCGGTGGATGGCGCCGTCCGCCAGGACCCGCTCGTCCACCTCCCACACCCATGTGCGGTCGATGAGAGCCGCGGGCTTCTCGATCTGCAGGTCGTAGAGCTGGTAGCGCTTCTGGCGGCCGATCCCGAGCACGTCCCGGAAGCCGCGGGTGGTCGCCAGCCCGACACCGGTCGCCTTCCGCTCGATCACCACGTTGGAGCCCAGCGTGGTGCCGTGCACCGCGCGCGCCAGGTCGTTCCAGGACGCGCCCGATTCCCGCATCATGGCGTCCAGGCCGGCCAGGCAGGCGTCGCTGGGATCGGGGTAGGTGGTCAGCCGCTTGGCGGTGTGCAGCCGGCCTGCGTCATCCTGCAGCACGAAGTCAGTGAAGGTGCCTCCCACGTCGAACGCGACCTGCGTCATTTCAGCAGTTCGGCGTTGTGCTGTCCGAGCGCCGGCGCGGGTGTGAAGGTATCCGCCGAGCCCGTCTTGACCGGGTTGCCCACCAGGCTGCGCTCGCCGTCGCTGACCACCATCGCCCGGTGCAGCACCTGGGGGTCGCTGAGGACGCGGTCGACAGTGTTCACAGGTCCCGCCGGCACGTTCACCTTCCACAGTTCGGATACCCACTCGTCGGTGGTGCGGATCGCCATCAGCGCCTGGATCAGCGGCACCAGCTCCTCGCGCGCCGCCACCCGCTCGGCGTTGGTGGGATAGCGCTCGATCAGCTCGGGCAGGCCCAGCACCTGGCAGAACGGAGCCCAGAAGTTCTCGCCGAAGACGGCCACCACGACGTGGCCGTCGGCGGTCCGGAAGGACTGGTAAGGCACCGCGCTCTGGTGCGAGCTGCCGATCGGTTGGGGCACCCGGCCGTCGGTCAGGAAGTACTGGGCGACGTAGGTCAGAAGGGAGACCTGCACGTCGAGGAGGGCGAGGTCCACGTGCTCGCCCTGGCCCGTCCGCTGCCGCTTGAGCAAAGCGGCGCACACTGCCAGGGCGGCGAAGACGCCCCCGGCCAGGTCGCCGATCGGGATACCGGCCCGGACCGGGTCGCCGCCCGGCTGGCCGGTGATCGACATGCCGCCGCCCATCGCCTGCAGGATCAGGTCGAAGGCGGGGACGTCGCGGTAGGGGCCGGTGGCCCCAAAGGCGGTCATGGAGCAGGTCACGATGTCCGGCTTGACCTCCGCCAGCTGGGCGTGGGTGATGCCGAGGCGCGCGGTCACCCCGGCCCGGAAGTTGTCCACCACCGCGTCGGCCGTGGCGACCAGGCCCAGGAACCGCTGGCGGTCGTCAGCCTTGCGGAGGTCGAGCACCACGCTCTTCTTGTTCCGGTTCACCGCCTGGAAGTAGGCGGAGCGGCCGTCGGCCTCGAAGGGCGGCCCCATCTTGCGGATGGGGTCGCCGGCCGGGTCTTCCACCTTGATCACCTCGGCGCCCATGTCCGCCAGCAGGAGCGTGGCGTAGGGCCCGGCCAGCATCCGGGTCAGGTCCAGGATCCGGACGCCCTGGAGCAGGTCAGACACGGCCCTGCCTCCCCAGCACCGCCCGGCCGATCAGCCCCCTCAGGATCTCCGAGGTTCCGCCGCCATACAGGAGGAAGCGGGCGTCCCGGAACCAGCGCTGGGCGGGGTACTCCATCGCGAAGCCGTAGCTGCCGTAGATCCGAGTCGCCTCGTCCACGATGCGAGCGCAGGCCTCCGTGGCGAAGAGCTTGGTCATCGCGGCGAGCGAGGTGATGGTGGCGCCGGTGTCCAGCTGGGCCGCCGCGTCGTAGGTCATCAGGCGGGCGGCGTGCAGCTCGGTCGCCATGTCGGCCAGCTTGGCAGCGATCAGCTGGAACTCGCCGATCGGCTTGCCGAAGGCCTGGCGGTCGTTCGCGTAGCGGGCGCTGTCCTCCAGAGCGCGGCGGCCGAGCCCGACAGCCAGCGCGGCGGTCATGACCCGGATCTCGGAGAGGACGCCGCCGACGTTCTTGACACCCTCGCCCTCGTTCCCCAGCAGGGCGTCGGCGGGGAGGTCGCAGTCGATGCTGACCTCGCTGGTCAGCGAGCTCCGGGTGCCCAGCTTCTCGATCGGCTTGCCGACGCTGAAGCCCGCCGTCGAGGCGTCCAGCAGGAAGAGGGCGATGTTGCCGAGGCCGGGCTCGTCCGAGGTCTTGGCGCCGACGGTCAGGAAGGAGACGACCGGGGCGTTGGTGATCCAGGTCTTGGTGCCCTCCAGATGCCAGCCCGCGGCCGTCCGCCGAGCCCGCGTGCGCAGGGCGCCCAGGTCCGAGCCGGCCTCCGGCTCGGTCAGCGCGAAGGTGGCCACCTTCTCGCCTCGCAGGGCCGGCTTCAGGTAGCGCTCGTGCTGGTCGGGCGACCCGTAGCGATGGACGAAGACGGTGCCCATCAGCGTCTGCATGGCCGCGATGGCGGCCAGCGAGAGGGAGCCCGCCGCCAGCTCCTCGTAGAAGACGCAGGCGGTCTGGAAGTCGGCGCCCTGGCCGCCGACCTCCTCCGGGTAGCGAAGGCCGAGGTAGCCGAGCTGGGCCAGCCGCTGGAAAAGCTGGTCGGGGAACTTGCCATGCTCGTCCAGCTCCTCCGCCCGGGGCAGGACCTCCTTGTCGACGAAGCTCCGGATGGACTCGCGGAAGAGCTCGCGCTCCAGGGCCGGCCTGCTGCTAGCCAAAGATGTTCAGCGGCTCCTCGAAGGTGCCGAACACCTCGCGCAGCGTGCCCATGATCTCGCCCACCGTGGCGTAGGCGCGGACGCAGTCCACCGTGTACGGCATGAGGTTCTCGCGCGTCTCGGCGGCGGCCGCACGGAGGGCAGCAAGCGAGCGCTCGACGTCCGCCTGAGAGCGCCGGGCGCGGACTTCGGCCAGCCTCTCCAGCTGCTCTTCGAGGGCCGCCGGGTTGTGCTGGTAGAGCCTGGTCGGGGGCGGCTCGTCGGCCGAGACGAAGATGTTCTCGCCGACCACCTTGCGCTCACCCGACTCGACCGCCATCGAGTGCTTGTAGGCCTCCTCGAGGACAAGCTGCTGGACGTAGCCGGACTCGATGCAGCGAGCCATCCCGCCGCGGGCCTTGACGTCTTCCATCAGGGCCAGGATGCGGCGCTCGTACTCGTCCGTGAGGCTCTCCACGTAGTAGGAGCCGGCCAGCGGGTCGGCGGTGTCGGCGACGCCCGACTCGTAGGCGACGATCTGCTGGGTCCGGAGCGCCGTCAGCATGGCCTCCTGGTCCGGGATCTCGAATGCCTCCTGCCAGGTGTTGACCGTCAGCGACTGCAGGCCGCCCAGGACCAGCGCCATCGTCTCCACGGTCGCCCGAACGATGTTGTTGAGCGGCTGGGCGTGGCTGAAGGTGGAGCCGCAGGTGCCGGCGAACCAGAGGAAGCGCCAGGAGCGGGGATCCTGGGCCCCGTAGCCCTCACGCATCAGGCGGGCCCAGATCCGGCGCGAGGCCCGGTACTTGGCGACCTCCTCGAAGAAGTTCATGAAGGCGCCCAGGTTCCAGGAGATGCGGGGCGCGAAGGAGTCGATCGGGATGTCGCGCTCGAGGGCGCGGTCGATGTACTCGATCGCGTCCGAGATCGCGAAGGCCATCTCCTGGACCGCGGTCGCCCCCGACTCCCGGATGTGGTACCCGCAGACCGAGATCGGGTTGGCGCGCGGCATCACGCGGGAGCAGTACTCGAACGTGTCGGCCACCAGCCGCAGCGAGGGCTCGACCGGGTAGATGCAGGCGCCGCGGGCGAAGAACTCCTTCAGGATGTCGTTCTGCACGATCGGCCGCAGGACCGCCGGCGCGACGCCCTGCTTCTCGCCCGCGACCTGGTAGAGGGCGAGAAAGAGGAAGGCGGGGGCGTTGATGGTGAAGCTGGTCGAGACCTTGTTCAGCGGGATGCCGTCGAACAGCACCTCGAAGTCGGCCAATGAGTCGATCGCGACGCCGACCCGGCCGACCTCCGCCCGCCACTCCGGGTGGTCGGAGTCGTAGCCCATCTGGGTGGGCAGGTCGAGCGCGGTGGAGAGGCCGGTGACGCCCTCCTCGGCCAGCAGCCGGCGGTTCCACTCGTTGGTCTCGCGGGGCGTGCGGAACCCGGTGTAGGTCCGCATCGTCCAGAGCTTCTCGCGGTACATGAGCGGGTAGGGGCCGCGCGTATAGGGGTACTCACCAGGGTCCGCGAGATCGCGCTCGTAGTCGAGCCCGGCGACGTCCTCGGGCGTGTAGACGGGCTTGATCTCGACCCCGGAGGTGGTCTCCACGCGGCGGACGTCCTTGCCGGTCCTCTGTGCCATCAAGCCACCCGCGGGACAGCTTAGCCCGGCTTAGCCCGGATCCACCGATCCACAACGACGCCTCAGATCGGCGAATCCGGGCTTAACGAACGTTCAGTCAGGCGGCCAGGGCGGTAAAGGCCACCACGGCCGCCAGCGCGAGCGCAACCACAGCGAGGGCCCGGGAGAAGGCCGCGCCGTACAACCAGCGCTTCTCGACGAAGACGACGGCGGCCAGCACCACCATGGCGACGATGCTCATCGTGCCCACGGCGACTATCACCGCGAACAGCGCCCAGCAGCATCCCAGGCAGTAGACCGCGTGGTGCAGCCCGGCCCGGACGTCCCGCAGGGAGCCGCGGAATGACGCGTAGTGCATGAGCAGCCCGAAGGGCGAGCGGCAGTGCCGCAGGCAGGCGCGCTTCAGGGGGCTGAGCTCGTAGACGCCGGCGACCACGAGTACCCCGGCCAGGCCGAGACGTGCCAGCTTGGCGTCGCCCATCGCAACCTGGTCCACCGCGATTGCCAGCAGAAAGGCGGGGATGCCGGCCAGCGCCCAGACCGCCAGGTAGGCGGCGCCGAACCCAGCCAGCCGGGGTCCTCGGGCGGCCTGGACGGTCCGCGCATACAGCACCCCGACCGGGGCCACCGACGGCGCCATCATGGCGGCCATCATCAGCGTCCAGACG
The DNA here is from genome assembly GCA_002404015.1 of Chloroflexi bacterium UBA4736. GTDB lineage: Bacteria > Chloroflexota > Dormibacteria > Dormibacterales > Dormibacteraceae > UBA4736. The sequence goes on from DHIW01000125.1 coordinate 68,641, forward strand.
CCCAGGAAAGCTGCCAGGCCCAGGCCCATGGTGCCGCCCATCGGCGGCGCGAACGGGTTCAGGCTGACCAGCTGAAGGGTGCCGAGAAGGCGCTCTTGCCGGCGGTCTGGAACTCCATCCCGAAGGCCTTGACCGAAGACCGGGTGGGCCGCGCGATCGTGATGGTCGAGTTGGAGGGATGGTTGATGCCCGAGAGCCGGGTCGGCTCGGTCTGGCCCTCCGGCGTGTAGTCCTCGACCTCGATGTCGATCTGGTCGCCGATCCGCACCCGGTGGCGGCTGCCTTCGTCGGCGTAGTCGATGGGCGCGCGCTCCATGCCCAGGAGCTCCCCGATCAGCGGCGCCAGGCTGGCGATCGGACCGCCTGCCGCCCCGCCGAAGACCTGGCCCAGCTTGCCCGCCTGCTCCTCGCTTGCTTTGGCGTCGATGATCAGGCCCACCCGCCAGCCCCCGTCGAGCATCTTGCCGGGGGTGTCGCAGACGAGCGCAACCGTAAGCCCGCTGACGTCGACGCCGTCGATCTCCCCGGAATTGACGTGGTAGTTGAGCACCACCTGGCAGCGGTCGTATGTGCCCGGGGCGGCGAAGCTCGTGACTGAGCACGGGCAGACCCAGTCGCAGTTGCAGTTCTCGAAGTACGTGCCGTCGAGTTTCCAGGCCATTGGCGATCCCCCACAAAGACGCGACCGGTTTCTCCGCGACATTAGGAACCGCACGGTGGCCGGTGTCAATGGGCGCGTCAAGGGGACGCGCCTAGAATCGAGCCGATGAAGTTCGAGCGCGCCGCCATCCCGCTCGGGCTGGCCTGGTCGTCGCCCTTCGTGCGCTGGCAGGGCGCGCTCAGCGAGATGTCCAGCCTCGACCTCGTGGTGGACGTGACCAGGCGGGCGCTCGAGCAGCGCCGGCTTCCCGCCACCGAGCTGGATCGCATCGTGCTGGGCTGGACGGTGCCCCAGCCGGCCATCTTCTACGGCGCGCCGACGGTCGCCGCCCGCATCGGCGCGGAGGGCGTCACTGGACCCATGATGGCCCAGGCCTGCGCCACCTCCGCGATCTGCGTGGAGACCGCGGCGCTGGGCGCCGAGCGCGGCGAGGAGGGCCTGACGCTCGTCGTCACCACCGACCGCACGAGCAACGGCCCGGTACTGAGCTACCCGCGCCCGTCGGCGACTGGAGGCGCGCCCGCCATCGAGAACTGGGTGCTGGACAACTTCGCCCGCGACCCCTGGGGCGGCACGGCGATGGTCGAGACGGCCGAGAACGTGGCCCGGGAGGCCGACCTTTCCAAGCCCGAGCTCGACGAGGTCACGCTGCTGCGCTACGAGCAGTACAAGCAGGCGCTCGCGCGCGACCGCGACTTCCAGAAGCGCTACATGGTCCCGGTGGCCGTACCTGTCGCAAAGAAGGAGACGCGGCTCCTCGAGGAGGACGAGGGCGTCTACGACACGACCGCCGAAGGCCTGGCGGCGCTGAAGCCCGTCCTCCCCGACGGCGTCGTCAGCTTCGGGACCCAGACCCACCCCGCCGACGGCTGTGCGGGCCTCGTGGTCACCACGGTGGAGCGAGCCCGGCAGCTGGGACAGGGGATCGCCCGCGTCCTGGGCAGCGGCGTCTCCCGCGTGGAGAAGGCGCACATGCCCAAGGCTCCGGTTCCCGCGGCCCAGCGCGCGCTCGACGCGGCCGGCCTGGGGATCGCCGACGTGGACGTGGTCACCACGCACAACCCGTTCGCCGTCAACGACCTCTACTTCTCACGCCAGACCGGCTTCAGCCTGGAGGCGATGAACCCCTACGGCTGCAGCCTGGTCTACGGCCATCCCCAGGCCCCCACCGGCATGCGCCTCCTGGTCGAGCTGATCGAGACGTTGCGGGAGCGGGGCGGCGGCACCGGCCTGTTCACCGGCTGCGCGGCAGGCGACACGGGCGCCGCGCTCGTCATCCGGGTGGAGGACTGAGCCGGCCTGAGCTAAAAAGCTGTGCCGCCCCGGCCGGGTTCCGTGAGATACGCGTCGCGAGGATCGCAGGA
>DHIW01000125.1:70830-89957 GCA_002404015.1 Chloroflexi bacterium UBA4736
TTCCTTTTTCAACGGCCTGCTAGCCTTAACCGCTCTTCAACAGTTCCTCGCGGGCGCCGGCCGGGTACTCGGGGCAGGCGGCGAGCTGAGCGGCCGCTTCCAGGTCGACTCGCCGCCGGCGCCAGACGTCCGCGGCCCGCCTGATCGGCCAGCCCGGGCTCGGGCGCTCCACCAACCTGATCTCGAGTCCCGGCTCGATCATGCCTTCCATGAGGACCCGCAGGTACCAGCCGTGGCGGCCGCTGCGCTCCACCAGGGCCAGCAGGTCGGGCCGGTTCCAGCGGTACGAGATCTTGTAGCAGGGGCCGCGCTGCACCGAGACCTGCACCACCGCCTCGCCGACCTCATACACGTCGCCTACGCACACGCTCTCCTCCGTGTGCCCCTCTATGGTGAAGTTCTCGCCGAAGGCGCCGTGCGGCAGATCTGGCATCTCGAGCTCCGAGCGCCAGGCCGGGTAGTGGTCGGCCGAGTAGCAGAGCACGGCCTGGTCAGGGCCGCCGTGGTGGTGCTGGTCGGCCTGGAAGTCCCCGTCCAGGTTGAGCTCACTGAGCCGGACCGTGCCGGCCACCGGGGCCTTGATAAAGGCGCTCCGCCACTCCACACCCTCGTCGGTCTCCAGGTCGCGCGGCCGCCCGACCTGGATGGATACCAGCCTCGCCATGACCGGAAATACAACACGACTGCACCGGCTACTGTTTCCTCATGGCTTCGCATCCGGTCCGGATCGGCCTGAAGCTGGCGCCCCACAACACGACCGTGGAGCAGCTGCGCGGGGTCTGGCAGGTGGCCGACGAAGGCGGCTTCGACCACGTGTGGGACTTCGACCACTTCGCCCCGATCTTCAGCGACGTCAAGGGCCCGGTGTTCGACGGCTGGATGCTGCTGGGCGCCATGGCCGAGGCGACCAAGCGGGTGCGGATCGGCAACATGGTGACCGGCAACACCTACCGCCACCCGGGGGTGCTGGCGAAGATGGCGGCCACCGTGGACCAGCTGTCCGGGGGGAGGCTCGAGTTCGGCCTGGGCGCGGCCTGGGCGGAGGTCGAGCACCAGATGCTGGGTCTGGAGTTTCCCGGCGTCGGGGAGCGGATCCGCCGGCTCGGCGAGGCCTGCGAGGTGGTCAAGCGGCTCTGGACGGAGTCCCCGGCCAACTTCCAGGGCCGCTACTACACGCTCACCAACGCCTTCTGCAACCCGCCCCCGATCCAGAAGCCCCACCCGCCGATCTGGATCGGCGGCTCAGGTGAGCGCAAGACGCTGCGCGTCGTCGCCGAGCACGCCGACGTCTGGAACTACGCGGGCGGACCCGTGGAGGAGGCCAAGCGCCTGTCGGGCGTGCTCGACCAGCACTGCGAGGCGGTGGGCCGCGACCCCGCGGAGATCCGGCGCTCGGTGCAGTACCGTCTCGACCCCAAGGACGTGAAGGGCACCCTGCGCGGCCTCGACAGGTTCGTGGCCGCGGGTTTCAGCGAGCTGATCGTCAACCTGAGCGGCGCGGATGCTGTGCGCAACGCGGAGCTGGCGGCCCAGGAGATCCTGCCCCGCTTCCGTGACTAGCAGCGCCCCCTTCCGGCTCGACGGCCGCGTCGCCCTGGTCACCGGCGCGGGCACGCCGACCGGCATCGGCAACCAGGTGGCCCGCGCCTACGTGGCGGCCGGCGCCCGGGTGGCGCTGGCCGACCTGGACGCCGAGGGCGCCCGCCGCAATGCCGGCGAGCTGGGCGCTGGGGCCATGGGGCTTGGCGCCGACGTCACCGACCCGGCCTCGGTCGCCGCCGCCGTGAGCGAGGTGACGCAGGCGATGGGGCCGGTGGACATCCTGGTCAACAGCGCCGGCATCACGCGCCGGGCCAAGGTCTGGGAGTTCACACTGGAGGAGTTCGACCTGGTCATGGCGGTCAACGTGCGGGGCGGCCTGATCTGCCTGCAGGCCGTCGTCGAGGGGATGAAGCAGCGCGGCTGGGGCCGCGTCATCTGGCTGAGCAGCATCGCCGGCAAGCAGGGCGGAGGGGTGTTCGGCTCCGCCCACTACGCCTGCAGCAAGGCGGCGGTGATCGGCCTTTGCCAGGGTGCCGCCCGCGACCTGGGCCCATTCGGGATAACGAGCAATGCCATCGCGCCGGGCCTCGTGCTGACCGGCATGGTGGGGCGGGTGGCGGGCGGCGAGGTGGAGCAGCAGCTCGCGGACCAGATCAGTGCCAGCGCCCCTATGCGCCGGCCGGGCGTGGCGGCGGACATCGCGGCGGCGGCACTCTTCTTCGCCTCCGAGGAGGCAGGCTACGTGACCGGCGAGGTGATGGACGTCAACGGCGGCGCCTACATGGACTGAAGCGGCCGCGGGGGCCGCCTACTTGGCGGCCAGCAGGCGCTTCAGCTCGGCCTCGAAGCCGCTCACGATCCGTTCCGGGTCCGGCACCAGGCCGGTGTCTGACGCCACCCCGACCATCACCTCGTCGTGGTAGCTGAGGATGCTGATGCCGAGGCCCATGCGTCCGGACAGGGGCACCCAGAACATGACGCGCGTGACCTTGCGCCCGCCCATGTAGAGCTGCTTTCGGGGGCCCGGCACGTTCGTGATCACGGCGGTGCCCTTGCTGCCGAAGAACTCGACGGCCAGCGGCTGCAGCCGGCTGGGGACCATCCCGATCGCCGTGAGCACACCGAAGGCGACGACCGGCTGCAGCGAGCCCTTGAGCGCGTCCATCCGGCTCTTGAGCTCCGCCAGCCGGCGGCGGGGGTCGGCGATCCCCATCGGGAGGGACAGGAACACTATCCCGAACTGGTTGCCCAGTCGGTGGCCCTCGTCGAGGGGGCGCAGGTTGACGGGGATCGCGGCCCGGATCTCCAGGTCGCTCACGTCCTCGCGGCGGCTCCTGAGGTAGCGGCGCAGGCCGCCGGCCGCGGCTGTGATGAGGACGTCGTTGATGGTCGCGCCGAGCCGGGCGCCCGCCTGCTTGATCGCCTCTAGCGGGATCGGCTCGGACCACGCGGCCCGCTTACCGACCCCCAGCTTGCCCTTGAAGACGGTGGGCGGGTCGGGCGCCATCAGCGTCAGCTGGGCCAGGGTGCCGGCGGCGCTCGCTCCCAGGCCGGCCGCCGTGACCATTCGGCCAGGATCGGTCACGAGCCCAAAGCCGCTCTCCGCCAGCGAGCGGGCGATGTCGAGCCGGCTGCGGCCGTTGCCGGCTTCGGGCTGCGCCTTCCGCCGCGAGGCCCGGGCGCTGGTGTCGGTCAGCGAGAGCAGGACCTGGACCAGTGCGATGCCGTCGGCGATGCAGTGGTGGATCCGGGAGACGATGACGCTGCCCTCCTCCGTCTCGACGACATGCAGCTGCCAGAGCGGTTTCGAGAAGTCGAGCGGCGTGCTGAGCAGGTCGGAGACGAACGCCTCCAGGGCCCGCTTGCCGCCAGGCTGGGGCAGGGCCACGTGGTGCATGTGCGCGTCGAGGTCGAAGTGGGGGTCGTCCACCCAGGCGGGCTGGCCCAGCCCGAAGGCCGGCTGCGAGACGCGCTGCCGGAAGCGGGGGTAGCTGAGCAGCCTCTCCTCCAGCACGGTGCGCAGGCGGTCGCGCTCGATCGCGCCATCCAGCATCAGGACACCGGTCACCATCATTAGGTTGGTGGGGTCCTCCATCCGCAGCCAGGCGGCGTCGACCATGGACAATTGCTGGCGTGCCATGGCAGGAACTGTACCGTCGTGAACGGCCGCGATCCGGGCCTCTTTGGCCCCGGCTCGACTGCGTGGCGGCTGCACGGCGAGCCGGCGCTCTTGGTGGGCGGCCTGCGGGCGCTGATGCTGCAGGCGCTGCACCCGCTGGCGGTCGCCGCCGTCCGCGACCACAGCGACTACAAGCAGGATGTCTGGGGCCGCTTCCAGCGGACCAGCGACTACGTGACCACGACGGTCTTTGGCGACGCGGCAGCGGCCACAGCGCTGGGGGCCCGCGTGCGCGCCGTGCACAGGCCGATCCGCGGCATCGACACCGTCACGGGGCTGGCCTACGCCGCCGACGATCCCGTGCTGCTGCTCTGGATCCACACCACGCTCGTGGACTCGTTCCTGGCCGCCTATGACCGGTTCGTACGCCGGCTCTCCGCAGCCGAGGCGGATTCCTACGCGGCGGAGATGATCCGCCAAGCCGAACTGGTGGGCCTGCAGGCCGACGACGTACCCGCGACGCGCGCGGCCAACGCGGCGTTCATCGCCGGCTGCCGCCCGATGCTGCAGCTGACGCAGACCGCGGAGGAGGCGATGGACACGTTCCTGCATCCACCGCTGCCGGCCATCCGGCGCCCGGGCTGGTGGCTGACGACGAGTGCCGCCCTCTCGATCCTGCCGGACTATGCGCTGGACCTCTACGGCCGCCGTCGCCAGCCCCTGCTGGACCGGGTGCTGCGGCCCGCGGTGCGGGTGGGCGCGGCCCAGGCCAAGCGGTTCGGCAAGCCGCCCGAGCTGATCCGCCGAGCCCGCGAGTTGAGCCGGCAGCCCGCGCCGCGAGGAGGCGGTTAGGCCGGTACAGCGCGCGAGTCGTATCGACACTCGAAAGGAATTCGCTCCTGGGTGCGACCAGAAGGGCTCCTAGCCGATATGGACCTGGGTGATCAGGATCGACAGCACCCACAGCGCCAGTCCCGCACCGAGCAGGTTGGTCTTCTTGTAACCCCAGCCGATTGTGGCGAGTACGAACGCAATGAAGGCGAGGATCAGGAGAATCGTGCTTAGGCTCATCGAGGCAGTTTGAGCGGTCTGCGTGGAAAGCACGACTCTATCTAGGAATGGCGCCCAACGAGAACTACCGCCAAAGGCGAGCCCAGCCAGCACCACACCCAGCACCACAAAGGCTGAGTAGCTAACCGAGTCGAGACCGGCCTCCGCCCGCAGGCGGGCCCAGTTCTCTCTGCGCAGCCATCCTGCCAGGCAAAGAGAACCCGCGGAGACTAGCCAACCCAGGCTCCGGATAGAACAGGGCGAAGGCAGCCCGATTGAGGCCGCGAGATGAATACGTCGTCAGCCGGGCTGCGTTGGGTGCAATTCAGGCGGCGGGCTTCGGCCGGGCCGGCCCGCCGAGAATAGTGCCCCCATAAGCAGCGAACGATTTGACCATCCCGCAATACCGCTCTTCATAGATCCTCGAATCGGGGAATAGGCGCTGCATCTGTCGTCGATCCAGCAGCCGTATCGAGTCGAGAAGTGCGGCTGCCGCCGCCGGCTCCGGCACCCTGGGCATGTGCCCGAGGTTAAACCGGGCAACAAGCCCGATACGGACGGACCGAGGGAGGAATTGGAACAGAGGAAAAGTGAAGTTGGGATCGATAGGAAACGCCCGATTGGGGCTTTGCACAAAAAACGACTGGCCCACGCGCTGGACTTCTGTAGCCATTTGCTTTTGCGAATCACTGTCACCGACGTGCCCGATGACAGAGTTCGAGAACACACATTCAAACTCACCATCGGCGTAACGGCTCAGATCGCGTGCATCACCAACGACAGACGACATATCGGCTCGTGAGACCGGCTCCGACTGAAGGTTGAGCAGTACTATTCGAACACCGTCGGGCTCGGCAAACTTCATCCTGTCCCAGAACTTTTGGCGGCCGCCCACGTCCAAAATCCGCAGAGGACGCGGCAGCTCCTTTAAGAGTGATAGGAAGAATTCGAAGCGCCGCCGCCGGGCCTTAGAGGCCAGCGATCCCGCTGCAGCAATGTCGGCCACATGGCCCCACAGTGGGCGGCTCAGGACTGTGGTCTCGGGAGACACGCCGATTGCCTCTTCACACCAAGATCAACGCCTATGGAGGCGGACACACTAGATCGGCGTCGCTCTCGCCGCCCTTGCCATCTGGAGCCTTAATGATGACGTAGAGGCCACCGGCTACCGCTATCGACATTAAGAGACTGACGATGTCAGGCAGCCTCGCCGGCGGCCGGGCGGCGAGCCCGGAAGCGGCGGTCCCGGACCGCGAGCGCGATCAAGGTGCCCAGCAGCGACCAGCCCGCCAGCGCCAGCCAGGACGCCGAGTAAGAGCCGGTGTGGTCGGCGATCGAGCCGAACACCGGCGTCACGGCGAACATGCCGATGAACGTGATGGTGGTCCCCGCGCCGACGGCCGTCGCCGCCCTGTGGACGGGCACCACCTCGGCGGTCAGCGCGATGTAGAGGGCGTTCCAGCCCATGGTCGACAGGCCAAGGAAGAAGCAAAGGACCACCAGCGTCGGCACCGACACGGCGCCCCTGACCTGCGCCATCGCCAGGCAGGCCAGCACCGACAGCGCGCCTGCCAGGAGCATCGTGAGGCCCCGGCTGCCGAGCCGGTCGGAGAGCAGCCCCCAGCCGATACGGCCGGCAGCGCCGCCCACCTGAAGCACCGCCAGGAATAGCCCGGCCGCGACGGCCGACAGCCCGGCCTCCTCGTGGAGGGAGATGCCGAGGTAGGTGACCGAGCAGCCGAGCGCCCCCATGAAGACCCAGCCGTAGGCGGTCGCTGCCAGGAACGTGCGGTTGCGGGCCAGCATGCCCAGGTTGAAGTCCGCGACGGGCCCTTCTCCGCCGTGCCGATGCTCCCGGTAGAACAGGGCGAAGGCGGCCACCGCCAGCAGCGCGATGCCGGCCACGACGTAGAAAGCGGCCTGCCAACCGAAGCGCACCGCTACCGGCGGCAGCAGCACCGCCGCCAGGACGCCGGCCAGGGTGACCCCGGTCTGGCGGACGCCCATCGCGAAGCCTCGCTGGCGCACCTCGAACCAGGCGGCAACCGCCCGGGTGCCGCCCGGCGAGCCCGAGGAGGCCGCGATGGCGGCCACGAGCAGCACGCCGAAAAGGGGCAGGAAGGCGTGGGTCTGGGCCGCCAGCACTATCAGCAAGGCCAGGGCGGCGCCACCCGCCGCGATGACGCGGCGCTCGCCGAAGCGGTCGGCCAGCAGACCCGCCGGCAGCATCCCAAGCAACATGCCGCCCCAGATCGCGGAGGTCAGCAGGCCCAGCTCAGCGCGGCTCAGGTGCAGGGCCGGCGTGAGCACTGGTCCAAGAGCAGCCGGCGTCTGCTGCGGCATCGAGAGGCCGAGCTGCATGAGCGTGGTCAGGCTCAGCACGACCCAGCGGAAGCGCCTCATCTCAGAACAGCTTCGTCACCAGGTCCAGGCCGCGCTCAGTCCCGCGGGAGACGGGCGGCAGGAGCAGGGTCGTCAAGCCCGCCTCGACCGCTCCCCCGTCGGCCAGGTGGCTGTCGCCCACCATGAGCGTCTCGGCGGGCCGGCTGCCGAGCGCCTCGCAGGCGGCCAGGAAGATCCGCGGGTCCGGCTTCTCGACGCGCTGCTCGAAGGAGTGCGTGAAGCTGTCGACGAAAGCATCCAGGCCGTGGCGGGCGAAGGCCGGCCGCAGGTCGGAGGTCACGTTGCTGACGACGCCCACCCGGACCCCGCGCTCCTTCAGCCAGGGCAGGGTGCGCTCGCTGTCCGGGAAGGGGGTCCAGTTGTCGGTGACCATGACGCGCTCGTAGAGGCGCTCGGACACCCCCGGCAGGTGGGGCTCGGCGCGGGCGAACAGGCGGGTCCAGGCCTCGCGGTGGCGTTCGGGGGACACGTCCCGCTGCCGGGCGAGCTCCGCGGCTGACCTGGCCGACGCCCAGATCTCGCGCCACAGCCGGTCGGCCAGGTCGGGGGCCAGCCCCTCCTCCACCATCAACCCGGCTCCGTCGGGGCTGTAGAAGAGCGTGTCTCCGAAGTCGAAGAGGACCGCCGTCAGCTGAGCCAAGCGACCTGCTCGAACCTACCGGCGCCGACTACGGGCACTCTCGTACTCCTGGCGCGCGGCCTGGACCGCTTGCGTGGTCGAGACCTCGGCCACCGGGACGTCCCACCAGGACCCGTAGCCAGGGACCGCGGGTTCGGCGTCGACCGCGATGTGGATGACCGTAGTGCGTTCGGCGTCGCGGGCCCCCTCGAGCGCGGACCGCAGCTCCCCAACCGACTGGGCGCGAAGCACGATCGCGCCGAGGCTCTCGGCGTTGGTGGCCAGGTCGGTGGGCGGGTAGGCGGTGCCAAAACCTTCGGTGCCAAGAGACCGGGAGAGGTTTCCGATCGACCCATAGCCCTGGTTGTCGACAAGCACGATCGTCAGCTTGGCGTCCTCCGCGATCGAGGTCACGATGGCCTCCGAGAGCATCAGGTAGGAGCCGTCGCCGACCATCACGAAGACTTCGCGCTCGGGCGCCGCCATCTTCACGCCCAGGCCGCCGGCGATCTCGTAGCCCATGGTCGAGTAGCCGTATTCGACGTGGTAGCCCTTGGAATCGCTGGTCCGCCACAGCTTGTGCAGGTCGCCCGGCAGAGAGCCGGCAGCGCAGACCACGATCCCTCGCTCGCCGGCTGCCGCGTTCACGGCGCCGATCACCTCGGACTGGGCGGGCCGGGGCTCGTGGCCCAGGCTGATCAGGCGATCGACCTCGCCGTGCCACCCCCGGGCCGCCGCCGCGGCCTCGCCCGCGTAAGCGTCCGAAACCCGGTAGTCGAGCGACTGCAGCATGTCGAGCACGCACCGGGCGTCGCCCACCACTGCCAGCCCGCCGTGTTTGGCGGCGTCGGGCTCGGCCACGTTGACGCTGATCACCTCCGCCTTGGGGAAGCCGGTCCGGGAGGCGGTCGTGAAGTCCGTCCAGCGCGTGCCGACCCCGATCACCAGGTCCGCCTCGGCGGCCAGCCGGTTGGCGGCGGATCCGCCGGTGACGCCCACGGCGCCCAGGTTCTGGGCGTGGTTCCAGGGCAGGGCGCCCTTCCCGGCCTGGGTCTCGCAGACGGGGATGCCGGTCCGCTCGGCGAATAGAGCCAGCGCGATGCCGGCTTCGGAGTAGATCACACCGCCGCCGGCCACGATCAGCGGCCGGCGCGCCGCCCGGATCGCAGTCGCCGCCTCGGAGAAGGCGGCCGCGTCGGGCAGTGCGCGCGGGATCCGCCAGGTGCGCGGTTCCAGGAAGTCCGCCGGGTAGTCGAAGGCCTCGGCCTGCACGTCCTGGGGCAGGCACAGCGTGACGGCCCCGGTGTCGGCGGGGGAGGTGAGCACGCGCATCGCGTTCAGGGCGGCGGGCATCAGCTGCTCCGGTCGGCTGATGCGGTCCCAGTAGCGCGAGACGGGCTGGAAGGCGTCGTTGACCGAGACCTCACCCCGCCAGGGCACCTCCAGCTGTTGGAGCACCGGGTCGGGCGTCCGGGAGGCGAACACGTCCCCGGGCAGGAGTAGGACGGGCAGCCGGTTGACGGTGGCCAGCGCGGCTCCCGTGACCATGTTGGTGGCTCCGGGGCCGATGGAGGTCGTGCACGCCATAGCCCCCAGCCGGTTCTTCATGCGCGCGTAGCCGGCCGCGGTGTGCACCATCGATTGCTCGTTGCGGGCCTGGTAGTAGGCCAGGAGCTCGGGGTGCTGGTGCAGAGCCTGACCGATCCCGGCGACGTTGCCATGGCCGAAAATGCCAAAACAGGCGGCGAAGAACCGGTGCTCGCGGCCGTCCCGCTCCACGTGCTGGGCGGCCAGGAAGCGGACCAGGGCCTGGGCCATCGTGAGCCTCATCTCAGGCTGCTACCTTAGCCCGCGGCCCCATGAGACTCGCCTGCAACGGCTCGACGCTCGGCGAGATCCCCCTCGAGGAGGAGCTGGCGGCGGTGTCGGCGGCCGGCTTCGACCTGGTCGAGCTGAGGGCGCCCAAGGTGGCCGCTGTGGCCGACCTGCCCGGGCTGCTCAACCGCCACCGGCTCCAGGCCTGGTCGATCAACTCCCTCGAGCGAGCCGGCGAGCGCGATCTGCTCGAGGAGGCCCGCCGCCAGGCCGCCTGGGCCGCCTCCTGCGGTGCCCCCTACGTCGTCTGCGTGCCGGGCACCGTGCGCCCGGGCCTCGAGGAGGCGGTCGCCGGGCTGGGCGAGGCTTGCCGGACAGAGGGAGCCCAGCTCGCCTTCGAGTTCATGGGCTTCGAGTGGTCGGCGGTGCGGACCCTGGCTGAGGCGCTGCGGGTCCACACCGGTCCGGTCGTCATCGACACCTTCCACTGGGCGCTGGGCGACGGCGACCTGACGGCGTTGGCCGCGTGCGACCCTGCCCGCATCGCGGTCGTCCACGTCAACGACGCGCCTTCCCGAGACCTCTCCTCACTCGGCGACGCGGACCGCGTCCTGCCCGGCGCGGGCGTGCTCGACCTGGCCGAGTTCTACGCGATGCTGCGGCGGATCGGCTTTGACGGGGTGTATTCGGTCGAGCTGTTCACGCCGGTCACGGCGGAGGCCGCCTACGCGGCGATGAAAGCCCTGTGATCGCTGCGCTCCTGGGTGCGGGCACGATGGGCTCCTTTCACGCCGAGACGCTGCGCGGCCTGGTGGATGAGCTGCGCATCTACGACGCCGACCCGGCCCGGCGCACGGTCGAAACGCTGGAGGAGGCGCTGGACGGCGCGTCAGCGGCTGTGATCGTGACGCCGGCGGCCGCGCATGCCGAGCTGATCCGGGTCTGTGTGGACCGCGGCCTGGCCACGTTCTGCGAGAAGCCGATCGCAATCGGGCTGGAGGAGACGCTGGGGGTGGTCGAGCACGTGGAGTCGATGGGCGGCCGGGTCCAGATGGGCTTCCAGCGGCGCTTCGACGACGCCTACGCGGCCGCCAGGTCCCGCATCCGGGACGGCCACCTGGGCCGCATCCACGGCTTCTCGATGGCGACGCTCGACCGGACCCCGCCGCCCCGCACCTATGTGCCCACCTCCGGCGGCCTGTTCAAGGACATGCACATCCACGATTTCGACTCCGTGCGCTGGCTGTTCGGGCAGGAGGTGGAGGAGGTCTACGCCGCCGGGTCGGTGCTGGTCGATGGGATGTTCGGGGAGTTCGACGACGTAGACACCTCGGCCGTGAACATCCGGCTGGCGGACGGCACCCTCGGCACCATCGTCGGGGCTCGCGCCAACGCCGCGGGCTACATCGCCCGCCTGGACGTGTACGGCGCGGACGATATGCTCTCGGTTCGCGAGGACCGCAGGTACCGGGACTTCCTCGATCGCTACCCTGACGCCTACCAGGCTGAGATGGCCCACTTCGTGAGGGTCGCCAAAGGCGAGGCCGAGGTGCCCTGCACCGTGGGCGACGCGCTGGAAGCGCTGCGGATCGCGGTCGCGGCGGACGCCTCGCGCCGGGAGGGCCGGCCGGTCAGACTGGCCGAGATCGGCGAGCGATATTAGAATCCCGGCGTCCAGGGAGCAACCACAGGGGGAGAGCGAGATGACCATCGATCGCAGGCGGTTCCTGCAGTTCACAGCCGCCGGCCTGGTCGCGCCCGCGGCCATCGCCGAGGCCTGCGGCGGTTCGCCGGCATCGTCCGCGACGCCGGCTCCGGGGGCCAAGCCGAGCGGGGCGCTATCCGTCTACTCAGCCCTGAATGAGTCGACCAACAACGGATTCGTCGCCGCCTTCAACAAGAGCTACCCGGACGTCAAGGTCCAGGTCCTGCCGCTCGCCGCGGCGGGCGACATCCAGACCCGGATCACGACCGAGAAGGCCTCGCCCAAGGCGGACGTCTTCATCGGCGGCTCGTCCGAGTTCCACGACCCCCTGGGCAAGCAGGGTCTGCTCGAGGCTTACAAGTCGCCCAACGCTTCGGCCGTGGACGCGAGCTACAAGGACCCCAACGGCCTCTGGACGGGGTGGTACCTGGGCATCTTCGCGTTCGTCACCAACACCGATCGCGCTTCCGAGGCGCCGAAGGCCGGCAAGCCGCAGACGTGGGACGACCTGCTCGACTCGGGCTGGAAGGGGAAGCTGATCCTGCCCGACCCCATCAAGACTGGCGGCGGCTACATCTTCATGGCCACCCAGGTCTTCCGGTTCAACAAGGATGAGACCAAGGCGATGGACTTCATGAAGAAGCTCAACGTCAACGTCGCCCAGTACATCCCGACCGGCCCGGGCGGCATCCAGCTGGTCGGCCAGAGCCAGTTCGTGGGCTGTCCCAACTGGGCCCACGACATCCTCACGGCCAAGAGCCAGGGCCAGAAGGTGGCGCTCGACATCGTCGAGAACACCGGGTTCGAGATCGGCGGGGGGTCGATCGTCAAGGGGGGCCCCAACACCCCGGCGGCCAAGGCGTTCGTGGACTGGGTGCTGACCAAGGAGGCCGGTCAGCTCAACGTGTCGCTGTCAAACCGGCTCTCGACCCGCAAGGACGTGCTGCCGGCGCCCGGCGCGCCGACCCTGCAGTCGGTGAAGCTGGTCAAGTACGACCGGGCCTGGGCTACCGACAACAAGACCAGGCTGCAGAAGCTCTGGCAGCAGGCAATAGCCTGACGACTGGGGAAGAACCTGGCGGTTCCTCCCCAGAACCCTACCTCCCTTTTGGAGGACTTATTGGCTGTGCGGCGTCTCGAATTCCGGACTCATACGGGCCGGCGGAGCCGGCCCTTATGACCGCGCTGGGATCTATTTGATGAAGGTCCTCTCGTGCGGGCTTTGACTCGCGACCGGCTGTGCGGCGTCTTGAATTCCGGACTCATACGGGCCGGCGGAGCCGGCCCTCATGACCGCGCTGGGATCTATTTGATGAAGGTCCTCTCGTGCGGGCTTTAACTCGCGAGCCGGCCCTTGGGGGGACGGTCCTGGTGTGCGTCGCGCTTCTTCTGGCTTTCATTGTTTATCCGCAGGTCCAGGTGGTCATCGCGCCTGGGTTGTCTGGGTACGTCCAGTTCTTTCGGGACCAGCTCTGGATCCGGCCCCTGCGCGGTTCGCTCGAGGTGATGGTCCTGAGCACCACCACCGCCGTCACCCTGGGCTTCGTCTACGCCTACGCGATGGTCTACTCGAACATGCCCTGGAAGCCCTTCTTCCGGCTGGTCGGGATCCTGCCCCTGCTCTCGCCGCCGTTTGTGGTCGCGGCGTCGTACATCCTCCTCTTCGGACCGCGCGGCGTGGTCTCCTACCACGTCTTCCACGTCTCGCCAACCGTCCTCGGCCTGAGCGGCATCTGGGGTGTCCAGACCATCGCCTTCTTCCCCTTCGCGTACCAGCTGATCGCCGACGTGCTCTCCCGCTCGGACCCGCGGATGGAGCAGGCCGCGCGCAACCTGGGCGCGGGGCCCTGGGCGATCTTCCGGACGGTGACGCTCCCCCTCTCGAGGCCGGGCCTGCTCGCCGCGATCCTGACGACCGCCATCTACGTCCTGGAGGACTTCGGCAACCCGGCCCTGATCGGCGGCCGTTTCGACGTCCTGCCCACTGAGGCTTACAGCCTGATCGAGGGATTCGGCGACTTCGCCGGTGCGGCCGCCGTCTCCACGATCCTTCTTCTGCTGGCGCTGATCCTCTACCTGGCCAAGCTGCGTCTCGAGGGCCGTTCCTCGGTGACGATCACCGGCCGGGCCTCCTCGATGCCTCGGCCGCCCGTGCCCCGAGCCGTGACCTGGGCCTGCTTTGCGGCCTGCCTCCTGCTGGCCGGCCTGATCCTCTTGGTCTACGGCGTGCTGGCCTACAGCGCCGTGACGCTCGCGTTCCCGGGCAACCTCGGCCTCACGTTCAAGCACTTCGAATATGTCGGGGTCCACGGTGATGCGCTCCGGAACACGATCGTTTACTCGACGGTGGCCGCCATCGGCTGCGCGCTGTTCGCGGCCCTGCTCGCCTTTCTCGTCCAGCGCAAGACCTGGCGGGGCCGCCGCGTGGTCGACTTCCTGGCCATCCTGCCGGCCGCCATCCCGGGCATCTTCTTCGGAATCGGCTACGCCACCGCCTTCAACCAGCGCTGGCTGGATTGGCTTGACCGGGGCGCCCTGATCACCATCTCGATGCTCTTCTGGAACATCCCGGTCGGCTACCAGGCGGCCGTGGCCGGGCTGTCCCAGATCGACCGCTCGATCGACGAGGCGGCCTCGTCGCTTGGCGCCTCCTCGCTGCGCGGCTTCGCCGGCGTGCTCTTCCCGATGCTGCGCAGCTCCGTGATGACCGGTTTCGTGACTACGTTCGTGCGGGCTGTCACGACGCTCTCGGTGGTGATCTTCCTGTTCACACCCGGCTCGACCGTCGCCACGATCACGATCTTCCAGCTGGTCAACGACTTCAACTGGGGCGGCGCCACCGCCTTCACGATGGCCGACATCGGGCTGGCGGTCGCAGTGCTCATGCTGGGCTTCTTCCTGGCCGGGCGGCGCGTGCTCGGGAGGGCGGCGGCCGGTGCCTGAACCCCAGGCGCATCTCCGCCTCGAGGGCATCAGCAAGCGTTTTGGCGACGCGGTCGCGGTCGACCGGGTCTCGCTGGCCATCCCCAGGGGCGCCTTCGCGACGCTGCTGGGGCCCTCAGGCTGCGGCAAGACGACGACGCTCCGCATGATCGCCGGCTTCCACGACCCCGACGAGGGCGACATCTTCCTCGATGAGCGCCGCATCAACGGCGTGGCCGTGAACCGCCGAGGCACCGCGATGGTCTTTCAGGACTACGCGCTGTTCCCGCATATGACCGTGCGCGCGAACGTCTCCTATGGGCTCAGGCTAGCGCGCGTCAAGCGCGCCGAGCTGAACACGCGGGTCGACGAGACACTGGCGTTCGTAGGCCTGGAGCGCCTGGGCGACCGCTACCCGAGCCAGCTGTCAGGCGGCCAGCAGCAGCGGGTGGCGCTGGCCCGGGCGCTGGTCATCAGGCCCCAGGTGCTGCTGCTCGACGAGCCCCTCTCCAACCTCGACGCCAAGCTGCGCGAGCAGCTGCGCTGGGAGCTGCGCTCGCTGCAGCAGCGGCTGGGCATGACGTTCGTCTACGTGACGCACGACCAGGAGGAGGCGCTCTCGATGTCGGACTGGATTGCGGTCATGAACGAGGGGCGCGTGGAGCAGGCAGGGCCGCCGAGCGAGATCTACTACCGGCCCCGGACGGCATTCGTGGCCGGGTTCGTAGGCACCGTCAACCTGGTGCCGGCCAGTGCCCTGGGCCGGGCGGGCGAGCAGGTTCTCTGCGTGCGGCCGGAGACGGTACGGCTCTCGGCGGAGGGCGAGTCCGGCATCCCGGGCCGGGTCAAGCGCTCGGCCTTCCTGGGCGAGGTGCGCCGCTACTGGGTCGAGGCGTCCGGGCGGGAGTGGATCGTTGACCAGCCAGACCCCGGCGAGGTGGAGCTGAGCGGCGAGGTCCGGCTACTGGTCGACCTGGAGCGCGCGCACGCGCTCGCCGACGGCTAGTCGTCCGCCTCCGCCGCCGCAAGGTCGCGCATGGACACCATCCCGACCAGCGCCCCGCCGGCCACCACCGGCAGGTGGCGGAAGCCGCCTGCCACCATCTGGTTCAGAGCGTCACCGGTGTCAGCGTCGGGCGCGATCGTAGCCGGGCTGTGCGTCATGTAGTGGGCGATCTCGTCAGACGGAGCGTCCGCGGACTGGGAGATCGCGCGCACCATGTCGCGCTCGGTGAATATGCCGGCCAGGCTGTCGGCCTCCATGATCAGCACCGAGCCGACGCGGCGCTGGGCCATCACGGTCGCCGCCTCGGCCACCGTGGTCGAGGGGTCCACCTTGACGAGGGTCCGGCTCATCACGTCGCCGACTGTCGCCATCCGGCACTTGACGTTACTCCGCCAGACGGCGGTTGCGGCGGCGGCGGATCCGCAAGTCGGGCGGCGCCGCTGAAAGCCCGCTCTTACACTACTACGCAATCCACACTACTATGGCTTGCGGTGCAGAGCCACGTCGATACCTCACAACTCCTGAAGGGCGTGCTCGACCTGGCCGTGATGGCCGTCCTCGCCGACAGAGATAGCTACGGCTACGACGTGGTCCGCCGGCTCCGCGAGAGCGGTCTCACCGACGTTGGCGACGCCAGCGTCTACGGCACGCTGAGGCGCCTCTACCAGGCCGGCGCCCTCAGCTCCTACGTGGTCCCCTCTGACGAGGGGCCTCACCGCAAGTACTACGGACTGAACGATCGCGGGAAGGACGCCCTCGCCCAGTCCGCCCAGACCTGGACTGCCCTGACCGACGCCCTGAACCAGCTGCTGAACGGGAGGACCGCCAAGAATGGCCACTGAGAACACGCAGGACCAAGTCGCCACCTACGCGGCCGAGGTGCGGGCCGAGCTTTCGGACCTCCCCGGCGACGAGCGCGACGCGCTTCTCGAGGACCTCGAGGACCACCTGGCGGAGGTCGCGGCCGAATCGGAAGTCCCCCTGGCGGCGCGCCTGGGCAGCCCCAAGGCCTACGCGGCCGAGCTGCGGGCCGCTTATGGGGTCGCCCGCGAGCAGCGAGTGCGACGCGCCGGACGCCTGCGCAGGGCGGGCCGCGCGGCGCGCGCCGTCCTGGCCGGGTCCGCGGTCTACGCGGCCGTTCGCGGCTTCCTTCCCGAACTGAGACCGGCCTGGTGGGTCCTCCGCGCCTACCTGGCGATGATGATGCTGGCCGTTCTCTTCAGGGGAGCCAGTCCCGTTCAGCCGATCCCAAACCCGCTCTCGAGCCGGGGCCTGCTCCAGATCATCCTCACCGCCGTCGCGATCGTGCTGTCCATTCGGATCGGGCGCCTGGGCGCGCCCCCGAACAGAGGGCTCCGGACTGTGAGTGTCGGGGCCAACGGCCTGATCGCTCTCGCGGGCCTGATCGCCCTGAGCACGATGGGAACCGCCGGCTACGAGTGGACCGGGACGGCGACCTCGGGCGTTTCCGAGCTCTATACGGGCCCTCCGGCGGCCTACGCGATGGGGACACTCACCAACATCTATGCGTACACGCTCGACGGGAGAACGCTCAACGGCGTGCTGCTCTACGACCAGGACGGGCGCCCGCTGACCCTGGGCGGCAAAGGCTTCGAGCCGGCGACGCAGAACCCGGTGGCCGCTGACGGTCAGCCGGTCACGAACGAGTACCCGCTCAAGCAGACGCATGCCGACGGGACACCCGTGCTCGCCCCGCGGGTGGCACTGCCGCCGTTTGCGCCCAGCCCGCGCCCGTCGGCGAGCGCAAGTCCAAGCCCCACCCCTTAGAAAGGGGAACAGCTCAGACGCGCCCCGGCTGACGGCGCCAGCGTCAGAGGGCCGTTTGCCGCCACCGGCCGCATCACCTGCTGCGGATAGGGCCGCATCCCGGCGAGCGGCCCCTATGAACCCAGCCAATCTCCAGGGCGGATGGGGGATATTCGAAGACTCGTGAACTCACAGTAGAGAGCCCGTTGGAACTCGAAACGAGGCAGTTTGTGGAGCGAATGGGATTCGAACCCACGACCTCCTCCGTGCGAGGGAGGCGCTCTCCCAGCTGAGCTATCGCCCCGCGGGCCAGTATACCGGCCTCCCTATACTGGCCCGGTGAGGGGTCGGCTCAGCCTCCGACCAGGTGCTGCCACCCTCGCCTGCCTGCTGCTCCTGGCCACGGCCTGCCAGCCCGGATCGGCCCAGCCCGCGCCCAAGCCGAGCGGCACCGTCGCCGCCGTGCAAGCGGCTGACGACCGCTTTTTCAAGGGCGACTACGACGGGGCGGAGGCCGACTACCAGTCGCTCGCCAAGTCCGGGACACCAGGCGCGAACGCCCACCTGGCGATCCTGCTCGCCTACGAAGCCCGCTTCTCAGAGGCGCTGACCATGGCCCAGCTGGGGGTCGACCAGAGCCCTGATTCGCCGTCGCTGGCCAGGCAGACGCGCGCGTTGGACTGGTCCGAAGACCTCGATGGGGCGCTGCTGACCGGGAAACGCGCCGTGGCCGCCACCCCGGTCGATCCCCTGGCCCACATCTTCTACGCCGAGGCCCTGGCCGATTCGGGCTTCTTCGACGAGAGCACGCGCCAGCTCAAGGCAGCCGAGGCGATGAAACCCAGCGACGCGTACACGCGCTCCGAGCTCGACCGCGAGTGGGCCAACCTCTACCGCGGCAAGAAGGACGCCCAGCAGGAGCTCAACTACATCCAGCTCTCCCTGAAGGAGCAGCCCGGATTCCCGGAGCGAAAGCTGGAGCTCACCCGCTACCAGTACATCAACACCCATCCCACCCTCGCGCGAGCTGGGCTGGCCGAGATCCAGAAGTCGTTCGCGAAGAGCTACGCGGTCCTCGTGGCCGCCGGCGACTCGGCCTTCCTGGGCGCCGACGTGGACCTCGCGACCTCTCTCTACCAGGCGGCGGGCGCCCTCAAGCCGGAGGGCTCTGGCGCGGCCCTCGGACTGGCCGAGATCGACGTTGCCGCCAAGCGCGATTTCAAAGGCGCCCACGACCTGCTCCTGGCGACGCTCACAAAGAACCCCGCGGCGGGCGACGTGTACCTGTACCTGCGCTATCTGGACCAGCTGGTCCTCAAGGTGGACGCCAACGCGGAGTTGAAGCCGATCGTTCCTCAACCACCTCCCCAGCTGGAGGCGGCCCGCAAGGTGGCTCTGGACAAACTGAACGGGTACCGGGTGCCGCTCGGCCTGCCCCCGGTCGCGGTGGACTCGGCCATCGCCGAGGGCGCCGAGGCGCACGCGTACTTCTTCCTCTTCAACTACGGGCAGGCTCAGCTCGGGGGCCTCGGGATCCACACGGAGGACCCGACACTGCCGGGCTTCACCGGCGAGAACAGCCTGCTCCGCAGCCGCTACTTCGGCTATGGGGGAACCCGAGGCGGGGAGGTGATCAACCACGTCTTCTCGCCGCAGGCCAACGTGCAGAGCTGGGTGGACTCCGTGTACCACCGGTTTCCCATCCTCGACCACGAGACACGGGTCGAGGGGTACGGGGAGGCCCAGATCGGTATCGTCAGCATCTCGGTGATGGACTTCGGGTTCGCTGGCCCGGCTCCCGCCGACCCGATCGTGTACCCGGCCGCCGGCCAGAAGGACGTCCCGGCCGCCTTCATCGGAAACGAGATCCCGAACCCGGTGCCCCAGACCGGGGCCTACCCCACCGGTTACCCGGTCACGCTGCAGGTGGGCGGGGCCGACAAGCTGACGGTGACCAGCGGCCGCCTCCTGGACGCCGAGGGCAAGGAGGTGCCCTCCTACACGCTGGCGCCCGGGACCAGCAACCTCGGCAACAACGAGTGGGCGCTGCTGGCGCGGCTGCCGCTCACCTCCGGCGCCACCTACACGGCGGAGGTGATCGGCCAGATCAACGGGCGCGACTTCTCCAAGCGCTGGACGTTCACGGTCGTCAGCCGCTAGCAGGCCGTTGAAAAAGGAA
>DHIW01000011.1:0-1065 GCA_002404015.1 Chloroflexi bacterium UBA4736
GAAGAAGTAGTGGCTGATGGCGGTGAAGGCCCGCGGCGACACCAAGCGCTTCAGGAACGGCCCCTCGGTGATCGACATGTCCATCTCACCGTGGCCTTCCATTCTCCCGGTCAGCCCCTTCTCAGCCTCCTCCCGAGCCTCGTCGACCATCTCCGGTTGGAGCGTCGCCCGGAACAGGAAGTAGAGGATGGCAGCCATCAAGATGCCGCCCGCGAACTCGGCCCCGACGAACTGCCAGCCGAGCAGCACGAACAGCACCAGGCCCAGCTCGAGGACCAGGTTGGTCGAGGCGAACTCGAAGATGATCGCGTTGGCAAAGGTGGCGCCCTTGCGGAAGAGCGCCCGGCCAACTGACACCGAGGCGTAGGAGCAGGACGAGCTGGCGGCGCCAAAGCCGAGCGCCAGGGCGAAACCGCGGGCGTCGTCCTTCCCCAGGGCGGCGGCGACCGTCCGCTTGGAGACCACTGTCTGCACCACCGCGGAGAGGAGGAACCCCAGCGCCAACGGCCACAACACCTCCCAGAACATGAAGAACGAGAGCTGCAGAGCGCGGCCGACCTCCTGCAATACGAACATCGCTACTTGCGCTGGTCCTGGCAGTCCTGGCAAAGGCCGTACACATCAACTCGATGGCCCACGACCGCCAGGCCCCGCTTCGAGGCCGTCTTCGCCAGCGCGGACTCCAGGCTTGCCTCAACGCCCTTGGACAGCGTGAAGTCCTCGACCAGGCCGCAGTCTTCGCAGACCAGGTGGTGGTGGTGCCCGGTCAGGTCTTCAGCCAGCTCGTAGCGATAGAAATCGTCGTGGGTGATGATTCGCCGCACGACGCCGGCGTTTTCCAGCACCGTGAGGTTGCGATAGGCCGAGCTCTGCGGTAGCCGCGCCGCGGCCAGGATCTCGGGCATGCTCAGCGGCTGACCGGCCTTTGCCAGGATCCCGACAAGGCTCTTGCGGCTGCCGGTATAGCGATAGTCCGCCTTGGCCAGCCGCGTACCGACCGTGTGCTGCATGTCGTCGACCATCGGTGCGGAGAGTCTAGCCACCGCACGACCTCCATTTGGGTTG
>DHIW01000011.1:1299-1915 GCA_002404015.1 Chloroflexi bacterium UBA4736
CGCTGAGGATCGTCGCCGGCCAGAACTTCTGGGGCAGCATCGCCGGCCAGCTGGCCGGCAGCCACGGGAAGGTCCAGAGCGTGGTCACCGACCCCAACGCCGATCCGCATGAGTACGCCAGTAGCACCAGCGACGCTCGCGCCTTCGCTGACGCCAACATCGTGATCCTCAACGGCGCCGGTTACGACGATTGGGGCAAGAAGCTTCTCGACGCCAACCCCGCCAGCAGTCGGAAGGTTCTGACGGTGGCGGACCTGTTGGGCAAGAAGGCCGGCGACAACGCCCATTTCTGGTATGACCCGGCCAAGGTCGTCAAAGTGGCGGACAAGATCACCGAGCTCTACCAGAGCCAGGATTCCGCCGACGCCGACTATTTCTCGCGGCAACGCTCCGCATTTGCCGACGCACTCAAGCCGTACCAGGCCCGCATCGCCGAGATCAAGCAGAAGTATTCGGGTGTGGCGGTTGGCGCCACCGAGAGCATCTTCGAGTACCTCGCCAACGCCCTGGGACTCAACCTGATCTCGCCCCCGGAGTTCATGAAAGCAGTCGCCGAAGGCAACGATCCTCCCGCTGACGCCTTCGCCAGGTTCCAGGACCAGGTGACCCAGAAGCA
>DHIW01000011.1:2143-2454 GCA_002404015.1 Chloroflexi bacterium UBA4736
AACCCCGGTGGTCGGCGTGTCGGAGACGATGCAGCCGGAGTCCACGACCTTCCAGGAATGGCAGCTGGCCCAGTTGCTCCAACTGGAGAACGCCTTGAATGCTGAAGCGCTGGTGAAATGATCCCCCGGACGAGAACGGTTCCCGGTGCCATCGCCGCGCGCAACCTGGCAGCCGGCTACGGCGAGAACGTGGTCTGGTCCGAGGCCAGCTTTGAGATCGAGTCGGGCAGTTTCGTGGCCCTGCTCGGCCCTAACGGCGCCGGTAAGTCGACGCTGGTCAGGATGCTGCTGGGACTGCTGCCTGCCGCGGC
>DHIW01000011.1:2710-3090 GCA_002404015.1 Chloroflexi bacterium UBA4736
CAGATCGGGCGCCTCTCCGGCGGCGAGCACCAGCGCCTCCACCTGGCCCAGGCGCTAGTCGGCGACCCCAAGATCCTGCTCCTCGACGAGCCGCTGTCGAACCTCGATGTTCGCAACCAGGCGGCCATGACCAGCCTGGTCGCCGACGTCGCCCACGCGCGCGGCCTGACGGTGTTGCTGATCGCGCACGACGTCAACCCCCTGATGCCTTACATCGACCAGGTGATGTTCGTGGCGGGGGGCAAGGTCACCATCGGCCGCCCCGACGAGGTCATCAAGAGCGAGGCCCTGAGCAAGATCTTCGATGCCCCCATCGAGGTGCTGCGCGACAGCCGCGGCCGGGTCTTCGTGGTGGGCCTCGAAGAGCAGATCACCCACGC
>DHIW01000011.1:3339-3701 GCA_002404015.1 Chloroflexi bacterium UBA4736
GACCTCAACCCGGTCGTCGACGTCCAGCTGCTGCTCCATTACACCTTCATGCAGCACGCCTTTGAGGCCGGTGCGATCGTCGCCCTCACCGCCGGCGTCATCGGCTACTTCGTGCTAATGCGCAACTCGTCGTTCGCCGCCCACGCCCTCTCTCACATCGGCTTCGCCGGCGCCACCGGCGCCGTGGTGGTGGGCGTCAGCCCGGTGGCGGGCCTGCTCGCCTTCACCGTCGCCGCCGCCGGGGTGATGGGGGCGCTCGGCAACCGGCTGCGGGGGCGTGACGTGACAATCGGCATCGTCCTCGCCTGGACGCTGGGTCTGGGCGTGCTCTTCCTCTCCCTCTACACCGGCTACGCCACCGA
>DHIW01000011.1:3980-4272 GCA_002404015.1 Chloroflexi bacterium UBA4736
TCGATGAGGACGTCGCCGCCGCGCGAGGCGTCCCTGTGGGCGCGCTTTCGATCGTTTTCATGGTGATCCTGGCGGTGGCGGTGTCGGAGGCGGTCCAGGTAGTAGGCGTGCTCCTGATTTTCGCTTTGATCGTGACCCCGGCGGCGATCGCTGAGCGCTTCACCACGCGCCCCAGCCGCACGCTCATGCTGTCAGCCGGCCTGGCGCTGCTGTTCACGTGGTCGGGGCTGGCGATCTCCTTCTTCACCCCCTACCCGGTCAGCTTCTTCATCACCTCGATCGCCTTCGGCGC
>DHIW01000004.1:0-1295 GCA_002404015.1 Chloroflexi bacterium UBA4736
GCCAATCGGGGCGTGCCCTCAACATGGAGGGTGTCCGAGCCAGGGGCGGATGAGCGCTTTCCCTGCCAGAGGGTTCTGCGGAACATCTCTCGGGGAGAACCGCGCCGCCGCCCAGGGCAAGGAGAGAAGTGGACTGCTGAGGATGTCGTGCCGAGAGGCGCCGTCGGTGGCTGCCATTTGAGCACTGCGATTGGTTGGTCCGGACTCTCCCTGGCTTGGCGAAATCGAAGTCGGAGGTGGAGCAGATGATTTTCGTCGGCATTGATTGGTCGGAGAAGCAGCACGAGGTGGAGCTGCAGGACGGCTCTGGCAGGGTTCTCAAACGGCTGCGGGTGGGAGCCGATGTCAAAGGCTTGAGGCTCTTGCAGGAGACCCTGACCGAGGCGGCCGAGGAGCCGGGTCAGGTAGTAATCGGGATCGAGGCCACCCAGGGACTGCTGGTGAACTTCTTGGTCGGCAGCGGCTACCAGGTGCTTCCTGTGAACCCGCTGCTGTCCGCCCGGAGCCGTGAAGCCGAGGCGCCGGCGAAGGCTAAGTCGGATCGAGGTGATGCCCACCTGCTGAGCAACCTGGTGCGGACCCGGCGCCAAGACCTGCGACCGTTGGCCGGCGACAGCGAGGAGGCCCAGGTGGTCAGGATCCGGGCTCACACTCAGGCCCGCCTGGTCCGGCACCATCAGCGCCTTCGCTCTCAGCTTCGCAGCGCCCTCAGCAAGTTCTTTCCGGCCGCGGTCAGCCTGCTCGGGGAGGAGGAGACCGATCTACGCGACGCATTGGCTGTGCTCTCGGTGGCGTCCAACCCGCAGCTGGCCCGGCGACTGTCCATTAATCGCTTGAAGTCACTTCTGGCCAGCCATGGCCGGCAGCGCAACATCGACCTCAAGGCCGCTCAGATTCAGGCGCTGCTGCGTTCGCCTCAACCGCAGCTCAGCTCGCCCCGCCTGGTCTCGGCTTATGGCGACGAGGTCCGCTCGTTGGTACGGGTCCTACTCCAGGTTCGCGCCGAGTTGAGCCAGCTGGAGGCCGAGCTGACCACGGATTTTGAAAAGCACCCGGACGCCGAGATCTACTGCAGTCTTCCCGGACTTGGCTTCGTCCTCGGCGCCCGGGTTTTGGGCGATATGGGGGATGACCCCACTCGCTTCCACAATGCTAAATCGCGCAAGAACTTCGCTGGCAACGCCCCGATCACGCGCAGCTCGGGCAAGTACCGCGCCGCGTTCCGGCGCATCGCCCGCAACCGTCTCCTCGCCGACAGTTGCTTCCTCTGGGCCAACTCGGCCATCACCGCCTCG
>DHIW01000004.1:1574-95283 GCA_002404015.1 Chloroflexi bacterium UBA4736
TCGCTTGGACGTCCCCGCTCGAGGAGGCCGCCTGACGTCTTACACCCCTGGGATGTACTCCCCCCGCGAGCGCGCGAAGGAACAGCCGAGCTGCTGACCGGCTAGCTGCCGGCTAGAACCTCTGACACGACTCGTAGCGTCTGCTGGACGCCGGCCGCGTCCACGCCGTTGTGGGTGACGAAGCGGACCCGGTGGCCGCCGCCGCCTCCCAGGACCCCCTCTCGCGAGCAGCGCTCGAGGAAGTCGGCGGTGGGCATCGGCCGCACGTTGAAGACGACGATGTTGGTCTGGACCCGGCTCAGGTCGAGCTCGATACCGTCGATCTCGGCCAGCCCCTCGGCGAGGGTGCGGGCGTTGGCGTGGTCCTCGGCCAGACGCGCGATTCCGTTGTCGAGCGAGTGCAGGCCGGCCGCCGCCAGCTGGCCCGCCTCGCGCCAGCCGCCGCCCAGGGCCTTGCGCCAGCGGCGAGCCGAGTCGATGAAGGGCTGGGGCCCGCAGAGCACGCTGCCGACTGGAGCGCCCAGCCCCTTCGAGACGCAGAACGTGACGGTGTCGGCGCAGTCCGCGAGCACCCGCGCCTCGACGACCAGCGCCGCCGCCGCGTTGAAGATGCGAGCGCCGTCCATGTGGACCACGACCTGGTGGCGGGCCGCCGCCTCCTGCAGCTGCCGCAGGTCCGCCAGGGGCCAGGCCACCCCACCCTGCCGGTTGTGGGTGTTTTCGATCGACACGGCGGCCGTGGTCGGCTGGTGAACGTCGTCGAGTGGCCGCACGGCGTTCTCTAACTGCTCCGCGGAGATGATCCCCAGCTCGGTGGTGAGCGGCCGGATCTGGATCCCGCCCAGCGCCGCGGCGCCGGCGCCTTCGCTGAGGAAGAGGTGAGAGTCGGAGTCGGCGATGATCTCGTTCCCCGGACGGGCGTGGGCGAGGACGGCGAGCAGGTTGGCCATTGTGCCGCTGGCGACGAAAAGCCCGGCTTCCTTGCCCATGAGCTCGGCCGCCCGCTCCTGCAGCCGGTTGACGGTCGGGTCCTCGCCGAAGACGTCGTCGCCGACGGGCGCCTCCGCCATCACCCGCCGCATCTCCGGCGACGGCATGGTGAGGGTGTCCGAACGCATATCAACGATGCGCTTCGCTTCGGGGGAGGACCCTACGGCTCCTCCCCCGGACCCTGCCTCCCTTGCAGAACTCATTTCGCCTGGCGCGCGATTGGAATTCGGGACTCAAACGGGCCGGCGGAGCCGGCCCTACCTGCGGCGATTTCTCTCTCTCTATGAGCTCGAGCTGCTTCCGTTGCCGCTTTCGCCTGTTGAGGCTGCGCTCTTGCGGGCCGCCGTGGTCGTTCGCCTGGCTCGGGTGGTGGTCTTCTTGGCCGCGGTTTTGGCCGTGGCCGCCCGCTTGGTGGCGCTGCTCTTGGTCGCGGTCGTCCGCTTGGCGGCGCCGGCCTTGGCGGTTGTGGCCCGGCGGGACGCGGTGCGACGCGTGCTGCTGGTGGCGCGGGCCGCCGACGAGGCCCCGGCCCTGGCTATGCGCTCGATCTGTCGCGTCAGGTCGTCGATCCGCCGGGTCAGCTTGTCGAGGTCAGCCTGGGTGGCCGCGCGGCTCAGCCGCTTCTCGACGTCTCGCAAACCCGCGTGGAGGCTCTTCTGGCCCTCGCGGATGTTCTTCTCGACCTGCTTGAGCAGGTTGTCGGGGACCCGCTTCTGAACGTCGCGGACCACGTTCCTGGCGGTCGAGCGGGCCTGGTCGATCAGGTTGCCGCGGCTCGTTGACGCACGCTTCTTGGCTTTGCTCATGGATCTCGTCCTCCTATTGGATGGGAGTCGGCCTGCAGAGCATAACGCAATGCGTTAGAATGATCACGTCATGCCCTCCCACAAGCATCTCATCAAGAAGTACGCCAACCGCAAGCTTTATGACACGCAGACGAGCCGCTACATCACGCTCGACGGTATCTCGGAGCTCGTTCGCGAAGGCCACGATATCCAGGTGATCGACCGCGAGACCGCCCGCGACCTGACGCCGCTCATCCTCTCCCAGATCGTCATGAGCGAGGAGAAGCGCGGCGGCAGCCTCGACGAGCTGACCGGCGGCGAGCGCATCCAGGAGCGCGGCCAGGCCCTGCTCGACTACGTGCGCCGGACCCTCAGCGTCCCGGCCGCCATCGTCGGCGGCGAGGTCGGCCGCCGCAAGGACGACTTCGAGGAGCTGATCGACACTGCCGTCGAGCAGGCGCTCCAGCGCCTGAGCATTCCCAGCCGGCGTGACATCGAGGCCCTCAACAGGAAACTCGACCGGCTCGACAAGCGCCTCCAGAGCGTGCAGAGCCCCCGCCCCAACGGTCGGCCTAAGGCGACCCGTACACAAAAGGTCGCTGCCCGGTCGTAACGGTCATCCGGAGGTCGGCCTCGGTCCGGTAGGTCGCCACCTTCACGCGCTGGTCGGCGTGCAGCGAGCGCGTCATCGCCAGCGCCACCGCCTCCATCTGGGCGGGGTCCCCGATCGCCGCCAGCGCCCAGGGCCCCCTGGCCGCCACCCCGTCCATGCTGACGCCGTCAGACCCGCTCTTGAAGACCGTCCCGGTGATGACGCGGCGGTCGTTGACGGCGATCGCCTCGGCCCCCGCGATCCGCAGGTTGTTCATGGCGTCCTGCAGGTCGAACGCGTTGAGGGGGGCGTCGATCGTGATCACCACGCCCGGGCCGTGCACGGGCACGACACCCTCGACCGTCTTCAGCCGCTGAGCCTCCTCGGCCAACGCGCGGCCGGCGGCTGCGCCCGGTCCGGCGCCCTTCAGGCCGTCGCGCTGGATGGCGAGGCCCTCGGCCTGGCTGGAGAGGTTCTCATTGGCCCGGTGTAGGTCGTCGATCAGGAACGCCAGCGAGGTGTTGTCCTGGCCCTCCAGGCTGCGCACCACCTCGGCCTGGCTGCGCACCTGCACGATCGCCACGAAGGCGATCAGCCCAGCCAGGCCACCGACCACGACCAGGTTCCGCAGCCGCTCAGATGGGCTGCGCATAGGTCACCTCGAGGTTGGAGTCGTAGGCGGGCAGGCTCACGTCCGGCCCGCCGCTCCAGTCCATCTGGAGCTGGAACTCGCGCTGGCGCAGCTTGAGGTCACCCAGGCTGGCGGGGTCGCCCAGCACCTGCTCCATCTGGTTTCGATTGCCGACCGCCTTGATGGTGAACGGCGAGGTCAGCGGAGGTCCCTGGTCGATCAGCAGCGCGCTCCCGCTGCCTCGGAAGGCGCTGGCCGGAGTGATGCGGCGGCCGCTCACCGAGACGCCCTCGGCGCCACCCTCCCAGAGCGCGTTGACGACATCCTGGGCATCCTGGACGTTCACAAGGTAGCCGCTGCGCCCGGCGGGCGCGGAGCCGGGCCGCCCGTTGGCCAGCTGTACCGTGACACCGGGGCCTCTGAGCGGCGTGACGCCGGCGTGCGCGCGCAGCCCGTCCACCTCCTGCTGCAGGCTGCGGGTCGACTCCGAACGCTGGGCCGCCTGGCCTTCCAGGCCCGCGATCTCCGCTCGCAGCGCGCTCACCAGCCGGCGCGCGGAAGCGTTCGTCCGCTCCAGGTCCATGACGCTGTTCAGCAGGGCCTGGTTGCGCTCGACCCGGTTCGAGGGATTGATCAGCTGGATGCGCAGCTGGCCCGCCAGCAGGAAGCCGAAGAGGAGCGCCGTGAGGGCGATCAGGGTGTATCCGCCGAGGCGGTTCCGGTTCATGGGGAGGGTTGTTAGTATCGGGTCTCGAGGGGCGCCGCCTGCAGCGGGGCCGCGGAGCGAGGAGACATCGAATGGCGGTCGACCTGAAGTCGCAGTCGGCGTTCGCCACCGCCCAGCAACGGTTCGACACCGCAGCCGACGTGATGGGCATGTCGGACGACGTGCGCAGCATGCTGCGCGAGGTCAAGCGGGAGCTGACCGTCCACTTCCCGGTCCGCCACGACGACGGCGGGGTGAAGGTTTACACGGGCTACCGCGTCCAGCACAACATCAGCCGGGGCCCCGCCAAGGGCGGCCTCCGCTACTCGCCCGAGGTGTCGCTGGACACCATCAAGGCGCTGGCCATGCTGATGACCTGGAAATGCGGCGTGGTCGGCATCCCGTACGGAGGCGCCAAGGGCGGGGTGACCGTCGACCCCAAGGCCCTCTCCATGAACGAGCTCGAGCACCTGACCCGCCGCTACGCGACCGAGATCGCGCTCTTGATCGGCCCCGAGAAGGACATCCCGGCGCCCGACCTGGGCACCGATCCCCAGGTGATGGCCTGGATCATGGACACCATCTCGATGCACTCCGGCCACTCCGTGACGGCCTCCGTCACCGGGAAGCCGGTCGACGTGGGCGGCTCCGAGGGCCGCACCGAGGCGGCCGGCCGGGGTGTGACCTACCTGACGCTGGAGGCGCTCAAGTACCTCCACATCGAGGACGAGACGCCCACCGTCGCCGTCCAGGGATTCGGCAAGGTCGGCCGCTCCACCGCCCGCCTGCTGCATGAGGCCGGTCTGCGTGTCGTCGCGGTCAGCGACTCCAAGGGCGCCGTGCACAACCCGCGCGGTCTCGACCTCGAAGCGCTCAGCGAGCACCGCCAGTTCCGCGGGGGTGTCTCTGGCTTCAAGAAGGCGGAGGACATCTCCAACGCCGACCTGCTGGCGCTGCCGGTCGCGGTCCTGGTCCCGGCCGCCGTGGAGCGCCAGATCAACGAGTCCAACGCCGACAGCGTGCGCGCCCGCCTGATCACCGAGGCGGCCAACGCCGCGGTGACGC
This sequence comes from Chloroflexi bacterium UBA4736, assembly GCA_002404015.1. Taxonomy (GTDB): domain Bacteria; phylum Chloroflexota; class Dormibacteria; order Dormibacterales; family Dormibacteraceae; genus UBA4736. The sequence goes on from DHIW01000004.1 coordinate 6,344, forward strand.
CCGAGGCCGACGCCGTCCTCCACGAGCGGGGCGTTTTCCTGGTCCCCGACATCCTTGCCAACGCGGGCGGCGTCGTCGTGTCGTACTTCGAGTGGGTGCAGGACCTCCAGGCCTTCTTCTGGGAGGAGGAGGAGATCAACACCAAGCTCCACCACGTGATCACGCGGGCCTTCTACGAGGTCCTCCACATGAGCGTCAACAAGCGGATCGACATGCGCACGGCGGCCTACGTGATCGCCGTCCAGCGGGTGGCCAACGCCACCAAGGTGCGAGGGATCTATCCGTAGGTAGCCGAGTCCTCGTCACCGGCGTCTCCCAGTTTGTGGGCGGGAACCTGGCCCGCCGGCTCGAGCAGCGTCCCGACATCGACGCGATCTTCGGGATCGACATCGCCGACCCCACGCTGGTGCTGGAGCGCACCGACTTCGTCCACGCCGACACCCGCCACTCCACGCTGACCAAGCTGGTGCGTGGCCTGGAAGTGGACACCGTGATCCACGCGGCCGTCCTCACGGACAGCACCGAGCCCGCGCGCGTCGTGCACGAAACCAACGTGATCGGCACCATGAACCTGCTCGCCGCCTGCGCGGGCGTGGGCAGCCCGGTTCGCAAGCTGGTTGTGAAATCAGGTGCGGCGGTCTACGGCGCCCACCCCGAAGGGCCCTCATTCATACGCGAATCGATGGCGGGCCAGCGGCCGGCTCGGACGGGGCTGGAACGCGACCTGCTGGAGATGGAGCAGCTGGTGCACGACTTCGCGATCCGCAACGCGGCGGTCAGCGTGACCACCCTTCGCCTCGGTCCCCGGCTCGGCCGGCGGGCGCCCACGCCGCTCTCGAGCGCCTTCCGGCCGCGGGCGGTGGTCCGCTTCGCCGGCTACGACCCCCGGCTCCAGCTGCTCTCGGAGGATGACGCGGTGGAAGCGCTCTACCGAGCCGTCATCGCGGACCACCGGGGGGTCTTCAACGTGTGCGGGGAGGGAGTTCTTCTGCTGACCCAGGCGATCGGCCTGGCGGGCCGCCGCGACCTCCCCGTGCTGGTACTGGGCGGCCCGGCGGGACGGCTGGCGGTGCGGGCGATGACCGGCGCGGACCTGCCGGAGTACGGCCTGGACCTGCTCCGCTACGGGCTGGTCCTGGACTGCTCGGCGCTGGAGGGCGAGTTCGGCTGGCGCCCGGCCCGCTCGACCCGCGAGGTCATGATGGAGTTCGTGAGCTGGATGGGAAGCGAGCACGAGGAGACGCCCCAGCCCCAAGAGTACGAGCTCAACGCCTACCTCCGCCGGCGCCGGCTGGGCGGGCGCTGACCGGATGGCATTGATCGGCGAGGAGGACCGCCTCCGGCACGAGCTGGGACTCCTCTACTCGGACGTGTCGCTGGAGATCCGCCGGCGGAACGGCGACGGCCGGGTGCGCGGGCGGCGCTCGCCGGTGCCGCTGCCGGACGCTGTCCGCAGGGCCCGGCGCACAGCCCCCAAGCTCGCGCTGACGGGGCTTGTCGAGCTGGCGGCCGGGCTGAAACGGCTGACCGGCCGCGACGTCATCGACCTGGGCCGGATGCTGGAGATCGCGGTGTTCGTCCAGCGCCAGAGGGAGCTGGCGTCGCGCGGCACGGAGGCTTTCATCGACGACTTCGGATTCGACCGCGAGTGGACGGAGTCCTTGCTGCCGATCTTCCGCTGGCTCTTCCACAGCTACTGGCGGATCGACACGACGGGCATCGCGAACGTCCCCGGCGCCGGCCGGGCGCTGCTGGTGTCCAACCACGCCGGGGTGCTGCCCTGGGACGGCGCCATGATCAAGACGGCCATCCTCGAACTGCATCCCCGGCCCCGCCACGCCCGGGCCCTGGTCGCCCAGTACTTCTTCGGTCTGCCGACGCTGTCCTGGTTCCTGCGCCGCACCGGTCAGACGGTCGGCCACCCGGACGACTCGATTCGCCTGCTGGAACGCGACGAGCTGGTCCTGGTCTTCCCGGAGGGCGTCAAGGGCACCGGCAAGCGGTGGAGTGAGCGCTATCGGCTGCAGCGGTTCGGGCGGGGCGGTTTCGTACAGGTCGCGATTCGGACCCGCTCGCCCATCGTCCCGATCTCGGTCGTGGGCTCGGAGGAGCTCTACCCGATGCTGGGCAACCTGGAGCCGCTGGCGAAGCTGACGGGCGCTCCCTTCTTCCCGATCACCCCGTTCTTCCCGCTGCTCGGCCCGCTGGGAATGGTGCCGCTGCCCTCGCGCTGGCGGATCCAGTTCCACGAGCCGATCCGGACCGACGAGCTCGACCCGGAGCAGGCGGACGACCAGAACCTGGTGATGACGATCTCGGACCAGGTGCGCGACACCATCCAGCGCGGCATCTACGAGAACCTAAAGCTAAGGCGCGGAACTTTCCGTTAGACAAGAGCCAAATTGTCGCAGTTAGGGCCGGCTCCGCCGGCCCGTTTGAGTCCCGAATTCCAATCGCCGGCCAGCCTGTAAGTCCTCCGAAGGGAGGTAGGGTCCGGGGGAGGAACCGTTAGGTTCTGCCCCCGTCGTCTTCCATGAAGTCGCAGTATCTGGCCTGGCTCACCCAGTACTGGACGTCGGAGAGGGTCGGCGCGCCGTTGTAGCCCACCGCGTCCACCACCTTGCGGTGGAGCTCGGCGGGGTCTTCGGCCTTGAGCGTCTTCAGGCTCACGATTCCCAGCCGGCGGACGACCGGCAGGTAGCGCTCCAGGCCCGAGATCTCAAGCATCGCGCACTGGCGGCCGAACTCGAGCAGCCGGTCCTCCGAGATCCCGGTCCGGCGCTCCAGCCGGTGCCGGTCGATGTCCAGCGTGACCAGGTGGAGCAGCTGGTTGGTGTGCAGGATGCCGCGGCCGTGCAGCCGCCGCACGTCGTCCGGGGAGATGCCCCGCAGGTACTCGAGCGCCTTCATCGGCATCGGATAAAGACTAGGCGGTCCCGGCCGCCGGGATCGTGTAGTCGGGCGCCACGCGGGCGGGTGCTCGCCGCTTCAGGGCCGCCTCGATCGCGGGGGCCAGGCGGTCGCGCTTCGCCTGTTCCCGCTCCTCGCGCCCCTCGGCGAACTCCGGCATGACCTCCCTTGCGAACAGCTCCATCGACTCGCAGATGTGCTCGTGCCGGTTGCGGCCGGACTGGCTCACGAACATCACCTGGTCCACGCCCGCGGCCTGGTAGCCGCGCAGGAAGCGCCGGATCTGCTCCGGGGTGCCGATCGCGCCCCGCAGCGAGCCGAGGGCCTGCTCCATCAGCCTGGCAGCCAGCTCGACGCCCTCCTGGGCGGCGATGTCGCGGTCGAAGCCGAGCTCGGACCGCCGCTCCTGGAATTCCTCCCAGAGGTTCGTCAGGCCGGGCCTGTGCTGGCCGTACACGTAGTAGTGGCCGAGCGAGTACCCGAAGAAATGGCCGCCGTCCAGCCCCCGCTCGATCGCGGTCGACTCGTCCTCGTGGCACATGAAAGGCGAGGTCACGGCGACGTGGGGGTTGACGGCGAAGCCGGCGGCCACGCACTCGTCCGAGCAGAGGGTGGCGTAGTAGTCGTCGACGAACTCCTTGGCGGCCGGCGGCTCGACGAAAGAGAAGGAGAGGGCGCCGAGGCCGTGGGCGGCCGCCATGTGGATGGTCTCCCGCCGGCTGCACGCGACCCAGAGCGGCGGGTGGGGCTTCTGGAGCGGCTTGGGCACCACGTTGCGGGGCGGCATCTTCAGGTACTCACCGTCGTAGCCGGCGAAAGGCTCCTCCACGAGCATGCGCGTGACCGCGTCGAGCGCCTCCTCCCACTGCGCCCGCTTGGTCTGGCGATCGACCAGGAAGCCACCGAGCTCGGCCTCGGAGGAGGCCTCCCCCGTGCCGAAGTCGACGCGGCCGTCCGAGACCAGGTCCAGCGTGGCGATCCGCTCGGCGATCCGGGCCGTGTGGTTGAAGTTGAGCGGCAGCTGAACGATGCCGTGACCGAGCCGGATCCGTTTGGTGCGCTGGGAGACGGCGCCGAGGAACACCTCGGGCGCCGAGGAGTGGCTGTACTCCTCGAGGAAGTGGTGCTCGACCTCCCACACGTAATCGAAGCCGAGGCGATCGGCGAGCTCGATCTGCTCCAGCGCGTCCTTCAGCAGCCGGTGCTCCGAATCCGGCTCCCAGGGGCGGGGCAGCTGGTGCTCGTAGAAGATGCCGAAGCGCATGGCGACAGGGTAAGGCGAGCCGATATACTTGCCGGCAACCCGCCTCACCTGGAGCACGCATACCTATCGCATCGATCCCTACGGCCGCTCCCCCGACGTTGCGCCAGACCGTGCTCGTCCTCGACTTCGGCTCCCAGTACTCCCAGCTCATCGCGCGCCGCGTCCGCGAGGCCCAGGTCTACTGCGAGCTGGTGCCGGGTACCACACCCTGGAGCGAGCTCGAGGCGCGCAACCCGGCCGGCCTGATCCTCTCCGGTGGCCCCGCCAGCGTCTACGAGGAAGGCGCACCCCAGATCGACCCCGCCGCGCTCCGCTCCGGTGTCCCCATCCTGGGCATCTGCTACGGCATGCAGCTCATCGCCCACCATCTCGGCGGCGAGGTGGCGCCGGTTGGAGCCAGCGAGTTCGGTCCGGCGCTACTCGCGGTCAACGACCCGAGCCGCTTGTTCGAGGGACTGCCCAGCGAGCTGCCGGTCTGGATGAGCCACGGCGACAACGTGCTGAAGCTGCCGCACGGCTTCCGCTCGCTCGCCTCCACCCAGAACTCGCCCCTGGCCGCCATAACGGACGACCGCTCCATCCTGGCGATCCAGTTCCACCCCGAGGTCCACCACACGCCCCAGGGCCGCGACATCCTGCGCAATTTCCTCTACCGGATCTGCGGCTGCAGCGCGACCTGGACCGCCGGCTCCTTCATCGCCGAGGCGGTCGAGCAGATCCGCCAGGCGGTGGGCCGCGGCCGCGTCATCTGCGCCCTCTCCGGAGGGGTGGACAGCGCGGTGGCGGCGACCCTCGTCCAGCGGGCCATCGGCGGCCGGCTGACCTGCGTCTTCGTCAACAACGGCCTGCTCCGCCGCGACGAGGCTGAGCGGGTGCTGGAGGTGGCGCATGGGAACCTGGACCTCAACCTGCGCTACGTGGACGCCAGCGACCGGTTCCTGGACGCCCTGGCCGGCGTCGTGGAGCCGGAGGAGAAGCGGCGGATAGTGGGCCGCGAGTTCATCAACGTCTTCGAGGCGGAGGCCAAGGAGCTGGGCGATATCGACTTCCTGGCCCAGGGCACGCTTTACCCGGACGTGATCGAGTCGACGGCCGCCGACACTGGCGCCAGCGCGGTCAAGATCAAGACCCACCACAACGTGGGCGGCCTGCCTCCCGGCCTGCGCTTCAAGCTGATCGAGCCGCTTCGCTACCTCTTCAAGGACGAGGTGCGGGCCGTGGGGATGGAGCTGGGGATGCCCGAGGACATGGTCCACCGGCAGCCCTTCCCGGGCCCCGGGCTGGCCATCCGCTGCCTGGGCGAGGTGACGGCCGAGCGGCTGGAGATCCTGCGCAACGCCGACTGGGTGGTGGTGGACGAGATCAAGAAGAACGGGCTCTACCGCCAGGTGTGGCAGTCGTTCGCGGTGCTGACGCCGCTCCAGACGGTCGGGGTGCAGGGCGACTACCGCACGTACGCCAACGTCGTGGCCGTGCGTGTCGTCACCTCCGAGGACGCGATGACGGCGGACTGGGCGCGGCTGCCCTACGAGGTGCTGGCGAAGATCTCCAACCGCATCGGCAACGAGGTCAAGGGCGTCAACCGCGTCGTCTTCGACATCACCTCCAAGCCGCCCGGCACAATCGAGTGGGAATGACGACTGGGGAAGAACCTCGCGGTTCCTCCCCAGAGCCCCTACCTCCCTTGGTGTGGGCACCTTGTCTCTCTGGAATACGCGACTCAAACGGCCCGGCGGAGCCGGCACTACGCACCACGCTCTTCTACTTTTTCTGAGTGAAGGTTCTTGTCGTCGGGTCTGGGGCCCGGGAGCATGCTTTGGCTTGGAAGTGCATGCAGTCGGAGCTCACTGAGCTTGTCTTCTGCGCGCCTGGCAACGGCGGGACCGGGGGCATGGCCCGCAACGTGGACATCGCGGCCGACGACGTGGCCGGCATCGTGAACTTCGCCAAGAAGGAGAGGCTGGGCCTGGTGGTCCTCGGCCCCGAGTCGGCGGTCGCCGCCGGTGTGGGGGACGCGCTGAGGCACGCGGGCTTCCCCGTCTTCGGCCCTGACCGGGCGGCCGGCCGGGTCGAGACCAGCAAGGCGTTCGCCAAGGAGCTGATGCGCGGGGCCGGTATCCCCACCGCCGACTACGAGGTCTTCACGGACGCCGACGCCGCGAAGCTCTGGGCGCACGACCGCGAGGGCCGCGTCGCCGTGAAGGCCGACGGCCTGGCGATGGGCAAGGGAGTCCTGGTCTGCGGCAGCGTCGAGGAGGCGGACAGGGCGATCGACTCGATGCTGGTCCAGCGCAGCTTCGGCAGGGCCGGGAGCACGGTGGTGCTGGAGGAGCGGATGGAGGGCCCGGAGCTCTCCGTGTTCGGCCTGACCGACGGCAAGACGGTAGTCCCGCTCGCCGCCGCCCGCGACTACAAGCGGGCGCTGGAGGGCGACGAGGGCCCCAACACGGGCGGCATGGGCGCCTACTCGCCACCTCCGGATGGTGGCGAAGAGGTTGTCGAGGAGGCGGTCAGGACCGTGCTCCAACCGGCCGTCACGGCGCTGGCGGCGCAGGGCCTGGAGTACCGGGGCGTGCTCTACGCCGGCCTCATGTTGACCCCTTCCGGCATGCGCGCCGTCGAGTTCAACGCCCGCTTCGGCGACCCGGAGGCGCAGGTCGTGCTGCCTCGCCTCGAGTCGGACCTGGTAGCACTCATGCTCACCTGCGCCCGCGGCGACCTGGCGTCCTTTCCGCGTCCGCGCTGGAGCTCGCGGGCGGCGGTGGGCATCGTCGTGGTCTCAGGCGGATACCCCGACAGCTACGAGACCGGCATGGTTCTCGAGGGCCTGACCAACATCCCCGGCGGCGTCATCATCTTTCACGCCGCCACCCGCTACGTCCCGCTGAGCGGCCTGGTGACCTCCGGCGGGCGAGTGCTCACCGCGGTCGGCCTGGGCGACGATGTGGCCGAAGCCCGCCTCGCGGCGCTCTCGGGAGCGGTGCGGGTACGATTTCCGGGGGCTTTTTACAGAACGGACATTGCGCAGGAGGCTGTCGGGGGATGAAGCGGGCGGGTCCCTTTCGGCCTCCTTTAGGAGGCGGTGATTGGGCGCGGTCGTTGGGGTGATATTGGGGTCGAAGTCCGACCTCCCGTTGATGGAGAGTTGCTTGAAGCAGCTGGAGGACTTCGGCATCGCGAGCGAGCTCAAGATCTGCTCCGCCCACCGCGACCCGCAGGGCGTGATGGAGTGGGCCTCGAGCGCCCGCGAGCGCGGCTTGAAGGTCGTCATCGCGGCAGCCGGCGGCGCCGCGCATCTCCCCGGGGTGGTGGCGGCCTGGACGGATCTCCCGGTGGTCGGCGTCCCCATCCCCACCCAGCACCTGGGCGGCGTGGACTCCCTCTACTCCATCGTCCAGATGCCGGCGGGCATCCCGGTGGCGACCATGGCGATCGGGGAGGCCGGCGCCAAGAATGCGGCCTGGTTCGCGGCCCGGGTCCTGGCCCTCACGGACGCCGAGCTGGCTGACGTCCACACTGAGAAGCGGAAGGCGCTCGCCAATCGCTAAGAAGAAGGGGCCCAGGCTCCGGCTGACGGACACCACGTTTCGGGACGGCAACCAGTCGCTGCTGGGCGGCCACCTGCGCGGCGACGAGATCTACCCCATCGCGAAGAAGATGGACTCCATCGGCTTCTACAGCCTCGAGGCCTTCGGCGGCGCCACCTTCCAGACCTACCTGGAGCTCGGCGAGGACCCCTGGGACTACCTCCGCAGGCTGCAGAAGGCGACCCCCAACACGCCGATCCAGGCGTTGGTCCGAGGCCAGAACCTGGTCGGCCAGCACAACTACGCCGACGACGCCGTCGAGCTGTTCGTGCGCCACGCGGCGCGGTCGGGCGTCGACTTCTTCCGCTTCTTCGACCCCCTGAACGACCTTCGCAACATGGAGGTTGCGATCGCCGCCGCCAAGGCGGCCAAGAAGCACGTGCAGGGAGCCCTCTGCTACGCGGTCAGCCCCGCCCACAGCCTCGACCTCTGGTGCTCCCTGGCCAAGGGCCTGGCCGATCTCGGCTGCGACGAAGTAGTGATCAAGGACACTTCGGGACTGCTGAGCCCGCAGGCCACATGGGAGCTGGTGACGGGGCTGATCGAGACGGCCAAGCTGCCGGTCGTCGTGCACTCGCACTGCTCCAGCGGCATGGCGCCGATGGCTTACATGGCCGCCATCGAGGCAGGCGCCTCCGTGGTGGACACCGCCATGTCGCCGCTGGCCTCGGGCGCCTCCCAGCCCGCCACCGAAAGCGTGGTCGCCGCGCTGGCAGGAGGCGATTACGACACCGGGCTCGACCTGGAGCGCCTGGTCGAGATCAAGGACGACCTGGAGCGGCTGAAAGAGCGCCACCTGCACGAGGTCTCGGCCCTGGCGGACAGGGTGGACTCCGACATCCTCCGCTACCAGATGCCGGCCGCGATGATCCACGAGATCCACACCGAGCTCGGCAAGCACGGCGCCCTGGACCGGATGAAAGACGCCCTCGCGGAAGTGCCCCGCGTCCGCCGCGAGCTGGGCTACCCGCCGCTGGTCGCCCCGCTGCGCCACATGGTGGCGATACAGGCCGTCTACAACGTGATCGGCGGCGACCGCTATGACACGGTGACGCAGGAGCTCAAGGACTACCTACAGGGCCTGTACGGCACGCCCCCCCAGCCCGCCGACAGCGAGCTCCGGCGCCAGGTCCTCGGCCGCGAGGAACCGATCACGGTCCGGCCCGCGGACCTGCTCGAGCCCGAGGTGGCCGCGGCCAAGGCGGATCTCAAGAAGCAGGGCTTCGCCACCGGCGACGACGCCCTCCTCAGCTACCTGCTGTTCCCGGCGCTCGCCACCAGGCTCTTCAAGGGCGAGGTCAAGCCCACCCGGGCATCCAGTGACGGCGAGCGGGCGGCCCAGCCGGAGAAGAAGGAGGAGCCGGCGGGGGAGGCCCCGGCCCCCGAGCCCGAGCCCGAGCCCGCGGCGGCGGCCCAGACCGCCGAGTTCGAGGTCGAGGTGGAGGGCGAGGTGTTCAAAGTCCGGGTCACCGGCGCCGGCACCATCCAGGTCGCGGGCGGCGGCGGCGGGGCAGCGCCGGCGGCGGCGCCCAAGAAGCCCGCCCAGGGCGCTGTCGTGGCGCCCATGCAGGGGCTGATCGTGAAGCTGCCGGTGAAGGTCGGGGACGATGTGAAGCTGGGCGACGTGGTGGCGGTGCTGGAGGCGATGAAGATGCAGAACGACATCGTCAGCACCAGCCCCGGCAAGGTGGTCGAGATCTACGTCAAGGAGGGCGAGGTGGTGAAGCCGAACCAGCCCATCCTGGCCGTGGCGTGAGGAACAAGCTCCCCAAGAAGGTCCTGGTCGCCAACCGGGGCGAGATCGCGATAAGGATCATGCGCGCGTGCCGGGAGATGGGCCTCGAAACCGCCGCGGTGTACTCCGACGCGGACGCCGACGCGATCCATCGCCGCTATGCCGACGAGTCCCACCACATCGGCGGCGCCTCGCCCACCGAGTCCTACCTGCAGCTGGACAGGATCGTGAAGCTGGCGGCCGACATCGACGCCCAGGCCATCCACCCCGGCTACGGCTTCCTCTCCGAGCGGCCGGAGTTCCCGGAGGCCTGCGAGGCGGCGGGGATCGACTTCATCGGGCCCCCCGCGGCCGCCATGCGGGCGATGGGCTCGAAGCTCGAAGCCAGGGCCCTGGCCGTCAAGCACGGGGTGCCCGTGACCCCGGGCAGCGGGGCCCTGGAGGACCCCCAGGAGGCGGCCCGAATCGCCCGCGAGATCGGTTTTCCCGTGATCATCAAGCCTTCCGGCGGGGGTGGCGGGATCGGCATGAAGGTGGTCGAGAAGGAGGCTGACCTGCTGCCCGCGATCGAGAGCTGCCGCAATGCGGCTCTCTCCGCGTTCGGCGACCCCACGGTGTACGTCGAGAAGTACGTGGCCCACCCCCGCCACGTGGAGATCCAGGTCATCGCGGACGCCCACGGCAACGTGGTGCACCTGGGCGAGCGCGAGTGCTCGATCCAGCGCCGGCACCAGAAGATCATGGAGGAGACCCCCTCGCCCGCCGTGACGCCGGAGATCCGGGCGCGGATGGGAGAGGCCGCCGTCAGTGCCGCCCGTGCCGCCGGCTACATCAACGCCGGCACTGTCGAGTTCATCTTCAGCCGGGGCGACTTCTACTTCCTGGAGGTCAATGCCCGCCTCCAGGTCGAGCATCCGATCACCGAGGCGGTCACCGGCATCGACCTCGTGAAGGAGCAGATCCGGGTGTCGTCGGGGCTGCCGCTCTCCTTCTCCCAGGCCGACGTGACCTGGACCGGGCACGCCATCGAGATGCGCATCAACGCCGAAGACCCGGCCCGGAAGTTCATCCCCAACCCGCGCCGGATCACGCGCTGGGTGACCCCGGGCGGCCCCGGGGTTCGGGTGGACAGCGGCTACGGCCCCGGCTCCGAGGTGCCGCCCAACTACGACTCGCTGGTCGCCAAGCTGATCGTGCACGGGGCCGACCGGGCGGAGGCGATCGCCCGCGCCCGGCGGGCGCTGCGCGAGTTCGTGCTGGCCGGCCCGGCGACGACCATCCCCTACCACCAGGCGATCCTGGAAAGCGCCGACTTCAAAGCGGGCAAGCTCACGACCCGGTTCATCGAGGACCACCCGGAGCTGGTCGAAGACATGAAGAGGTTCCTGGGCGAGACCTCGCCCATGGACTACGGCGCCGACCCCCGCCACGTGGCCGCCGCCGCCGCCGCGGTGGCGGCGGTAGTTCGCAACGGCTGAGCCGCGGGTGATCGTCAGCGACCGTCTGGGCAGCCTGCGGCTGCTGAAGATCGACCGGCCGGAGAAGCGAAATGCCCTGACGCCCGGCCTGATCCAGGCCCTGCGCGATGGCATCCGGGCCGCGGCCGCCGACCCCGAGGTTTCGGGCGTGGTCATCGCCGGCGAGGGCCCCGCCTTCTGCTCGGGCGTCGACCTAGGCGAGTTCGCGACCGGCGACCGCCGCAGCGTGCGGGCGCTCATCGAGCTGCTCGCCGAGCTCTGCGGCGCGGCGCGGCGCTCGCCCAAGCCGGTGGCCGCGGCGGTGCAGGGCGCCTGCATCGGGGGGGCCTTCGAGCTGGCGCTCGCCTGCGACTTCAGGGTGGCCAGCCCCGACGCCCGCTTCGGCCTCCCCGAGGTCCTGATCGGGATCCCGTCCGTGATCGACGCCGCCCTGCTCGAGCGCTACGTGGGGCTGGGACGGGCTCGCGAGATGATCTTGACCGGGCGGCTGATCGACGCCGGCCAGGCCCACGAGTGGGGGATCGTCAACCGCCTGGCGGAACCGGATGCCCTGGTGGCGGCCGCCGGCGAGCTCATCGCCCTGGTCAACCGCGCGACACCGGAGGCGATCCGGGTCCAGAAGGCGCTCTTCGAGGAGTGGCTGAACCTGCCCTTCCAGAGGGCGGTCGAGTCCAGCAAGGAGGCGCTGGCCGAGACTTTCGAGGGCGGCGAGCCGCAGAGGATCGCGCGCGAGCGCCTGGGAGGCAAGCAGTAGTGGGCCTCGACCACGACGCCACGCCGCCGATGCGGCGCACGGCGCGCGAGGACGTGGGGCGCGCGGGCCGCCTCGTCCTCACCCGCGACCGCGTGGCCTGGCCCGGCGGCGACACCGGCGAGTTCGCGTTTGTGCGCGCCCCCGACTCGGTGTTCATGGTCCCCCTGGACGCCGCGGGCCGAACCACCCTCGTCCGGCAGTGGCGCTATCCCTGGGGCGAGTCCTCGTGGGAGGTCCCGGCCGGGACCCTCGAGGAGGGCGAGGACCCGCTCGAGGGCGCGCATCGCGAGCTGGCGGAAGAAGCCGGGCTGGAGGCCGCCGAGTGGACTCCGCTCGGTGTCGTCCATGGGTCGGCGGTGCTCGACAACCGCCAGCACCTTTTCCTGGCCCGCGGCCTGCGCCGGGTGGAGCGGACGCCGGAGGCCTACGAGCGCGACATGATCACCCGCCAGCTGCCGCTGAGAGATGCGCTGGACGAGGCGCTCAGGGGTGGCATCGCCCATTCGGGGTCGATCGCGGCGCTGGCCCGTGCCGCCAGGTCCGCCGGCCTCCTGTAGCCGGACAGCTGGCTAGGGTCCGAGGAGCTGGACGGTCTCCGCGCCGTTGAACTTGTGGCCGTTGACGTCGGTCAGCGCCGCGTTGAGCCCGAGCTGGTAGGAGGCTCCGCTGGCTAGGCCGCCGGGGATGGCGACCGTGACCATGCGGTCCTTGGCGGAGATTTTGACCGGCACCGGCTTGCCCGCGGCGTCGCTGACGACGACTCCCGAGATGGCCGCCGGATCGAGGAAGGAGTCGAACTCGACCTGGAGCTGGTCGCTCGACACCTTGATCGAGAGCAGCTCGGGGCCCTTGCCGAGCAGGCGCGGCGGGCTGGCCGTCACCTTGTGGATCAGCAGCGTCCCGTTCGCTGCCCGCTGCAGGTACAGCGTCTCATCGACCGCACTCTCCTCCTTCTTGTCGCCCAGCACCAGGCGCACGGTCGCCTGGCCGGGCTGGGCCAGGATGACGAAGTAGCGTGCGGGCTTCAGGGTGGGGTCGGGGTAGGAGTCCTTAGCTGCGGGGTCCAGGAATGCGTTGGCCTGGTCCGTGGCGCCCGCGATGCGGGCCTTGACGAAGCTGTCGACGAGCTTCAGGACCTCGTCCAGCTGGGCCGCCGGCCCGGTCTGGGCGGCCGCTGTCCGTGCGGCGTAAAGCTGCCCGCCCCGAACGAACGAGAACGTGCCGGCGGCCGGGGACCAACCCGGCTGGCCGTAGTCGCCGGCCGCCAGCGTCCGGAGGTTGTTGCCATCCGCGTTGACCAGGCTGAGCGCATTCGGGCTGGCGATCAGCAGCTCATCCCGCTGCGACCACGCGAGCCCCGAAGCGGCCAGGCTCGAAACCCTGACGGCGGCCGATCCGTCCCCGGTGGTGTACACGCCGTCGGCGCCCTGATAGGCGAAGCGGAGCCCGTCCGGCGACCAGGCCAGGAAGGCGGTGGCGCCGTTCAGCTCGACGTCGTGGGCAGACGCTAGGTCGAAGACGTGGAAGCCGGTCGGCGCCTGGTAGGCCAGCCTCTCGCCGGACGGCGAGAACCAGGCCGCGCTCGGCGTTTCCGCCAGCTGCTGCACGCCGGTGGCGTGCACCTGCTTGCCCTCGACGTACACCAGCTTGCCCTGGCGCACGCCCAGCGCCACAGCGTTGGCGTTGGCGGCAAGCGGCTCCACCGTCCCGCCGGGGGTGAAGGCGTCGATCCCGCCCGCGCGCTGGAAGATCGGCCCTGCCGGGCCCAGTGTGAAGAGCTTCACCCCGGTCGCGAGCACCTTCACATCGCCGCCCGCGGCGGGCACGGACCCCAGCTTGCCGTCGGGGCCCAGTAGGTAAAGGGTCGCTCCGTCGGCCGACCACTGCGCCGCCTGCTGGCCGATCGGGGCGAGCGCCTTCTCGTCGCTGACCAGCGAGGGGGTCGCCGAGGGGCTGGGGGTGATCGTGGGCGTCGGGGTCGGCGCTGGCTGGGTCACGAAGGTGATGACCTTGGCCTGCGTGACCGGCTGGTTGTTGGCGGTCACGGCGGTCGGGGCGACCGTCACCTGGTACAGCGTGTTGGGCGCCAGCGTGCCCGTCACCGGCGTGATGAACACGGTGTTGCCCTTCCAGTCGAACTTGAGCGGAGTGGCGGGCGCCACCTGCACCGCCTGCTCGACCGACTGGTGATTCATCGGCTGGTTGAAGTCCAGCTCGATGGGCTTGACGACGCTCACCTGCTGGGCGTTGTCCAGTGGGCTCGTGGGCGGCAGCACCTCCCGGAAGCTGCCCCCCGGGTGCGTGACCAGGATGGCGACCAGGCCGATCAGCACGACGCCCACCAGGCCGCCCGCCAGGGCCAGGCGCTGGGGCGCGAAGAGGCCGGCCCAGAAGGACCGCGGCCGCTCGTTCATGGCCCAGGCCTGCTGCATCAGCCGCCGCCGCAGGTCGGACCGGAACGCCGGGTCGGGCCGGACTTCGGGAGCCTGGGTCAGGCTCATGAGCCGGGCCACGTCGCGAAGTCCGGGCTCGGCGAAGAGCTCGTCGATCTCCGGGTCGTAGCGGCGGCTCATGCCTCTGCCCTGGGAACGGTCTGGCGGACCCGGGTCACGCCCCGGTGGATGAGGAGCTTGACGGCGCCCGGGCTCTTGCCCAGCGCGAGCGCGATGTCCTCGATCTTCATGTCCTCCTGGAACTTCAGGATCATGGCCATGCGCTGCTGCTGGGGCAGCGTCTCGACCACCATCCAGATGCCGCGGAGCTCCTCGCGCCGCTCGGCGATGTCCTCCAGGGCCGGCCCTGCGCTGGCGAGCGAGCGCTGCTCGTCGATGTCATCGGTGGGCCGGGCGGACCGGTAGCGGTCGGCGACCGCGTTGACCGCGATCTGGTACAGCCACGCCGAGAAAGGCCGCCCTGTGTCCTGGTAGCGGCCGATGCTCTTTAGTGCCTTCATGAAGACCTCTGACGTGACGTCCTCGGCGGTGCTTTGATCCCTCACTCTTGAATACACAAATCGATAGATCTGAAGGAAATGCAGGTCGTACAGCTCACCGAATGCGTGCGGGTCCCGCTTGGCCCGCTCCACGATCTGCTGCTCGTCCTCGCGTGACGGCCCAGCGCTCACGGGCACTTCCTTTCGGGCGTTAAACGCAACGCGCACGCACGAAGTTACAGAGGAGGGTCATGCCAGCCAATTATCGAGCACGCCGCGCTGGCGACCGCTATCGCCGTTGAAGCTCGTCGGCGCACATCTTGTGGCTACGTTCGGTAGCCCATACCATATGTCGAGTTGAGCGCGGTCCCTCTATAATTCAGTCGCCCCTTGCCCCCCTGGTGCCCTGGAGCCATCCCAACCCCTTGATCGAGCGCTACGCGCCTCCCCGGATGCGGGAGGTCTGGTCTGACCGCAGACGCTTCGAGCTCTGGCTTCAGGTCGAGGTCCTGGCCTGTGAGGCCTGGGCCGAGCTGGGCCGGATCCCCGTCGAGGCCCTGCCCAAGATCCGGGCCGCCTCGTTCGACGTGGATCGGATTCGGTCGGTCGAGGAGCGGGTCGGCCACGACATGATCGCCTTTCTGACCGTCGTCAACGAGTCGGTCGGTATGCCGGAGGCGCGCTACATCCACCTCGGGATGACCAGCTCGGACGTGATCGACACCGCCTTCGCCCTCCAGATCCGGGAGGCGGCGGAGCTGATCCTGGCCGACCTCTGCCTGCTGCGGGAGGCGGCCGCCACGCTCGCCATCGCGCACCGGCGCACGCTCATGGTCGGCCGCACCCACGGCATCCACGCCGAGCCCATCACCTTCGGCTTCAAGGTCGCCGGCTGGGTCGCCGAGCTGGACCGGGCGATCGCCCGGGTCGGGGCGGCCACGGACGAGGTGGCGACCGGGAAGCTCAGCGGTGCTGTCGGTACGCATGCCGCGCTCGACCCGCGGGTCGAGGAGTACGTCTGTGGCAAGCTCGGCCTGCATGTGGACGCCGCCAGCACCCAGGTCGTCTCACGCGACCGCCACGCGGCCTTCGTCAACTCGCTGGCGGTCGCGGCAGCCTCCATGGAACGCATCGCGCTCGAGATCCGGCACCTGCAGAGGAGCGAGGTGTCCGAGGCGCTGGAGCCGTTCGGAGAGGAGCAGAAGGGGAGCTCGGCCATGCCTCACAAGCGCAACCCCGTCCTCACCGAGCGGGTGTGCGGGCTGGCCCGCGTCGTACGGGGCTACGCGGCCACCGAGCTGGAGAACGTGGCCCTCTGGCACGAGCGCGACATCAGCCACAGCTCGGCCGAGCGGGTGGTGTTCCCGGACGCCTGCTGCCTGGCCGACTACATGGCCCAGGTGCTGACGAAGGTGCTCGCCGGCCTCGAGGTGCGGCCGGACAACATGGCCCGCAACCTCGACCAGGGCGGCGGCGTGGTGTACTCGCAGCGCGTGCTGCTGGCGCTGGTGGAGGCCGGCCACTCGCGCGAGGAGGCGTACGAGCTGGTGCAGTCGGCTGCCCACAGAGCGCTGCGCGGCGAGGGTGGCTTCAGGGCGAACCTGGAGGCCGACCCCCAGGTGATGCGGCTGATCGGGGAGCGACTGCCCGACGTCTTCGATCCGGCCGATTTCCTCCGCCATGTGGACCTGGCGTTCGACCGGCTCGGGCTGGGAGTGAAGACGCCATGACCTACCAAGCAAGCTCGCGCGCATGAGCCCACGCGAAGATGTCGAGCGGGGCGACCCCGTGGCGCTGATGGAGACGGTGCTCGATCGCAAGGTGATGCACCGGGGCAAGGTCCGCGACACGTACGAGCTGGACGACGAGCGCCTCCTGATGGTGGCCACCGACCGGATCTCGGCCTACGACCACGTGCTGCCCAACGGCATCCCGGACCGGGGCAAGGTGCTGACCCAGCTTTCCATCTACTGGTTCGGCCAGACCCACCACTTCCAGGAGAACCACCTGATCTCGGGCATGGTCCCCGACCTGCCCGGCAACCTCGTCCACCAGCGCGACCAGCTGCGAGCCCGGTTCATGATCGTCCGCAAGGCCAAGCGGGTGAACATCGAGTGTGTGGTCCGCGGCTACCTGGCAGGCAGCGCCTGGGAGGAGTACAAGGAGACCGGCGCGGTGGCCGGCGAGAAGCTTCCCGCGGGCCTGCAGCAGAGCGAGCGGCTGCCCGTCCCCCTCTTCACGCCGGCGACCAAGGCGCTGAAGGGCCACGACGAGAACATCACGTTCGCGCAGATGAAGCGCAAGGTCGGCAAGGCGCTGGCCGAGAAGCTGCGCGACGCCAGCCTCGAGCTGTACAAGTACGCGGCCGAGATGGCCGAGAAGCGGGGACTGATCCTGGCCGACACCAAGTTCGAGTTCGGAACGATCGGTAAGAAGGTGATCCTCATCGACGAGGCCCTCACCCCAGACAGCTCGCGCTACTGGGACGCCGCCCGCTACCAGGTCGGCGGCACGCCCGAGTCCTACGACAAGCAGTTCGTGCGCGACTGGCTCTCGAAGTCGGGCTGGGACCGCAACTCGCAGCCGCCGCGCCTGCCGGATGAGATCGTCGACCAGACCCGCCAGCGCTACCTCACCGCCTACCACATGGTGGTGGGCAAACCGCTTTTCCCGCCCAAGGAGCGCAACGAGTGATGCAGAGCGTGGTGAGGGTCATCGTCACGCCCAAACCGGTCGTCAACGACCCCCAGGGCGTGACTGTGAAGCAGGGGCTCAACTCGCTCGGCTTCGAGGAGGTGTCGGACGTCCGCGTCGGCAAGTACATCGAGGTCAAGCTCCAGGCCGACAGCAAGGCGGAGGCCCGGGAGCGGGTGGAGCAGATGTGCCGGAAGCTGCTGGCCAACCAGGTGATCGAGGACTTCCGCTTCGAGCACGATGAGGCCAAGGACAAGAGTTGAACACCGATCGGAATCCGCAACGGCCGGGGAGTCGCTATTGAGGTTTGGCGTGGTCGTTTTCCCGGGGACCTGGTCCGACCGTGACTGCGGCTGGGTGGTGGACCAGGTCCTCGAGGACGCCGAGCTGCGCTACCTCTGGCACAAGGACACGGACCTGAAGGGCGTGGACTGCGTGATCCTGCCCGGCGGCTTCAGCTATGGCGACCATCTCCGGACCGGCGCCATCGCCCGCTTCTCGCCGGTCCTCAGCAGCGTGCTCGAGTTCGCCGAGCGGGGCGGCCTGGTGTGGGGTGTCTGCAACGGCTTCCAGATCCTCTGCGAGGCCGGCCTGCTGCCGGGCGTCCTGATCCGCAACGACTCTCTCGAGTTCCGCTGCGAGTGGACCAACCTGGTCTGCGAGCGGGACGACCTGGCATTCACCGGCGAGCTCAGGAAGCGCCAGGTCATCCGGGTGCCGATCTCGCACGGCGAGGGCAACTACTTCGCGGACCCGGCGACCCTGAGCCGGCTGGAGCAGAACGGCCAGGTCGTCTTCCGCTACTGCGACCCGGCCGGCCTGGTGGTGCCGGCGGTCAATCCCAACGGCTCGGCCCACAACATCGCCGGCATCTGCAACGAGGCCGGAAACGTGATGGGCATGATGCCCCACCCCGAACGCTGCTGCGAACCGGAGCTCGGCGGCACGGACGGCCTGCTCCTCTTCAGGTCCGTTGTGCGGGCCGCTCACGCGCTGGTCACGGCGTGACCGCGGCCACGATCGACGCCCGCAAGCTGCGCGAGGTCGCGCTCACCCGCGACGAGTACAACGAGATCGTCGAGCGGCTGGAGCGCGCGCCGAACCCGGTCGAGCTGGGGATGCTGGGCGTGCTCTGGTCCGAGCACTGCTCCTACAAGACCTCCAAGCCGCTGCTCAGCCGCCTGCCGAGCGAGGGCGGGCGAGTGCTGCAGGGGCCGGGCGAGAACGCCGGGGCCGTCGACATCGGCGACGGCTGGGCGGTCGTCTTCAAGGTCGAGTCCCACAACCATCCCTCGGCGATCGAGCCCTTCCAGGGCGCGGCCACCGGCGTCGGCGGCATCCTGCGCGACGTCATCGCGATGGGGGCGAGGCCGATCGCACTGCTCGACTCGCTGCGGTTCGGGCCCCTGCCCGAGAGCCGCCAGCACTTCGAGGGTGTGGTGGCCGGCATCGGCGGCTACGGCAACTGCATGGGCATCCCGACGGTCGGCGGCGAGGTGTACTTCGACGACTGCTACGCTGGCAACCCGCTCGTCAATGCCATGTGCGTCGGCATCGTCCGCCACGACCGCCTGATGCGGGCGCGGGCGGAGGGCGCCGGCAACAGCCTGCTCCTGGTCGGCTCCCAGACCGGCCGCGACGGCATCCATGGCGCCTCCTTCGCCTCGCTCGACCTGGACGCGTCGTCCGAGGAGCGGCGGCCGGCCGTGCAGGTCGGCAACCCCTTCCTCGAGAAGTGCCTGCTGGAAGCCTGCATGGACCTGGCCGACCTGCCCGCGGTCGTCGCCATCCAGGACCTGGGGGCGGCCGGCCTGACCTCGTCCGTCGCCGAGGCGGCCGCGCGCGCCGGGTCGGGCGCCCGCATCGACGTCGCCAAGGTGCCGAGGCGGGAGCGCCGGATGACGCCCTACGAGGTGATGCTCTCGGAGTCCCAGGAACGCATGCTGATCGTCGTCCGCAGGGGCGAGGAGGCCGACGTCGTGCGCGTCTTCGAGACCTGGGACCTGGAGGCGGCCGTGATCGGCGAGGTCACAGACGACGGCCACCTGACCGTCGTGGATGGCCGCAAGGCGGTCGCCTCGCTGCCGGTCGAGCTCCTCACCGAGGGCGCTCCCACGCGCCGAATGCGCTCCCAGGCTGCGCCCGAGCAGGCCGCGATCCTGAACCTCGACCGGCTCCTGGCGGAGCCCGAGGACGCCTCCGCGGTGCTCCTGCAGCTGATGGGCAGCCCCAACCTCTGCAGCCGGAGGGTGATCTTCCGCCGCTACGACCACATGGTCGGCGACGGCACCCTGGTGCCCCCCGGTGGCGACGCGGCCGTGGTCCGGGTCAAGGGCACCCGGATCGGGCTGGCCCTGACCATCGACGGTAACGGCCGCTACTGCGAGCTGGACCCCTTTGCCGGCGCCCAGATCGCCGTCGCGGAGGCTGCCCGCAACGTGGTGGCGACGGGGGCCCGTCCGCTCGCCGTGACCGACTGCCTCAACTTCGGCAACCCCGACCGGCCCGAGGTGTACTGGCAGCTCGAGGAGGCCGTTGCCGGGATCGCCGCCGCCTGCCGAGCGCTGGACCTGCCAGTGGTGAGCGGCAACGTCAGCCTGTACAACGAGAGCGAAGCGGGCGGAGCCATCCACCCGACCCCGGTGATCGGAATGGTCGGGCTCCTTGAGGACTACCGGCAGCGCCTGGAGCCCGCGCTCAAGGCGGAGGGCGACTTCGTCCTGCTGGTGGGGGAGACCAGGAACGAGCTGAGCGGCTCGGAATACCTGAAGGTGCTCTACGGCCACTCGAACGGGCGGCCGCCGCGTGTGGACCTCATCGAGGAGAAGGCGGTGCACGGGTTCATCCTCGCGGCCGCCGGCGGCGGCCTGCTCCGCTCGGCCCACGACGTGGCCGAGGGCGGCATGCTGGTCGCCCTGGCGGAGACCTGCCTGCTCGGCGGGATAGGCGTGCGCTGCTCGGCGCTGCGGCCGGAAGGCGACGTCCGGCTCGACGCCGCCCTCTTCGGCGAGTCGCAGGGCCGGTTCGTGTTGAGCGCCGGCTCGCGCGCCCTGCCCGAGCTGCAGACGCTGGCTCGCAAGCACCACGTGGAGATCCAGATCCTCGGGCTGGCCGGCGGTGATTTCGTCGAGTTCGAGGGCCAGGTCAAGGTCCCCCTCGACGAGCTGCGGGCAGCCTGGGACAACGGCCTAGTCTGATGTCACCCCAAAAAATCTGGCGATTTTCCGGGGAACCCGACTGATGTGCGGCATCTTCGGCATTCACGCCCACGGGGTCGACGTTGCCAACCTCACCTACTTCGGCCTATTCGCGCTGCAGCACCGCGGCCAGGAGTCGGCCGGGATCGCCGTCGGCGACGGCGAGGGAGTGCGCGTCCACCGCGACATGGGGCTGGTGGCCCAGGTCTTCTCGCCCAGCGTCATGTGGGGCCTTCGCGAGGGCTCGGTCGCGATCGGCCACACCCGCTACTCCACGACCGGCTCCAGCCGGGCTGAGAACGCGCACCCGGTGTCCTTCCGGCACCCCGTGCTGGGCCCGGGCGCCATCGCCCACAACGGCAACCTGATCAACGCCGACGCCATCCGGCGGGAGCTGGAGGAGGAGGGCGTCGAGTTCGAGACGGCCCTCGACACCGAGGTGATGGCGCGCCTGCTCGAGCACACCCACGGCGCCGACTGGGAGGAGGTCATCAAGCGCGCCTTCGGGCGGGTGACCGGCGCCTACTCCTGCGCCATCGTCACCGCCACCTCCGTGATCGCTCTGCGCGATCCGTACGGCTTCCGGCCGCTGTGCATCGGCTTCATACCGCATCCCGGCCAACCGGCCCACGTAATCGCCTCCGAGACGTGCGCGCTGGACACCGTGAACGCGACTTTCGTACGCGAGGTGCAGCCGGGCGAGATGGTCGTGATGGACGACCACGGCCTGCGCTCAGAGCAGTTCCAGAAGTCGGGCAAGCACGCCATGTGCGTCTTCGAGTTCATCTACTTCGCGCGTCCGGACTCGATCATCAAGAACTGCGAGTTGGAGGAGGCCCGGCTCCGGATGGGCCACGAGCTGGCCAAGGAGTCGCCGGTCGACGCCGACATCGTGATCGGCCTCCCCGACTCCGGCACCCCGGCCGCCATCGGCTACGCGGAGGCCTCGGGCATCCGCTATCGCGAGGGCCTGATCAAGTCGCGCTACATCAACCGCACCTTCATCCAGCCGGACCAGTCGCTCAGGGAGGCGGGCGTGGTCCTGAAGCTGAACCCGCTTCGCCGCTCCATCGCCGGCAAGCGCGTGATAGCGGTTGACGACTCGGTCGTTCGCGGCACCACGTCGCGGCGCATCATCGATGTCCTCAGGAGGGCGGGCGCCAAGGAGGTGCACCTGCGGGTCTCCAGCCCGCCAATGCGCTTTCCCTGCTTCATGGGCGTCGACATCGGCTCGACCAAGCAGCTGGTGGCGACCGGCCGCTCGGTGGACGAGATCTGCAAGTACATCGGCGCCGACTCGCTGGCCTACCTCTCGATCCCGGCCCTGATGCGGGCCATCGGACGGGGTACGGCGGACCAGTTCTGCAGAGCCTGCTTCGACGGCTCCTACCCGGTGCCCGTGCCGCAGCAGCTGGAGATGGACAAGATGGCCTTCGAGGACCCGATGCGGTCCGACGACGTGGAGCGGCCGCCGGCGGCCGCGGTGCAGGCCAGCCGGGTCCCCCGGTGAGCCAGGAAGGCCTCTCCTACGCCGCGGCCGGCGTCGACATCGAGGCGTACACGCGGATGCTGGAGCGCGCCCGCCCTCTCATCGAGGCCACCCACGGCAGGGAGGTCGTGGGCGCCGTGGGCCCGTTCGCGGGCCTGTACGCGCTGCCGGCCGGCGGCTACCTGGCGGCGTCGGCCGACGGCGTGGGCACCAAGATCAAGGTCGCGATCGCCTACGGCGCCCACCAGGGCATCGGGGTCGACCTCGTCAACCACTGCGTCAACGACATCGCCACCGCGGGCGCCCGCCCGCTGTTCTTCCTCGACTACCTCGCCGCCGGCCGCCTCGACGCGGACGTCTTCGGCCAACTGCTGGCGGGGCTGAGCGCCGCCTGTGTCGAGAACGGCTGCGCGCTGCTCGGCGGCGAGACCGCCGAGATGCCGGGCATGTACGCCCTTGGCGACTACGACCTGGCCGGGTTCGTCGTGGGCCTGGTCGAGGCGGGCTCGCGCCGCGAGCCGGTGGCCGAGGGCGACCTCTTGATCGGGCTGCCGGCAAGCGGGGTCCACACCAACGGCTTCGCGCTGGTCCGCCGGGTCTTCGAGGACGTGCCGCTTGACAGCGTCTTCCCGGAGTTGGGCGGCCGGCAGCTGGGCGAGGTGCTCCTGGAGCCGCACCGCTCCTACCTGGCGGAGCTGAACCGGCTGCCCTGGAAGGCGGCCGCGCACATCACGGGCGGCGGCCTGCTGGACAACGTGCCGCGGGCCCTGCCGGATGGCCTGGCGGCGCGGTTCGACCGCTCGGCCTGGGAGGAGCCGGCCATCTTCGGCCTGATCGCCAAGCGCGGGCGAGTGGACGAGGACGAGATGCTGGGCACGTTCAACATGGGCCTCGGCATGGTCCTCGTGAGCTCCCAACCTTTGGAGGGCTATCCCGTGGTCGGGCGCGTGCTGCGCCAGGAAGGCCCGCAAAGAGTGCAGTTCAGTTGACGCCCCGGATGACGCTGGCTGTCCTGGTGTCAGGAAAGGGCTCCAACCTCCGCAACCTGGTCGAGCGGGGCCTGGAGGTGGTGGCGGTGGCGACCAACCGCCCCTCATGCGGGGCCGCCGCCTACGCCCGCGAGCACGGCCTCCCGCTCGGCGAGTTCTCCCAGAAGCGCTTCGATTCGCTGGAGGATCGCGACGCCGCAATGTGCGACTTCGTCCGCTCGCGCGGCGCCGAGCTGGTCGTCAATGCCGGCTACGACCGCATACTCTCGCCCGCCTTCACGTCCGCGTTCGCCGGCCGGCTGATCAACATCCACCCCTCGCTCCTGCCGGCGTTCGGGGGTGGCACGGACGCCGTCGAGCGGGCACTGGCGGCTGGTGTGGAGGTCACCGGCTGCACGGTCCACCTGGTCACCGACGAGGTGGACGCCGGCCCAATCCTGCTCCAGGCCGTCGTCCCCGTCCTGGCGGGCGACACCCCGGAAACGCTCCGCACCCGGATCCAGCGCGAAGAGCACCGCATTCTCCCCGAGGCCATTCAGCTACTTGCCCAAAAGAGCGCTTCTCTCAGCCAGTAACAGGTCGGGGCTGCCGGCCTTCGCGCGCGGCCTGGCCCGGCTCGGGTATGAGCTCTACTCGACCGGCGGCACCCTGCTCGCGCTCGAGGAGGCGGCGGTCGAGGTGCGCTCGGTCTCGCTTCTGACCGGCTTCCCCGAGATCATGGACGGGCGCGTCAAGACGCTCCACCCAGGCGTGCACGGAGGCCTCCTCGCGGTCCGCGACAACCCCGAGCATATGGCCGCGCTGGAAGAGCAAGGCCTGCTGGCCATCGACCTCCTGTGCGTGAACCTCTATCCGTTCGCGCAGACCGCCGCCCGCGAGGGCGCGAGCTGGCAAGAGATCGTGGAGCAGATCGACGTCGGCGGCCCGGCCATGATCCGGGCGGCCGCCAAGAACCATCACGACGTCGTGGTCGTCGTGCGTCCCGAGCGCTACTCCGAGGTGCTCAGCGCTCTCGGCGAGGGCGGTGCCGGAGAGGAGCTCCGGCGGCGGCTGGCGGCAGAGGCTTTCGTCCACACGGCTACCTATGACTCCCAGATCGCCGCCTGGCTGCGCGGCCCCCAGGCCGACTTCGCGCCCGAGCTCGCGCTGGGTGGCAGCCTCGCCCAGCCCCTCCGCTACGGAGAGAACCCGCACCAGAAGGCAGCCTTCTACAGGGTGGGGCCCGACCCCGGGGGTCTCGGGTCGGCCCGCCAGGTGCAGGGCCTGGAGCTGTCCTTCAACAACATCCAGGACGCCGCCGCTGCCCTGACGCTGGTGAACGAGTACCGGCAGCCGGCGGTCGCCATCGTGAAGCACATGAACCCCTGCGGCCTGGCCACCGCCGACACGCTGGCCGAGGCCTACGGCCTGGCTTTCGAATGCGACCCGGTCTCTGCCTTCGGCGGAGTGGTGGCCCTGAACCGGGAGCTGGACGTGGCCACCGCCGGCCAGCTGGCCAACATCTTCGTGGAGGTCGTGGTGGCGCCCGCGATCAGCCCTGAAGCGGCCGAGATCATCGCGCGCAAGCCCAAGGTCAGGCTGCTGGAGGCCGGTCCGGTCCGGTACGCCTCATACGACGTGCGCAGCGTGCCGGGCGGGTTCCTGGCCCAGGAGTGGGACACTCGTGGATTCGACCGAGCTGCCTGCCGGGTGGCGGGCAAGCGCCAGCCCACCGACGCCGAGTGGGCCCAGCTGGAGTTCGCCTGGCTGGCGGTGAAGCACGTGAAATCGAACGCCATCGTGCTGGCCCGCGACTTTCAGGCGGTCGGCGTGGGGGCCGGCCAGATGAGCCGGGTCGAGGCGGCCCAGATCGCGGTGCGGCGGGCCGGTGACCGGGCCGCCGGCTGCGTCATGGCCTCGGACGCCTTCTTCCCCTTCCCGGACGGGGTCGAGGAGGGCTTGCGGGCGGGCGTCACGGCGGTCATCCAGCCCGGCGGCTCCGTCAAGGACCCCGAGGTGATCGCCGCCGCCGACGCCGCGGGCGCCGCCATGGTCCTGACGGGGGAGCGACATTTCAAGCACTGACACGCCTCTCGACGAGGTCGAGGCCGACCGCGACCCCATCGCCCAGTTCGACCGCTGGTACACCGAAGCGCAGGTTGCAGCCGAGGCGCAGCCCAACGCCATGGCGCTGGCGACCGCCGCCACCGACGGCCGCCCGGCGGTCCGCATGGTCCTCCTCAACGGATTCGACGCGACTGGTTTCGTCTTCTTCACCAACCAGGAGAGCGCCAAGGCCGCCGACCTGGCGGCCAACCCGCGGGCCGCGCTCGCGTTTCACTGGCCGGGGCTGCATCGCCAGGTCCGAATCTCGGGTACGGTGGCCCGGGTGCCCCGCGCCGAGTCCGAGGCCTACTGGTCCAGCCGGCCCTACGGCAGCCGGATCTCGGCCTCGGCCTCGGCCCAGAGCCGGGTGATCTCCGCCCGGTCGGTGCTCGAAGAGGAGGTCAGGCGGCTGGAGGCCGAGCATCCCGAGTCGCCCCCGCTGCCCGGCTTCTGGGGGGGCTACCGGCTGGCCGCCTACGCGATCGAGTTCTGGCAGGGCCGGCCCAACCGCCTCCACGACCGCCTCCTCTACACGCGCGAGGGGGACGGATGGCGCAGGGAGCGGCTGGCCCCGTGAGCCGGTTCCCGGGCGAGCGGCCCGAAGACCACATGAAGAAATTGGCCCGTTCCAACGCCAAGGTCACCTGTGGCTCCTGCCGCCAATTCGACGGCCTGGCCTGGTGCAACCGCTGGAACTTCCACACTGACTCCGACTCGCCGATCTGCGACCAGTACCGACCCCAGCCCGAGAGCCTAGATGACGTCCCTCCGCCTAAGTAGGAAGCCGGCCACCGCCACGAACACGACGCAGTAGACGGCCAGCACGATCGAGGCCTGGGCGGCGCTCACCAGGGGCTCCGGGTTGGAAATCCGGCCGATGCGAACCTGGCCGAACGACTGGATCAGGGCGTTGGCGTTGGGTCCGGGCAGCGGCTTCATGATGAAGTTCAGCGATTTCGAGCTGCCCACGACCGCGGTGATGATGCTCTCGATGATCAGGAGGTAGACGAGCCCGAGCCCGACCGCGAGGGCGGATTGCTTGAAGATGACGGCCAGGAAGAGGCCCATCGACGCCCACATGGCGAAGATCAGCCAGGTCGCGCCGACCGCCTTGGCGAAGTCGGTCATGCTCGGCCAGCTCGACTGGACACCGTCGATCGCCCCGAATAGCGCGGCGCAGGCGGCGGCCACCAGGAAGAAGACCACGGTCAGGATCAGCATCAACAGGCCCAGGACCACGATCTTGGCGAGCCAGGTGACCAGGCGGCCGGGGCGCTGCGTGAAGACCGTCTTGTAGGTCCCCCAGCCGAAGTCGCTGCCGGCCATCAGGACGCCCAGGATGAGGCAGATGGCGCCGCCGATCTGGGCGCCGCCGCTGAGCGCGTTCTGGATCACGTGCTGGGGATAGAGGACGACCTTGAAGTCGGATGGCTTGGCGCCGGCCGGCAGGCCCTGGGCGAAGCCCTGGGGCGGGTGCGTGAAGATGAACCAGCTCAGGACATAGCCGAGGAGGACCAGCGCCACCAGGAGCACGCTGAAGAGCACCCAGACGGCCGGCCGCTTGCGCATCTTCAGCCATTCCGCCCGGAACGACCCGATCACAAGCCCGCCTCCTCGCCCGTCAGGTGCAGGAAGACCTCTTCCAGTGAGAGCGCGTTGGGCCGCAGCTCGCTGACGTCGACCCCGGCCTGGACCAGAGCGCGATTGATCTCCGCCGCCCGTCCCGGCTCGGTTTTCAGGTTGAAGGCACCATCGCTGTCGCTCACTTGGGCCGCGCCCAGCAGCTGCTCGAGCGTGGCGCGAGCCTTGTCCTCGGGCGTCGCCCGGACCAGGACGCCGACCTCGCCGCGCAGCTCGGCGATTGTGCCCTCGGCCACCAGCCGCCCCGATTGGATGACGCCGATCCGGTCGCATATCTGCTCGACCTCGTTCAGCAGGTGGCTGGAGATGAGTACGGTGCGGTCACCCTGGCCGAGGTCGCGGATCAGCTTGCGCATGTCCACCATGCCGGCCGGGTCGAGGCCGTTGGTCGGCTCGTCGAGGATCAGCAGGTCGGGCTCCTTGATGAGGGTGGCGGCGACTCCCAGCCGCTGCTTCATGCCCAGCGAGTAGGTCGAGAACTTGTCCTTCGCCCTCGGCGTCAGCTCGACCTGGTCGAGGGCGGCCTCGACGCGGCTGAGGGGTACCTCGCAGTAGTGAGCCATGACGACCAGGTTGTCGCGGCCTGAGAGGTACGGATAAAAGGCGGGCGACTCCACGATGGCGCCCACTTTGGCCAGGCCGGCCGAGTCGCCCGGCGGGCGCCCGACCACTGTGGCCGCGCCTGAGGTGGGGCGGATCAGGCCCAGCAGCATCCGCAGGGTCGTCGTCTTGCCGGCGCCGTTGGGTCCGAGGAAGCCATAGACCTCCCCGCGTCGAACCTGGAGGTCCAGGTTGTCCACGGCCAGGATGGAGGCCCCGTAGCGCTTCGTCAGTCCGTGGGTGTCGACGAGCAGTTCGCTGGCCATCCGGCGAACAATAAACAAATCAGCAGGCTGGGGAAGAACCTCGCGGTTCCTCCCCAGTACCCTTCCTCCCTTTGGAGGACTTATGGCGCTGGTGCGCGTTTTGTATTCGGGACTCAGACAGCCTGGCGGAGCCAGGCTTTCCCGCCCTGTCGGCTCTTTTTATTTAGGTGTGGACCAGGAAGTACGCGGCTGCTCGTTCGGCTTCGCCGCCTATCTCGGGGCCTCCTAGAGCTAGCGCCTGGTCTGCGAACTGGGCGGCGTCCTCGGTGTGGCGGGCCCGGTCCGCGATCACGGCCAGCCCGGCCAGCCAGAGCGCCGCCAGCCGGCGACCGCTGGTCGCGGTGTGCGCCGGAACGGCGCCCACGATGCGCTCCCGGCCGGCCGCCCGGTCTCCGCCCAGGTAGTCCGCGACACCGAACATGAGCTCGACGGAGCCGGCGAGCTCGGAGTCGTTCAGCTGGTTGGCGGCGGCTCCCGCTCGCATCAGCGCTACTCGCGCACCTTCCAGGTCCCCAGACCGCAGGGCGAGGCGGGCGTCGAGCAGCGCCGTCAGGCCGAGGACGCCCGGTGTCCGGGCCCCGACCGCCTTGGCTTCGCGGTTCAGCCGGCCGGCCTCCCCGAAGCGCTGGGCCAGGTAGTCGACCCAGGCCAGGTTGTAGAGCGCACTGGCCCGGTGGGTCTTGGACT
Source organism: Chloroflexi bacterium UBA4736 (assembly GCA_002404015.1). GTDB lineage: Bacteria > Chloroflexota > Dormibacteria > Dormibacterales > Dormibacteraceae > UBA4736. Next base: position 34,652 of record DHIW01000004.1, read on the forward strand.
CGGCCGCCTCAAGGGCCTGGGCAAACCTGGCCCGGGCCTCATCGCCGCGCCGGAGGTCGATCAGGCAGGCGCCGAGGTCCATCAAGGTGACGAGCAGCTGCTCGCGATCGGGCTCCGTGCCGAGCAGCTCGAGCACCTCCCGGAAGCCGGCTTCGGCCGCCACCGCGTCGCCGGCCCTCATCGCGGCCAGTGCCGACGCGGTCAGGGCCGCCCGCTGGGCGCTCCGGTTACCCCTGGCCTGGAACAGCTGGGCGGCCGCATGGTAGTGCTGGTGGGCCGTGAGCTCATCTCCGGCGTGGCTCGCTCGAGACCCCAGCCCAACCTCGCGCCGCCCCTGCCGCTCGCCCAGCACCTGGCGGATCCAGAGCCCGCACGTGTAGACGGTGAGCCCGATCAGGCCCAGGCCGCAGACTGCGGCGAGCGCGTCCGCGGCCGCCGGCAGGCCGCCCTGGAGAAACGTGAAGTTGACGGCCGCGGTGCCGACCACCGCCAGTCCGATCGCCACCCCGACGAACACCCACCGCCGCGCCCGCAAAGCGTGGGAGCCAGTGGCAGACACCCAGACAGCAACGCAAAGAACAAGAGCCGCCCAAGCGTAGTCAGCAGCCACCGTCAGCCTCTAAAAACAGCAAAGACGCGGCGGGAAGGCCTGGCTCCGCCAGGCTGTCTGGGTCCTGAATACGAGACGCGCACCAACTTGTAAGTCCTCCAAAGGGAGGTAGGGTACTCGGGAGGAACCGCAGGTTCTTCCCCAGCCGTAAGCGCTGATAGACTACGCGCGGCAGTCCTTTAAGTCCGGTCCCGAGAGGCCGGGAAGGGGGTTTTTTCATGGCCGTCGGGCAGCGTCTACAGCACGTCGTGGAGTCGCAACAGTTCTCGCGGGAGCTCCTGGAAGAGATCTTCGCCAGGGCCGGCGAGATGCGATCCGACCCTCACCGAGCCTCCGGCCGCCTCCAGGGTCGGGTGATGACAGCCCTCTTCTACGAGCCCTCGACGCGCACCCGCCTCTCCTTCGAGTCGGCCATGCTCCGGCTGGGCGGGCGGACCATGGGCACCGACAACGCCCGCGAGTTCTCGAGCGCCGCCAAGGGGGAGACGCTGGAGGACTCGATCCGGATCGTCTCCGGCTACTCGGACGTGATCGTCCTGCGCCACTCCGAGGAGGGCGCGGCCCGCCGGGCGGCCGCGGTCAGCGACGTACCGGTCATCAACGCCGGCGACGGCAAGGGCCAGCACCCTACCCAGGCCTTGCTCGACATGTACACGATCAAGGACGAGCTGGGCCACATCGACGGGGTCAAGGTCGCCATGGTCGGCGACCTCGGCAACGGGCGCACCGTGCGCTCGCTCGCGTATCTGCTGTCCAAGTACAAGGACGTCGAGGTCGTGTTCGTCGCGCCGTCCCAGGTGGCGATGCGGCAGGACATCAAGGACCACCTGGACGAGCACGGCGTGCGCTGGAGCGAGGAAGCCGACCTGGAGCGCGTGCTCCCGGGGGTGGACGTGGTCTACCAGACGCGCATCCAGAAGGAGCGCTTCACCGACGAGGCCGATTACCAGGCGGTCAAGGGCATCTATCGGATCGACCCGGCGGCGATGGCCCGCTTCAACCCCAACGGCATCCTGATGCACCCGCTGCCGCGGGTGGATGAGATCGACCCGGCGGTGGACTCCGACCCCCGTTCGGCTTATTTCCGGCAGGCGCGCAACGGCGTGCCGATCCGCATGGCCGTGCTGGACATGGTCCTGTCGTGAGCGTGGCCCATCGCCTGAAGGCCACCGTGATGGACGCCGAGGCGATGCGCAGGTCGCTGTCCCGGATCGCCCACGAGATCGTGGAGCGGAACCGAGGCGTCGGGGACGTGGTGCTGGTGGGCGTGGTCTCCCGAGGCGACGTGATCGCGCGCCGGCTGGCGGAGAAGCTGGGCGAGCTGGAGGGGGTCCAGGTGCCGGTCGGAGCGATCGACGCCAGCGCCCACCGCGACGACGCCCACCAGCGGGTCGTGGACGCCGCGCGCCCGGTCTCCGACGTGCCCGACATCAACGACCGGAACGTGGTCCTGGTGGACGACGTGATCTACAACGGCCGGACCGCCCGGGCCGCCATGGACGCCCTGATGGAGTTCGGGCGGCCGCGCTCGATCCAGCTGGCGGTGCTCATCGACCGCGGCCACCGCCAGCTCCCGATCCGGCCCGACTACGTGGGCAAGAACGTGCCCACCTCCGACTCGGAGCGGGTCAAGGTCTGCCTGCTGGACCACGACGGCCTGGACGCAGCGGTGATCCTGGATGCCTGAGAAGGCGCACGCGGCGCTGGTCCTAGAGGACGGGCGCGCCTTCGTCGGGCGGGCGCTCGGCGCGTCCGTGCTGGGCCAGGGCGAGGTGGTCTTCAACACCGCGATGAGCGGCTACCAGGAGGTTCTGACCGACCCCTCGTACGCCGGCCAGATGCTGTGCATGACGTACCCGCTGCAGGGCAACTACGGGACCCGGGCGGCGGACGCCGAGTCGGGCCGGCCCTGGGCCCGCGCCTTCATCGTCCGCTGGGCCTGCCCCCGGCCCTCGCACCACAGCTCGACCGCCTCGCTGCACGAGTACCTGGCCGAGCACGGCGTGCCGGGCATCAGCGAGGTCGACACCCGGGCGCTGACCCGCCACCTGCGGCGGCACGGGGCGCTGCGGGCGGTGCTCTCCCACGAGGCCGCCGCCCCCTCCAGGGAGAGGCTGGCCGAGCTGCACGAGCTGGCGCGCAGGGTGACCCCCCTGGCAGAGCAGGACCTGGTAGCGCAGACGTCTCGGACGAGCGTCGAGGAGTGGAGCGAGCCGCTCCCGCCCGAGCTGCGCGCCCGCGGCACCGTGGACGGGGGCGGGTTGACTGTGGCGGTCGTCGACTACGGCATCAAGGCCAACATCCTGCGCTCACTGCGGGAGCGCGGCTGCAGGGTCGTGGTGCTGCCCCACACGGCGACCTGGGAGCAGGTGTCCGCGACCGGCGCCGACGGCCTTCTGCTGTCCAACGGGCCGGGCGACCCGGCCGTGCTGGAGGCGCCGGTCGAGCTCTGCCGCCTAGCGCTGGCCGCCGGGATCCCGACCTTCGGGATCTGCCTCGGCCATCAGGTCCTCGGCCGCGCCATCGGCGGCTCCACCTCGCGGCTGCCCTTTGGGCACCACGGCGCCAACCACCCGGTGAAGGACCTCGACACCGGGTTCGTCCACATCACCTCCCAGAACCACGAGTTTCAGGTCGACCGGGCCAGCGTGCCCGAGGGCGACTTCTACGTCAGCCAGCTGAACCTCAACGACGGCTCCGTCGAGGGCCTGGCCCACCGCTCTCAGCCTGTCTTCTCGGTCCAGTACCACCCCGAGGGCTCCCCAGGTCCCCAGGACAACCAGCATCTCTTCGACCGCTTCGTGGAGATGGTGCGCTCGCGGCGGCCGCTGGCCAGGGCGGTCGGTGGAGGCAACGTCCGTGAGAAGCCGCGCAAGGTCCTGATCCTCGGCTCGGGGCCGATCGTGATCGGCCAGGCCGCCGAGTTCGACTATGCCGGCACCCAGGCCTGCAAGGCACTGCGCGAGGAGGGGGTGGAGACCGTCCTCGTGAACTCCAACCCGGCCACGATCATGACCGACGAGGACGTCGCCGACCGCGTCTACATCGAGCCGCTGACAGTCGAGTCGCTGGAGCGGATCATCGAGCGCGAGCAGCCGGACGCCCTGCTGCCGACGCTGGGCGGCCAGACCGGCCTCAACCTGGCGATGGAGCTGGCCGAGGCGGGCGTTCTGGAGCGCCACGGCGTCCGTTTCCTGTCGGCCGACGCGGGGGTCATCAAGAAGGCCGAGGACCGCGAGGCGTTCAAGCAGATGCTGCTCGAGATTGGCGAGCCCGTTCCGCCCTCCCGTGTCTGCGATACGCCGGACCAGGCCCTCGAGTTCGCGGCTGAGATCGGACTGCCGCTGGTGGTCCGGCCCGCCTACACGCTGGGCGGCACCGGCGGGGGCTTCGTGACGACCGAGGGGGAGCTGGAGCGGGTCGCCCGCTTCGGGCTGGCCGCCTCGCCGATCCACCAGGTCCTGGTCGAGCGCTCGCTCTGGGGCTGGAAGGAGCTCGAGTACGAGGTGATGCGGGACGCCGCCGACACCTGCATCACGGTCTGCAACATGGAGAACCTGGACCCGATGGGCGTCCATACGGGTGACTCGATCGTGGTCGCGCCCGCCCAGACGCTCTCCGACCGCGACCACCAGATGCTGCGCTCCTCGGCCATCCGGATCATCCGGGCGCTGGGCATCGAGGGCGGCTGCAACGTCCAGTTCGCACTCGACCCCAAGAGCTCGACGTACTTCGTGATCGAGGTCAACCCCCGGGTCTCCCGGTCCTCGGCGCTCGCGTCCAAGGCGACCGGCTACCCCATCGCCCGGGTGGCCGCCAAGGTGGCGGCGGGGCTGCGCCTGGAGGAGATCCGGAACCAGGTGACCGGGCGCACCTTCGCCGCCTTCGAGCCGGCCCTCGACTACTGCGTGGTCAAGATCCCGCGCTGGCCCTTCGACAAGTTCCCTGGCGCCAACCGGCGGTTGGGCACCCAGATGGCCTCGACCGGCGAGGTGATGGCCATCGAGCGAACCTTCGAGGGCGCCCTGACGAAGGCTCTCCGCTCGCTGGAGCAGCGGCCCCCGGTGCCCGAGGAGATCGCCGAGGACTGGCTGGTCGACGCGCCCAACGACCGCCGCCTTTTCGCGTTGCTCGAAGCCCTGCGCGGGGGCGCCTCGCCCGACGACCTGGCCCGCCGATCCGGGATCGACCCCTGGTTCCTCGACCGGCTCCAGCGGATCGTCGAGGTTGAGCGCTCCGGCGACGCCGCCCTGATGCGCCGGCACGGTTTCTCCGATGTCCAGATCGCGCACCTGGCGGGTGAGGCCCCGGAGCCGGCCGAGCCCACTTACAAGCTCGTTGACACCTGCGCCGCCGAGTTCGAGGCCCAGACGCCCTACTACTACTCCTGCTGGGAGGACGAGACAGAGGCCGGCCCTGAGCCCGGGCGGACCGCGCTGGTGGTGGGCTCGGGCCCGATCCGGATCGGCCAGGGCATCGAGTTCGACTACTGCTCCGTCCACGCCGCCTGGGCGCTTCGCGAGGCCGGCGTACGCGCCGTGCTGGTCAACTCCAACCCGGAGACCGTCTCGACCGACTTCGACACCTCGGACCGCCTCTACTTCGAGCCGCTCGACGTGGACGCGGTGGACCAGGTCGCCCGCGTCGAAGGCGCTTTCGGGGCGGTTGTCCAGTTCGGCGGCCAGACCGCCATCAACCTGGCCGATCCGCTGAGCACCCGCGGTGTGGACATCCTGGGCTCGTCGGTGCACGCGATCGACCTGGCCGAGGACCGCCGGTCGTTCGCCGCCGCGCTCGACGCGATCGGGGTGCCCCAACCGATCGGTGACACCACGACCTCGGTGGCGGAGGCGCTGGAGATCGCGCGGCGGGTCGGCTACCCGGTGCTGGTGCGCCCCTCCTACGTGCTGGGCGGCCGCGCCATGGAGATCGTGCGCGATGCGCGCGAGCTCGAGCGCTACATGGAGTGGGCGAAGCAGGCGCTGCCTCGGGGCTCGGTGCTCGTGGACAAGTACCTGGCGGGGATCGAGGTGGAGGTCGACGCGGTGTCCGACGGCGACACCGTCGTCATCCCGGGGATCATGCAGCACGTCGAGCGGGCCGGCGTCCACTCCGGCGACTCCTACGCCGTCTACCCGGCGCCGGGTCTCGAGGTATGGGAGCAGCAGGACGTGGTGGACTACACGATCCGGATCGCCCGCCACCTGAAGCTGCGCGGCTTGGTGAACGTCCAGTACGTCGTCCATCGGGGCAAGGTCCACGTCCTCGAGGTAAACCCCCGCGCCTCGCGCACCGTCCCCATCCTGTCCAAGGTAACCGGCGTACCGATGGTGCGCCTGGCCGTCCGCGTCATGCTTGGCGACCAGCTGTCGCACCTGGGGTACCGCTCCGGCCTGCTCCCCGCCAAGCCGCTGGTGGCCGTCAAGGCGCCGGTGTTCTCGATGAGCAAGCTGCCGGCCGTCGACTCCTACCTGGGCCCGGAGATGAAGTCCACGGGCGAGGTCATGGGCGTCGACCGCGACCTGCCCTCCGCGCTGCGCAAGGCCTTCCTGGCCTCCGGCATGGCGCTCAAGCCGGGCGGGCGTGTCCTGCTCACGATCGCCGACGCCGACAAGCCGGAGATGATGCCGATCGTGTCCGGGCTGATCCGGCTCGGCTACACGATCACTGCGACCCCGGGCACCGCCGCGGTGCTGCGTGCCGCCGGCTTCTCGCCCCGCGAGGTCGCCAAGATCGGGGGCCCTTCGCCGAACGTGGTGGACGTGATCGTGGGCCGCGAGGTGGACCTGGTGGTGAACACGATGTCGGGAGTGACCGAGCAGGAGCGGCCCGGCCTGCCGGTCCTGAAGGACGGCTTCGAGATCCGACGGGCGGCGGTAGAGCGCCGGATTCCCTGCCTGACCTCGATGGACACGGCGGCCGCGCTGGTGGAGTCGGCGGTGGTCTCGGGGGGCGCCTTCGAGGTGCGCACCATCACGGAGTGGCGAGACGGCGTTGCATGAGCTGACGGCGGACGTGGCCGCGGTCCGGGCCATCGGTGCGTCATTCCTGGTGGTCGGTTTTGACGCGCCGGCCATCGCTCATGACGCACGAGCGGGACAGTTCGTGAACCTGCTGCTGCGGCCGGGCCCTCTGCTCCGGCGGCCTTTCTCGGTGTACCGGGTCGTGGGCGACCTGGTCGAGGTGATCTACCGCCCAGTCGGGGCAGGCACCCACCAGATGGCAGAGCTCCGGATCGGCGACCGGGTCTCGGTGCTGGGGCCGCTCGGCCGCGGCTTCGAGTTCCGCGAGGAGTGGGCGGAGGTGGCGCTGGTGTCGGGCGGGCTGGGCGTGGCGCCGATGCCCCTGGCCGCCCGCGACGCCGCCGCCAACGGCCTGCGCGTGCACTGGGTCCATGGCGCCCGCACGGCGGCCGAGCTGTGCGAGGAGTGGTCGGGCGACGAGGTCGTGTACGCCACCGACGATGGCTCGCGCGGAGTGCACGGCTCAGTGGTCAGCGCCATCCCGGCCGGGGTGCAGGCGGTCCTCGCCTGCGGGCCCAACGCAATGCTGGCGGCGGTGGCGCAGCGCTTCGCGGCGGCCCAGGTCGCGCTCGAGACGTACATGGGCTGCGGCACTGGCGTGTGCCTTGGCTGCGCGGTGCCGCGCACATCGGGCGTCTACGACCGGGCTTGCAGCGAGGGCCCCGTCTATCCCGCTGGGACGATCGACTGGGAGGCGCTGCCCTCCCGCCTCCACTACGAGGCAGCTGGATGAATGTGGGCCGCGTCGAGCTGAAGGGGCCGGTCCTGGCCGCCTCCGGCACGTTCGGCTACGGCACCGAGGTCCCCCTGCTGGAGCGGCAGGCGTTGGGCGGGATGGTTTGCAAGGGCATCTTCCTGAAGCCGAGGCTGGGCACCCCGCCGCCGCGCATCGTTGAGACGCCGGCCGGCCTGCTGAACGCGATCGGCCTCCAGGGCCCCGGGGTGGAGGCGCTCATCCGCGACTACACGCCGCAGTGGGCCGGCTGGGAGTTCCCGGTCCTGGCCAACATCAACGGCGAGACGGTCGAGGAGTACGGCGAGCTGGCCACCCGGCTGGATGGCGTGCCCGGCGTCGCCGGGTTGGAGGTCAACATCTCCTGCCCCAACGTCTCGCAGGGCGGGATGCTCTTCGGCAACAACCCGCACTCGGCGGCCGCGGTGACCGAGGCGGTGCGGCTGCGCACCTCGCTCCCGGTCTGGGTCAAGCTCACCCCGGCTGTCTCCGACATCGGTGCCATCGCCCGCGCGGTCGAGGACGCCGGCGCCGACGCCCTCTGCGCGGTCAACACGTTCGTCGGGATGTCTATCGACCTCCACACCCTGAAGCCGCGCCTGGCCTTCCGGACGGGCGGCCTTTCGGGGCCCGCGATCCGCCCGATGGCCGTGCACCTGGCCCACCAGGCGGCGCGAGCCGTGCGGATCCCTGTGATCGGGATCGGGGGGATCGCCAGCGCTGAAGATGCGCTGGAGTTCCTGGTCGCCGGCTGTGCCGCCGTCCAAGTCGGCACCGCCACCTTCGTCAGCGGCTCGGCCGTGAAGTCGGTGGCCGAGGGCATCGCCGCCTTCCTGGCCGCCCGGGGCTACCGCTCGCTGAGCGAGCTGCCCCGCTACCTGCCCCGGGACTGAGGAGCCGGCGCCAGCATCAGGTTGTCCACGTAGCACCAGAGCCAGGACTCGCCTGGCTGGAAGGACTGGATCACCGGGTGGCCGGTCTGGTGGAAGTGGGCGGTGGCGTGCCGGCCTGGTGAGGAGTCGCAGCAGCCGATGTGCCCGCAGGACAGGCAGCGTCGGAGGTGGACCCAGGACTGGCCGGCCGCCAGGCATTCCTCGCAGCCGTCAGGCGTGCGCGCCGGCGGGTCGCCGACGGTGGCGACGTGGGGACAGCCAGACTCGGGCACCTTGTCTGCAACCGGCTAGCGGTCAAGCCTCTTCCGCACGTGGGTGAAATGCTCGCTCGCCCCGATCACTTCGAGCCCGGCAGCGCGATACATCTTGAGCGCGCCGTGGTAGGCGATCGCCTCGGGCTTGAGCTGTGGGTGATCCTTCCGGACCTCCGTGGCCGGATAGGCGTCCACGTACGCGCAGCCCAGCTCCCGGAGTCGCGAGCAGGCCGCATCGAGAAGCCCTTGCCGCCACGCCCCGGCGCCGCATGTCCGGGCGCACCACGAAGCAGACGACGTTGCCGGCCGTGTCCTCGGCGGGGATCTCCTCGTCGTCGAGGCGGGGCAGGTGCGGCTTCCGGTCGGCGTGGACCCAGCCCACCACCTGGCGGTCCAGATAGGCGAGCACGCCGTTCGTGCGGCCCTGGTCGATCAGAGCCGCCTTGGCGGCCCGGTTCTCGGGCCCCTTGCGCTCGCCCCAGGCCTCCTGGGAGCAGTTGATGTTGTAGAAGAAGCAGTAGCACGTCGACCAGTGGGGGTTGTCCGTGAAAGCGTCCGAGTCGAAGTAGGCCAGGAAGTCCTCGCGGGTGTCCTCGCCGAGAGGCCTGAACGAGAGGTTCAGCGAGATCGCCGGCTCCGAGGCGCCCTCGGCGCCGACCGGGCCAGCTTCTTGATCTCCGCCCAGCCCGCGGACATGCGGGCGAGCTCCTTCGTCAGGCGCTCGTTCTGGGTGCGCAGGGCCTTGTTAGCCTTGGCCAGCCGAGCCACCGCCTCGACCGTCTCCGCCAGGAGCTGTTCCATGCCACCTCGATCCGTGCCGTGCTTCCGCCCAATCACCGGCACATATTATTCGCGGGCGTGCTTCGAGTCGAAGGGCTTTGTAAAGCGGTGCCGCGACGTGACGGCCCTCCGCGACTTGACGGTCTCGCCGCCGGCCCGCGGCCTACGCCGGGTAGTCGGCCGGCTCCAGCGTGAACACGGCCGGCCGCAGCAGCCTGATCGCCACCACCACGGCGCCCGCGACCGCGGCGCCCACGAACATCGCGAGGGGGGCTCCGAACAGCGACGCCAGGGCACCCGCCTGGGTGGCTCCTAGCGGTCCGACGCCCATCAGCGACTGCGCGTAGAGCGCCATCACACGGCCTCGCAGCCGGTCGGGGGTGACCGTCTGCACGCGCGTGTTGGCGGTGGCCAGGAACCACATCTGCGCGAACCCGCTCAGATAGAGAAGGACCAGGGACAGCGGCAGGGAGCGGCTGATCGAAAAGCCGATCAGCGCCGCCGACCAGCCCAGGGCGACCCAGAACTGGAGGCGGCCGTTGGCGCGGTTGCTCACGGCCAGGGTGAGGGCGGCGGTCAGCGCCCCCGCGCCCAGCGCCGCCATCAGGAAACCGAAGCCGGCGGCGCCGATGTGCAGCACCCCGTCGGCGAAGAGCGGGATCAGGGTCAGCCGGTTCATAGCAAAGAGCGAGAACACCGCGACCATGACCAGCATCGTGCCGACGATGGGGTCCCGGCGCGCGTAGACAGCGCCTTCCTTGATGCGCTCGACCATCGACACGTTTTCCGGGCTCTTCACCAGCCGGGGCAGGTTGCTCATCAACGTCAGCGCCACGATCGCGGCCAGGAAGGAGAGGCTGTTGATCAGGAAGCAGATCGGCACGCCGACCACGGCGATCAGGATCCCCGCCAGCGACGGTCCGACCACCGCGGCGGCATTCCAGACCGAGGAGTTGAGCGCGATCGCGTTCATGAGGTCGTCGCGACCCACCATCTCGATCGCGAAGGCCTGCCGGGCCGGCACGTCGAAGACCTGGATCACGCCCCAGGCCAGGCCCGCCAGCAGGACCATCCAGTACGCGGCGTGGTTGGTGTGGCTGGCCAGGAAGAGCCCGAACGAAGGGACCATGAACAGGGTCTGCGTGACCTGCAGGACGCCGCGCTTCGGGAAGCGGTCGGCGACCAGCCCGCCGAACGGCCCGAAGACCAGGATCGGGAGGTACTGCACAGCCAAGGCCAGCCCGACCAGGAGGCCGTTGTGGGTCAGCTCGAGGGCCAGCCAGGGCAGCGCGATCGACTGCATCCAGGTGCCGATCGTGGAGATCAGCTGGCCGCCGAAGAACAGGCGGTAGTTGCGGTGCCGGAGGGCGCCGAGCACGCGACGGGGGGTGCCGGGCGGGGGGGCCTGGGCTCGGGAGACGGACACGCTCCCTGATAATCGCACCATGGCGAAGATCCGCGAGGAGGTGGATATCGACGCCCTGCCGGAACGGGTCTGGGCCGTCGTCCACGAGGATCTGAAGAACGCCGCCAAATGGAGCGGATACGTTCGGAAGGCGGAGCCGCTGGACGCGAACCCGCCCGGCAAGGGCGACCGGGTACGTTACCACCTGGAGCTGCCGGGCGGTTTCAAGGAGGCCCTGGAGGTCGAGCAGAGCGTGTTCACAAAGCCCCGCCGCTGCGCCGGCAAGTTCATCGGCGGCCCGCTCAAGGGCACCTGGTCCTACAGCTACACGACCCAGGCCGGCAAAACCCACCTCACATACGAGATGGACTACGAGCTGGGCGGCATCCTGCGCTTCGCCGGCGGGATGCTGAAGGGCCAGTACGAGAAGGGCATCAGGGATTCGATGGTGTCCCTCAAGAAGTACGTCGAGGCGGGCAAGGGACCGAAGGCGGCCCCCGCCCGGTGAGGGCCCGGCGCTCGATCCTCTCGGTCCCCGCCACCGAGCGACGGTTCCACGCCAAGGCCGCCGAATCGGCGGCCGACATGGTCATCCTCGACCTGGAGGACTCGGTCGCCCCGGCGCGCAAGGAGGATGCCCGGGGCCTGGTGCTGGAAGCCCTGCGCGGCCACTCCTACGAGGGCAAGCTGCGGGCGGTCCGGATCAACGGGCTCGACACGGCCTGGTGGCAGGACGACCTCGGCCAGGTCGTCCCGGAGCTCGGCGACCGCCTGGACGTGGTGGTGGTGCCCAAGGTGGAGTCGGCGGGTGCCGTCGAGGCGGTCGCGGGCGCCCTGGACGAGCTCGGCAGCTCGGCCGGGCTCGACCTGCAGATCGAGAGCGCCCGCGGCATGGAGGCCGTCAGCGAGATCGCCGCCGCCTCGCGCCGCGTCCAGGCTCTGCACTTCGGGCCCGGCGACTTCGGCGCCGACCTGCGAATGCCGGGGCTCAGCATCGGGGCGGCTGTCGAAGACTACCCGGGCGACATCTGGCACCCCTTCCTGGCCCGGATCCTGGTGGCGGCGCGAGCCAACGGCCTGCTGGCGGTGGACGGTCCGTACGCCAACGTCCGCGACCTGGACGGGCTGCGCCGCTCGGCGCGGCGGAGCGCCCTGCTCGGCTACGACGGCAAGTGGGCGCTGAACCCGGCCCAGGCGGACGTTCTGAACGAGGTGTACGCCCCCGCGCAGGAGGAGTTCGACAAGGCGAGCGCGATCTTGAGCGCGTACGAACGGTCCACGGAAGCGGGCCAGGGGGCCGCCCGGTTGGGCGCGGAGATGATCGACGAGGCGACCCGAAAGATGGCGCTCGTGACGGTCGAACGGGGGCGGGCAGCCGGTATGACGGCGGGGACGTGGGAACCCGGGATCGACTGAACGACCTGCTCGCAAGGGTTCGGGCGGACCCGGACGACGTCGGCCGCTACGAGCTGGCCTGGGCGGCGGCCCGAGCCGAGGCCGCCGACGCAGCACGCGAGTGGGCGGCCAACACGGGCGACGAGCTGGCGGGGCTGATCGCGGCCGCCGCCGAGGGGGTCGAGGACGACTCCCTGGAGCAGGCTCGCCGGCTGGCCCGGATCGGTGGCCTCCTAAAGCCGACCGAGGATCTCGGCGCCGATGAGGAGCAGCGACTGCTGCGGGCTCGGTTCCGGGAGTTCGCGGACCGGGTCGTCCGGCCCCGAGCTGCCGCCATCCACCGCCAGCAGCTGCCGATCCCCGACGAGATCATCGAGGGGGCCGCCGGTCTCGGGCTCTTCAATCTCTCGAGCACCGACTTCCGGACCATGCTGATCGCCACCGAAGAGCTCTCGGCCGCCTCCCTCAACGCCGCCGGCAGCCTGATCACGCGTCCCGAGATCCTGGTGCACGCCCTGCTCCGGGCGGGCACCGACGAGCAGAAGGCGCGCTGGCTGCCGGATATCACGAACGGCCGGAAGATGGTCGCCGTCGCCGTGACCGAGCCGGGGGCCGGCTCGGACGTGGCCGCTCTCGGCGACTGCCTGGCCACGCGCGCCGAGGCCGGCTGGCTGCTGGACGGGCGCAAGCGCTGGGCCGGCTTCTCCGCCCGGGCCGAGCTGATCGCGATCCTGGTCCGGACCCGCGAGGGCGCCGGCCACCGCGGCCTGTCGCTGTTCGTGATCGAGAAACCGCGCCTCGACCAGCGGGACTTCGAGCACCACCAGGAGGCCGGCGGGCTGCTGCGCGGGACGGCCATTCCGATCCTCGGCTACCGCGGCATGAACACCTACGACCTGCAGTTCGAGCGCTATCTCGTGCCCGAGCAGAACCTGATCGGCGGGCCGGCCTGGCTGGACCGCGGCTTCTACCTCCAGATGGAGGCGTTCAGCGTCGGCCGCCTGCAGACCGCGGGCCGCTCGGTGGGGGTGATGCAGGCCGCGCTCGACGCCGCCCGTGCCTACGCCGCCCAGCGGGTGGTGTTCGGCAGCCGGGTGGCCGACCTGCAGCTGGCGCAGGCCAGCCTGGGTGGGATGGCGGTCGCCGTCAACTCCGCGCGCCAGCTGAGCTACCGCGCCGCCCGCCTCATGGACCAGGGCACGGGCCAGGTGCAGGCCTCGCTGGCCAAGCTCTTCGCGGCCAGGATGGCCGAGCGGGTGACCCGCGACGCCATGCAGGTGCACGGCGGCAACGGCTACAGCGAGGAGTCGGACGTCTCCCGCTACTTCGTCGACGCCCGGGCGCTTACGATCTTCGAGGGAGCGGAGGAGGTGCTGGCATTGCGCGTCATCGCCAAGGCGCTTCTGGAGGAGATCTGATGCTGGCCTACATCTTCTGGCACTGGACCCGGTCGCCGGCGTCGGAGTACGAAGCGGCGCTGGTGGGATTTCACCGGGAGCTGGAGGGGCTCCAGGTGCCGGGCCTGCAGGCTACGGCCAGCTATCGGATCCAGGGAGCGACCTGGGCTGGCGAGGGGCTGGCCTACGAGGACTGGTACCTGGTCGGCGGCTCGGCCGACCTCGACGTGCTCAACGAGGCGGCCGTCTCAAGGCCGATCCGGCCGGCGCACGACCGGCCTGCCCATCTCGCGGAAGGTGGGGCTGGCGGCCTCTACCGGCTCCAGAGCGGCGAGCCGGACCTCGACGCCGCGGAGGTGGCCTGGATCGCCAAGCCGCCAGGCCTGGCCTACGAGGACTTCTACTCCGGCCTGCCCCCGCTGCGGGCGCTCTTCAGGCGGCAGATGGTGCTGGGCCCGACCCCGGAGTTCTGCGCCTTCGGGGCGCGCGACCTGGATGGCCGGCTCGTGCGCCGCGAGCGTCTCGTCTAGCGGCCGCTAGAAAGGAAGCAGCTCCAGCTGCTCGGCGCGGTCGTTGATGGCGCGCCGGAGCTGGGTCATCAGGTCGCGGTAGTGGGCCTGCGCGCTCTCCTCGTCGAGGTCCAGCTCGCGGAGGATGCGCACGACGTTGTTCATGGCTTGCAGCCCCGTCACCTCGTCCTGGCGCAGGTTGCGGCCGGCCGCGCGGAGGGCGGCGGCGGCGCGCTCCTGGCCGTGGGTCTTGAGCAGGCTGATCAGGCGGGCCGTCGCGACCAGCGCCTTCTGCGTGGTCGGGTGGACGTCCGCGGACACCAGCGCCCTTCGGGCGGCCGCGTTGCCGCGGGTCCGGCGGACGAGCCCGCGAGCGCCCCGGAGCGCTCGGGGCAGGAGGGGACCGGCGATCACCGCCACACCGGCCAGAACCAGCAGGCCGGCCAGGACGCCCACGAGCACTTCGAGCACGTCCCTACGATACCCTTGGCCGGTGACGGACGAACATCGCGTAGCTGTGATAACCGGCGCCTCGTCCGGCATCGGGGCCAGCACCGCGAGAGCCCTCGGCGGCGCCGGGTTCACCACCGTCTTGGGCGCGCGCCGCGTCGACCTGCTGAAGCAGGTGGCGGAGGAGTCGGGCGGCGTGGCCCTCCAGCTGGACGTCACCGACACGGCCAGTGTCAAGGCCTTCGCCGCCGAGGTGGACCGCCGCTTCGGCCGCGTCGACGTGCTGGTCAACAACGCCGGGCTGGCGTTGGGCCTGACGCCGGTCGAGTCGACACCGGACAAGTTCTGGGAGGGGATGTGGGAGGCCAACGTTCACGGCCTGCTGAGGGTCACCCGGGAGTGCCTGCCGCTGCTTCGCAAGGCGCCCTTCGGCCATATCGTGAACCTGGGCTCGATCGCCGGCTTCGAGGTCTACAAGGGGGGCGCGGGCTACGCGGCGACGAAGTGGGCCGTGCGGGCCATCACCCGGACGCTCCGCCTGGAGCTGAACGGAGAGCCCATCCGGGTCAGTGAGATCGCGCCTGGCATGACCAGGACCGAGTTCAGCCTGGTCCGCTTCGAGGGCGACGAGAAGGCGGCCACGGAGCCCTACAAGGACGTCAAGCCGCTGGACGGCGACGACATCGCGGCCTGCATCAAGTTCGTCGTCACGCTGCCGCCGCACGTGAACATCGACGAGATGGTCATCCGGCCGCTGCAGCAGGCCGCCAGCTTCATGGTCGCGCGCGACCCCGAGCTGGCCCGCAAGCTGGGGGCCGAACCCGCCTGCTAGGAAGTTCTGCTAGCGCTTTCTGGGGATGTAGCCGGCCGCACGGGCCTCTTCCAGGCTGATTCAACAGCCGGGTTCGCCGTAGTAGCCGCAACAGTTTTTGAGCCTCCTCAACCGCCTCCAGTAGGCCTGTCCCACCAGCCGGAACCGCTCGGGGAGCGAGTGGTCGCCCGCCCTCAGGTTGCGGAGGAGCCCGCCGAAGCTGGCGTCAGAGAACCGATCGTGGTCGTGGCCAGCGCACATCGAACCTCACTCATAGTACGAGCCGCCGTACTCGATCCAGCCCGACTGCGGGCAGCCTGAGGAGGTGTGGGCGTGGGTGCAGTGGACACCCGGGTGCCCGGGGTCAAGGTAGAGCTGGCCCCGGACCACCACCTGGTCGCCCTGGTGGGCCGGGACCCAGGTCGCCAGGGACACGTTGTGGTCGATCTCCAGGACGTCTCCGGAGCCGGCCAGGACCACCAGGTGCTCATGGGTGCCGGAGCGCACAGGGTCGGCCTGCAGGACTCCGTCGAAGGTCACCTCGGCGCCCGCCCGGCCACCCTGGATGTCCGCCCGCAGCGTGGCGTCGTCCGCCATGTCGCGACCGCCGCAGGCGAGCAAAAGGCCGGCCGCGAACAGCAGGACCGGCCAGGGCCTCACGACGCGGCCGCCAGCGCCTCCGCCAGCTCGAAGCGACCGGCCAGCAGCGCTTTGCCCAGGATGAGCCCGTCGGCGCCAGTCTCGGCCACCGCCACGACGTCCTCCAGGCGCCCGATCCCGCCCGAGTAGGTGACCGGATGGCGGGAGGCCCGCAGGACCTCGCCCAGTGTTTCGAGGTCGGGGCCCGCCAGCGTGCCGTCACGGTCGATGCTGGTCACGATCACGCCCTCCAGCGGCGCCTCCTCCCAGCGGGCCACCATCTGGGTGAGGGACAGCTCGGCGAAGTCGGTCCAGCCGGTCACGGCGGGCCGGCCGGCGCGGACGTCCAGGGCGGCCAGCACCCGGCCTGGATAGGCATCCGCCGCCTCTCGCAGCAGCTCGGGCTGGCGCACCGCGGTGGTGCCCATTACGGCGGCGGCGGCACCCGCCGCCAGCCAGCCGGCCACGTCCTCCAGGCTCCGGACGCCGCCCGCCACCTGGACCGCTATACCGGTGCCCGCCACCAGGCGGCCGACGAGCTCTCGGTTGGAACCGTCGCCGCGGGCGGCGTCGAGGTCGACCACATGGAGCCGGCTGGCTCCCGCGGCGGCGTAGGCACGGGCGAGCTCAAGCGGGTCGCCGTAGACAGTCTCCTGCTCGAAGTCGCCTTTCAGAAGCCGGACGCACCGGCCGCCTCGTAGATCGAGCGAAGGGATCAGCAGCAATATCCGCAAGAAGTTTGACCAGGAGGCCTGAGGTTTGTTAGCCTGCCCCACGCTTTAGTCCTTTCCATTCGCGGAACGCACATTCCGCGAGCTAGCCGGGGGTAGCCAGGGGCCGTCAGGCCCCGACAATGAATATTGGGTTGCGCGTGCTCGCGTGCGCTTTCGCGTGCGCGTTCTCGATGCTGACGATCGGGGTCACGACAGGGCTGGCGCCGGCGCCGGAGCTGCGCTCCTCGTACGGGCGTCCGCCGCTGACCCCCGGCCCGGCTCCCGGCGGAGGCGGCTTCGCCTCCCGCCTGACCGTTTCGCCGCTGCGCGCCGGCGGCCTGGGCGGTGACGGCGAGACGGTCCCGGCCGTGCGCCGGTACCAGGTCCAGGCCGGCGACACGCTGGACGCCATATCAGCTCGGATGCGCGTGCGCCCCGATACGCTTCGCTGGGCCAACCCCGCTCTGCAGAACAACGACCCCCAGGTCGGCCAGCTGCTCGTGGTGCCGCCGGTGGACGGCGTCATCCACGTCGTGGCACCCGGCGAGACGCCGAACACCCTGGTCGGCAGCTACGGGGTGAAGCTGGGTGACGTCCTGGATTCCAACGGCCTTCGCTCCGTCTCCCAGATCCAGACCGGGATGCGGCTGCTGATCCCAGGCGGCAAGCCGCCGGCGGTGGCGCCGATGGCGGGCGGCGGGACGATCAGCTACAGGGCGTCCGACTTCGACGGCTTCCCCTGGGGCTGGTGCACCTGGTACGTCGCCCAGCGCCGCGACATCCCCTGGGGCGGCGATGCCTGGACCTGGTTCGGCAGTGCCAAGGCGGCCGGCTTGCAGACCGGCAAGACGCCCAAGCAGGGCGCGATCATGGTGACCTGGGAGAGCTACTGGTACGGCCACGTGGCATACGTCGAGAGCGTGAACCCTGACGGCTCCTGGGTCGTGTCAGAGATGAACTACAAGCAGTGGGGCGCGGTCGACATGCGAACGATCAAACCCGGCTCAGTCCCTCTCATAGGATTCGTCTACTAGAAACCAGCCCCGCCGTAAGGGCCGGCTCCGCCGGCCCGTATGAGTCCCGAATTCCAATCGCGCGCCAGGCGTGTAAGTCCTCCTTAGGGAGGTAGGGTCCGGGGGAGGAACCGCAGGTTCTTCCCCCGTCGTTATCTGTAGTTGGTGAACTGGATCGGGACTGGGATTGACTCGTCGTCTCGGAGGGCGACTATGACTTTCTGGAGGTCGTCCTTCGACTTGGCGCTGACTCGGAGCTGGTCGCCCTGGATTCGCACCTGGACCTTCGGCGACGCCTCGCGAGCTCGCTTCTGGAGCGTCTTGGCCAGCTCGTCAGAGATCCCGGCGTTGAGCTTGACCTCGATCTGGCCCCGGCCCCGTCCGATCGTCTTCGGCTCGCCGGCCTGGAAGAGCTTCGCGGACAGCCCGCGGCGGGCCGCCTTCTCCACCAGCACCTGGTAGGCGGCCCGGGCCCGGTCCTCGCTCGACGCCTCGACCACGATCTCGGCGCCCTTCTGCTCGAGGGAGGGCTCTGTTCCCTTGAAGTCGAAGCGGGTCGTGACCTCGCGGCGAGCCTGGTCCAGCGCGTTGGTCAGCTCGGCGTGGTCGTACTCCGAGACGACGTCGAAGGAGAAGTCCTGGGCCAACCTGCTCAGGACACGAAGTGGAAGATCTGGTTGAGGCCGATCCCGACGACGACCAGCGCCAGGATCACGGCCACGGCGGCTGTGCCGCCGAGGAGGACCGCGATCCCGATCTGCGACTCGTCGATCGGCTCCATGTTGGCCTCCAGCTCCTCTTTGGGCCGGGGCACGTGGAGGTCGTCGACGCCCGCGGCGAGGGCCCGACTCTGCAGCTCCTCGAGGCTCTGCTGGCCGCCGGTCGGCACCGGGCGGCCCTCAAGCCGCTTCAGCGCCTCGCGCAGGTTGTCCTGGGTCGCGCCCAGCTCAGCCACCACCATGTCGAGGGTGCGGGATGCGGAAGGGGTCGGATGCTCGCGCCTGAGGTCGTCGATGATCTCGTAGAGAGTTGGCATCTTCCACAGGAAAGATATCCGACCCTGACTCCGCTCGGCTACCAGGGGCCCCCCACCGCCACGCGTACAATCGGGCTGAATGAGCGTCGAGACCGACTTCAAATCGCGGATTCAGGCCCGGCCCGAGCACCCCAACACATGGGTCTTCTACGACGGCGAGTTCGTCCGCTACCACGACGTCAAGCTCGGCCTCATGACCCACGCCCTGCACTACGGGACTGGCTGCTTCGAGGGTATCCGCGGGTACTGGAACGCCCAGAGGGAGCAGCTCTTCCTGCTCCAGGCGCAGGCCCACTTCGACCGCCTCCGGAACTCGGGGAAGATCCTGCGCATGGAGCTTCCCTACTCGACCGAGGAGCTAATCGAGATCACGCTCGAGGTCCTGCGCCGCAACGATCACAGGGGCGACACGTATGTGCGCCCGCTCCTGTACAAGTCGATCGAGCAGATCGGGGTCCAGCTGCACGGCCTTCCTGAGAGCTTCCTGGTATACACGGCGCCATTTGGCAAGTACGTCGAGATCGACGGCGGGATCCGCTGCATGGTCTCGAGCTGGCGGCGGGTCACCGACTCCTCGGTGCCGGCCCGCGCCAAGATCACAGGCTCCTACGTCAACTCCGCCCTGGCCAAGTCGGAGGCGATCGAAGCCGGCTACGACGAGGCCATCGTCCTCACCCATGAGGGCCACGTCTCCGAGGGCTCGGCCGAGAACCTGTTCATGATCAAGAACGGCAAAGCGTACACCCCGCCCGTGACCGACGACATCCTGGAGGGCGTGACCCGCAACCTGATCATCGGCCTGATCCAGGATGAGCTGGGGATGCCGGTGTTCGAGCGCAGCATCGACCGGACGGAGCTCTACACCTGCGACGAGCTCCTGCTCTGCGGCACCGGCGCCCAGATCTCCCCGGTGGTCGAGGTCGACCGTCGCACAGTCGGCGACGGCAAGGTCGGCGAGGTCAGCCAGGAGCTTCAGTCGCTCTACTTCGGGGCCGTCCGCGGCGACAACCCCAAGTACAAGGACTGGTCGATACCGGTCTTTTGATTTCCGGCCGAACCTCTTGTAGCGGCTGAGATCAGCTACCGCCCGGCTACACTCACGCGCCGTGAGGGTTATCGCGGCGCCCAACCCGTTCAAGGGCTCGCTCGGCTCGCCGGCCGCCGCCGCGGCGATGGCGGCGGGCATCCGGCGCGCCCTACCCGAAGCGGAGGTGGTCCAGATACCTGTGGCGGACGGCGGAGAGGGCACTGTGGAGGCGTTGGTCGCCGCCGGCGCCGGTGAGCTCGTGATCGTCACGGTCGAAGGGCCGCTGGGCGACCCGGTCGCGGCCCAGTTCGGGATGATCGAGGGCGGACGGACCGCGGTGGTCGAGCTGGCCGCCTCCAGCGGCCTGCCCCTGGTTTCAAGCGAAAGGCGGGACCCGCGCGTTACCTCTTCGTACGGGTTCGGGCAGGTGCTCGAAGCGGCTCGGTCACGCGGAGGCAAGCGCATCATCGCCGGGATCGGCGGGTCGGCGACCAACGACGCGGGGGCCGGGATGGCCCAGGCGCTCGGCTTCCGGCTGCTCGATGAGGAGGGACGCGAGCTGCCCCGCGGGGGCGCCGCCCTCGCCCGGCTGGCACGCATCGACGCCTCCGCGGTGGACGCCGGCTGGCGCGAGGTCAAGCTGGACGTGGCCGTGGACGTCACCAATCCCCTGACCGGCCCGGAAGGGGCCACCGCCACCTACGGTCCCCAGAAGGGGGCCACTCCCGACATGGTGCGCGAGCTCGACGCGGCACTCGCCAACTTCGCCGCCGTCGTAAAGCGCGACCTGGGTCGGGAAGTGGATCAGGTGCCGGGTGCGGGCGCGGCGGGCGGAGCCGGGGCGGGCCTTATGGCCTTCCTGGACGCCCGGCTGACCCGAGGGGCGGCCCTTGTCGTGGACGCCTCCGGCCTCGACCGCCAGCTGGAGGGCGCGGCGGCCTTGGTGACCGGTGAGGGCCGGGTGGACTGGCAGAGCGCCTACGGCAAGGGCCCGGTCGAGGTCGCCCGCCGGGCCAGGGACGCCGGCGTCCCCGCCTACCTGATCGCTGGGAGCCTGGGCGATGGCTGGGAGAAGGTCCTGGACGAGGGTGTGACCAGGGTGTACCCGATCAGCGAGGAGCCGATGCCCCTGGCGGAGATGGAGCAGCGCGCCGCGGAGCTCCTGGCGGGCGCGGCCGAGCGCCTGTTCCGGGAGCTGGCGTCCTCGGCGATCTCATCGCCCGGACGGCGGTCGGGCGGGGAACCCGAGTGAGCGAGCGACCCGAGCGACCCGAGCGACCCGAGCGACCCGAGCGACCCGAGCGCACCGACGCCGAGCTGGTGGCCGCCTACCGGGCGGGCGAGGTGGCCGCCTTCGAGGAGCTGCACAGCCGCTACGTAGGCTCGATCTATCGCCTGGTCCACCGCAAGCTGGGCGACCGGCTGCTGGCCGAGGACATCGCCCAGGAGACCTTCCTCAAGAGCTTGCGCACGCTGGACAAGGTGGACGAGTCCTTCAACTTCGGGGGCTGGGTGCACACGGTGGCCCGCAACCTGTGCTTCGACGAGCTGCGGCGCCGCCAGCGCGACCTGCGCGCGGACGAGGGCGAGGACGACGACCTCATGGTCCGCCTGCCCGCGCCCGCTCACCGTTTCGACCCCGTGATCCAGAGCGAGAACGCCGAGCTCCGGCGCCAGGTCTGGGGGACTGCCCAGAGGCTGCCCGAGAAGTACCGCATGGTGCTAACCCTCCGCGAGCTCCAGGGTCTCAGCTACCGCCAGATCGGCAAGGTCATGAAGCTCAGCGAGAGCGCCGTCGAGACCCTGCTGTATCGAGCCCGCCTCCGCTTCAAGGAGGAGTTCATCCAGAGCCAGGGGGGGACCACGATGGACTGCGCCGACGTGCTGCCGCTGCTGGCCCCGTACGTATCCGGCAAGCTGCGCCGCGAGCAGGCCGACGCGGTGCGCGAGCACCTCGCCACCTGCGTCAGCTGCTCCCGCAAATTGGGCGGTCCGGTCGGCCGCCGAAGAGCCACCGCAGGAGGCGACTCGTGAGGCCGTTAGGATCAGTTGACGTGTCGAAAGTCACCGTGCGGTTCTTCGACGACGAGATGCTGGCCGGAGAGGCGCAGGACCTCGACTTCGACGAGCCGGACTTCTTGATCCATGTGGACGACCTGGGTGGCCTCGAGAACAACGAGATGGCCTGGGTGCCCCTGTCCGCCGTCAAGTGGGTCGAGCTGACTCCGACCGAGGGCCACCAGCCCGAGACCCCGACCCGGAAGGTCGCGATCCGCTTCCTGGACGGCGAGGTGCTGCGCGGGCATGTGGACGGCCAGCTGGCCCGCCATCGCTACGGCATCGTCCTCCACCTCCACCCCGAGCAGCCGAACGGGCATTCTCCGCTGCGCCTGCTCGGCATCCCTTTCACGGCCGTGAAGGCGCTGTTCTACCTGCGCGAGTTCGACGGCCGCCAGGCGGACGAGCAAGGCGCCCCGGCCGACTCGTTCCTGGCCCGCACCACGATGGCCCCGCTCCTCGACGTCCTCGAGGAGATGGAGATGCTGGACCGGCTGCACCGGAACGGCGTCCTGTCCGACCAGGAGTTCCAGAGCAAGCGAACCCAGGTCCTCGAGCGCATGTAGTCTCGGCGTGAATGTCACGCCGCCTCCCGCTCGGTCGTCCGTAACAAGCGGAACCTGGCCAGTTCACGGCTGAACGTCTAGGGTTTATCGCTGATGGCTGACGTGGACCTGCTGCGGGTCGAGAGCCTCCGAACCTACTTCCACACCCAGGCCGGAGTGCTGCGCGCGGTGGACGGCGTCGACCTCACCATCAAGCAGGGCCGCACGCTCGGGGTGGTCGGCGAGTCCGGCTGCGGCAAGAGCGTGACAGCGCTCTCGATCATGCGCCTCGTCGACCCGCCAGGCCGGATCGAGGAGGGCAGCCGCATCATCTTCAACGACGCCGACCTGGTCACCGCCACCGAGGACGACCTGCAGGCGATCCGGGGCAACGAGATCTCGATGATCTTCCAAGAGCCGATGACGTCGCTGAACCCCGTTTACACGGTGGGTGACCAGATCGCCGAGGCGGTGCGGCTGCACGAGCGGCTCTCCGCCAGCGCCGCCCTGGAGCGCTCCGTCGAGATGCTGCGGCTGGTCGGCATCCCGTCGCCTGACCGCCGCCTCCACGACTACCCGCACCAGATGTCGGGGGGCATGCGCCAACGCGTCATGATCGCGATGGCGCTGGCCTGCAACCCCAAGCTGCTGATCGCCGACGAGCCGACCACGGCCCTCGACGTGACCATCCAGGCCCAGATCCTCGAGCTGATGCGGGAGCTGCGCGACCGTCTCGGGATGTCGATCCTGCTCATCACCCACGATCTCGGCGTGGTCGCCGAGATGGCCGACGACGTCGCCGTAATGTACGCCGGCCGGGTCGTCGAACGGGGGCCTGTGGAGGCCATCTTCAGGAGCCCCCAGCACCCGTACACCGAGGCCCTGCTGCACTCGATCCCGGTGCTCGGGATGACGCAGGCCGAGCCGCTCAAGGTTATCCAGGGCATGGTGCCCAGCGCCCTCCACTGGCCCAACGGCTGCCGGTTCGCGCCGCGCTGCGAGTACGCCTTCGACAGGTGCCGCCAGGACGATCCCCCGCTGCTCGACGCCGGCGCCCAGGAATCGGCCTGCTGGCTCTGCGAGGACGGGCCGCGCGAGGGGGCCGGCGTGGCGGCTCGGCTCCAATGAGCGAGGCGCTGCTCCAGGCGCGCGGGGTCAAGAAGTACTTCCCGGTCCGCCGGGGCGTGCTGCAGCGGGTGGTCGGCCAGGTCCAGGCGGTGGACGGTGTGGACCTGGACGTCATGCCGGGGGAGACGGTGGGGCTGGTCGGGGAGTCGGGCTGCGGCAAGTCGACCCTGGGTCGCACGCTGCTCCGGCTGATCGAGCCCACGGAGGGCGAGATCCGCTTCGAAGGCCGCGACGTGCGCCGCCTTCACGGCGCGGGCATGAAGGCCATGCGCCGCGATATGCAGATCATCTTCCAGGACCCGGTCGGGTCCCTGAACCCGCGGATGACCGTTCGCGAGATCGTCTCCGAGGGCCTGGCGATCCACGGGGTGGCCCGGGGCAAGCAGCGGGAGACGCGCGTCCGCGAGATCCTGGAGCGCGTCGGCCTACGCCCGGAGGCGGCCGGTCGCTACCCACACGAGTTCTCAGGCGGCCAGCGGCAGCGCATCGGGATCGCCCGCGCCCTGGTCCTCCAGCCCAAGTTCGTGGTCGCCGATGAACCCGTGTCCGCACTGGACGTCTCGATCCAGTCGCAGGTCCTGAACCTGCTGGTCGAGCTCAAGCGAGAGTTCAACCTGACTTACCTGTTCGTGGCCCACAACCTGGCCGTGGTCGGCTATATCTCAGACCGCATCGCGGTCATGTACCTGGGCAAGGTGGTGGAGCTCGCGCCGGCGGCCGACCTCTACAAGAGGCCGCTCCACCCCTACACCATGGCCCTGCTGTCGGCCATCCCCGAGCCGGCGCCGGGCCGCAAGCGGCAGCGCATCGTGCTGACCGGTGACGTGCCGAGCCCGATCAACCCGCCCTCGGGCTGCCGGTTCCGTACGCGCTGCCCCCTGGCCCAGGCCATCTGCGCCGAACAGGAGCCGCCGCTGGAGATGAAGCCGGAAGGCCACCTGGCAGCCTGCCACTTCGCTGGAACCCCGATCCCACCCACGTAAAAAATCAAGACGTGGCGGGAAAGCCTGGCTCCGCCAGGCTGTCTGGGTCCCGAATACAAAACGCGCACCAGTGCCGTAAGTCCTCCAAAAGGGAGGAAGGGTACTGGGGAGGAACCGCGAGGTTCTTCCCCAGGCTGCTAAGTCCTCCAAAGGGAGGAAGGGCACTGGGGAGGAACCGCGAGGTTCTTCCCCAGACTTCTAGGCCGCCGGCACAGTCACCGCCGGCGCCAAGCCGGGAAGGCTGAGCGTGAAGGTGCTGCCGAGGCCCTCGCGGGACTGGACCGCGATCCCGCCGCCCATCAGCTCGGCCAGGCGGCGCGAGAGCGCCAGGCCGAGGCCGGTGCCCTCCTGGTTCCGCGAGCGGCCTGAGGCCACCTGCGTGAACCGTTCGAAGATGCGCGCCAGCTCGGAGCGCGGGATGCCGATCCCGTTGTCCGTGACCGAGACCCGGATCACGCCCCGCTCCAGCCGGGCCGAGACGCTCACGCGGCCGCCTTCGGGGGTGAACTTGACCGCGTTCGAAAGCAGGTTCAGGACGATCTGGCGCAGGCGCCTGCTGTCCGCCACGACGAGTCCATCCCCGCAGCGGACCAGCCTGAGCTCGATCGCCTTCGCCGTGGCCTGCGGCTGAAGCCGGCCGATGCAGTCCTCCAGCGCGGGCCGCAGGGGCAGGTTCTCGGGGTCCAGCTCGAGCTGGCCGGCCTCGACCTTGGACAGGTCGAGCACGTCGTTGATGAGCGTCAGCAGGTGCTCTCCGCTGGTGTTTATGTGATCGACGTAGCGGGCCTGGCGCTCATTCAGCTCGCCGAAGTCCGGGCGGTTCAGGAGCTGCGAGAAGCCCAGGATCGAGTTCAGGGGCGTGCGCAGCTCGTGGCTCATCGTGGCCAGAAACTCGCTCTTGTGACGGCTCGCCTGCTCGAGCTCGGCGTTCGCCTCGCGCAGCGCCGCGAAGAGGCGGCTCACATTGATGGCGGCCGCCAATGACGGCACCATGCTCTCCGCGCTCTGGATATCGTCTGCCGTGAACGCGGGGTCCTCGGCGGGACGCACCATCGCCACTGCACCCACCACGTCACCGCCGCTGACCATCGGTACGGCCAGGACGGGCCCCAGGCCGCGTCCTTCGCAAAGCGCGTGATGGGGCTGTCCCACGTCCCGCTGCTGCGCACGTCGCCAGTGACGGCCTGTCGCGTGCGGAGGGCCTCGCTGGCCAGGGATTGGTCGGCCAGCAGAGTGTCGGCCGGGACCGGATCGCGCAGGCCGACGCCGGCGAGGTAGACCCAGACCTGGCCCAGGCTGCGCCCATCCTGGAGACAGAACGACACCAGGTCCGCCCCCATCAGCTCGGTCAGCTTCGTGGCGCTGCTCTCGAGCACCTGGGGCAGGTTGATCTCGCCGCTCACCTCGACCATCGCCTCCGAAAGGGCCAGCCGGCCTCGGATCGAACGGTCCCAGGCGGCCAGCGAGCGCGCGAGGCTACCCACCTCGTCGTTGCGCCCCAGCTCGGGGATCTGGACCCGCTCGCCCGCAGCGAGCGCGCTGGCGATCTCGTTCAGGCGGCCGATGGGCCGCAAAGTCCCGTAGAGGAGCAGGCGTCCGAGCACGAAGAGCCCGATGACGGCCGCGATCGCGTCGCCTCCCAGTATCGCCAGCAGGTAGACCTGGGCCCGGGATTGCTGGCGCCCCTCGTTGGAGCGCTGCACCGCCACGCTGTCGCGGAAGCTGGACTGCTGCACGCGGACCCTGTCGAACAGGGTCGCCATCGTCGTCGGCAGCTGGATCGGGCCTGACGGCGCCAGCTGGATGTTCTCCGACTGGCCGTCGGCCCACGCCTGCCAGTTGTCGGACGCCTGGAGGAGGGAATCTACAGGGGGTCGCGCCCAGGAATCGATGGCCGCGGCCCGCCGCATCCGCTGCTCGATCGCCGCGGCCTTCTGGCGGGCGTTGAAGTAAGGCGACAGGAACTTGTCCGAGCGGGTCTGGTCGTAGGCCGCAAGTGCGATCTCCTGGTCGGCGAGGGCGGCCTGCAGGGCCTCGGAGTCGGCCAGGAGGCCCGCCGTCCGCGCCGCTCCATCGGCCCAGGAGCGCTGAACCGATACGTCGCCCAGAACCAGGCCGACACCGACCAGCACGAGCGCGATCAGGCCTGCGACCGCCCGAATGGCGCGCGCGTGCAAAGACATGGCCTCCAATTCAAACGGCCCGCACAGGCACGCCGCGTCCGGCGCGGGGTCGACCCGTGATCAGCCCGGCGTCATCAGGGGCGCAGCCACCAGTCGGCGGCGTTCCAGACGTCCATCTGGACGCCCGGGTTGGGCGCGAAGTTGGCGACCCGGTCGGCGGCCTGGCGGACGTCCGGCCACTCGAACAGCGGAATCGTGCAGTGGTAGTCGAACCACGCCTTCTGGGCGGCCAGGTAGGCCGTCCGGCGCTCGTCGGCCTGCAGCGTGCTCTCCCCGGCGGTGAACTGGGCGTCGAGGCGGGGATCCTTGCAGCGGTTCCAGTTCTGGCCGAGCGGGCTGGCGTCCGTCGGCACCTGGCTGGACAGCCCGACGGCGGCCCAGCTGCCGGGGTCCGGCTGCCAGGTGTTCGAGAACAGGGTCATGTCGAATGCGCCGGCCGCGTTGGTGCCGCCGTCCCGGTAGCTGGCGAAGAACACGGCCCGCTTCCGGCAGTCGGTCTTGACCTGGGCGCCCAGCTCGGCCCACTGCTGGCGGAGCTGGTCCAGCTCCTTGGCCGTGATCGCGTTCCCGCAGACCCCGAGCAGCGTGAACGCCAGGCGCTTGCCTGCCTTCGAGCGGACGCCGTCCTGCCCCAGCGCCCAGCCGTCGTCATCGAGCAGCTTCCTGGCGCCCGCCAGGTCGCGTCCCGGCCCCGGCAGTGAGGGATCGTCCAGGTTGCGCAGGGCGCGCGGGTACAGGGCCCTGGTGGCCTGGCCGGATCCGCCCAGCGCCTGCTGGACCAGGGCCTGGCGGTCGACGGCGAGGTCGAGAGCCCGCAGCAAGGCCGAGTCGTCGCCGCCCTCCACCACCCAGGGCGGTGGTTTGCCGGTTTCGGTGTTCGTGGCGTGGTTGGGGTTCAAGAACTCGTCGCGAAGCCCGGTCGTCACGACGGTCCGAGAGCCGTTCAACCCCTGCAGGCCCGACATGTCCTCGGTCGTGAGATGAAAGCCGAGGTCGGTCTCGCCCGCCTTGAGCCCGGCCACCATGGCGTCCTTGGCCGGGTAGATCTTGTAGACCACCTTGTCGAGGTAGGGGGCGTGGTCGAAGTAGGCCTGCCCGCCCGAGTAGGCGTTGGCCACCGAGCGCCCGTCGGCGTAGTGCGGATTGGGAGTCAGCGTGATGCGGTCGTCGAGCACGGACTCGGTGACCTGGTAGGGACCCGACACCACGTCCGGCTTCACGAAGTAGGGGTCGGTGGCCCAGTCCCGGTGGTTCAGCTTGGACAGCCGGTGGGCCGGCATCAGCCAGCTCACGGTCCCCATCTGGAGATATGGCGCGTAGACGCCGCTGGCGATGTCGGTCGGCGCCCCGCAGTGGCCGCGGGGCTGCGGCGCGAAGTTCCAGATCAGCTCGCTCTCGGACTTCTTGTCCATGGAGGCCACGTGGTCGAAGCCGGCCGTGCTCGCCGCCTGGGTGTCGGGGTCGCAGATCGCCTGCCAGGTGAAGATCACGTCGTCGGCCGTGATCGGCTGGCCATCGCTCCAATGCAGTCCGAGGACCAGCTTCACGTCCACGCTCATGGTCATGCCGTCCGCGCCCAGCTTGACGTCCCCGTTTTCCACCGTCGGCACCTCGCGCACCAGGTCCGGATAGGGCTTCAGGGCGGAGTCGAGGCCCCAGAGCGGGGCATAGGCCAGGCCGCCCACGCGGAGGTCCGTCTCCGCCGTGGCGCTGATCATGTTCAGCGTGTCGGGGAACTCGTAGTCCGAGAAGACCAGGGTTCCGCCCCGGTGCGTCGGGCGCTCCGGGTGATAGGCCGAGGGGGGGAGGGCCGACGGCGGGGTCGAGGCGAAGGGCGTGCAGCTTGTTGCGGCCAGTAGGACCGCCAGCAGGATTCGTCGGATCGCACCACGATAAAGCGACGTGGGGGAAACAAGCTTGTTTCCCCACGGACCCCCTTCAGGTTCCTTACTGGCTGATCCGCGTGGAATCAACTCAATCGGGGCGGCGGAGCCGCCCCTTAGGGCGCGGCTTGGTTCTTACGAGTTGTGCTTGGGCGGAGGGTCCTCCGCAGGTGCGCGCAGGGTTCTCTCGATGACGAGGGGTAGAATTCGGAAGCTATGACGGAACCGAACGGTAACGGCGTCCTCAAAGGCTCCTTCAAGGTCAAGGCCGGGCTGGCCGAGATGCTGAAGGGCGGCGTGATCATGGACGTCGTCACGCCCGACCAGGCCAAGATCGCCGAAGAGGCCGGCGCCTGCGCCGTGATGGCCCTGGAGCGCGTGCCGGCCGACATCCGGCGCGACGGCGGCGTCGCCCGAATGTCCGACCCCGCCCTGATCCGAGCCATCAAGGCCGCGGTCACGATCCCGGTCATGGCCAAGTGCCGGATCGGCCACCACGTGGAGGCCCAGATCCTCGAGGCGCTGGACGTCGACTACATCGACGAGTCGGAGGTGCTGACGCCGGCCGACAACGAAAACCACATCGACAAGCACCAGTTCAAGGTGCCCTTCGTGTGCGGCTGCCGGGACCTGGGCGAGGCGCTTCGGCGGATCGCCGAGGGCGCCGCCATGATCCGGACCAAGGGCGAGGCCGGTACCGGCAATGTGGTGGAGGCGGTCACCCACATGCGGGCCGTGAACGCCGGCATCCGCAGGCTGAACGGCCTGAGCTACGCCGAGCTGGTCCACGAGGCCAAGCTGATCGGCGCCCCCGTTGACCTCCTGGCCGAGTGCCAGCGCCTGGGCCGGCTGCCGGTCGTGAACTTCTCAGCGGGCGGCATCTCCACCCCGGCCGACGCCGCGCTGATGATGTGGCTGGGCTGCGACGGCAACTTCGTGGGCTCGGGCATATTCAAGTCGGAGGAGCCGCTGAAGATGGCCAAGGCGATCGTGGCCGCCACCACCTACCACGACAAGCCGGACATGCTGGCGGAGGTCTCGACGGGCCTCGGCAAGGCAATGGCCGGGCTCGAGATCCCGGGCATCCCGAAGGAGGAGCTGCTCGCCTCCCGAGGCTGGTAGGCGGTGACGATCGGGGTGCTGGCCCTGCAGGGGGCCTTTCGGGAGCATATGCGGGCGTTCGAACGGTTGGGGGTGGAGACGCGCCTGGTTCGCCTGCCTGAAGACCTCCAGGGCCTGGACGGCCTCGTGATCCCGGGCGGCGAGAGCACGACCATCACCATGCTGCTAGAGAGGATGGGCCTGCTGGAGGCGGTCTCCGAGGCGCTCCGAGGGGGCCTGCCGGCGCTCGGCACGTGCGCCGGGATGATCGTGCTGGCCGACCGCATCACCGACGGCATCGAGGGCCAGCGCGGGCTGGGCGTGCTCGACATCAGCGTCCGCCGCAACGGCTACGGCCGGCAGCAGGACAGCTTCGAGACCGACCTCGAGGTGGCGGGCCTGGAAGGCGGCCCGTTCCCAGGCGTCTTCATCAGGGCGCCGGTGGTCGAGGACCCGGGCGACACCGAGGTGCTGGCCAGCCATGACGGCCACCCGGTCGCCGTCCGCAAGGGCCGAGTGATGGCGCTGGCCTTCCACCCCGAGCTCAGCGGCGACCTCCGGCTGCACCAGGAGTTCGTGCGCCTGGCCGGCGAGGTGCCGGGGGTGCCGGCGTGAAGATCCGCTCGGCCAGCCTCCTCGACCTGGGCCGGATCGAGCAGATCTACCGCGAGGCGGACGCCCGCTTTTCGGAGGTGCCGCCGCCGGCCCGCCTCTGGTCGCTCGTCAGCCAGACCCTCTCGGCCCTGCTGCCCCTGTCGCAGGAGACTCTGCTGTATGTGGCCGAGGAGCAGGGCGAGCTGCTCGGGTTCGTGCAGGCCTCGGGCACCCCGCTCTCGCTCACGCTGCCGACGGGCAAGATCAGCACGCTCCAGATCCTCAACCTCTGCGTGGCCGACCCCGCCGACGAGGGCGACGTCGCGCCGCAGCTCATCGAGCACCTCACCGAGGAGGCCGGCAAGAAGGGCATCCAGCGCCTTTTCGTGCGGCTGCCGCCGGACGACCCGCTGACGCCGGTGTTCCGGATGGAGGGCTTCCGCCAGTACGCCACCGAGTCCGTCCTGTACGCGGACGAGCACGCCCCCGCCTCCACCGCGACCGCGATCGGCGCCCGGCCGGCCAGGGGCCGCGACACCCGGCAGCTGTACCACCTCTACCGTAAGGTCACGCCGCTGGGCGTCGCCCAGCTCGAGGCCCCGACCTTCAAGGACTGGAAGGCCCTCCGGGACGGGCCGGGCCAGCAGTTCGTGCTGGACCGGGTCGAGCTGGTGGCCTGGGCGCGCATCCAGCGCAGCAGCAGCGAGCGGCCGAACACACTGGCCTTCATGGCCCTGCCCGATCCCGAGATCACCCAGGTGATCGCCGACCACGCGCTGGTCACCGCCGGCCCCGGCGCCGCCTGGTGCAGCCTCCGTCACTATGATTCGCTGTTGATCGACGCGCTCCGAGCTCGCGGCTTCACCACGCTGCTGACCCAGGCTCTCCTGGTCCGCGAGGCGACCGTGCGGGTGCCCGTGCAGGAGAAAGGGCTGGTGCCCTCCTTCGGATGATGGAAGACGAGCTGCCGCAGACGCCTGACGAGGGTGCCTGGGGGCGCGAGATCGAGCTGCTCGCGCACTCGCTGCCGCCCCACCTTTACCACGCTCTCCACGACCGCACCGATCCCGCCCTGCTGTTGGAGATCGTGCTCGACCTGGGCAGGGAGCCGGAGGCCCGCGTCCCCGGCCGCGAGATCCTGCTCAGCGACCGCCCGGTCACGGAGCCCGACCTCGAGTACGTGGCCAACCGCGTCGGCCAGTTCGGCGACGACAACCGGGCCGGGATCGAGCGGACGCTGCACCGCGTCTCGGCGATCCGGAACCGGTCCGGCCGCATCGTCGGCCTGACCTGCCGGGTCGGCCGCTCGGTCACAGGGACGGCCGAGATCTTCCGCGACATCATCGAGAGCGGCCAGAGCGTGCTCCTGCTGGGCAGGCCGGGCATCGGCAAGACCACGATGCTGCGCGAGAGCGCGCGGCTCCTGGCGGACGAGCAGCGCAAAAGGGTGGTGATCGTCGACACCTCCAACGAGATCGGCGGCGACGGCGACATCCCTCACCCCGGGATCGGTCGGGCCCGCCGGATGCAGGTGCGCACCCCGCTGCTTCAGCACGCGGTGATGATCGAGGCGGTCGAGAACCACATGCCCGAGGTGATCGTGATCGACGAGATCGGGACCGAGCTGGAGGCGATGGCGGCGCGCACGATCGCCGAGCGCGGAGTGCAGCTGATCGCGACCGCTCACGGCCAGACGATCGAGAATCTCCTGGTCAACCCCACCCTGAACGACCTCCTGGGGGGCATCCACACGGTCACCCTCTCGGACGAGGAGGCCCGCCGACGGGGAACCCAGAAATCGGTGCTGGAGCGCAAGTCGCCGCCTACGTTCGACGTCCTCATCGAGATCCAGGACCGGGAGCGGGTCGCGATCCACCAGCCGCTGTCCGAGGTGGTTGACGCCGCCCTGCGCGGGCCGCTGCCGACCCCGCGGGTGCGGATGCGCACCAAGGAAGGCCGCGTCATCTCGAACCTCGACGAGGCGGGCCGGCCCAACACCCAGCCGGCACCCCCGGGGGGTGGCTTCCCGGCCACCGGCAAGCCGCGCGCGATCTTTCCCTACGGGGTAAGCCGCAGCTACCTGGAGCAGTCGATCCGGGACCTCGACCTGCCGGTGCGGGTCCTCGGCAACCTGGATGGAGCCGACCTCGTCCTGACCCTGAAGAACTACTACCGGCGGCGGCCGGACAGTCTGCGCCAGGCGGAGAACTCGGGCGTCCCCATCCACATCCTGAAGAGCAACTCGGTCACGCAGGTCAAGGAGGCGCTGACCCGGGTCTACGGCAGCGACGGCCAGGACGGCGCCACGACGCGCGCGCTGGCCGAGACCATGGACGCGATCCGAAAGGTCAAGACGACCCTCCAGCCCCTCGAGATCTCGCCTCAGAACGCCTACGTGCGCCGCCTCCAGCACCAGCTGGTCTCGGACAACGACCTGGTGGCCCGCTCGACGGGCAAGGAGCCCCAGCGCCGCCTGCGCATACTGCCCGCGGCTGACGTGGAGTGAGGTGGCCGGGTTGTTCGTGACATTCGAGGGTCCGGAGGGCTCGGGCAAGTCGACGCAGATCGACCTCCTGCGCTCGGCGCTGGCCGGCCGCAACCCGCTGATCGTTCGCGAGCCCGGTGGCACCGAGCTCGGTGAGAGGCTCCGCGACCTGCTCCTGCACTCCGAGCACCGGATGTCGGCGGAGGCCGAGATGTACCTGTTCATGGCCGCCCGCGCCGAGCTCCTGGCCAGCCGGATCCGGCCGGCGCTGGCGGAGGGGAGGATTGTGATCGCCGACCGCTACCACGACTCCACCCTGGCCTACCAGGGCGGCGGCCGCCGTGCGCGGACCTTCTGGCCGCCGGACTTCCCGGTTCCCGACCGCACCTTCCTGCTCGCCCTGCCCTCGGAATCGGGCCTCGAGCGGCAGCGGGAGCGGGGCGCCGCCGACCGCCTGGAGCAGGAGCCGCTGCAGTTCCATCGGGCGGTGGCGGCGGCCTACGAGGTCATGGCCCGCGACGACCCCCGGCGCTGGCGGCGGCTGGACGCCCAGCTCCCGCCCGAGGAGCTCCACCGCCAGGTCATGGAGTCCCTCCAGGCCTTCTTCGAGGCTTCTCCGGCGTGAAGCTGGTGGTGGCGATCGTCCAGGGCGAGGACGCCGGCCAGACGGTCGCCGCGCTCTCCCAGTCAGGCATCAGCGTGACCCGCCTGGCCTCCAGCGGCGGCTTCCTGCAGCAGGGCAACGCCACGCTCCTGATCGGGGTGGACGAGGAGAAGGTAGAGCAGGCCATCGCGATCATCCGCGAGAACTGCCGGGAGCGGAACCGCTACCTGACCCCCATGCCGCCGATGGTCGAGCCCGGCGAGATGTTCATGCCTTACCCGGTCGAGGTCCAGGTCGGCGGGGCCACGGTGTTCGTCCTGCCGGTCGAAAGCTTCGAAAAGCTATAGGCCAGCCTCCTCAGACTACTGTGCCGTGATCCGGGTCCGGGGCCTCCAGAAAAGCTTCGGCGACGTGCCGGCGGTCCGCGGCGTGGACCTCGAGGTCGGCGCCGGCGAGGTGCTCGTCCTGCTCGGCCAGAACGGCGCCGGCAAGTCCACGACGCTGCGCTGCGCCGGCGGCATCCTGCGCCCGGACGCGGGTGAGATCAGCTTCGGCGACCTGAGGCTGCCGGGCGACCTGGACGCCGTGCGGCGCCGGCTGGGCGTCGTTCCCGACCAGGCTCGCCTCTATGGTCGCTGCACAGCCTTCGAGTACCTCGACCACTTCGCCCGCTTCTACGGCGTCCCCGACAGCGTCAGGGCGCAGCGCATCCACGAGCTGATCGAGCGTTTCGAGCTCGGCCCGGCGGCCGACCAGCTGCTGCACTCGTACTCGCGCGGGATGGCCCAGAAGGTGGCGCTGATCCGGGCCACGCTGCACGAGCCGGACTGGATCTTCTGCGACGAGCCGACCGCCGGGCTGGACCCAGTGGCGGCGGCCGAGATGCGCCGCTACCTCGCCGAGCAGCGAGCCCGGGGGGCGGCCCTGGTCGTGACCACCCACATCCTCGGCGAAGCCGAGCTCATGGCCGACCGGGTGGCGATCATGCGCCGCGGCCTGATCGTGCAGTCGGGCGACCTCGCGGAGCTCCGCCGCCGCCGCCTCGGCGGCCGCCGGTTCATCGCCCACCTGGCTGACGGCCAGCGGATGGACTTCGAGGCACCGGCCGACTGGGACGAGCGCCGCATGGCGGGACACGCCGCGGAGCTGCAGGCGCGGCTGGCCCGCGAGGGCCGGCCTTTTTTCAAGCTGGAGGAGGAGCCGCGCAGCCTCGAGTCGGTCTATCTAAGCGCGATCGAGGAGGTCGGCGAGCCGGAGGCCGCCCGGCCGGCGGCCGCCCCGGCGTCGCTGCCCGGCCTGCGCCCGTGGCGCATGGTCCGCTCACTGCGCCAGCAGCCGGCCCGGCTCCGCTATCTGCTCCGGTTTTATCTCTCCTCGTGGTGGCGGCGGGGCGACCTCAGCTGGGTGATGTACCTCAACGCCCTGGTGCTCCTCCTGGTGTCCGGCGCCTCGCTCTTCGGCAGCGCCCCGGCGGGCCTCGGCGGCCTCACGGCCCGCTTCGGGACCGGCCTGGAGGTGGGTCTCCTGCTGCCGCTGTTCTTCATGTCCTTCGCGCTGCTGGAGTCGATCAAGAGCTCGATCGGGATCTGGTGGGAGAAGGCCCAGCAGTCGCTGGAGGTGCTGCTCTACGTCCCCATCGACGATCCCTCGCTGGTCTGGATGGAAGTGCTGCCGGGGGCTGTGGTGAGCGCGGTCTGGGTGACCTTCTGGACGGGCGCCGGCCTGCTCCTGCTGCAGCTCTTCGGGCGTGCCGCACCCTGGCACCTGCTGCCCATCTTCGCGCTGGTCGGCGTTCTGACCGCGTACTGGGCGGCGATGGGCCGGATGCTCGGATTCATGCTCTTCCCCCGGGAGGGCGCCGCGGGCGGGGCCTGGTCGTTCCTACTCTCGCCGGTCTCGGCCGCGGTGGCCGACCTGCCCCTGGCGCTGTTCGTGTTCCGCTCCCCCTTCGCGCCGCTGTCGCTGCTCCTGCCTCTGGGGGCCTGCGTGGCGCTTACCGTCATCACCGGGATCAGCTTCGATCGCGAGCGGTTGATGGAGACCGGCCTCGGCCGCAGCCGCGGTCGCCGGCGCTGGTTCCCGTTGGCGGTGGTGCGCCGGCGGGCGGCGGCCCTCGGGGTCGGGCTGCTGCTGGCGGCCGCGCCCGCCGCCGCCGGAGCGGCCTACAGCGCGCGCGCCGGGCTGCACTCCTGGAACCAGGTCCAGGCCGCGGTCGCCGGCCATTCCATCGCCGCCGCGGCCGACGCCCCGGCCGCCACAGGGCGCTCCGCGCCGGCACCGCGTTCGGGCGTCACGGTGGCCGCCGCGGCGATGGCGGGCATCACGGGCGGGCTGTCGCTGGCCCTCGCGTTGCTGGCGGTCAGCTTCGCGGCATTCTTCCTCCTGGGCCTGCCCGAGCTGGTTCTGCTGGCCGGGGTGGCCGCGCTCTGGGGCGTGCAGGCCGGCTTCGGGCCGGGTGCTCCCCTGGCGGGCTGGCTGGGCCTCGGCGGCGGCGTGGTCGTACTGGCTCTGGCGCTCAACACCGCCGCCTCGCTGCCCATCTACTCGGCCCTTCTGTTCGGCGCCGGCCGCCGCCTGGACCGGATGCGGGTCGCCTGGGCCGAGTACTTCAGCCTCTACCGAGGGCTCGTCCTGCCCTGCTGCGCCGCATTCGGCGTGGTCGTGCTCGCCCTCCTGCTGCTGACATGACGAGCCTGGTCAGCGTCGAGGACCTGCAGCGCCTGCTGGACACGTTCGCGTTCACCTCGGGGATGGGGATGCGCGTGGAGGCCCTCGCCGACGCCGAGTGCACGATCCGGGTGCCCTTCCGGCGCGAGTTCGAGCGGCCGGGCGGCATCGTCAGCGGACAGGTCTATATGCACGTCGCGGACGTCACGCTCTGGTGCGCCACGAAGACCCGGCTAGGCCTCGATGACCCCTCGACCACCAGCAACCTGGAGACCGCCTTCCTCGCCCCCGCGCGGGAGGAGGACGTGCTCTGCACGGCCCGCGTCCTGAAGTTCGGGCGGCGCCTGGTCTATGGCACAGCCGAGTGCCGGAACGAGTCCGGCAAGCTGCTGACCCACCACTCGATCACCTACGCCCGGGGCTGAGCTCCTCCGCGACCGTCTCCGCCCAGGAGCCAGCGCGGGTGCTGACCAGGCTGAACCAGACCCGGCCCTGCCACCGGTTCAGGTCGAGCGTGCCGGTCCGCCCGGGCAGGCTCAGCCGCCAGCGGGTGCCGCCCGGATGCTCGGGCAGCGCCGTCCGAGCGCGCACAACCAGCCCGCGAGCCCGACACCCCGCTAAAGCCTTATCGGCGCTCACGGCCAGCTGCCATTCCCTCAAAGCCGGAGGGTCAGAGGTCGAGGGCCTGGGCGACCAACTCCCGGTGGTAGGTGGCGTCCCCGAGCGTCACCTCGGAGGCCTTGGCCCGCTTGAAGTAGAGGTGCATGTCGTGCTCCCAGGTGAAGCCGATTCCGCCGTGCACCTGGATGGCGTTGCCGGCCGCCCGCCGGTACGCGTCCGAGACGTAGGCCTTGGCCATCGACGCGGCCAGGGCGCGGTCGGGCGCGTTGGCGTCCACCGCCCAGGCCGCGTAATAAGTGGCCGACTTGGCGCTCTCAGTCTCCAGCAGCACGTCCGCCAGCTTGTGGGACACGGCCTGGTAGATGCCGATCGGCTTGCCGAACTGCTGGCGGGTCTTGGCATAGTCGACCGACTCCTCGAGAACGTGCTGGGCCCCGCCCACCATCTCGGCGCAGAGGGCGGCCGCGCCCCATTCCAGCACCCGCTTGAGAGGCGCCCAGCCCTGGTCGGGAGCGCCCATAACGGCCTCGGCGGGCACCTGCACGCCCTCGAAGCGCAGCTCGTACCAGCGCCGCGTCATGTCCATGGTCTTCATCGGCGTGACCGTCAGCCCAGCCGGCCGGCCCTTGAGCAGGAACAGCGTGACGCCCTCCTCGCCGCTGCCGCGAGTGCGCGCCGCCACAACTATGTAGTCGGCGACCCCGGCGTCGGGCACGAACAGCTTCACGCCGTCCAGCTTCCAGCCGTCGCCGGACTTCACGGCCTGCAGCGCGACCCCCTCGGCGTCCCAGCGTCCTGAGGGCTCGGTCAACGCCACCGTCGCGCGCGCCTGGCCGGCTGCGATGGCCGTCAGCACCTCCTTCTTCTGGGCGTCGGTGCCGGCCTCCAGGAGCGCCGGAACCGCCAGCCCCATGGTGCTGAAAAAGGGACCCGGGAGCAGGTTTCGGCCGGCCTCTTCCAGGACCACGACCAGGTCCAGGAAAGAGCCGATGCCGCCGTACTCCTCGGGGATGCTGAGACCGGTCCAGCCCATCTCGGAGACCTTCCGCCAGAGCCCGGGGTCGTAGGCGTCGTCGGCGTCCATCATCTTGCGCACCACGGCGGGCGTGCAGTCCTTTGCCAGGAAGTCCTTGGCAGAGGCTCGCAGCATCTCCTGGTCCTCCGAAAAGGCGAAGTCCATGGCGCTCGTCAGTTTAAGGTAAGGCCCGAAATGACCGTCCGGCTGCAGCCGTCACCCGCCACCATGCGCCGCCTGGCGGAGGTCGCCGAGGGCCGGGCCCGGGCCGACCTCGTGCTGATGGGCGGGGCGGTCGTGAACGTCTACACGGAGGAGGTGCACCGCGACTGGGGGGTAGCCGTGGCCGACGGCCGGGTCGCCTACCTGGGGCCGGACGCTGAGTCGCGGGCGGGCGACCAGACCGAGGTGATCGACCTTACGGGCGACATCCTGGCGCCGGGCCTGATCGAGGGCCACACCCACCTGACGCGGATCCAGGTCTCGGACATGGTGGACCTTCAGGTCCGGGCCGGCGTCACGACCAGCATCGTCGAGAGCATGGAGCTGGCTGCGGTCTGCGGTCCGGATGGCGTGCGGGCACTGCTGGATGGTGCCGAGCACATGCCGGGCCGGCTCTACTACACGATCTCCGGGCTGATCATGGGCGACCCCCAGCACGACTCGATCTTCCAGGCCGGCGAGTGGATCCCGCTCCTCGACCACGCGCTCGTGGCGGGCGTGGGCGAGATCTACTGGGCGGACATGCTGCGCGGCCACCCCCGCACGGAGGCGCTGGTGGCAGCGGCCCTTGAGCGCGGCCTGGCTGTGCAGGGCCACGCGGCCGGCGCCCGCCTCCCGGCGCTCAACGCCCTGGCCGGGCTGGGAGTCGGCTCGGACCACGAGGGGATCACGGCCGAGGACGTCCTCAGCCGGCTCCGCCTGGGGCTGACCGCCATGGCCCGGCACGGCGCCACCCGCCAGGACCTGCCGGCGATCGCCGAGCTCTGGCGCGGCCGCAACGTGGACCCCGGCCGGCTGGCCCTGGTCACCGACGGCCTGGAGCCCGAGGCCCTGGCCGCGGGCAACTCACTCAACTGGGTCGTCGAGCAGGCGGTCGAGCTCGGGCTCAGCCTGCCGCGGGCCATCCGGCTGGCCAGCCGGAACGTGGCGGAGCACTTCGGGCTGGGACGGTGGCTCGGCGGCATCGGGCCGGGGATGCTGGCCGACCTGGTCGTGCTGCCGCGCGGGGGCGGCTTCCGGCCCCGGCTGGTCCTGGTCGGAGGCCGCCGGCCGGAGCCGGCCCCTGCCAAGCGGTACCCCCACTGGATGCTCGACACGGTGAAGCTCGACAGCCTGGACGAGGCGCTGCTGGCCCATCCCGGGCCTGGCCGCTGGCGCGCCATGGAGCTGACCGCGCCCATCGTCACCCGCGAGGCCGAGACCGACGGTTCCGACGCCCTCGTCTGCGCGGTCGCCGACCGCACCGGCGGACCGCGGGGTTTCCGAGGCCTCCTTAAGGGCTTCGGGCTCAAGAACGGCGCCGTCGCGATCAGCTCGGCCTGGGAGTGCCCGGGAGTCCTGCTGGTGGGCGACCGGCCGGCGGACCTGGCCATCGCCGCCCGCCGGCTCAGGGATCTGCACGGGGGCGCCGTCGTGGTCTCCGAGGGCAATGTGCTGGCCGAGTGGGCGGCGCCCGTGGCCGGCCTCTACAGCGAGCGTCCGCTGGCGGACGTGGTCGACCAGGTAGCCGCGGTCAACGGCGCGGCTCGGGCCCTTGGCTGCCCCTGGCCGAACCCGATCCTGACTCTGGAGACCCTGACCTCGGCGGCCATCCCCTTTCTGCGGATCTGGGCGGGCGGCTACACGAGGCTGAAGGATGGCTCCCACGCGGGCCTGGAGTGGGAGGCGTGAGCGACCTCGCCAGCTGTTCCTCCTCGCCTGCCCGCGGGGGGCCGCGACAGAAGGGACCCTCCTTCCGCCTGCGGGGGGAGGAATATGGCTGACGGGCCCTCTACGCCGGCAGTCGCGCCGCCTTCACCATCTGCCTGAGGTCCGCCCGCTTCACCACCAAGATCGCCAGGACCCCTGCCGCCAGCAGCACGAGCTCGGCGAAAGCGTGGAGGAAGAAGCCGGCGATGTTGGGGCCGGGGGAGCCCGCGGCGGCGACGACCTCGTTGCCGGCGAACGCGGCCAGGTTGCCCACCACCCAGGCCAGCCACCAGGCCGTGATCAGCGGCGGCGTCGGCAGCGCCGCTCGGGCCGCCCGGTCGGTCGCCTCGACGGCCGGCTCGCTCGCCTTCCAGATCTCGACCGCGACCTGCCGGGGCAGCACGAAGTTCGCAAAGGGGACAAACCACCAGAGCACCGCCCAGAGCGGCCTGTAGCGCAGTTCGTGCCCGCCCAGCGCCGGCAGGTTGGCGGCGGCCCGGTACGTCCAGATGCAGAAGACGGCCACGGTCGGGAGGAACGCCAGGTAGAAGGCGGCCAGGATCACGAGGGCTCGAACCGCGACCTGCGCGTCCGCGTGGGCCAGCGTCTCGGTCCCCCTGGCGACGGCCGCGTACTCGGCGATCCCCGCCAGGTCCACGCCGATCAAGCCCAGGTTGATCAGGCTGACGGCGCCTACTCCGACGCAGGCCAGCAGCGCCAGCAGGCTGCCCGGCCGGTAGGGGCGAGGAGCCGGTCCGAGCGGGGGGGCCGGCCAGGGGACCGGTTGCCAGGCGCTGCCGTCCCACCACCAGCGTCCGTCCGGGGAGAGCTGGGCGCCGGCCGGCGGCTGGACCACGAGGTTAGCGGCTCCGGGGCAGCCCCAGGACGCGCTCGGCCAGGATGTTCCTCAGCACCTCAGAGGTCCCGGCCTCGATCGTGTTGGCGCGGGACCGGAGGAACCCGTACTGCCAGCGGCCGCCGTTCTCGACCTGCCCGGCCGGGCCCATCAGGTCCACCGCGGTCTCCTGCATGCGCTGGTTCAGCTCCGACCAGAAGAGCTTCATCATCGAGCCCTCGGGGCCCGGGATCGCGGTCCTCATCAGGTTGGTGACCGCGCGGTATCCGTTCAGCTGCAGCGTCCGCGAATCGATGTAGTGCTGGGCCACGCGCTGCCTGACGAGGCGCTCGCCGCCGCGCCCTGACTGGCGGACCAGCTCAACCAGCTCCCGCGAGTTGACGCCAGCCCGGTTGGCGAGCGCCATGCCGAGCGTGCCGCGCTCGTGGAGCAGCGTCGTGATGGCGATCTTCCAGCCCTCGCCCGCCTGCCCGATCACCTGTGTCTTGGGCACCTTGACATCGGTGAAGTAGACCTCGTTGAACTCCGCGTCGCCGGTCATCTGGACCAGCGGCCGGACCTCGACGCCGGGCGACTCCATGTCCACCAGCAGGTAGGTCAGGCCGTCTCGTGGGTTGGCCTCCTTCCGCTCGCGGGTCAGCAGCATGCACCACTTGGCGACGTGGGCCAGAGTGGTCCACACCTTCTGGCCGTTGACGACATAGTGGTCGCCCGCATCCTCGGCCCGTGTCTGGAGCGCGGAGAGGTCGCTGCCCGCGTTCGGCTCCGAGAAGGCCTGGCACCAGATCTCCTCGGCTGACAGGATCTTGTCGAGGTAACGCTCCTTCTGCTCGGGCGTCCCGTGCGCGATCAGGACCGGCCCGCCCATGCCCAGGCCGAGCACGTTGATGGGGTCTGGCGCCCGCGCCTCGATCATCTCCTGGTTGAGGATCAGCTGCTCCATGAGGGTGGCGCCCCGGCCGCCGTACTCCTTCGGCCAGTTGAGGCCGATGTAGCCGGCCTCGTGCATCTTCCGTTGCCAATCGCGGCGCCGCTGCAGCCAATCCTTGCTCGCGGAGTCCTCGTCGTCGGCCCAGGAAGGCTTGTTCTCGCCGAGCCAGGTCCGGACTTCGTCTCGGAACTGCTTCTCGCCAGGCGAGAGGTCGAAGTCCATGGACGCTAAGGTTAGTTCATGCAAGTGCTGGTCACCGGGTTCGGGCCCTTCGGCGAAAACCGCGTCAACCCCAGTCAGCTGGTCATCGAACGGCTGGGCGGCGTGATCCTGCCCGTGAGCGCGGAGCGCACCCCGCGGGCCCTCGGCGCGGCCGTCGAGCAGCGCCAGCCGGACGCCATCCTGATGCTAGGGCTGGCCGAGAAACGTGACGAGATTCAGATCGAGCGGGTCGCGATCAACGTGCTCGACTTCCGGATCCCGGACAACGACGGCAAGCAGCCAGTGGACGAGCCGGTGGTCGAGGACGGCCCGGCCGCCTACTTCTCGAACGTGCCCTTGAAGGCGATCGTGGCCGCCTGGGAGGAGGCCGGCATCAAGGGCTCTCTGTCCAACAGCGCGGGGACGTTCACCTGCAACCAGGCTCTCTACACGGCGCTCCACCGGGGACTCCGGGCCGGCTTCATCCACCTGCCCCCTCTCAACAAGGTCTCACTGGAGGTCATGGTGCGCGCCGTCGAGATCGCCCGCGACGTCATCGGAGCGCCGGCACCACTTCCTCGCTGAGCAGCCTCAGGGCGTCCGGGTCGTCCAGCAGGAAGTGCTGGAGCAGGAAGAGGTCCATGCCCGCGTCCACAAGGGGGCGCATCTTGGCCACGATCTCCTCCGGGGTGCCCACGAACCCGCGCTTGCCGAGGTCCTCCAGAGCGGCGTCGGGGTCCTTGCCCTGCAGCCGAACCAGCACCTCCGCGAGCCGGCCGGCGCGCTCGCGGAGCTCGGCCCGGTCGCGGCCTATGCAGTAGGTCGCCATCATCGAGTGGCGGATCGAGCCGGGATCCCGGCCGATCTCGGCACAGTGGGCGGCCAGCACTTCCGACTTGGCGCGGTAGGCGTCCAGCGTGGCGCCGTTGATGTTCCACTCGGCCGCGTCACGAGCGGCGATCTTCAGGGTCCGCTTCTCGCCGCTGCCGCCGATCAGCAGGGGCACCTCCCCGTGGATGGGGGCGGGCCGGTTCACCCGCCAGGTCTGGCGGATGCGCTCGATCCCCGACTCCAAGTTGTCGAAGCGTTCCTTGAGGGTCGGGAAGGGGACGCCGAAGGCCTGGTGCTCGGCCTCGTTCCAGCCCGCGCCCACACCGAGGATGAGGCGCCCGCCCGAAAGCTGGTCGACGGCCGCGGCCATCTTCGCCAGCAGGGCCGGGTGCCGGAAGGTCATCGGGCTGACCATCGGGCCGATCTGGACCCGCTTCGTCCACTCGGCGGCCAGCGCCATCGAGACCCAGCACTCGAGCGACTCCCGCTCGCCCCGTTCCATGACGGAGAACAGGTGGTCCGAGCGCCGCAGGCTGGCGAAATCGAGCCCGTCCACGTCCCGGCAGAGCGCCCGCCAATACTCCCAGGTCAGGCCCTCCTGGCCCTCGATCATGATGCCCAGCTCAGCCATCGCCAAAGACCTCCTTGAGTCGCTCGAGCGGCAGCCAGTTGACCAGGCTCTCGTCACCTACGCCGGCTTGCCGAGCCGCCCAGAGTCCGAGGTCAACGTAAATGAACTGGTCGGGGGCGTGCGCGTCCGAATCAAGGGCCAGGCGGCAGCCGGCGCCGAGTGCCAACCGGGCCAGCTCGGGTGACAGGTCCATACGGGCGGGGTCGCAGTCGATCTCCATCACGACCCCCCGCTCGGCCGCCCGCCGGAACACCTGTTCGAAGTCGTAGTCGGCGCCGTCTCGGCTGCCGGGCCGGCGGCCCGTGGGGTGGCCGACGATGTCGACGTACGGGTTCTCGACCGCCCGCAGCATACGCTCGGTCATCGCCGCCTTCTCCATCCGCAGCTTCAGGTGAGGCGAGGCCACGACCACGTCCAGTGCAGAGAGCGTCCCGTCGGGCAGGTCGAGAGAGCCATCCTCGAGGATGTCCACCTCGATGCCCTGGAGGATCGTGATGCCGTCCAGCGAGCGGTTGGCCTCGTCGATCTGGCGGCGCTGGGCCAGGAGCCGCTCGGGGGTGAGGCCGTTCACGATCGTCATGCGCGGCGAGTGGTCGGTGATGGCCACGTACTCGTAGCCCCGGGCCAGCGCCGCCTGCCCCATCTGCACCACGCCGGCGCCGCCGTCCGACCAGTCGGTGTGGCAGTGCAGGTCGCCTCGATAGCCCTGCTCGACCAGGGGTGAGACGCCGATCTCCGGGATCCCCTCCAGGCCCGTGTCCTCGCGCAGGCGCTCGAGGTAGGTGCTGCGGCCGGCGTCGATCATCTCGACCAGGGTCTTCTCGATCCCGGCACCCACCCCGGGGATGGTCTGGAGGGCGTCGCGGGAGCGCAGCCGGGCCAGGTCCGGGCGCTCGCGGAGGATCGCGGCCGCCACCTTCGTGAACGCCCGGGCTCGGTGCGCGTCCTGCTTGTGGCGAAGGAGATAGGCGATCTCGGCCAAGTAGGCGGCGGCCTCTTCGGGGGTCACAGGTCCTTCACCAGCAGCTCGGTGGGCGGCCGCCGAGTCCCGAAGAAGTCCTCCAGCGCGGGATCGGCGGGGGGCATGAGCGGCGCTGGGAAAGTCCGCCGCGAGTAGTTTCGCGC
The DNA here is from genome assembly GCA_002404015.1 of Chloroflexi bacterium UBA4736. Lineage (GTDB taxonomy): Bacteria > Chloroflexota > Dormibacteria > Dormibacterales > Dormibacteraceae > UBA4736. The sequence goes on from DHIW01000004.1 coordinate 78,693, forward strand.
CACCCACCATTCCGGCGCCTCCGGGCCGACCAGGACCACGCGCCCGCCCGGCCTGACGCAGCGCTCCAGCTCGGCTGCGACGCGCTCACCACCGAGCGGCGGATCCGGGCCGAACGTGGTGCACGAGAGCAGGACGTCGGCGAACCCGTTTGGGAAAGGCAGTGCCTGCCCGAAGGCCGCCACCACCTCCACGTCCTCGAGCGCGTCGAGCAGGCGCCGGCGCAGGGGCGGGCAGGGCTCGACCGCGAGCACGCGCCGGGCGCGTCCCACCAGGTGCCGGGTGAGCCGCCCCGTGCCGGCGGCGACCTCGACCGCGAGGGCGCCATCGACGGGCAGGGCCGCCAGCAGCTCCGGGGAGATCGGCTCGGCTTCGGCCAGCCGGGCCCACAGGTCCGGCTCCAGCTCATAGGCCAGGGCCCAGAAGCAGCCTCGCACCAGGCGCTGGGCGGCCGCGTCGCGCTCGGCCTGGGCCACCGGCCGCTGAGCCAGGCGGAGCAGTCGCTCGCCCCGCTCGGGCGGCAGCGCGGAGGCGACGGCAAACAGCGCCTGCCCTGCGGACGCCAGCGCCGCGGCCGCTTCCTCAAGGGGCGGCGCGCTGGGTCCGGGCTCGAAAAGGTGCCGGAGCGAGGGCCGGCTGAGGCGGGCCAGGTCGGCCGGCGAGAAGCGGCGGCTACCCTTTGGGGCGGCTGCAACCGCTTCGGCGTAACGCACGGACGTGTATCACTATAGGAATCGGAGACATGCTGAAGACCCGCCCCGTCGGCGACAGTGCGGCGCCGGCCCGAACCCCGACCGCCGTGCTGGTGACACGCCGCGCCACCTTCGCGGCCGCCCACGTCCTGGCCCGGCCGGAGTGGGAGGCCGCCCGCAACCAGGAGGTGTTCGGGGCCTGCGCCGGCGACCACGGCCACAACTACGTGATCGAAGTCGGCGTGCTCGGGGTGCCGGATCCGCAGACCGGGATGGTGATCAACCTGAAGGAGCTCGACCGGGTTCTGCGCGAGGCGGTCGTGGAGCACGTCGACCACCGCCACCTGAACCGCGTGGCCTTCCTGGACGGGCTGGTGCCGACCGCTGAGAACCTGGCCAGGGCGTTCTGGGACCGGCTCGAGGAGCGGCTGGGCGACCGCCTCCAGAAGGTTCGGCTGGTTGAGTCGGAGAACAATTCGGTGGAGGTTTCGCGTTGAGCATCGCCCGCCAGCCCTTCGGCGACGAGCTGGCCACCGTCGTCAGCGAGCTGCTCAAGGGCATCGGCGAGGACCCCGGCCGGGAGGGCCTGCTCGAGACGCCGCAGCGGGTGGCCGACTCCCTCCGTTACCTGACCGAGGGCTACTCGATGGACGCTCGGGACGCGATCGGCGATGCGGTGTTCGAGCAGCGCTACGACGAGATGGTGCTGGTCAAGGACATCGCCTTCTACAGCCTCTGCGAGCACCACCTGCTGCCCTTCTTCGGTGCGGTCCACGTCGCCTACGTCCCCAACGGCCGGGTTGTCGGGCTCAGCAAGATCCCGCGTGTAGTGGACGTCTACGCCCACCGCCTCCAGCTCCAGGAGCGGCTCACACGCCAGATCGCCGAGGGCCTGGAGGCCGTCCTGAGACCGGACGGGGTGGCCGTGGTGATCGAGGCGCGGCACCTCTGCATGGAGATGCGCGGGGTCGAGAAGGCGGGCGGGGAGACCGTCACGTCCTGCATGCTCGGCTGCTTCCGGGAGGACCCTCGGACGCGCGCCGAGTTCCTGGAGCTCCTCAAGAAATCCTGAGGATCGCGGTCGTGGCCTCCCTGGTCACGCCGCTGCGGCCGAACCTGGCGGGCGGCGCCCAGGCCTTCGTCTGCGACCTGGCCCGCGAGCTCCACGACCGCGGCCACGAGGTCGCGCTCTACTGCGCCAGCCGCTCCCAGGTGCCCGGCGTCGACCTGGTGGAGATCGAGGTGCCCGCCGGCGTCGCCGAGGCCCTCGTTATGCCCGGCGGAGCGCCCCCGCAAGCGGTCGCCGCCCTCGGCGAGGGTTTCGAGAGGCTGTTCGCCGAGCTCCGCCGCCAGGCGCCCGACGTGGTCAGCCAGCACGCCTTCGACGCCGAGGCAATCGAGCTGGCGGAGGGCCTGCGGGTGCTGCACACGTTGCACATGCCGCCGATGGTCCCGGCCGTGGTGGAGGCTGCGCGCCGGAGCCGGGCCGCCTTCGCCACGGTCTCCGAGGCAGCTCGGCGAGATTGGAGTGCGGTCGGCCTGGAACCGGTGCGCGTCCTCCGGAACGGGATCCCCGACTTCGGCGTCGAGCCCCGCCCGCCCGAGCCGGTCGCCGTCATCGCCGGCCGCATCTCGCCCGAGAAGGGCACAGCGGCCGCGCTGCGCGTGGCGACGGCGGCCGGGCTTGAGCCGCTGCTGCTGGGCGAGGTCTACGACCGCGCGTACCACGAGCGCGAGGTCCGGCTCCAGCCGCGCGCCGTCGGCCGCGAGGAGCTCAGCCGGATCATGGCCGGCGCGGCTGCCACCCTGATGCCGGTCGAGTGGGAAGAGCCCTTCGGGCTGGTGGCGGCGGAATCCCAAATGGCCGGCTGCCCGGTCGCCGGCTACCGGCGCGGAGGCCTGCCCGAGGTCGTGTCCGAGGGCGTGGGCGGCTACCTGGTGGAGCCCGGCGACGAGGCCGGCCTGGTGGAGGCGGTCCATCGAGCGGCCGGGCTCGACCGCGCCGCCATCCGGCGCAGCGCCCTCGGCCGCCTCCTGATCGGCCCCGCCGTGGCGGCCTACGAGGAGGCCTTGACTTCGCTCGCCTAGCCGTCGTCACGGGCGGCTCGGGCGGCATCGGCCGGGCCCTGCTGGCCGAGCTGGCCCGCCGCGGCTTCGAGGTGGTCTCCTGGAGCCGCAGCGACGGCGTCGATGCCGCCGACGAGGACCAGGTGGAGCAAGCGGCGGCCCGGCTGCCGCGGCTTGACGCGCTGGTCAACAACGCCGCGGTCCTGGTCCCTCGCGCCTTTGCCGAGCTGACGGCCGCCGAGTGGGACGAGACGCTCCGGGCCGGGCTGCGCAGCGCCTTCCTGTGCAGCCGGGTCGCCTTCCGGCAGATGGGCCAGGGCGGCAGCATCGTCATGATCTCCAGCCTCTCCGGCGTGGCCGGCGCCGAGAAGTTCCCCGGCATGGCAGCTTACGTCACCGCCAAGTCGGGGCTGGCCGGATTGACGGAGGCCCTGGCCGTCGAGGGACGTCCGCTGGGCATCCGGGTCAACGCGGTCAGTCCGGGCTCGGTCGACGCGCCCATGCTGGCGCTGAGTGGGGCTCCGAAAGCCCGGGCGCTGCGCCCCGAAGAGGTCGCCCGCGTCGCCGGCTGGCTGGCCTCCCCGGAGTCGGCGCCGCTGTCCGGCGCCAACCTCAGGCTGGACCCCTGAACTCTATCTAGTGTGTCGGGTCCCCGAGATGCCGCGACAATAGGACCCCTCCCTCCGCCTGCAGGGGGAGGGAGGGAGGGGGGGCGGACAGACTAGGCCGCCTTCTTCTCCTGGCCCCGGAGGATCGACACCATCCGGCTGACGACCGCGGCCGCGGCCGCGGTTCCGGCCGCCTGGGCCGCCCTGATCGCGATCTTCTCCCACGAGGAGCCGGCCGGCTCCTCTCCGATCTGGCGCTCGCCCACGTAGAGCCGGACCGGAGGCACCTGCTTGCGGAGGCCCAGCTCCAACCGCTCCCGGAGGTGCCTCAGGTTGGTCCACCAGGTCGGCGGCACCACTCGCTCGAAGCGCTCGCCCATCGTCGGCGGCCGGGTCATCCGGTAGATCACGTAGCCGGCCCCGATCGCGGCGCCGATCGCCGCCGCCGAGCCGACCACGATCAGGGCGGTTCGGGCCGAGCGCCTGACCGTGGCGCGGCTGCGCTCGCGCAGCTCGACGATCTTCGACTCCATGGAGCCGCGGACTTCGGCTATTTGTTTGTCGAGCTGATCAGATGAAGCGCCCATGCCTTGGTCTCCTTGAGGCTCTCAATCGTCTTCTTCGGCGCCTCGATGCGCAGCTTCGACTTGCCGAAGAGGGCGAGACCCGCCGCCAGCACCACACAGAGGATCAGCCAGACCAGCGCCGCCACCGAATGCGCCGGGATCGCGACGACAAGCAGCACCGGCAGCGCGACGAGCACCGCGAGAAGGGCAAAAACGGCCGCCCCGGCCAGCGCGCCTGCCGCCACGCCGTTGCTGATGGCGAGCTCCTTGACCTCCTGCTTGGCGAGCGCGATCTCAAGGTGCACCAGCTGCTGCGCGCTCTCCACGATGTCGTGCGCCAGCTCGGGCGTCGAGTCGTCGTATTTCTTGCGAGCCACTATTAAGAAAGCATACGCAACGGCGCCGACATCGCCCACCGACGATACATAACGGTCTCTTTATGTCTTAGACTTCGCATAAAGAGATCGTTATGTATGAATGGAGCCTGGTACGGCGTGAGCTGCCGGCGCACTTCAGTGCGCTGGCCAACCCCACCCGCCTGCGCATCCTGGAGCGGCTCGCCTCGGAGGGGGAGGCCAGCGTCAACGAGCTGGCCGGCCACCTCCGGATGAGCCAGCCGAGGATCTCCTGGCACCTGGGGATGATGCGGCGGGGTGGGATCGTCCGCCAGCGCAGGGAGGGCCGCCAGGTCCACTGCTCGATCGACCTCGACAACATTCGGCGTCATCAGCTCGCCCTCTGGGAGCTGCTGACCCAGCACAAACGGATAGGAGCTCAGCCATGAAGAACGGCAACGGCAAGGTGAAGGTGGCGGTCGTCGGCGTCGGCAACTGCGCCTCCTCTCTCATCCAGGGCGTCAAGTACTACCGAGAGGCTTCGCCCGACGACTTCGTCCCCGGGCTCATGCACGTGGACCTGGGCGGCTACCACATCCGCGACATCGAGTTCGTGGCCGCGTTCGACGTGGATAAGAAGAAGGTCGGCAAGGACCTGTCCGAGGCCATCTGGGCCGGCGCCAACAACACCGTGAAGTTCGCCGACGTGCCCTCGCTAGGGGTCAAGGTCGAGCGCGGCATGACGCACGACGGCATCGGCAAATACCTGGCCGACGTGATCGAGAAGGCGCCGGGAGAGACCGCTGACGTGGCCGGGATCCTGAAGAAGACCGGCGCCCACGTGCTGGTCAACTACCTGCCGGTCGGCTCCGAGGAGGCGACCAAGTGGTACGTCGAGCAGGCGCTCAACGCCGGCTGCGCTTTCGTCAACTGCATCCCCGTCTTCATCGCGCGCGAGCACTACTGGCAGGGCCGATTCGAAGCCAAGGGCCTGCCGATCATCGGGGACGACATCAAGTCGCAGGTCGGCGCCACCATCATCCACCGCACGCTGGCGCGGCTGTTCCGCGAGCGCGGCGTCCGGCTGGAGCGTACATACCAGCTGAACTTCGGTGGCAACACCGACTTCCTGAACATGCTGGAGCGCGACCGGCTGATGTCGAAGAAGATCTCCAAGACCCGCTCGGTGACTTCCCAGCTCGACTACGACATGGGCGACGACAACGTGCACATCGGTCCGTCCGACTACGTGCCCTGGCTGCAGGACCGCAAGTGGGCGCAGATCCGGCTCGAGGGGCGCTCGTTCGGCGACGTCCCCCTGAACGTGGAGCTGAAGCTCGAGGTGCACGACTCGCCCAACTCCGCCGGGATCGTGATCGACGCCGTCCGATGCTGCAAGCTGGCGCTGGACAAGGGCCTCTCGGGCACACTGGAGGGGCCCAGCGCCTACTTCATGAAATCGCCGCCCCAGCAGTACACGGACCCCGACGCCCGCCGGCTCACGGAGGAGTTCATCTCCACCAATTCCCGCCAGGAGCAGGCTGCGACCGCTAAGACTTAGCTACCAGGCCGGAGCCCGGCTGACGCGAGCGCTCCCCAGCGGGGTTCGCTACCGGCTGGCCGAGGCCGGGGGGTCGGCCTGGTACTGGGCGAGCGCCGCCCAGCGCCGAAACGCGCTCGGCAACTACGCGGCGGTCCTGGGACTGCCGCGTGACGACCCGCGCGTCGCCCGGGTGGCGCAGCGGGCCTTCATGAACTACGGCCTCATGCTGGCGGACTTCGCTCTGCTGGGAGCCCTGAGTCCCGAGGAGCTGATCGCGCGCACGTCCATCGACGGCCGGGATCGGCTCGACTCCGCGCTGGCCGCGGGTCGAGGCTGCATCATGGCGGTTCCCCACATGGGCTCCTGGGATATCGGCGGGTCCTACGCGGGCGCGCTCGGCCTCCGGATCGCGGCGGTTACGGAACGCTTCCCCGGCTCACTCGACGAGGCGGTGGTCCAGACACGCGCCAGCTTCGGTCTGGATGTGATCCCGCTCGGCCGCTCCGCGGTGGGCGCCATAGGCCGGGCGCTGGAGGCGAACTCGATCGTGGCCCTCCTGTGCGACCTGCCCCAGGGCCCGGGCGTCGAGGTGGAGTTCTTCGGACGCACGGCGGTGGTCCCCGGGGGGCCCGCCGCCTTTGCCGCCCGCACCGGCGCCGCGCTGCTGCCGGCCTGCGTCTACCGCACCTCCCCGGGCGGCTACCACATCCACCTCGACGAGCCGCTCCCCGTCCCGAAAGGGCGAGCCGACAAGGCTGTCCAGCGTTCGCTGATGCAGAGAGTCGTGGGCCGCTTCGAGGACTTCATACGGGAACGGCCGGAGCAGTGGTATGCGTTCCGGCCGCTCTTCGGCGGCTGATCCATGTGGCAGTACCGCGGCTTCAGGGCTCTGCAGTGGGTGATGGAACGGCTGCCGCGCGGCCTCGCCTACGCGCTCGCCATCGTGGTCGCGCGGCTGGCTTACCGGCTGGCCCGGAAGGCCCGGGCGGCCCTGGAGGCGAACCTCCGGATGGCGCTTCCCGAAGCTTCCGAGGCCGAGATACAGCACGTCAGCTGGCGCAACTTCCGGAACCATTCCAAGGCCTACGCGGACCTGATGCAGCTGCCCCGGGCCCGCGTGGACAGTCTCCGCACGCTGCTTCGGATCGAGGGTCGTGAGAACCTCGAGGCCGCCCTGGCGGCGGGCAAAGGGGTCCTGGTGGTGTCCGCCCACATGGGCTCCTGGGAGGTCGCCGCGGCGATCTGGTCCGCCACCATCACCCCGGTCTCGCTCTTCGCGGAGGAGCTGGAGCCGGCCGAGCTTTTCGACTGGTACCGGACCACCCGGGCCCGGCTGGGGATCAGCGTGCTGCCGCTGAACCAGCAGGGTTTGCGCCAGGTGATCCAGGCCCTCGAGCAGGGCGAGATGGTGGTGACCGCGATCGACCGGGACATCCTCGGCACCGGGATCGTCCTGCCCTTCTTCGGGCGACCGGCGAAGATCCCCAACGGGGTGGCTGCGATCGCGCTGCGGCGCGGCGTGCCGCTGCTGCCGGTCAGCATCTTCCGGCTGCCCGGCGACAGCTACCAGGCCGTCGGCTATCCGCCGATCTTCGCGGCCCCGACGGGGGACAGAGCAGCCGACGAGAGGCGCGTCACCGAGCTGCTGGTGCGCCGGATGGAGGAGATAATCCGGGCCCATCCGGACCAGTGGCACATGCCCCACCGGCTCTGGGAAGGGGAGAAGATAGCCGGGTGAAGGTGGGCCTTGTCTCGCCGTACGACTACTCACACCCCGGCGGCGTGACCGAGCACATCCGCCATCTCGCCGACTGGCTGCGCCATCTCGGCCACGACGTGCGCACTTTCGCGCCGTCCAGCCGGCGCGACATCGAGCACGATACGGCCGAGTTCTATCGGATCGGGCGGGTCTTCTCGGTCCCCGCCAACGACTCCGTCGCGCGCATCACGATGAGCTTCCACATGGCGAACCGGGTGGCCCAGATCCTGGAGCGCGAGCGCTTCGATGTGCTGCACTTCCACGAGCCCCTCATGCCGGCCCTGCCGCTGACGCTTCTGCGGATGTCGCCAACCGCCAACGTGGGCACCTTCCACGCCTACGCCAAGTCCAACATCGGCTACTACTACGGGCGGCCTATCCTCGAGCCTTACCTGAAGCACCTGGACGCCACCATCGCCGTCAGCGGGCCGGCCCGCGACTTCCTGCGCCAGTACTTTCCAGAAGTGCACCCGCGCGTCATTCCGAACGGCATCGAGATCGAGAACTTCCGGCCCGGCCACACCCCGATCCGCCACCTGCGCGACGACTGCGTCAACGTCCTGTTCGTCGGCCGGCTCGAGAAGCGCAAGGGCCTGACCGACCTGCTGCAGGCCTTCCAGTACCTCCAGGAGCGCGTGCCCCAGGTCCGGCTGATCGTGGTCGGCGACGGTCCTCTGCGCTCCCGGGTCGAGAGCTTCGTCGAGTCCCGGCGGCTGGAGAACGTGGTGATGGCCGGCTACGTGCCAGACGAGGTGCTGCCTCGCTACTACGCGACGGCCGACATCTTCTGCGCGCCGGCCACCGGCAGCGAGAGCTTCGGGATCGTGCTCCTGGAGGCGATGGCGAGCGGGCTGCCGGTCGTGGCGACCGAGATCCCGGGCTACCTCTCGGTCGTCGAGGCCGGCCGCGACAGCCTCACGGTTCGGCCCAAGAGCCCGGTCGAGCTGGCCGCGGCCCTCACGGTGCTGGCCCGCGACCCCGAGCTGCGCGCCCGCCTGGGCGCAGCCGGCCTGGCCCGAGCCCAGCGCTTTTCCTGGCGGGAGGTGACCGGCCGGGTCCTGGAGGTCTACCAGGAGGCCCGGGTGGCCTTCGCCGCCAAGGAGGCAAGGGTTGTTCACAACCCGATTTCAGGCGTGGGTTAGGCGCAACGCCCAGCGCCTGGCGAGCGGGCTGCAGGGCCTGGGCGTCACCCCCAACCAGATCACGGTCGCGGGGATGCTGTTCACCTTCGGCGCCGCGGCACTGGCCGGGTTCGGCTACCTGCTCCCAGCCGGCGTGGTGCTGGCGTTCGGCGGGATGTTCGACATCGTGGACGGCGCTCTGGCGAGGGCGGCCGGCAAGGGCTATCCGTACGGCGCCTTCCTCGACTCCACAATCGACCGCTATTCAGAGGGCGCCATCTACATCGGGATCGCGGCGTACTTCCTGGGCCACCCCGGCCCGGCCCTGCGGATCCAGGTGCTGGCCTGCCTGCTCGCGCTGGCCGGTTCCTACCTCGTGAGCTACACGCGGGCGCGCGCCCAGAGCCTGGGCTTCACGTGCGACGTGGGCGTCTTCGCGCGGCCGGAACGCGTCGTGGCGACCGTGATCGGTCTCCTGTTCGGCCCGATCGTCCTGACGCTGGTCGTGGTGCTGCTGGCACTGCTCACCAACTTCACGGCGCTCCAGCGCATCCACGAGGTCTGGCTGCAGGGCCGGGCCCAGCGGCGGGCCCGGGAAGCCGCCCCGGAACCGCCGGCCGGAGAGACCATCCGGCCCTAGAGGTGCCGCCCTGGGTCCTAGCATGGTCGGATGCGGGACCTGGTCGCGGCCTTCCGCAACCGCGGGCTGCTCACCCTGATGCTGGGGCACTTCACGGTCGACAGCTACGTCGGCGTGCTCCCGGTCCTCTTTCCACTGCTGATCGGCCGCTTCCACCTCAACCTGGAAACCGTCGGCCTGGTCGCCCTGGCCTACAGCGGGATGGCGTCGATCTCCCAACCGTTATTCGGGCTGATCGCCGACCGCTGGGGGACCCGATTCACCGGCCTGGCCCTGGTCTGGACGGCTTCCACCTTCGCGGCGGTCGGCTTCGCCTCCACCTTCCCGGCCCTGGTCGCTGTGGCCGCGATCTCCGGCCTGGGCTCCGGCTGCTTCCACCCACTGGGCGCGCTCACGGTGCGGGCCCTCCTGCCTGGGCGGGGGGCGGCGACGGCCATGAGCGTGTACGTGTCGGGGGGCACCCTCGGCCTGGCGGCCGGGCCGCTCATCGGCGTGGCCGTCTTCGGACTCTTCGGCACCCGGGGCACCGCGGTCATGCTTGTCCCCGGCCTGGCCAGCGCCGCCTTCCTGGTCCTGGCCATGCGCCGGCGCTCGACGAGGGACAAGGCGCGGCCCGAGCCGCCGGCGCCGCGCCCGGTCCTACTGCTTCCGCTGGCGGCCACGATCGGCGTCATGGCCTCCCGCAGCTGGACGGTGGTCGCTCTCCAGGCCTTCACCCCGACCTGGTATCAGCAGATGGGCTATGGGCCCTGGTTCTACGGCCCGCTCGCCACAACGATCATCCTGGCCAGCGCCATCGGAGCCGTCGGCACCGGCAGCCTCGCGGACCGCTTCGGGCGGCGCTTCGTCATCCTCTGGTCGCTGGTGCTGAGCGTGCCCGCGGTCGCGCTCTTCGTCGCCTTCCCCGGCCCGCTGGCGTTCCTCTGGGGCGTACTGGTGGGCTTCCTCGCGGCTTCCACCGCTCCGCTCATGCTCATGCTGGCCCAGGAGCTGATGGCCGGCCGGGCCGGGTTTGCGTCGGGGCTGATCATGGGCCTCGGGTTCGCGACCGGCGCCATCGGCGTTCCGCTCACGGGGGCCATCGCCGACCGCATCGGCCTCCAGGACGCGCTGGCGACCCAGCTCCTGGTCGTGGCTCTCACCATCCCGATCGCGCTGCTGCTGCCGGGCGAGAAGCTGCTCCACTCGCTTCGCCAGCCGGCCGTCGAGGCGGCCGCCGTCGCCGCCGCCGTTCCCGCAACCGGCGACTAACCTTTAGGGGTCGTGACCGAAGACGCCTTCGCCGGCATCGCCGGGCACCCGGCGGTACTCCGCCTCCTTCGCAGCCAGACCGAGGGCGGACGGCTGTCCCACGCCTACCTCTTCGTCGGCGAGCCGACGCTGGGCAAGACCACCGTCGCCCGGGCCCTGGCCCGGACCCTGCTCCCCGAGGCTCCGCTCGAGCGCCACCCCGACTTCTGGGAGGATGACCGTCGCGACAACCTTAAGATCGACGAGATCCGGCTGCTTCCGGACAAGCAGCCCGAGCACCACCAGCAGTCTCTGCAGGCGTTCCTGTCGCTGAAGCCCGCGGTCGGCGGCCGGCGGGTCGCGCTGATCGCCAACGCGGGCCGGCTGGCCGACGCCATCCAGGGCATCCTGCTGAAGACGCTGGAGGAACCCCACCCGAACCGGGTGATCGTGCTCACGACCCCCAGCCTGTCTCCCTTTGTCGTCCTGCCGACCGTCGTCTCACGCTGCCAGAGGGTCGCTTTCCATGGCGTCCCGATGGCCGAGATCGCGAACCTGCTGCGGAGACAGGATGTGCCGGAAGAGCGCGCCCTGGCTCTGTCCGAGCTGGCCCGCGGGCGGCCTGGTTGGGCGGTCGAGGCGGCGGGCGACGCCTCGGTCGTGGACCGCCATCGGGACTGGGCGGAGCGGCTGGAGGGCTTGTTCGGGAGGCCTGCCGACGCGGCGCTGCGATTGGCGGCGGAGCTCGACTCCGCCAACTTCAGCTGGCGGGGCGGCGACCGCGGCACCGAGGACCCGGTCCAGTTCGCACTGGGCAGCTGGCAGGTCGCGCTCCGGCGCCGGATGCTCGACCAGCCGCGGCGCGCCGACTGGGCCCGCCTCCTCGAGCTCTCCTACGACACGGCCGGCTACCTGGAGCAAAACGTGAGCCCCCGGCTCGCCCTCGAGTGTTTTCTGCTGGAATGCCGCAAAGCTTCCTGAAGCGGGCGCTCAGCGGCTTCACGCCCTACACGCCCGGCCTCCAGCCGCCGGATGGCGAGGGCTGGACCAAGCTCAACACCAACGAGTCGCCCTGGCCGCCCTCCCCCAAGGTGCTGGCGGCGCTGCACGCTGCGATCGGCGAGAACCTGCGCCTCTACCCCAGCCCCCTGGCCGAACCGGCCCGCGAGGCGATCGCCCGCGAGTTCGGGCTCACACCGGACTGGGTGGCGATGGGCAACGGCGGCGACGAGCTGATAGCGATGTGCCTCCGCGCGTTCGTGGGCGCCGGCGAGCGCGTGGCCTTTCCAACCCCCAGCTATCCCCTGTACGAGCCCGAGGCTCTTATGTACGAGCTGACGCCGATCGCCCACCCGCTGGGCGAGGGCTGGGCGCTGCCGGACTCGCTGGCCGCCGACGAGGCGCCTCTCAAGCTCGTGGCCAACCCCAACTCGCCCACCGGCACCTGGTACCCCCGGCCCGTCATCGAGGACCTGGTGCGCCGCTCTCGAGGCGTGGTGGCGCTGGACGAGGCCTACGTGGACTTCGCTCCCGAGACGCGCCTCGACCTCCTTCACGAGCACGCCAACCTGCTGCTCCTGCGCACGCTCTCCAAGTCGGGGGCGCTGGCCGGCCTACGCATCGGCTACGCGCTCGGCCACCCCGACCTGATCCGCGCCCTCGACGTGGTCAAGGACTCCTACAACCTGGACCGGCTGGCGATCGTGGCCGCCGTGGCCGCCATCGAGGACCGCGACTACCGGCGTCGGCTCGTGGAGCACGTCGTCAACGAGCGGGATTGGCTGGCCGAAAGCCTTGCCGGCGCCGGTTTCACCGTGGCGCCGTCCGCCGCCAACTTCGTGTTCGTGCGGCCGCCCGCGCCGGCCGGGGAGGTCTTCGAGGGCCTGAAGGCCCGCAAGGTGCTGGTGCGCCACTACGACCGGGAGCCGATCGCCGGCTGGTTCCGGGTCACCGTCGGAACCCGCGAGCAGCACGAGCGGCTGCTCTCCGCACTTCAGGAGGTGATGGCGTGACGCCGACCCGCGACGAAGCCTGGGCGCTGGTCCAGGAGAGCACCAAGAGCGAGACCCTGCGCCGCCACATGCGCGCCGTCGAGGCGGCAATGCGGGCCTACGCTCGGCGCTACGGCGAGGACGAGGAGCGCTGGGCCGTGCTCGGCCTCATCCACGACTGGGACTACGAGTCGGGGCCGACGCCCGAGCTGCACCCGACGCGGGGTATCCGCATGCTGCGCGAGAAGGGCTGGCCGGAGGAGTACCTGGACGACATCGCCTCCCACGCCGACTACCTCGACGTCGCCCGCGACACCAAGCTGCGGCTGGCCCTCCATGCCGTGGACGAGATGTCGGGATTCATCATCGCCTGCGCCCTGGTCAAGCCCGACCGCTCGCTGGGCTCCGTCGACGCGCGGACGGTGCGCAAGAAGATGAAGGACAAGGCCTTCGCGAGGGCCGTCCGGCGAGACGAGCTCGCAAGCAGCGCCGAGGCGCTTGGGATACCCTTCGACGAGCACGTGGAATTCGTTCGCGACGCGCTGAAGCCGATCGCCGGCGACCTGGGCCTCAACCCATGAGCAGCGACGGCAATCCCCGCGTCCTCCTGATGCACTCGATCCTCGACCCCGGCCCCGCGCTGCTCGCGGAGGCCTGCGAGGTCGTCGCCTATCCCTCCAACCAGCCGCTGGACGAAGAGCACATCCGGGAGGCCGCCGAGGGCTGCGCCGGCATCGTGAGCCAGGTCATGGACCCCATCGGCGCCACCGTGCTGGCGACGCCCGGCCTGAAGATCGTGGCCAACGTGGCGGTCGGCTACGACAACATCGACCTGGCCGCGGCCACCAAGAACGGCGTGATGGTGACCAACACGCCGGGCGTCCTCGACGAGACGACCGCCGACTTCGCCTTCGCGTTGATCATGGCTACGGCCCGCCGCGTCGTGCAGGGTGACGCGCTCGTTCGCAGCGGCAACTTCAAGGGCTGGGCGATCGACATGATGCTGGGCCAGGACATCAACCACGCGACCCTGGGCCTGGTCGGGATCGGCCGCATCGGCCGCGGCGTGGCGCGCCGCGCCAGGGGCTTCGCGATGCGCGTGATGTACAGCGACCCCCACCCTCTGCTGCCCGACGTGGAGCGCGAGATGGGTCTCACCCGGGTGGACCTCCCGCAGCTCCTGCGGGACGCCGATATCGTGAGCATCCACGTCCCGCTCAGCGACCGGACCCACCACCTGATCGGCGCCGCGGAGCTGGCCATGATGAAGCCCACCGCCGTGCTCGTGAACACCTCGCGCGGCCCGGTCGTCGACGAGTCCGCACTGGCCGACGCGCTCAAGCAGCGGAAGATTTTCGGGGCCGGGCTGGACGTCTTCGAGCGCGAGCCGGCCGTCCACCCTGGCCTGATCGCGGCCCACAACGTGATCCTCTCGCCTCACATCGCCAGTGCCTCGACCCACACCCGCTCGGAGATGTGCGCGGTGGCCGCCCGCAACCTGGTCACCGGCCTCCGCGGCGGCCGTCCCGCCAACCTCCTCAACCCGGAGGTGGCGAGGTAGCTCACGGTACCCAGTACCGGCTCCTGGCGCTCGACCTCGACGGCACGGTCCTCACCTTCGACCTCCAGCTGGATCCCCGCGACGTCGAGGCCGTCGCCAGAGCCGAGGCGGCGGGGATCACGGTCGTGGCCTGCACCGGCCGGCCCTACCCGGGCGCGCTGCCCTGGGTCCAGAAACTGGGGCTGACCCAGCCCTTCGTCTGCTACCAGGGAGCCGAGGTGCGCACCGTCTCGGGCGAGGTGCTGCTCGACCACGGCGTGCCCCACGCACTGGCCATGGAGGTGGTCCGCTTCTGCCGCGAGCGCGACCTCCACGTCCAGGCCTACCTGAACGACGAGCTGATCGTCGAAAGGGTCCGCCCCGAGGCCGAGCAGTACTCCCGGCATTCGGGAATGCCTCTTCACGTGGTGGCGGACCTGGACCAGGGCATGGGGCCGACCACGCCCAAGGTGGTGGTCGTGGCCGACCCGCCGAAGATCGAGCAGCTGCTGCCCGAGGTCCGCGAGCGCTGGCGCGGCCGCCTGTACGCAGCGACCTCGCTGCCCGCCTACCTGGAGATCACCAACCCGGACGCCGACAAGCGGCAGGCCCTGGAATTCCTCTGTGAGAGGCTGGGGGTCACCCGCCAGCAGGCGGTCGCAGTGGGCGACGGCCGCAACGACGTGCCCATGCTCGAGTGGGCGGGGCTCGGTGTGGCCGTGGCGGGCGCCGCCCCGGAAGTCCTGGCCGCGGCCGGCCGGGTGATCCCAGCCCCCGGCCACGGCGGAATCGCCGGGCTGGTGGACGGGTTACTGCAGTCGTGAGCACTCTTCTCCTGGTCCACGCCCATCCGGACGATGAGGCGATCTCCACAGGCGGCGTGATGATGCGGGCGCACGCCGACGGTCACCGCGTCGTCCTGGTGACCGCCACGCGGGGCGAGCTGGGGGAGATCCACAACATGGACGAGGCGTCGACCCGCCCCCGACTGGCCGAGGTCCGGACCGAGGAGCTCCGCCGCGCGACCGAGATCCTCGGCGTTGACCGCCAGGAGTTCCTCGGCTACCGCGACTCCGGGATGGCCGGCACCGACGGCAACCGGGACCTGCGCAGCTTCCATATGGCCCCGCTCGGCGAGGCGGCCGAGCGGCTGGCGGCCATCATGCGCGAGGAGCGCCCCGACGTCGTCGTGACCTACACCCCCGACGGGACGTACGGCCACCCCGACCACGTCAAGGCCCACCACGCCACGGTAGGCGCGCTCGACCTCCTGGAGCGGGAGGGCCTGCCGCCTGCCAAGTTCTACCTGCATGCCATACCGCGGGAGATGATGCTGGCCTGGCGGGAGCGAGCGTCCGAGCTGGGAATCGAGCCGGGCACGATCCAGATCGAAGGCATCCCCGAGGCGGAGATCACCACGGTCGTCGACGTCAGCGACCTGGTGGACGCCAAGCGCCGCGCGTTCGGCGTTCACGTCAGCCAGAACGATCCCAACTCGCCGTTCGCCACGATGGCCGACCAGATCTTCCGGGCCGCCTTCGGCAGCGAGAACTATGTGCTGGCCCGGGGTGCCCTGGGCGAGGAGCGGCCGGAGCGGAGCCTCTTCTCGGGGCTGTAACCGGGAGGCCTCTGGTACGGTTGTACCAGTAGCCATGGAAGTTGTCCGGATCACCCCACGCGGGTACTGCCACGGGGTGGTGGACGCGTTCAAGATAGCCCGCCGGGTGCGGGCCGAGACCGAAGGGCCGGTGCACATGCTCGGCCAGCTCGTGCACAACACCCACGTCACCGACGAGCTGCAGGAACAGGGCATCGAGCTGGTCGACCCGCCCAACCGCCTGGCCGGGCTGGAGCAGATCAAGGGCGGCACGGTCATCTTCACCGCCCACGGCGTGTCGCCCCAGGTCAAGGCACGCGCCGCCGAGCTCGGCCTTCTGGCAGTGGACGCTACCTGCTCAGACGTGGTGCGGACCCACGATCTCGTGGTGCAGCTCGCGGCGCGCGGGTACGACGTGGTCTACATCGGGCGCAGGGGCCACCCCGAGCCCGAGGGCGTCGTCGGGGAGGCGCCCGGCCGGGTCCACCTCGTGCAGGACGTGGAGGACATCGACGCGCTCGAGATCAGCAACCAGCGGGTCGCCATCACCTGCCAGACGACGCTCTCGGTCTGGGACACCGAGTCGCTGATCGACCGGGTGCGCGAGCGCTACCCCGACGCCGAGGTCCACAACGAGATCTGCCGGGCCACGCAGGAGCGCCAGGAGGCGGCTGTCGAGGCGGCCAAGTATGTCGACGTCGTGATTGTGGTGGGCAGCCCTCGCTCTTCCAACTCGCTGCGGCTGGTGGAGGTGGTAAAGAAGCTGGCCGGGAAGCCCGCCCACCTGGTCAACGACATGGACGACATCGACCTGGCCTGGTTCCGGGGAGTCAGCCGGGTCGGGGTCACCAGCGGAGCTTCGACGCCCAGCCAGCTGACCCGGCGCGTGATCGAGTACCTGGAG
>DHIW01000004.1:95412-95610 GCA_002404015.1 Chloroflexi bacterium UBA4736
CGGCGCGTGATCGAGTACCTGGAGTCGGTGGAGCCCGCGGGCCTAACCGCCGCGCAGGCGGCGCAGGACTCCGCCTAGGCCGCGCCCGCCGCTTGCCGCAGCCGGTTCGGGAGCGGCCGGAGCAGGCTCCGAAGGCGCGGCGTCCTGGCCGCCCGAGCTGTTGCCGCCGCCGCCGCCCGAACGGCGCCGTCGCCGTCG
>DHIW01000007.1 GCA_002404015.1 Chloroflexi bacterium UBA4736
GGCTCGGCCAGAGATCCCAGAAGGCGGGGTCTTCGAAGCCCAGCCGCCAGGTCGAGATGCCGCCGAAGCCCATCTCCCTGGCGACCGCGATCTTGGCGCCCAGGCTGGCACCATTGTCCATCCAGAGGATATGCTCGGCGCCGGCCCGCCGGTAGCGCACGAAGGCCGACTCCGCCTGGAAGTCCCAGCCGATCCCGGCGCCGGTGTCGACCGCGTTCTGCAGCGCCTCGCTGTACGGCCCCACCGTGGTGTCGCCACCCAGAGTCCAGTCGCGGTAGTAGAGCGGCACGCCCAGGAAGAGCCGCGAGTGGTCAACCCCGGCGCTGCCGCCGGCCAGCACCTCGCGTACCCAGTCGATCGCGGCGACGGGGCCAGGAGGCGTACCGGTGGTGTGCTGGTCGTAGGCCATCAGGGTCAGCCAGCGGCTGTCCCGGCTGAGGGCCGGGTAGTCGTATACGCCTGAAGCCTGCGGCGCGATGCTCAGGATCCCGCCGGCGCCGGACAATTTGCTCGGGATCACGGCCGCCGTGTATTTGAGTCCCGCGGCCGCCAGGTCCCGGCCCAGGGACGCCGAGAACCTGGTGAAACCGTCGCGGTCGCTGGCGTGGAGGTTCTCGAAGTCGAGCTGATACCCCTTGTACCCGCGGCGGCGGGCCTCGGCTACGAGGTTGGCGGCGACGGTGGCCGCGCCTGTTGGGTTGGTGATGACGGCGTGGGCTTTGTCGGCATCGAAATCGAGGTTGGTCACCAGGGGTTGGACCTCAATCCCGGCCGCCGAAGCGATCACCAGGGCGGCGTCGTCCACCTTCGAGTCGAGTTGGCCGTCCCCGCCGAGGTCGTAGAAGTCCGGCGTCAGCACGTCGATTCGATTGGCGTGAGCGGCGAGGTCGGCCCGCCCGGTGGGGGTGCCGACGTAGTACGCCTGTAGCTTCAAGCCGGTCGCGTTCGCTTCCGGCTGTTCAGAGAGCTGCACCTCGGAATAGGGGCGGCCGGCGGGCAACGTGAGCGCCGGCGTGAACGGCGCGGTGAGGTACGAGCCGGTGCTGGAGCTGAATCCGGACTGGACCCGGAACCCGAGTTTCACGCCGGTGGCGGCGGCCGGCCAGCGTCCCACGATGCTGGTCTCAGCGCGCTCGACCGTCGCCCCGGCCGTGCGGAGGGCTGACTCCAGCGTCGCCGGGTCCTGTAGCGGCCGGGACCAGCTGACATCGACCCGGGCTGAGGTCGCCCCCACGAGCCAAGCCGCGGCCAGTCGCAGCGGTTCGGCGGTGCGGAAGGAGACGTCGCTGGTGTTAAGCCGGCTCCCCAGCAGGCCTGCCCGCCAGACCGTCAGGCGATGCCGGCTGGCCTGCGGCATCGCCGGCAACCTGACGGTCGCGGCGCCGCCTCGGGATTCGACGGCGACCGGGGTGCCGTCAATCGAAGCCCGATAGTCCGAGCTCTGCGACCCGCTCGCGAGCGCCAGCGTCAAGACCGGATGAGGTGGAACCTGCTGGGAGCCGGAGTCAAGCGGAACCCCGTCGAGCAGGACCGTGGTCGGACCGCCCTGCACACCGGAGCGGAGCGCATAGCCGACACCGGCACCAGCGACCAGGAGCATGAGGACGAGAACTGAACCGCGACGCATGCTGTACGCATCGATTATCGCGGCCGGTTGTCCGGCCGGCCGCGGCCGAACCCAGACTGTTACGTGAGGTGTTGGCGGATCCAGGCCTCGGCCCGGCGATCGGCGTCGGCGAGATCCGACCCCACCAAGTCGTGCACCGCGCCGGGGTACCAGACCACGGAGGTGTCGACCCCCTTGTCCTTAAGAGCCTGGACGGAGGCGTTGGTCCAGGCAGCCGGAATGTCCTGGTCAGCCGTGCCCTGGAGAAAGAGCGTGGGCGGCGTGGCGCTGGTGAAGTAGTTCCGCGGCGATATGTGCGTGTAGACCTCAGGGTCTGCGTCCGGCGGTGGGGCGGCACCGAGGCTTCCGCTCGGGGTCCACCATTTCCGAGCGTTGTCGGCCATGTCGCTGGACACGGGCGCAAAGAGCGCGAAGGCCTTCACCCGGGGGTCGATCACCGAGATCAACAGGCTGACTCCCCCACCGTTGGAGTGACCCATCATGGCAACGCGCCGTACATCCGCCTGGGGCAGGCTCGACAGCGAGCTGACCAGGTCCATGTCTGCCACGGCCTCGCCGATGATCGCGGGATAGACGGGGTCCAGCTGACCGGAGTCTGAGTACCCCGGGTAGTTTGGCGCGAGCGAGATGATGCCGTGGCTCGCCATCGGGTCGCCGAAGATACCGGAGTCCTGGCCGATCCAGTACCGACTGGCGGGGATGTGGCCGTGGTTGACGATCACCACGGGGAACGGCCCCGGCCCGTCAGGAAGCGACAGGGTTCCGGTCATTGTCTGGCCCTGGCTGGGCCAGGTCACATGGTACTTGGTGAAGCCGACACCGCGGAACATCTGCGTCCCGATCACGATCTTGCCGCCGGGAAAGGCCTGTCGACGCAGGCTTTCGATGTAGTAGGCCGGGTACGTGGGCTGGGCCGAGGGTCTCGGCGAGACTGCCGGCCTCGGTGTGGGCCGGGAGCTGGCCACGGCCTTGGGCGCAGCGGACGAGGAGCACGCCGTAAGCAGGGCCCCGCAAAGCGCGACCACGACCGGCGCGGGAACTCCCATCAGGGTGCCGCGGTGGTTTGTCAGCATGTTGACCTAATTCTTAGTCCAGGATTTGTGAGCCGGATGAGAAGGTCGGGATAACCTCATGCTGTGCCCGCGAGTCGCCAACCAATCCCAACCTTGATCATCTCCGGCACCATTGGTGCGGGTAAGTCGCAGATCGCGGATGAGATCTCTTGGCTGCTGGAGCGGAGAAACATTCGCCATGGCCTGGTCGACCTCGACCACCTCGCGAATCTCAACCCGGTTCCCGACAACGATCCCTGCAACCGGCGGTTGGCACGGCAGAACCTCGCTGAGGTTTGGCGGAACTACCTCGCGAGGGGTGCAACTCGACTGGTGATCGCCTGGGTGCTCGAATCGAGGGAAGAGCTCGCTGGATTCCAAGAAGCGATACCCGAGGCCGAAATATGCGTCATCCGGCTGGTTGCGTCGACCGGGGTCGTCGCCGAACGCCTGCGTCGAAAAGAGGTGGGGAGGCGCCACTCCACCCACCACGAGCGCTTTTCGCACGCCGCCAGCGAGTCCAACATCACTTCGTCGTCAAAGCGGGGCCACAGGCCGTCATCTCTCTGCTCCAGGCCCGCAACCCACGAATCTCCCTGCTGGCCGCCACCGAAGAACTCCAAGGCCTCTTCTCGTGACGCAAAGGGTCGCGGCCACGAGTCGAGCCATCCTCGCACACGCTCGACGGCCGCCTCGTCCGGACCTCCCGCCGTCGCCTCAACTACGACGAGCGACCCCACCAGGTCGGGACGTTCGGAGGCGGCAAGCAAGGCAGTGTGGCCTCCGAGGGACTGACCCACCAGGCAGACGGGGTGATCTGTGCAGAAGCTCCCGACCATGGCGATGATGTCATCCACGTAGGCGGCCCGTGACACGTCGCTTGGAACGCGCTCGCTCCTGCCACGTCCGCGCTGTTCGAGCGCTAGGGTGCGGAGTCGGCCGCCGAGCGACGCCGTTACTGCTGCCCACTCGCCGGCACCCGCACGCTGAACCGCAAGTGTCTTGCGGAAGGAGGTGCTTGCGGAAGGAGGGATTCGAACCCTCAAGCCCTTGCGAGCATCGGTTTTTGAGACCGACGCGTATACCATTCCGCCACTTCCGCGCCTGTCCGTAGGATATACGGATGGCTGGGCGGGTCATCGTGGACGACAGCTACGCCGGATTCGGCCGGGGCAGGAGTCAGCGCAGAGGGCGCTGGCCGGTGCTCATCGCGGTCGGGGTCGGGGTAGCGCTGCTGCTCGTATTCGGTTTAACCGAGGGGCGTACGCTCTGGCATGCCTTCCGGCTCCACACCACCGCGAGCTCCCACGCCCTGACGGCGGGGCAGCTGGGCAGCCTGAAGACGTTCGCCAACCCCGCGGCCACCGCTCATTCCACCGGGGCCGTCGCCACCGCCAACAACGCCAGCACGGACACGGCGCCGGCGGCCGCGGTCCTGCCCGTCCCCTATAGCGTTCAGGCGCCGGGTAACAACTGGAAGACCTTCGAGAACGCCTGCGAGGAGGACGCCCTGCTGATGTACCACCAGTTCCTCGCGGGCGATTCGCGCACCGACCTCCCGGTGGCGGAGGTCGACCCCGCCCTCCGCGCGATGCAGCAGTGGCAGGTGACCAATTGGGGTGCCGAGAAGGACCTCACCATCGACAAGACCGGGCAGCTGGCCCAGGCCTACTACGGCTATCACTAC
>DHIW01000031.1:0-10063 GCA_002404015.1 Chloroflexi bacterium UBA4736
ACGGTTTCCCCCACGCTCAGACCCTGAGTCGAGAGGCCTGGAGGGCTGCCAAGCGCTCAGCCGCGCCGGGGTCGGCGACCAGCCTGAAAGTGAGCGTATCGCGGCGGCCGACGACGATCACCCGGTCGGCTGCGCTGCCGTACCGACACTGCTCCAGGCCGGTGATCGAGGCGGGGCAGGGGGCGGCGCTGAAGGGCGCCAGCTCCGCCTCGCCCGACCAGAGCGCGTACGCGCGGGTCGCCCCCTCCGGCCTCAGCGTCTGGAGCACCTCGACGGAGACCGGCCCCCAGGTCCGGGTCGCCATGTCCACCCAGCCCCAACCCGAGAACAGCTCGAGAGCCAGCACCTCGTCGGGCTGGTCGCGGGCGGCCTCGGTCGCGGTCAGGTGATCGCGGCCCGCCGTCCGGGGCCGGCCGACGTCGGCGTCGGCCAGGACGGCCGCGCTCGGAGCGCGCAGGGCGACCAGGGGCGTGGGCTCCGGTGTCGCGGACGGCGAGGGCGTGGGCGCCGGCGCCACCTGCTGGCACGCCGCCAGCCCGAGCAGGGCGACCAGGAGCAGGGTGCGGGCGACCACGGAGGTATGATCTCCGACCGATGGACCAGCCTGGCGTCCGCCCGCGCCTAGACGTCGCGACGCCCGTGTTCGAAGGTCCGCTGGAGCTGCTCCTGGCGCTGGCCGAGCGCGAGCAGCTCGACATCCTCCAGGTTCCGCTGGCCGCCCTCACCGAGGCCTACCTGGCCGAGATCTCCGCCCTGCAGACTCGGAACCCGGAGGAGATGGCCGAGTTCCTCTGGCTGGCCGCCCGCCTGCTCCTGCTCAAGTCGATCCGCCTGCTGCCGGGCGAAGAGCCGGACGAGGAGGAGACCGACCTCCTCGGCTGGGAGGCGGACGTGCGCCGCCGCCTGGACGAGTACCGCACGTACAAGGCGATGGCCGAGAGCCTCATGGCGCGCGCCGCCGAGGAGCCCTTCACGTTCTCGCCTCCCGCCCGCCAGGTCGAGGTGACTGGCCAGGAGGAACCGCTCCAGGTCGGCGCCCTGGTTGTCGCGTTCCAAAGCGTGCTGGCCCGAATCCCGCCCCGTCCGCTGGTCCTCGTGGGCCACCACTGGACGATGGAGGAGAAGGTGCAGCTGATCGAGGCCCGCCTGGGGACCGGCCCTTTCGACCTGGTGGACCTTCTGCTTGAGTCGGAGGACCGGCTGGAGGCGGTTGTGACGTTCGTCGCGGTCCTCGAGCTGCTGCGCCGGGCCCGCATCCGCATCCGCCAGAAGAGCAGCTTCTCCGGGATCTGGGTGGAGGCCGCCTAGTGTCCTGCTCCGGAGATTCGTCGGCAATTTGCGGCTCCGGACGCCGATGGCGGCGTCAGGGGGCCCGGCCCGTCGTCGTCACGCACTTAAAGTGCGCTCCTCCTAGTTCCACCCCTTCCTTGCCCTCGGCGCCGGGACCGGCACCCTGCGGGTGCCTGCCGCAACTTGCTCGACGGCCCTCTGGAGCAGGACATTGATGACCGTCGGGCTTTCGGCCGCCATCGAGGCCATCCTCTTCACCTCCAACCGGCCGCTGAAGGTCCGCGAGCTGCAGCAGGCGACCGACGCCGACCGCACTGCCGTCGAGACCGCGCTTGACGAGCTTCGAGAGGCGCTCAGCAGGCGGGGGCTGATGCTCCAGAGGCACCAGGACCAGGTCCACCTGGTGACGCGGCCGGAGGTCGCTGCCTATGTTCGCCGGGCGCTGCGGCCGGACGTGACGGGCAAGCTCTCGCCGGCGGCCTACGAGACGCTGGCGATCGTGGCCTACAACCAGCCGGTCACCAGGTCCCGGATCGAGGAGATCCGAGGCGTCAACTGCGACAGCGTCCTCGGCAACCTCGAGCTTCGCGACCTGGTGACCGAGGTGGGCAGGGGTACCGGCCCCGGCCTGCCCAAGCTCTACGGCACCACCATGCGCTTCCTCCAGGTGCTCGGCCTCGAGAACCTGGAGCAGCTGCCCTTCCCGGAGGCGGAGACATCGCAGAGGAACGCCTGAATCGGTTCCTGGCCAGGGCCGGGGTAGCCAGCAGACGTTCGGCGGACAGGCTCATCGCGAGCGGTGCCGTCCGCGTCAACGGCAGAGTGCCGCCCCCGGAGGGCCTGCTGATCGATCCCGGGCGAGACCGCGTGACGGTGGAGGGGCACGACGTCCGTCCGCCGGCGGCGCACAGCTACATCGCGATCAACAAGCCCGCCGGGGTGATCGTCAGCGCCAGCGACGAGCGGGGCCGGACCACCGTGTTCGACCTGGTCGGGAATGAGGCGGGTCCGGGCCGGCTCTTCGCGGTGGGGCGGCTGGACATGGACACCCACGGCCTGCTCCTCCTCACTGACGACGGCGAGCTCGCCAACCGGCTCGCCCATCCCAGCTACAAGGTGGCAAAGGAGTACATGGCCACCGTCACCGGGATGCCGGGCGAGCGGGACCTGCGAAACCTGGCGACGGGCGTCCAGCTGGAGGACGGCCGCACTCAGCCGGCCGAGGTGGAGCTGGTGGGGACGGCGCGCGGGCTGGCCCAGGTCCGCCTCGTTCTGCGCGAGGGCCGCAACCGCCAGGTCCGCCGGATGCTGGAGGCGGTCGGCCACCCGGTCAAGGAGCTGACGCGGACGTCGTTCGGTCCGATCCGGCTGGGGCGCCTGAGGCCGGGCAGCTGGCGGCGGCTGAGGCCACCGGAGATAGCGGCCCTGAAGCACGCGGCCAGGCTCTAGTGTCCCGCTCCGAAGACTCGTCGGCAATTTGCGGCTCCGGACACCGATGGCGGCGTCAGGGGGCCCAGCCCGTCGTCGTCACGCACCTAGAGTGCGCTCCTCCTAGTGCCACCCCTTCCTTGCCCTCGGCGCCCGGACTCTCCGGAGCAGGACACTGGTGATCGTGGCCATCGACGGCCCCGTCGGCTCCGGCAAATCGGCGGTGGGCCGGCGGGTGGCCGAGCGCCTGGGCCTGCCCTTCGTGGACAGCGGGCTCATGTACCGGGCGATCGCCGCGGTCGCCGCCGAGCGCGGAGTACCGCTGGACGACGGTGCCGCGCTCACCCGCCTGGCGAACTCGGTGAAGCTACGCATCGACGGCCGCAAGGTCGAGGTGGACGGGGAGGACTACACCGACCGCGTGTACGGGCCCGAGCTGAGCGAGGCGGCCTCCAAGGTGGCCAAGGTCGCCGGCGTCCGGCTCTCCCTGGTCGCCCAGCAGCGGGCGCTCGGCCGCAACGGGGTCGTGATGGCCGGCCGCGACATCGGCACGGTCGTGTTTCCCGATGCCGCCCACAAGTTCTTCCTGACGGCCAGCGTCGAGGAGCGGGCGCGCCGGCGGGCGCGCCAGATCGAGGCTCGGGGCGAGAAGGCCGACCCTGCCGAGCTGGCCCGCGAGGTCGCGGAGCGCGACCGACGCGACAGCCAGCGCTCCGCCTCGCCGATGCGCCCCGCCGAGGACGCCGTGATCATCGAGACGGACGACCTCGACCTGAACGGTGTGGTGGACGCCGTGCTGGCGCAAATCGAGCGATGATGTTCAGCTTCCTGTGCTGGGTCATGCGCTTCGTGACGGGCACGTACCTGATCGGTTGCTTCCGGGTCACGGGCCGGGAGCAGGTGCCGCGCCGCGGGCCCCTGCTGGTCTGCGCCAACCATGCTTCGACCATCGACCCTCCGATGGTGCCGGCCTTCCTGCCCCGGCGGGACAGCTGGAGCATGGCGAAGTCCGAGTACTTCGCCAAGAAGAACTTCACCTCCTGGATCTTCACGAAGTACCACGCGTTCCCCGTCAGACGGCACAGTGCCGACCGGCGAGCCCTGACCCGCGCCTTCGACGAGCTGAAGGCTGGTCACGCCCTGATCCTCTACCCGGAGGGGACCCGGGTCGAGTCGGGCGGGCTGGTCAAGGCCGAGCCAGGTGCCGGCTTCATCGCCCAGTTGAGCGGAGCGCCCGTCCTGCCGGTGGCCCTGATCGGCACCAGGGAGTGCTTCCACAAGGGCTCGAGATTGCCTCGGCGGGTGCCCGTAGAGCTCCGCTTCGGGCGGCCCTTCAAGGTCCGCAAGCGCGCACCCGACGGTTCTCGGATCGACCGCCAGGAGGCCGCCGACGCGATCATGCTCCGGATCGCGGAGCTGTTGCCCGAGGCGATGCGGGGCGAGTACGCCGACCTGATCGGGCTGCGCCACCGCCTCGACCACGTGTACGAGCCGGGCTGATGTCGCCGGACCCCGACTGATGTTACCGGACCCCGAGCCGCCCAGCCGGCGGCCGCACATGCCCGGCTACGGGGTCGTCGGGCCGGAGGCGGGCAGCGGCCTGCTGCCGTGGTCCTGGGCCGAGGAGCAGCTGCGCGCTTCGCGCCATTTCTGGCTTGCAACGACCTGGCCCGAGGGACGGCCGCACATGATGCCGGTGTGGGCGGTGTGGGAGGCCGGGCGGCTGTGGTTCAGCAGCTCCCTGGGATCGCGCAAGGTGCGCAACCTGGTCGCCAACCCGGCCGTGGTGCTAGCCAGGGAGGACGCGCTCAACCCGGTCATGCTGGAGGGCCGCGCCCGGGTCGCGAGCAGCGACCCGGAGCTGCGTCATTTCCTGGACCTGGTCAACGCCAAGTACGAGACGGACTACTCGATGGAGCTGGTTGACCCCACGCTGAACGCGACGGTCGAGGTTCGGCCGCGCTGGGTCTTCGGTCTCAGGTCCGGCGACTTCACCGGATCGCCAACCCGCTGGAGGGTCGGAGAGGAGTAGGTCCTACTTGCTCGCGGGCACGGCCCAGTCTTCGTCGGTGACGCTGGCGAGGGCCGCGTTGAAGCAGGCGTCGTACGCCTCCTGGAGCGTCTGCGGGCTGAGCGCCGCCTGCTGCTGCCGGTAGGCCGCGAAGTCCACCAGGCGGGCGATTATCTGCCGCGGATGCGAGCCCCGCAAGGGCCGCTTGGTCTTCGTGTACAGGCCGAGCAGGTAGGGCACCGCCTGCGGTACCCAGGGCACCCCGTTCTTCTGGCACTCGTACTGCAAGATCCGCGTGAAGGCCTCCGAAGAAGGGTTGCCGACGCCGATCTTGTAGGCCATCCGGCGCAGGAACGCCTCGTCCACCAGGGAGGCAGGCGAGAGGTTGGTGGAGAAGACGACCTGGCAGAGAAAGGGGATCTCGATCTTGCGGCCGGAGGCCGACAGGTCGAGGTAGTCGACCTTCTTCTCCATGGGGACGATGAAGCGGTTCAGGAGGCGCATCGGGGGCACCTCCTGGCGGCCGAAGTCGTCGATCACGAAGACGCCGGTGTTGGCCTTCCACTGGAGAGGCGCCTCGTAGTAGCGGTTGGACGCGTCGTAGTTGAGCTCGAGCTGATGCACCTGCAGCTCGCCGCCGACCATCACGACCGGTCGCTCGATCTTGAGGAGCCGGCGGTCGGCGGGCTGCTCCCCCTCGGCGATGCGGTGGAAGACGGGGTCGATGAGCCGGATGATCTCGTCGCCGACCGCCACCGCGTGAGGGATCTCGACGGGCGACCCCATCAGTTGGGCCATGCGCTCTGTGATCGTGGACTTGCCGTTGCCGGGTGCCCCGAAGATGAAGAGCGAGGAGCGCGAGACCATCGCGCCGCCGATCTGGTCGATGATGTGCTGCTCCAGCTGCAGCTCGCCGAGCGCCTTCTTGAGCATCGCGTCGGTGATGTGCGAGCGAGTGGGCACCTGGCCCTGGACCAGCTCCACGTAGTCCTCGTAGCGGATTGGGCAGGGACCCAGGTAGCGGGTCTGCACGTTGGACATCTCGGCGGCGCGCTGGCGACCGGCGCTCGACACTGTATAGGCCATGCGGACCGGGATGGGTCGGCCGTCGAGCCCAGCCTCGTTGGAGAATCCGACGGTGTCCATGAGCTGCGCCCGCTGAAACTCCTCGATCAGAGGCTGCAGGGTTTCGAAGGGCAGGCCCAGCCGGTTCTCCAGGGCGGCGCCGCTCAACTGGTCGGCGAATGCGATGGTGCGCAGCAATAGGCTCGAGACCAGGTCGCGGCGGATCTTGAGGTCTTCGATCGTCTTGGGGGCGACGATGGCTCCAGCCTGCATGGGCGCACGAAACTATACCGGTTAGAGCGCTGGCTATCGCCGCCTTTGGCCGGCCATCCTCGTAAACTCCGCGCAGCTTCATGGAGTACGTCGCCCTCGACCTCGAGACGACGGGGCTGGACCCCGACCGGGACAGGGTCATCGAAGTGGGCGCCGTCGCCTTCACGACCGGAGGGGTCGTGGCGACGCTCGACCGCCTGGCCGACCCCGGACGGACGGTTCCGGACGCCGTCCTGAAGCTCACCGGGATCGCCCCCGCCGACCTGGCCGGGGCGCCCTCGCCAGAGGCCGCTCTCGGCACGCTGGCCGAGTTCATGCGCGGCCGCCAGCCGGTCGGCCACGGCGCCCGCCTCGACGTGGACTTCCTGGCCGCGGCGGGGCTCTGGCCGGAAGGAGAGCAGATCCTCGACACGCTGGACGTGGCCCGGATTCTGCTCCCCAACGCCGCCAGCCACAGCCTGCCGCCCCTCGCGGCCGAGCTGGGTCTCGAGCAGCCCCGGCCGCACAGAGCCCTCGATGACGCGGACGCCACCCGCCAGCTCTTCCTGCGGCTGCGCGAGGAGGCGGCCGCGCTGCCCGAGCCGCTCAAGGAGTCGATCCTGGCGCTGGTCGCGCCGTACGTCTGGGCCGTGGCCCGCTTCTTCTCCGAAGCGCTGACCGCCAACCTGCTCGTGCTGCCGGTCGAGCCGCGGCGGCGGTCTGCGCTGGCCGAGCGCGTCGGGCGCCGCGCGGGGGGCGGCGCGGCGGACGACGATCCCCATTTCCTGGCCGGCCTACTCGGACCAGACGGGCCCCTGGCGGGGGCTTTCCCCGAGTACGAGCATCGCGAGGCCCAGGGCCAGATGCTGCTCGCCGTCGCTCAGACGATGCAGCGGGGCGGGATGCTGGCCGTGGAGGCCGGCACCGGCACCGGCAAGAGCCTGGCCTACCTGATCCCGGCCCTGGCCCGGGCCATCAAGCGCGGCGAGCGGGTGGTCGTATCAACCAACACCCACACGCTCCAGGAGCAGCTGATCGCGAAGGACCTGCCGGCGCTTCGGGAGTGGCTGCCCTGGGACTTCGAGGCCTGCCTGCTCAAGGGCCGGCCCAACTATGTCTCGCTCCGGCGCTGGCGGCGCTACCTGGCCGAGCCCTGCCTGGAGGCTGACGAGCTGATGTTCAAGCTCAAGGTGCTGGTCTGGCTCAACCAGACCGAGACGGGCGACCGCTCCGAGCTGCGCCTGCACGGCCGGGAGGAGGTCTTCTGGGCCCGGATCGCCTCCGACCCGCTCGACTGCGTGGGCATCCACTGCACCGCCGAGGACTGCTTCGTGCACCGGGCCCGGGCCGAGGCCGAGCGGGCGGACCTGGTGATCGTGAACCACGCCCTGCTGCTGGCCGACGCGGGCGCCGGCGGCGGCGTGCTGCCGGCCTACGACCACCTCGTGATCGACGAGGCCCACCACCTCGAGGACGCCGCCACCCAGGGCCTGCGCCAGGAGGTCGACGGCCCCGGGCTGATGGCCCTCCTGGACCGGCTGGCCCTCGACGAGGGCCCGGGCCGGCGCCGGTTGGGGCTCCTGGAGGAGATCCGGGTCCAGCCCCAGCTGGCCTCCTCGAGCGACGCTCTTGACGAGGCCGTCCCTGCCGCCCTGGCGGCGCGGCGCCGGTCGGCCGACCTCTTCGAAGCCTGCACCGCCTGGCTGCAGGTCCAGCTGCCAGCCGAGCCGGGCCGCCGGGACGAGTCGATTCGCATCGTGCCGGACCACCGTGCGGCCGAAGGCTGGGCGCGGGTGCAGGGCCTGGGCCAGGACGCCGCCACGGCGCTGGCCGCCCTCGACGCCCACGTGCGGAGGGCGGTCGCGATGAGCCGCGACTGGCTGGGCGGGGAGGAGCCCGACCAGGCCCTCCGCGAGCTGGAGATCATCCGGGGCCGGCTGGTCGAGGCGGCCGCCCTGCTCCGGGAGGCGCTGGTGGAGCCGGACCCCAACCGCGTGTACTGGTTCACGCTGCTGGCCCGGACCAACAACCTCCTGCTGCGCTCGGCGCCGCTCAACGTGGGCTCACTGCTGCGCGAGCAGGTCTACCACGGCCGCTCGTCGGTGATCCTGACCTCAGCCTCGCTGGCCGTCGCCGGCAGCTTCGACTACTTCTGCTCGCGCGTGGGCCTGGGTCCCGAGGTCGAGACGCTCATCCTGGCCTCTCCCTTCGACTACCTGAACCAGGCCCTTGTCTGCCTGCCCTCGGACATGCCCGAGCCCCAGGAACCGGAGTTCGAGCCCATGTTGGAGGACGTCATCGCCGACGTGGCGGCCCGGATCGGCGGCCGGACCCTGGTCCTCTTCACCTCGCACCGGCAGCTTCGAGACGTCTACGCGCAACTGAAGCATCGCAGCGACCTGGACGATGTGCTGATCCTGGGCCAGGGGATCGACGGCCAGCGTCGGCAGGTCCTGAAGGCGTTCGTAGAGAGCGAGCGCCCGCTCCTGCTGGGCACGGCCAGCTTCTGGGAAGGGATCGACATCCCCGGAGACCGGCTGTCCTGCGTGATCATGGTGCGGCTGCCCTTCCCGGTCCCCACCGAACCCGTCTTCGCCGCCCGCGCGGAGCAGGTCAGAGACGCCTTCAGCGGCTACGCCCTGCCCCAGGCCGCCCTGCGCGTGAAGCAGGGCTTCGGCCGCCTGATCCGCCGCAGCAGCGACCGGGGGGCGGTCATCATCCTGGACAACCGCATCTCCAGCCGGGAGTACGGCCGCGCGTTCCTGGAGGTGCTGCCCCCGGCCTCCCGCTACCAGGGCCCGGCCGAGCGGATGGGGGAGAGGATCGAGGAGTGGGTGGGCGCGGGCACCTCGTCCGCCCTGCCCTGAGCACCCTCTTCGTCGTCGGCACCCCGATCGGCAACCTGGAGGACGTGACGCTGCGCGCCCTCCGCGTGCTGGGCGAGGTGAGCGCGATCGCCGCCGAGGACACCCGGGTGACCGGCCGGCTGCTCGCCCGCCACGGCATCCGCAAGCCGCTCATCTCCTACCGGGCGCCGGTGGAGCGGCGCGGGCTGCCGAGAGTGCTGGACGCGCTGGAGGAGGGCGATGTGGCGCTCGTGAGCGACGCCGGCACGCCCACGGTCAGCGATCCCGGCCAGCGCCTGGTGGAGGCGGCGTGGGCGGCGGGCCACTCGGTCGTCCCCGTTCCGGGCCCCAGCGCCGTCACCTCGGCGCTGGCCGTGGCCGGCTTCGCGGGCCCCGGTTTCGTGTTCCTCGGCTACCTGCCTCGCAAGCCGGGCGAGCAGCGGCGCCTGTTCGAGTCGCTCCGCGAGGAGGAGCGGCCGGCGGTCGCTTTCGAGTCGCCGCACCGAGTGACCAAGTCCCTGGCCGTGCTGGCCGAAGCGCTCCCGGAGCGCCGGGTGGCGGTCGCCCGCGAGCTGACCAAGCTGCACGAGGAGGTCCTGCGAGGCACCGCGGCCGAGGTGCTGGACGCCCTGGGCGACCGCGCGCGCGGCGAGTTTACCCTTGTCATCTCCGGTGCCTGAGCCCAGAACCGTACTCGTCGCCCCGGCCTGGCCCTACGCCAACGGCCCCCGCCACATCGGTCACGTGGCGGGCTTCGCGGTGCCCGCCGACGTGCTCGCCCGCTTCGAGCGCCTGCGCGGCTCCCGCGTGCTGATGGCGAGCGGGACCGACGAGCACGGGACCCCGATCACGTACGAGGCCGACGAGCAGGGCATCCCGCCGCGCGAGTTCGTGGACCGCAACAACGCGCTCATCCTGGAGGACCTGCGGGCCCTGGGGATGACCTACGACATCTTCACCAGGACCACGACCGCCAACCACTACCGGGTCACGCAGGACCTCTTCCTGAAGCTCTACGAGAAGGGCTACCTGGTCAAGAAGACCCAGATGGGGGCCTTCGACCCGGCCAGCGGGCGCACCCTGCCCGACCGCTACATCGAGGGCACCTGCCCGATCTGCGGATTTGCGGACGCCCGCGGCGACCAGTGCGACAACTGCGGCAACCAGCTCG
>DHIW01000031.1:10262-10549 GCA_002404015.1 Chloroflexi bacterium UBA4736
AACTGCGGCAACCAGCTGGACCCGGCCGACCTGATCGACCCCCACCAGCGGGGCAGCTGGGCGCCCGTGGAGTTCAAGGAGACCGAGCACCTCTTCTTCGACCTGCCAGCATTCGGCGACCAGCTGTCGCGCTGGATCAGGGCCCACGAGGATTGGCGCCCGAACGTGCGCAAGTACTCGCTCGACTTCGTCAGCAACTTGAAGCAGCGGGCGATCACGCGGGACCTCGACTGGGGCGTCCCGGTGCCGCTGCCGGGCTGGGTGGACAACCCCCACAAGAAGATCTA
>DHIW01000031.1:10723-25602 GCA_002404015.1 Chloroflexi bacterium UBA4736
CACCCGCGACCTCGACTGGGGCGTGCCGGTCCCACTCGATGGCTGGCGGGACCGCCCGGACAAGAAGATCTACGTCTGGTTCGACGCGGTCATCGGCTACCTCTCGGCCTCCATCGAGTGGGCCGTCCAGCGCGGCACGCCGGACGCCTGGCAGGAGTGGTGGCAGAACCCCGAAGCCTGGCACTACTACGTGATGGGAAAGGACAACATCACGTTCCACACGGTCATGTGGCCGGCCATCCTGCTCGGCGTGGGTGACCTCGAGCTGCCGGACGACATCGTGTCCAGCGAGTACCTGAACATGGAGGGCAAGAAGTTCTCCACCAGCCGCGGCCGCGTCATCCTGGTCCGCGACTTCCTGTCCCGGTACGACGCCGACGCCCTCCGCTACTACCTGATGATCGCGGGGCCGGAGAACCAGGACACCGATTTCACCTGGTCGGAGTTCGTGCGCCGCAACAACGACGAGCTCGTGAGCACGTGGGGCAACCTCGCCAACCGCACGCTTGTCAACGCCCACCGCAACTTCGGCGCCGTGCCCGAGCCGGGACCTCTCAGCGAGGCCGACCGCCAGGTGCTCGCCGAGAGCGAGGCCGCGCTGACCGAGGTGGGCACGCTGTTGGCCCAGGCCAAGTTCCAGGCCGCCATCAAGCACGCCATGGCCGTGGCCGCCCGGGTCAACGTGTACCTGGGCGCGGAACAGCCCTGGATGGTGATCAAGCAGGACCGGGAGCGCGCCGGCACCGTGCTCTACGTGGCGCTCCGCTGCGTCGACAACCTGAAGCTGGCGTTCACGCCCTTCCTGCCCTTCTCCAGCCAGCGCCTGCACGAGATGCTGGGCTACGAGGACGTGATCTCGCCGATGCCGGTGGTGCGCGAGCACGCCGAGGCGGGAGCCGCCCACCAGGTCCTTACCGGCGACTATCCGGAGCTCGACCGCTGGCTGCCCTCCGCCCTGGAGCCGGGCCGCCCGCTGCCGGAGCCGGCGGCCCTCTTCAAGAAGCTCGACGATTCGGTTGTCGAAGAGGAGCTGGGGAGGATGCAGGAATAGCGTTCGTCGACACCCACCTCCACCTGGAGGAGGTGGAGGACCCCGACGGCGCCCTGGCGGAGGCGGCCGCCGCCGGGGTGGGCGCGGTGATCGCGATGGGCGTGGACCTGGCCACCAGCCGCCAGGTCGCGGACTGGTCGGAGCAGAAGCCGGCCGTGTTCGCCGCCGCCGGCCATCACCCGCTCAACCAGGAGGGCCCCGACCTGGACGCCCTGCGCGAGCTGGCCCTGCGGCCGCGCGTGGTGGCCATCGGCGAGGTCGGGCTCGACCACGAGGACGAGCACCGCGGTCCGCACGACGCCCAGGAGGGCTGGTTCTCGGACCTGTGCGACCTGGCCCAGGACCTCGACCTTCCCGTCTGCGTACACACCCGGGGCACGGAGGCGGAGGTCCACCGCATCCTCAGGGCGCGGCCCGGCCTGCGCGGCGTGATGCACTACTGGACGCTGGACTGGGAGTGGGCCGCGAGGTTCCTGGACCTGGGCTTCTTCATCTCGTTCTCAGGCGTGCTGACCAGGGCCAGCCGGGAGCCGCTGCGCGAGGTGGCCCGCAAGGTGCCCGCGGACCGGCTCCTGCTCGAGACGGACGCTCCCTGGGGCACCCCCCAGGGCCGCAGCGGCCGGATGCGCCCGGCCTGGCTGATGGACACCGCCCGCCGGCTGGCCGAGGTGCGCGGGCTCTCGCTGGAGCAGCTGGACGAGATTCAGGCGGCAAATGTTCGTAGCCTCTTTCCGCGGATCCTGATATAGAATCCCGCCTCTGGCTGTGGGGACATTCTGGGGGGCCCCCTGTGGGGGGATTCGCCTCAAAGGCCTGTTGGCCTTTGGGGTGACCGCCCTATCACTTGGCTATCTGGCTCCGACCGCCGGCGCGGCGGCCGGACCGGGCCTTGTCGTGCCCGCGCGCATCGACGCCGCGCCGGCCGCGGCCCGTTCGACGGCGCCGGCGCCCGATGCTCTCCGCGCTGGCGGCTTCGCAGGCGGCGGCGGCGACACGCTGCGGCTGGGACCGGGCGGTCCGACCTGGCAGCCTCTGACCCCGGTGCTGCTGAACTTCCGCGGGACGCCGATGCGCGCCGGCCTGCTCGCCGACACGGTGGCCCAGGTGCTCTCCGACCTGGGTGTCGCGGTGGGACCCGGTGACCGCCTGCTGGTGGACGGCGCGCCCGCCGTCCTCGACCAGGCGATCTCGGAAGGCACCCGCATCGACGTCGTGGCGGTCGATCGGGCGATCCAGCTCAGCACGGTCAGAGTCGGGTTCCTGACCCGGGAGC
The DNA here is from genome assembly GCA_002404015.1 of Chloroflexi bacterium UBA4736. Lineage (GTDB taxonomy): Bacteria > Chloroflexota > Dormibacteria > Dormibacterales > Dormibacteraceae > UBA4736. Next base: position 13,048 of record DHIW01000031.1, read on the forward strand.
TCGCGGACCCCGCCCTGGACGTCGGGCTGACGCGGGTCGGCAGCGCCGGCGTCGACGGTATCCAGGAGGTGGCGACCGAGATCACGACCGAGAACGGCCAGGTCGTGGCGCAGCGGGAGGTCAGCCGGCACCTCACACTGGCGCCCCAGGAGCGGGTCGTCTTCCGGGGCACCCGGCCGCCCCGGCTGCCGGCCGACCCCGGCTACGGCTACACGCAGGCGCTCCACTCGAAGAACGTCACGGCCTACTGCCTGACCGGCACCACCCGAACCGGCACCCAGGCCGGGCCCGGCTCGATCGCCGTCGACCCCAGCGTCATCAAGCTGGGCAGCCACCTGTACGTCGAGGGCTACGGGTTCGGCTACGCCGTGGACACCGGGGGCGGGATCCACGGCGACGCGGTCGACCTCTGGATGACCTGCGCCACCGCCGTCCAGTGGGGCCGGCGGGCGGTCGCGGTGTACGTTCTGGACCACTGAGCCAGGTAGACCCCGCAGATCGCAAGCAGCTGGACCGGCTCCTGCGCCAGGCGCGCGTCCGGCCCAAGAAGAGCTTCGGCCAGAACTTCCTGGTCGACCCCGGCCTTCGCGACCAGGTGGTTGCGGCGGCCGGCATCCAGGCCGGGGACGAGGTGCTGGAGGTCGGCGCCGGCGCGGGCACCCTGACCGTCAGGCTGGCCGGGCTGAGCCGCCGGCTGGTGGCCGTCGAGCTGGATCGCGGCCTCGCCCGCATCCTGCGCCAGATGGTGCCCGGCGCCGAGGTGGTGGAGCAGGACATCCTGACGGTGGACCTGGCCGGGATGTTCCCGGCCGGCGGGGAGGTGGTCGTCGGCAACATCCCCTACTACCTGACCGGGGCCCTGATGCGGAAGCTGCTGGACGAGCCGCCCCGACCCCGGCGGATCAGCCTGGTCGTGCAGCGCGAGGTGGCCGACCGCTGGCTCGGCAACGGCGGCTGGAGCCTGGCCACGGTCTCGGTGCAGGCGTTCACCGAACCCCGGATCGCACTCGAGCTGCCCGCGGAAGCCTTTGAGCCGCGGCCGCGGGTGGGCTCGGCGCTGGTGGTGATGGAGGTGCGCGACCGGCCGGCTGTCGGCGTGCCCGACATGAACGGCTTCCTGCGGTTCGCGGAGGCGGTCTTTCAGTTCCGGCGCAAGCAGCTGCAGGGCAGCCTGGCCCGGGTGGCCGGCGTGCCCGGGGCCGAGGCAGCGACGCGCCTGGCGGCCGCCGGCATAGACCCCAAGCGGCGCCCGGAGACGTTGAACCTGGAAGAGTGGACGAGCGTATATGCGGCGTTCGCGTCGTAGGCTGAGGTCACCGATGGGGCTGCCGGAGCGGGGGTCGGGGGGGCCCGAGGCCGGGCAGAGCGGGTTTCTCTACGTCCTCGGCCAGCGCGACTTCCGGCTGATCTGGTTCGCCCAGCTGGCGGCCCAGCTGGCCGACAAGTTCCTCATGTTCTCGCTGATCATCCTGGCCTACCGCCTGGCGGGCGGCAGCACGCCGGTCGCCATCACCCTGCTCGCCTACACGGTTCCCGCGGTCGTGATAGCGCCCCTGGCCGGGGTCTTCGCGGACCGCCAAGACCGCAAGCTGATCATGGTCGTCACGAACTTCGCGCGGGCGGCCCTGGTCACCCTGATTCCGCTGGCCTCGCTGGTGCCGACCTTACACGGCGAGTTCCTTCACCTGCTGGTGATCACCTTCCTGTTCTCCGCCGTCGGCCAGCTGTTCAGCCCGGCTGAGGCCGCCGCGATCCCCACGGTGGTGTCGAGGGAGTCGCTGATCACCGCCAACTCCATGGTCCTGATGACGATGGTCCTCACGCTGGTGGTCGGCGGCGCGCTGGCGCCGGTCGTCTCCCGGATCGACATCTACGCCCCTTACTGGTGGGCGGTCGGGCTCTTTGCGGTTGCCGGCGTCCTGATCTGGCTCGCCAGAATCCCCAAAACCGAGGACCGCGACGACTCCGACCAGGACCGCCACCCCTTCCACCAGCTTGCGATCGAGCTGAAGGAGGGCGCTGACGCGCTACGCGGCTCGGCCATGCTGCTGCTCTCCTTCTACGGGCTGTCGCTGGCCGTGCTGGTGATGTTCATGATGTTCACGCTGGCGCCCGCGTACGTCACGCAGGTGGTCGGGATCGAGGCCCAGGACAGCTACATCATCCTGGTCCCGGCCACGGTCGGCGCCCTGGTCAGCGCCCTCGTCCTGGGCCAGGCCGGCCGCAACCTGAACCGGGCCCGGCTGCTGGTCGGAGGGCTTCTGGCGACCGGGCTCACGCTCCTCCTGATGGCCGCCGTGCCCTCGGCGATGCGCGACGTGCACCAGCTCCGGGAGGGCGCGCGCTACGTGGGCGCCGTCTTCAGCCTCCTGCTCGGCCTGGAGTTCGGCGTGCTCCTGATCCCCTCACTGACCTACCTCATGGAGAACACGGAGGACAGCGTTCGCGGCCGCATCTTCGCGCTGCTGTTCATGGTCGTGAACGGCGTGACCGCGATCCCGGTGCTGCTGGCGGCCGCGCTCTCCGACTTCTTCGGGATCAACCGCGTGATCGCCGTCCTGGGCCTGCTGCTGGCCGGCACCGGGCTGGCGATGGCTAGGTACGCGACGCGCGCCTTCGGAGCAGGAGCAGGGCCAGCCCGAGCGCTATGACGATCGCCAGGCCGCCGATCCCGAGGCCCTGGACCAGGCGCACGACCAGGGCCCAGTTGTTGCCCAGGAAGTAGCCGACGGCGCCGATCACGATCGCCCAGAGGGTGCCGCCGAGCGCGCTGAAGAGCTGGAAGCGCCAGAACGGCATCCGCGACATCCCCGCCAGGACCGAGGCCCATGTCCGCAGGCCGAGGACGAAGCGGCCGAAAAAGACGGCGGCGTCGCCGTAGCGGCTGAAGAAGAGCTCGCTGCGGGCCATGTGGGAGGGGTTCAGGCGCAGGATCCGCCCGAATCGCTCCACGAAGGGCCGGCCGCCCTTGTAGCCGGCCAGATAGCCGATGTCCGCGCCGACCGTCGCGCCCGCGGCGCCGATCAGAACCACCAGCCGGATGTCGAGGTGGCCGGCTGCGGCGTAGGCCGCCACCGCCAGGAGCGCGGTCTCGCCGGGGAAGGGGATCCCGGCGCTCTCGATCAGGATGCCGAGGCCCGCCGCCGGGTACCCGATGGCGTCGGCGAGGGCCCGGATGTCGATCGCGATCAGCTCCATATAGAGGGCTCCATATACTGGACGACCCATGGCGGAGTACGCCGAGGAACCCTCCTCCGAACCCCTCTACGTGCTCCGGCACTCGACGGCCCACGTCCTGGCGGCGGCCGTCTGCCAGCTGCACCCGGGGACCAAGTACGCGATCGGCCCGCCTATCGAGAACGGCTTCTACTACGACTTCGAGCTGCCCGAGCCGATCGGCGAGAGCGACCTCAGGCCGATCGAGAAGAAGATGGCCGAGATCATCCGGAAGCGGCTGCCGTTCGTGCAGGTCAAGCTGCCCCGGGCCCAGGCCATCGAGCTCTTCAAGGAGCTGGGCCAGACCTACAAGCTGGAGATCCTGGAGGCCGAGGCCAAGGACGACGAGGTCATCTCCACCTACCAGACCGGTGACTTGTTCGTGGACCTCTGCCGGGGCCCCCACGTTCGGGATTCAGGCGACATCCATGCCTTCAAGCTGATGCGCCTGGCGGGCGCCTACTGGCGGGGCGACGAGCACAACAAGATGCTCACCCGCATCTACGGCACCGCCTGGCCCACCCGCGAGGAGCTGGACCAGTATCTACACGACCTGGCCGAGGCCGAGAAGCGCGACCACAAGAGGCTGGGGCGGGAGCTGAAGCTGTTCGCCTTCGACGAGCGGACCGGGGCCGGCCTGCCGCTCTGGCTGCCAGCGGGGGCCACGGTCCGCCGGGAGATCGAGCGCTGGATCGTCGACGAGGAGGTCCAGCGCGGCTACCAGCACGTGCGGACGCCGGACGTCGCACGCCTCGACCTCTACAAGAAGAGCGGGCACTGGGACCGCTACCACGACAGCATGTACCCGCCGATGCGGTTCGAGGAGTCGGGCGAGGTGCTCGAGCTGCGGCCGATGAACTGCCCGCACCACATCCTGGTGTACCAGACGGAGCTAAGGAGCTACCGCGACCTCCCCCTCCGGATCGCCGAGATCGGCAACAACTGGCGGTTCGAGAAGTCGGGCGAGCTGTCCGGGATGAACCGAGTGCGCGCCTTCGCCCTCAACGACGCCCACATCTTCTGCACCCCGGAGCAGCTGGAGCAGGAGGTGCGCGGGTCGCTCGAGCTGGCGATGTACTTCTCGGAGGTCCTGGGAGTCGACGAGTACTGGTACCGGCTCTCGGTTCGGGACGACACGAAGGCCAAGTGGATCGGCGGCGAGGCGGAGTGGTCGGCGGCCCAGGCTGCGCTGGCCGGGGCGCTGGCGTCGCTCGACCAAGTCTACCGGCTGGGCCCGGGCGAGGCCGCCTTCTACGGTCCCAAGATCGACTTCCAGGTCCGCGACGCCATGCACCGCGAGTTCACGAACTCGACGGTCCAGGTCGACTTCCAGCTGCCGGAGCTGTTCGACCTCGAGTACGTGGCGGAGGACGGGGGCCGTCGGCGCCCGGTCATGGTCCACCGCGGGGCAGCGGGCGCGATGGAGCGGCTCTTCGCCTACCTGATCGAGAGGTACGCAGGCGCCTTTCCCACCTGGCTGGCGCCGACCCAGGTGGTGGTCATCCCGATCACCGACGCCCACCTGCCGTTTGCGGCCGAGGTGGCCGCACGCCTGAAGCGGTCGCGGATCCGGGTCGATCTCGACGACTCGCAGGAGCGGATGAACAAGAAGATCCGCGAGGCCCAGGCCCGCAAGGTCCCCTACATGGCGATCGTGGGCGACCGCGAGAGGGAGGCGGGCGAGGTCTCCGTTCGCGACCGGGCCGGCGCCCAGACCGCCGAGCCCCTCGAAGACTTCGCCCAGCGGGTCGCCCTCGAGATCGCCGAAAGGCGGCGGTGAGAGAGGGAGTCGTGCGGGCGGGAGACACGGCACGGATAGGCTGACGCCAGTGGGCCCTTTGCCGGCGAACGGCCCGATCCCTGCGGCGGATAGGGCCGCATCCCGGAGAGCGGCCCATCCCCTCGCCGCATCCCGGCGAGCGGCGGTGAGTCTGGTAGCATGGCGATCTCAAAGCAGGGGTTCCGCCCCTCACCTCTTGGGCCGGTGCTCGAAGGGGTTCTGTGAGCGGATGGCCCTGCGCCGTCCGTTTATTTTTTAGGAGGATCAGGCGACACTGAACTTGATCGAGGTAGCTACACATAGCCTTTAAGGAGCTCAGGATCAACGAGCAGATCCGCTCCAACGAGGTGCGACTGATCGACGACCAGAACAATCAGCTCGGAGTTCTGAGCCTGGAGGCCGCGCAGCGGATTGCTACCGAGAAGGGACTCGACCTGGTGGAGGTGGCGCCTCAGGCCAACCCGCCGGTCTGCCGCTTGATGGACTACGGACGCTTCAAGTTCGAGACCATCAAGAAGGAGAAGGACCAGCGGAGGAAGCAGAACGTCATCAAGTTGAAGGAGATGAAGCTCCGCCCCAAGGTCGCCGACCACGATTTCCAGACCAAGTTCCGTGGCGTCAAGACGTTCCTCGAGCAGGGTGAGAAGGTGAAGGTGACGATTATGTTCAGGGGCCGCGAGATGGTCCATCAGGAGATCGGCAGGAAGCTGCTGGATCGAGTCGCCGACGCGGCCAAGGATATCGCCGTCGTCGAGCGGGCCCCGATCATGGAAGGCCGCAACCTCTTCATGATCCTGGCTCCCACCCACAAGACCATCACAGCCGCGGTAGCGGCGGCCGCCACCAAGGAGGCCGCGCAGCCGACCGCGGCGGCCCATGCGACCGCCACCAAGGAGGCCCCCCAACCAAGTGCCTAAGTTGAAGACCCGCAAGGGCCTCGCCAAGCGGATCCGCGTGACGCGGACCGGCAAGCTGATCCGCGCCCACGCCTGGAAGAGCCACCTGCTCGAGCACAAGTCGGCCAAGCGCAAGCGCGCCTACCGGGCCTCGGCGGGGGTCCACCGGACCGACCGCAAGGCTGTTCGTCGAGCCCTGGGGGTCTAGCGAAGCGAGATGGCTCGAGTCAAGCGAGGCGTCACCGCCCACCGCCGCCACAAGGCGATCCTGGATCGCGCCAAGGGCTTCCGCCTCTCCAAGAAGCTGCTCTTCCGGCCGGCCAACGAGGCCGTGCTGCACGCGCTGGCGTACGCCTTCCGCGACCGGCGGCGGCGCAAGCGCGAGATGCGAGCGCTCTGGATCGCCCGGATCAACGCCGCTTCGCGGCAGTCGGGACTGCCCTACAACAAGCTCATGCACGGCCTTCGCCAGGCCGGAGTGGAGATCGACCGCAAGGTGCTCGCCGACCTGGCCGTGCGAGACAGCGGTTCCTTTGCCCGCCTGGTGGAGGTTGCGAAGAACAGCCTTTAGCAGCGCTGACCAGCCACCGATCAGTAGCCCGGACAATGAAGCGGTCCGCCGCCTCCGGCGGCTGGGCCAACGCCGGGAGCCCGGACTGGTCCTCCTGGAGGGCCCTCGGGTCGTCCGCGAGGCCGCGGCCTGCGGAGTCGAGCTGGAGCTGCTTGCGCTGCGCCAGGGCGACAGTCTCGATGTGCCCGCCCGCCGCGTGGTCACGCTCTCGGAGCGGGTCTTCGCCTCGGCCAGCCAGACCGTGACCCCACAGGGTGTGCTGGCAATCGGCCGCCGTGACCTGACCACGGTGGCCGCCGCTCGCGCCATCGCGGCCGAGGCGGGCTGGCCGCTGGTGGTGCTGGACGGGGTCCAGGATCCAGGCAACGTGGGCGCCATCTGCCGCACCGCGGCGGCGGCCGGCGCCCGGGCGCTGGTCGTCCTCGGTGCCAGCGCCGACCCCCTGGGGGCCAAGGCGATCCGGGCGTCGGCCGGCAACGTGTTCCGGTTGGCGGTCGCGCGCGGCAGCTGGGAGGACCTGGCAGGCGGGGAGGGCTACGGGGCCGCGGCGGAGGGCGAGCCGATGGCGGAGGCGCGCCTCGACAAGGCCGGCCTGATCGCCTTCGGCAGCGAGGCCCACGGCCTGGGTCGGACCGACCTGCGGCTGGTCGCCATCCCGATGGCGGAGGGCGTGGAGTCCTTGAACGTGGCGGCCGCGGCGGCGCTGCTGCTGTACGAGGTGAGGCGCCGATGCTCGACCAGCTGAGCGCCTGGCGCGACGCCGCCCTCAGGGCTCTCCGAGAGGCCCGCGACGAGAAGGCCGTCGAGCAGGTCACGTGGACGTTCCTCGGGCGCAACGGCCACGTGACCGGCGTGCTGCGCGGCGTCGGCAAGCTGCCCCCCGAGGAGAGGGCGGCGGCCGGGGCGGCGGCCAACCAGGTCAAGCGGGCGCTCGAGGCGGCCGTCGAGCAGCGGCTGCAGGAGCTGGCCCAGGCCCGGCTGGCCGAGATCGGCGAGACCGACGCCATCGACGTCACGTTCCCCGGGCCGCCGCTTCCGATCGGCCGCCTGCACGTGCTGACCCAGGTCCAGCGGGAGATCGAGACGATCCTCGAAAGCATCGGCTACCACGTCGAGCTGGGGCCGGAGGTGGAGACCGACTGGTACAACTTCGAGGCGCTCAACCTGCCCAAGGGCCACGCCTCCCGGGACGTGCAGGACACCTTTTTCCTGAACGAGTCGGAGGAGTTGCTCCTCCGCACCCACACCTCGTCGGTCCAGATCAGGGCCATGGAGCGGCTGAAGGAGCCCCCGATTTACGCGATCGTTCCCGGCCGCACCTACCGGCGCGACGCCACCGACGCCACCCACCTGACGAGCTTCATGCAGCTCGAGGCGCTGGCCATCGATGAGGGGCTCACGGTCGGCGACCTGAAGGGGACCATCCTCTACTTCGCGCAGTCGCTGTGGGGCGCCGACCGCCGGGTCCGGATCCGGCCCCACCACTTCCCCTACACGGAGCCCAGCTTCGAGTTCGACCTCTCGTGCGGCGTCTGCGGCGGAACGGGCTGCCGGAGCTGCGGCCAGGACGGCTGGCTGGAGGTGGGCGGCTGCGGCATGGTCCACCCCAACGTCCTGCGCAACGGTGGGATCGACCCCGACCGCTACTCGGGCTTCGCCTGGGGTTTCGGGATCGAGCGGATGGCGATGCTCAAGTACGACATCGAGGACCTGCGCCTGTTCTACGACAACGACACGCGCTTCCTGGAGCAGTTTTGATGGTGTCGCCGAGGCGATCACCGGAGTCTCGGCGCCGCCTCGGCGCCACCATCTGATGCGCATCAGTTTTGAATGGCTGACCGAGCTGGCCGGGATGTCCGACGTCACCCCCCGCCAGGCCGCCGGCACCCTGACGATGGCCGGCTTCAACGTGGACGCCATCGAGATGGTCGACCTCTCGGCCTTCCTGGTCGGCCGGATCCTGTCCCAGGAGGAGCACCCCAAGTCGCGCAACCCGCTCTGGGTCCACATCGTCGACCTGGGCCCGCTGGGCCAGCGCACGATCATCGCGGGCGCTCCCAACGCCGTGCCCGGCTCGCTGGTGCCGGTCGCGCTGCCAGGCACAGTCGACGCCACCGGCAAGACGGTGGGCGAGAAGCAGATCGCCGGCTTCCCGAGCCAGGGGATGCTCTGCGCCGCGGACGAGCTGGGCCTGGGCGAGGACCACAGCGGGATCCTGGTCCTGGACCACGGCCAGCCCGGCCAGCCGCTCAGCGAGGTCATCGTGACCCAGGCCGTGCTAGAGGTCGACGTGACCCCCAACCGGCCCGACTGCCTCTGCCACCTGGGACTCGCCCGCGAGCTGGCGGCGGCTTCCGGCAGCTCCCTCAACCGGCCCTTCATGCCCGCCTTCACCGGCGGCGTCCAGCCGCCCGGCACCGACCTGGTCAAGGTCGCAATCGAGGACCCGGAACTCTGCCGCCGGTACATCGGGGCCGTGATCCGGAACGTGAAGGTCGCGGAGTCGCCGGATTGGCTGCGTCGCCGCCTGCAGGCGGCGGGCGTGCGCCCGATCAACAACGTCGTCGACGTCACCAACTACGTGCTGCTGGAGTACGGTCAGCCGCTGCACGCGTTCGACCTGAAGAAGCTGGCCGGCCCCGAGATCCGCGTCCGGCTCGCACGCCCAGGCGAGCAGCTGGCCTGCCTCGACGGCGAGACCCGCAGCCTCGACGCCCGGATGCTGGTGATCGCCGACGCCGAGCGGCCGGTCGCGATCGCAGGCGTGATCGGCGGCCAGGACAGCGCGGTGGGCGAGGACACGACCGAGATCCTCCTCGAGGCGGCCACGTTTAACGGGGTCAGCGTCCGGGCCACCTCGCGAGCGCTCAGAGTGCGCACCGAAGCCTCCGCGCGCTTCGAGAAGGGCATCTCGCCGGAGCTGGCGCTGGCCGGCGCCCGCCGGGCCGCGGTCCTGCTCCAGGAGGTGGCCGGCGCCGAGGTGCACGTGGGCTGGCCCGATGTGTACCCGAGGCCGCAGGAGCCCGTCCGGGTCCGGGTCCTGCCCGAGCAGGTGGACGGGGTCCTGGGCGCCCACGTGCCGCTCGAGGAGATGGAGTCGATCCTCCGCCGACTGGAGTTTCAGGTCCGCATCGACGAGGCCGGCGCCTGGGACGTGATGCCGCCGGTCTACCGGGTCGACGTCTCGCTGCCGGAGGACGTCGCCGAGGAGGTCGGCCGGATCTACGGCTACGACAAGGTGCCGCCCACCCTGCCGGGCCGCCGTCACACGACCTGGCGGCCCGCCGAGCCCAGCCTGGGCCGCCGGCTCGACGCGGCCCGCCACGTGCTGGCCGGGGCGGGCTACACGGAGGCCGTGACGCCCAGCCTGCTCGCCCGCGAGCTGCTCGACCAGCTGGGGCTGGCGGACGCGGCACTGACCCTGGCGAACCCGGTCAGCGAGGACCAGGACACGCTGCGCACGAGCCTGCTGCCGTCCCTGCTCCAGGTCGCCGCCCTGAACCGCAACCGCGGCCGCCCCGCGGTCGGCCTGTTCGAGACGGCGCGGGTCTATCTGCGCCGGGCCGACGCGCCCGACGGGCAGCCCGACGAGCCCGAGCGGCTGGGGCTGCTCAGCACCGGCCACGAGACCTCGGAAGCGGGCCGGGCCGCCTTCCTGCACCTCAAGGCGGCGCTGGGCCGCGCCCTGCGGGCGCTCGGCTGCGACGAGTCGGATTTCCGGAGGGGGGAGGGGGACCTCTTCCACCCCGGCCGCTGCGCCGAGGTCGTGGTCGCCGGCCGGGTGGCCGGCCACGCCGGCGAGCTGCATCCCAATGTTGCGAGGCTCTTCGACGTCGAGGGCCGGGCGGTCGCCTGCGAGATCGACTTGGCGCCCGTCCTGGCGGCGGCCCGGGTTCGCAAGGTGGCGCCGCTGCCGCGGTTCCCGGCGGTCGATCGGGACCTGGGCGTGGTCGTCGCTGAGGCGGTCGAGGCCGCCGCCCTGCAGGTCACCATCGAGGAGGCCGGGGGCGAGCTCCTGGAGTCCGCCCGCGCCTTCGACGAGTACCGCGGGGACCAGGTCCCGGAGGGCCGCAAGAGCGTCGCCTTCGCCTTGACTTTCAGAAGTGCCGAGCGCACCCTGACGGACGCCGAGGTGGACGAGCGGATGAAGGCGATTCGAGAGTCACTGCGGGCCCGGCACGACGCAGGGTTCCGGACCTGAACGCGTCAGCAGTAGTCGCATGACGCTGTTCGACCTCTTCGCTGTCGCCGTGATCGTGATCTACGTCCTCCTGGGCTACTTCACCGGGATGATCCGGCGCGTGATCGGGCTGGTCACCGTCTACCTGGCCTGCGTCGTCGCCACGTACATGGGCATCCAGGGCGGGTCGATCGTCCAGCAGCAGGACGCGACCATCACGATCCCAGATTCCCGGATCTACGCCTGGGTCGGCTTCTTCTTGCTGATCATCGTCGTGGTCGAGGGTCTTGCCGTGTTCATCCACAACGAGCTGCAGCTCAGCATCATCATGCTGAACAAGGCGACGGGCGTACTGGTGGGGGCGGTCACCGCCGTCGTGGTCGTGCTGGTGACGTCCTACATCCTGGCCGGCTACGGCCAGCCGCTCGGCTCGGGGGCGCCCGATGATCTCCAGATCAAGGTGCGCGATGCGGTGGCGAACTCCAAGATCGGGCTGCCGATCGCCAAGCTGGCCGCGCCGGCCTTGATCGTCTTCGACGCCGCCCTGCCCCGCGACCCCAAGACGTATTTCGGAATCAGCTCGACCAAAGCTCCGTAGCGCCGTACCCTTCAAGTCGATGTCCAGCCTCTGGGAACGTCTGCGCGCCCGAGCGGTGGAGATCCACGTCGCCGAGCACCTCCGCATGCGCCTGGAGCGCGAGGACAGGCTGCGCGTGAAGTTCGGGATGGACCCGACCGCCCCCGACCTGCACCTCGGGCACCTGGTCGTCCTGGACGTGCTCAAGGATTTCCAGGATCAGGGCCACACGGTCGTGCTGGTGGTGGGCGACTACACCGCCCGGATCGGCGATCCGAGCGGGCGCTCCGAGACCCGGCCGATGCTCACGAGGGAGCAGGTCCAGCAGAACGCCAGGACCTACTTCGACCAGATCTACCAGGTGCTGGACCGGGAGAAGACGGAAGTGCACGGCAACGCCGAATGGCTGGGCGAGATGGCGGCCGCCGACATCCTGCGGCTGCTCGGGACCCAGACCCTGCAGTCGGTGCTGCAGCGGGAGGACTTCGCAACCCGCCTCGCCAAGGGGATCCCGATCGGCGCCCACGAGCTGCTCTATCCGTTCAGCCAGGCCTACGACTCGGTCGCAGTCAGGGCGGACGTCGAGGTGGGGGGGACCGACCAGCTCTTCAACCTCCTGTTCGGCCGCGAGGTCCAGCGGGCGTACGGCCAGGAGCCCCAGGACATCGCCGTGTTCCCGCTCCTGGAGGGCGTGGAGGGCGTCCAGAAGATGAGCAAGTCACTGGACAACTACATCGGGATCGCCGAGGATCCCGCCCAGATCTACGGGAAGACGATGTCGATCCCGGACCACCTGACAGCGCGCTGGCTGGAGCTGGTTTCGGGATGGGGGCCGGACCAGGTCGCGGCGGTCCTGGCGCTGGGCCCCCGTGACGCCAAGGCGGCCCTGGCCAGCCGTCTCGTCGAGCGCCTGCACGGCGAGGCGGCGGCCCGCGCCGCCGAGGAGGATTTCGCGGCCAAGTTCAGGCGCCGGGACGTCCCCCCGGAGGACCTTCCGGAGCACGAGCCGGCAGCGCCCCGCGACCTGATCGGGACCCTCGTCGAGCTGGGCTGGTACCCGTCGCGAAGCCACGCCAAGCGGGTGGTCGAGCAGGGTGGTGCCGGCGTCAACGGCCAGAAGGTCGGCCTCGACCACCAGCTCAAGAACGGGGACGTGCTGAAGGCGGGCAAGAAAAACTTTGTTCGCATCCGGGTTCGGTAGAATCCGACCGAAAGCATGTTCGGAGGGCTGACATAGCAGGGTGCTGAAAAAGGTCGGCGAGGGATTCGGGGGCCAGGGCCACCTGGCCACCGAATCCCTCGCCCACCTTTTTCAGCACCCTGCTCTGGCCAGTC
>DHIW01000095.1 GCA_002404015.1 Chloroflexi bacterium UBA4736
CCTCCGCCTCCGCCGCCGCCGCCGCCGCCGCCGCCGCCTACCCCGCCGCTCGGGCCCGGCCAGCAGATCAACCTGACGATCGGCGGCAACGCCAATGAGACCCCGGTCATCCCCGCCGACAGCGTCGGCGCGGTGGTCCTCAACGTGACGGTCACCAACCCGAGCGCGGCCGGCTACCTCGCCGCCTACCCCATCGGCGGGACAGCCGGCCGATTCTCGAATTTCAACTTCGGCGCCGGCCAGACGATCCCCAACCGCGTCATCACCGCCGTGAGCGGCGGGGGCATCACCGTGTACCACATGGCCAGGGCTGGGTGGACGTGTTGATCGACATTGCCGGCTGGTTCACCAACTCGAGTGGGCCCATCGCGACCGGTCTCAGCTTCAACTCCCTGGTCGCGAGCCGCCAGCTCGACACCCGCAACTCGGCCAACCCGATCGGCCAGAACACGTTCCTGGCGCCCGCCCTGCAGGTGCTCACCCCGGGCGCCGTCGCGGTCTTCAATGTGACTATCACCAACGCCGGCGCCTACAGCTACGTGACCCTCTTCCCAGGCTGCCTGGCGCTGCCACCCGCCTCCGACCTCAACTTCGGACCGGGGCAGACGATCGCCAACATGGCGGTGTTCAAGGTCGGCGCCGACGGCAGGATCGCCGTCTACAACTCGGTTGGAGCAGTTGACGTGATTGCCGACCTGGCGGGCTATTACAACTAGCCGGTTTCAAGGGGATTTCCTAGAGCACGCCGCAGGATGGGCCGCCGCTTCTATTTCCGGAAGTCCGGAAGTGTCTGCAGATCTCCGGAGCTGTTCAGAATAGATGCCCTTCCTCCCGGAGTTCATATGCTGACCTGCTCTTCGGTCAGAGCGTCGATCTGGACGCCCGTCGCGTGGAGAGCGGGTTCGACCTGCAGAGCGCCACCTCGGCGCTGCCCGCTCTCAGCGTGATCATCAGGGTGGCGGTCTCGGCCATCAGGGATCGCTACCGGCCTGGCCCTCACCACGGACGGCGCCGGCTACTTGATCCTATGTACGCTGCGCGCTCTACAGCTTCGGCGACACGCCCTACTTCGGAAATCTGATCGACCACGGCTATCCGGGTCCGCTGTCGCCGCTGGTAAGACGGCATCGGGATCCGGAGCGATCAGCAGGTCTGGTAGGGCTGTGCGCCGAGACTCACGTTCTTATGAATCAGGGAGAAGCGGTTGGCCCGCGCGTCTGTGCAGTTGAGCGAGACGTTGTATTCGACGACGAAGACGGGCTTGCCGGCCGCCACGAACGGCAACAGCATGGAGCACTCTCGGTACTCGTAGCACTGCTCCTGCACGGTCCAGTCGACGACCCGGACCAAGCTAGCGATCTGAGCTGCATCACGGTCGTTCTTGAGCCCGACCGTCATTCCGACCGCGTGTACCGCCGAGGCCAGGTAAGTATCGAATCTGATCTCGTCGTCCCCGGTGAGGGGGAAGCCCGTGTCGTCCTGATAGGAATCCATGTAGTCGTATTCGACACCGTCGCAGTTCTTGCTCTTGGCCACCCTCGCGCGCGCCGCGAGCAAGCCGCGCACCGTGGGGTTGCGGATGTCGAGGTATCTTTCCCCAGGCCAGCCGGCGATCGCCTTCCCAATCGAGGCTGCCGGAAACTGCGCAGTGTCCGGTCGGCCGGGGGCGAGGTCCCCGCCCTCGAAGTAGCAGATGACGTAGCGACCCATGCTGTGCAGTGACGCCACCGTTGCCGCGGTGACCGTGAACCCGTCCAGGTCGTAGACGGACGCGCTCACATTGGTGCTGGTCGCGTCCCCCAGCTGGTACTGCCACGTAGCCCCTAGCAGCGGTACGGCCCCCACCGCGGCCGGAACGACCGAAGCCGGCGTCTGAGACGGGATAGAAGGGGGAGCCGGATCCGGGCTGGCCGTCGCGGCCTGTGTCGGCTCGGGGCTGGTTGTCGGCGTGGTCGCGGCCTGTGTCGGCTCGGGGCTGGTTGTCGGCGTGGTCGCGGCCGGTGTCGGCGCGGCCGCAGCCTGCGGCAGCGCGCTTGGCCCCCCGACATGCCTGGGCGACCGGCTGAACTGGCGGCCGGCGATGGCTGTGGTAGCCAGCACGGCGACGGTTCCGAGGAGGGCAACGGCAACCACCGTGGCGCCGAGTCGCCAGCGGCCCTTCCAAGACCTCGGCGACAGCGGGGTGCGCTTGCCGGACCCTGGTGGACCGGCCTGGGGTTGACGAGCGGTGGTTGGACTCGCAAGCGTCGAAGAAGTGACGGTTGGGCCAATGCCTGGACTCGCGGGCCGCCAGGCCGAGCCATCCCACCACTTCTTCCCATCGGCGGAGAGCCACCTGCCCTCCGGGTCTCTCTTCATGTCTGCTACCTCAGGTGCGGGCAAAGCGCGCTCGCCGTCACAAGCTCGCGCGCTAGCCTACACGATTCTCACCGAGGCTGTGGCTTAGGTCAAAGGCAAGGTCACCGACTGCCCGCCGGTCAGCTGGACCTTCGTAATGTTCTGCCCGCCATAGACTTCTGAGCTGATCGAGACACCGCCCTGTTTGGCGGCCGCGCCTGCCGCATGGGCGGCCGCGACGGTATTGTTGGCACCTCTCTGAGCGACTGTCAAGCTCGTCGGAGAAGCAACGCTCACGGTCATCTGCTCGGTGTGGACGACGAGGGTGAAGCTGCCCGACTGGGGGAAGCCGGCAGTCGAGGCCACGGGTAGCGTGGCGTCCGCCACACCTACGGCGGCCGTCAGTGTCGTCGTTGGGACGGCAACTTTCTTGAGACCTGTGACCGGAACCGTTACCGACTTGGGTGATGTAAGGGTGACGGACGTGTTGGGGAGGATGTTGGCGGTCACGCCGCTGCTGCTGAAGGCCATGCGGGCTGCCATCAAAGCACCCAGCTGGTCCATGCTGTTGCCGGCCACGATCGGAAGGTTGAAGTAGTGGTTGTACTTGGTCATGGTGGCGTCCAGCAGATCGCCCAGCAGGAAGTGCGTCCCGTCATAGGTGATCAGATTGGACTGGTGGAACATGAGCGGATCCGTGTCTCCGCGCAGCATATAGAGAAGGAGCTGGGAGCTCTCCCGGTCGAGCAGCGCCTGGTAGCTCGAGACGTGCCCGATCGCCCCGGCCGGATACCGGCAGTTGTCCTCAGCCAGCCATTGAGCGGGCTGGGAGACATTGAAGTAGAGGTTGACGGGATGCCGTGGGATCTCTAGCAGCGAAGGCTGGATGGGGTTGTAGATCCCGATATTGGGCGAGGGATTGTTCTGTCCCGCCTGCGAGGTGTCGGTGACCACGTAGCGGATCCCATCGGCCTGCATCGCCGACAGGGCGGCCGGATTCGTCAGCCCGGAGATCGACGGGGTCACCAGGATCGAGTCGGTGAAGTTGTTGAAGTGGTTCGGGCCATTGCCCAGCTGGAGGGTGTTCCAACCCACATCGCTGTTCTGGGTCAGCTCCAGGTCCACCGCGTCATACGCCAGCGTGTCCAGGTCCGCGTGGTCATAGGTGTGGCTGATCCAGTTGAACCGGTCGGCGAGATTCACGGCGGCCGGCGTGAGCTTATCCGGGGTGTACGTACCTGGAACGGTGCCGACCCCGTTGAAGGCCAGGTTGAGCATGAGCGACGAGCTTGTGGACTGCGCCTGCTTGCTGGCCTGCCAGTTGGCAACCGCCTGAAGATCGGCGCCGGTCATGCGAGCGCCATCGCCACTCGTATCAGTCGCCTGGCCGCAGGGTAGATTCAGCGACCAGACGTCGTCGCCGATGAAGACGTCGTCGACCTGGGCCTGCAGGAAGGCGTGGCGCTGGCCCAGGAAAAGCCCCTTGGTGGCCCAGTTGATGGCCCCGTAGCCGAGCACCGATGCATACACCAGCGCCACGTTGGCGTCGAAGGTCATCGCCAGGTTCTGCCTGCCGTCGGGATAGTTGCGGATTGCCGCCAGCGAGTAGTTGGTGCCGGCGGCCCCGTACTGGCCCGCACTGTCGGTGTAGGTGAGCAGTGGCGTCGTGCTCGAGTCGAGGGGCAGGGCCAGATAGGTGTAGGCGTAGCTGATCGTCGCCGGGGTGGCCGTATTCGCGTACGTACCCCAGATGGACTGCGCCGCTGCAGTGTAGGAAGCCGTGATGGGGGCAGCGGGCGGTATGGTCGAGACTGCTGCCGTCGGCCACTGGAATCCGAAGTCGGGAGTGGGGTACGTGTACCAACTGACCTGTCGGATGCCAAACCCAGCTTCGAACGTCCAGAGATTCTGCCATTCGGCCTGGCTCAGAGCGCTCGCCCAGGTGCCGTTGTTGTTGTAGACCAGGGTGCCGTTGGTGAGTATCACCGCGTTGTAGAAGGCGTGCTGAGTCGCCACGGGCGGACATGGAGCGCAGAGTTTATCCATCGTCAAGCCGCCCGGAGTCTTCGACGCAACGTACACCGTGTAGGGGGTGCCCTGGTAGTCGAGCACCTGCTGGATAACAGGCAGCTCGGGTTCGAGATTGGGATCTCCGGTCGCAGACAGGACGAGGACCTTGAGGTCGATCGGATCCACGCCCGAGCCGGCCGTCGCACGCTTCAGGACGGGCGCGTTGACCGGTAGCTGAAGCGGGTGCGACAGGTTCTTGGCGGCCGCCGACTCGATCGGAGCGTAGCTCACGACGTGATGGCGCTTGGTCGGCGGTGGAGCGCTCTTGGCTAGCGCCGTGGAAGCTGCGGGTCCGACGAACACCAGCGGCAGCGCGACGATCGCGACTAGCTGCCGGAGGCGGCGATGGGGTACAAACTTCACGTCAATTCTCCCTTCTGCAATCTCTGTTTCCAGCTTCCGCCGGAATAGGAACGGCCTGTCCTCAGCGATGGCGCGGGGATTGAATGGGCACATCCCATCAGCCACGGCATCATCTGCGACATCGGTTTCGTCAGAGTCTCATAGTGGTCCGACTCCAACACGTCGCGCAGGCCAAGGCCCAGCACGGCGTCAAAGGCGGCGTAAGAGAAGAGCACGTCGCCCCCTCCTGCTGACCTGGTCGCGCTCCATGCCCCCTCTTTGGCTTTCCTCGCGGCCGCCCAGGCACCCTCTCGGTTGAGCGAGAACATCTTGTTGCGCACGGCGTACCACGCGGCCGTCTGCTCGTTGGTGGGCGTCGCCCGTCTCACGGCGGTCACCTGCTCGATCTGCTCGAGTTTGAGCTCAAGCAAACCGTCCATGAACCGGCCCAGTTCCGCCTTGAAACGTGCGTTCCGATGACCCCTGAGCATATCCCCGACTCCCTTCCTTTCTCATGGCTCAGGTCTCGGCGGCACTAGAAGGCGCACGGAGGCCCGAACAGGCTCAGAGCATGCCGCGGGCGCGGCGCCGAAGAGAATGGGCGAGGCCGCCCCCGACCGGGACAGTCGTAACCATGCCGGGTCAGCTCACATGGGCGGGGGATGCGGTGGCCCAGATCCAGCGCGTGTGGGTTGCCTCGTCCCCCCCAACGCCCCGAGCGAGCTGCCGGTGCTGTGATCGAGGCTCGGAGACCGTGCTTGAGTCGAAACGCGACGACCGCTCTCTGAGTCACGGCGAGATCGGCCACCAACACGGTAGCTTCGGGTGATCGGCCGGCATCGACCAGACTCGGCGTACAAGGCCCGGGCACGGTCCATAGCATCTCTGAGCTCTCTCAGCTCAGGCCTCCTGCGCTCCTCTCGGACGGCGCCAGACGGAGCTCCGTCCATCGTGCGCACGCGTGACATTGAAGCCCTGCCCAGGTGGGCTTGTCGATGAGCCAGATGTCCCATCTCGACGAGAACCGCCGCCCGTTTCGCTGGCGGCGGCTGCCTTCGGCATGGAAACCCGGGACGCAGCGTTAGACACCATGGACGGCGTCGGCTCGGCGAGGGTGTTGCGAGAGTCGAGCATGGCTCGAGTTTGGTTCGCCTGAGCTGGTGCGGGCGCCGTTCATGGCGCAGTGGAGTCATCGCCTCCTCTATCGATGATCAAGTCATGCCCGTGGGCAGTACAATCCGCGAGCCGCCCGCTCGGCGGCAGGAGGAGAGGTCATGCCGGCAACGAAGGCGGGCTTGGCAGCGGGGATGGGACGCTGGCTCTTGGCGGAGGGCTGCAGGGTAGATAACCTTTGCCCTGTCCGGAGGTCGCGCGGCACCACCGGAACGTCCGTTGATGTCGTCTGCCCGGACTGGCTCCGACCCGCGATGGCCGGCTGGCATGCCTGACGTAGCCTGCCTACTCTGCGGCGGCTCCGTTGAAGTCGGGCCCGTCCACGTCAGTGTGCACGGCGTCGGCGAGGTCTGCTGGGCGTGCGCGCGCGAGAGGGACCCAGATGATTGGGGTCTCGACCAGTTCGAGGCGCTGGTGGCCCGGGTGCTCGAAACCCGCGACCGCCCAGCTGATGAGAGTCCGTCGGCCCTAGCCGAATAGGGCTCATTGTTGCTGGGGAGCACGTCCCCCCCAGGCGGACATAAGTCCCATGGATGTTTGGTCGTGACTCCGCGAGACTCAGCCTACCGGGCAGACCGCACGCGGGGTGGCAGAGATCCGATGGGCGAAAGCCTCGTGCCCGCCCATCGCTGCCGGGGTGGTCAGGGGAGACCCGCAGCGGTCCGCCGGTCATCTTCTATGGATGTCTGCGGCGTCAAGTCAGGGGGGGCCGGAGTCAACGTGCACCGGCCCCCACAGGGGCGGCCACCTCCCCGGACGTTCGGTTGATCAATCGTTTAGGTCAATCACGCGGCACTCCTGGGCCCGGCTCGAGCCTCGCCGTCGCGAGCCGCATGGTCAATCCGCGACTCCTCGGCCGCCTCCCGCTCAGCCTCGATCCGGTAGACGCGAGCCATCCGCCGGAACGTGGTCGCGACCCAGCCGCGGCGATGCAGGGCGCGTCCTCCGGACAACTCGGATCGCGAGACCGCGACCTGCCCCGGGGCAGGGCCGCACAAACTGGTCGCAGATGTAGACAGGCTCATGGCCTGCGACCAGCTTGGCGAACCTCGTGCTGGCTCCTGCCGCAGAAAGAGCAGCAAGGCTCGTCGCGCCGGACCGGCTTAATGATCGGACCCTACGCCGTCGCGGCCGCTGCGCGCCGCGCCGGTGCGATGTCCTGCAGGCGGACGGAAACCAGGTGCGAGGAGCCGCTCTCGTCCAGGTGAACGCCGTACAGGATGCCCGCGCTGGCCATGGTCATGTGGTTGTGCGTTATGACCAGGAACTGGCGGGTTCGGCCCAGCCGCTGCAGCACCTCCCCGAAGCGGGCGACGTTGGCGTCGTCCAGCGCAGCGTCGACCTCGTCCAGGATCGTGAAGGCGGCCGGGTTGACCTCCTGAAGGGCCAGCACGAGGGCGAGCGCGGTGAGCGAGCGCTCGCCTGAGCTGAGGAGCGTGACGTTCTGCAGGCGCTTGCGCGGCGGCTGGACCAGGATCTCCACCCCGCTCCGGGGCCCGTCCTCGCCGGGGGTGTGGCGGAGGGTGGCCCTGCCCCCGGCGGTCAACTCCTCGAAGTACTCCTGGAAGTTGACCGCGACCGCTCCGAAGACCGCGTCATAGCGGCCCTCCTCCTCCTCTCTCAGGCGGCCGATCAGGTCCTCTAGGTCGGCGCGCGCGGCGGCGATGTCCGCCAGCTGGCTGGCCAGCGTCCCGTAGCGCTCCTCCAGCTCGGCGCACTCGCTCTCCGCGAGCGGGTTGGTGGGCCCTATCTCCTCCATCCGGCGCTCCAGCTGGCGCATCTCACGCTCGCGCGCCTTGCCGCCAGGCACTTCCTCGGGCGCCATGCCTTCGGGCATGCGGGTCCGGAGCTCCTCCATCCGGGCGGCGGCCAGCTCAGCCTCGCGTCTGCTGAGACCGAGGTGCCCCTCCAGGGTGCCCGCTTTCAGCCGGGCGTCCACGCGGGTCTCCTCCAGGTTGACCAGGCGGCGGGCCGCCGCGGCCAGCTCAGCCTCCTCCTCGGGCGACTCCTGCTCGGCTTCGGCGAGCCGGCCGCGGGACGCTTCCACGACCGCCCGCAGACCCGGCAGCGACTCGGCGACCAGGTCAGCCTGGTGGGCCGCGTGCTCGGCGCGCTGCCCGCGCTCGGCCCGAGCCCGCTCGATCCGGGCCAGGTCGGAGTCAACCGCCGCCAGCTGGCGCTCGAGGTCGCCCGCCCGCTCCCGCCAGCGTACCCGCTCCAGCTCGAGGCGGCGAACCTCGGCTCGCTGATCGGCCAGCAGGCGTTCGTGCTCGCCCAGGGCGCCGGCCAGGCCCTCGGCGGCCGCCTCCGCCTGCGCAGCTGCCGCCTCCAGCCCCGGCAGCTGGCCAGCGTCCGCCTGCTCGGCGACCTGGGCGGCGGCGAGCTGGCCCGCGGTGTCATCGAGGCGGGCCTTCTGGGCGACCGCCGAGCGCAGCTCGCCCAGGCGCTGCTCGGCGGTGCGCGCCGCCTGGTCGGCCGCCTCGGAACCGGCCGCCAGCGGAGCCAGGCTGTCCATGAGATCGGCTAGCTGCCGGCGGCGGGCGGCGATCCGGACCCGAGGGTCGCTGCCCGCCCGCACCAGGCCAGGCGCGCTATAGACCCCCTCTGCCGTGACGTCGCGGCCGACGACGACACCGCCGAGGAGGGCTGCCGCCAGCCGCTCGAAGCCGGGCTCGCAGGCCACGCGACCGGCCAGCGAACCCGGCTCAGCCTCCGTTGAGGCCCTCGACGAGGGCTCCGGGTACAGCACTGTGGCCTGGCTGGGGCTGGCCTGGGCCGCGGCCAGCGCCGACCTCCGGTCGGGGGCGGCCCAGGCGTCCACGAGCGGGCCCAGCACGGCGGCCAGCGCCGCCTCGAAGCCCGGCTTGGCGACCAGGACGTCGCCGACGCGCTGCAGGCCGCCGGCCGGCGCCGGACGAAGCGCGTCGAGGCCGTCCAGCTCCGCCCGCAGGCGGGCCAGCTCGGAGGCCGCGTCGGCCGCCGCCCGGGCCCCCTGGCGAGCCTCCCCGGCGGCGACTTCGGCGGCCGGTAGCTCCCTCTCGGCCGGCTCGACCTGGGCGCGCAGGCGGTCCAGGCTCTCCTCGAGGAGCTGGCGGCGGGTCCGCGCCGAGGCCAATGCGCCCTGGGCGGCGACCATCTTCCGGCGGGCCTGATCCGCCGCCTTGCGGGCCTCTCGAGCCTGGCCGGCGTCGGGCGCCGGCGGCTCGTCCGGCGGTGCGGGCACGCTCGCCAGCCGGCCCTGGGCGTTGGCGTGCTCGCCCGCCAGTTGGGTCCGCAGCGCGCCGGCCGCGCCGGCTCGCGCCACCAGGTCCCGCTCCTCGACCGCGGCCGCCGCCGCCAGCGCGGCATGGTTGCGGCTGCGCTCCTCGGCCATCGCCAGGTCGTGGTCGGCCGCCGACAGCTCGAGGCGGTAGCCGCCGATGGTGCGCTGGCGCTGGAGACGGCGGTCCTGGGCCGACTGCAGCTCCTCGCGGCAGCGCCGGAACTCCTCGTCGGCGGCGTCCGCCTGGGCGACAGCGTCGGCGAGGCGGCGCTCGAGGGAGGCGGCCTGCGAGGTGGCGCGCCGGTGTGCGTCACGGGCCTCCCGCCACTCCTCCCAGACGATGCTGCCCTTCAGGACGTCGAGCCGGCGCCGGGCCAGGTCCGCCTCGCGGGCGGCGGCCGCCTGCGCGCGCAGGACCTCCAGGCGGGGCTCGATCTCGGTCCTCAGGTCCTCCAGCCGGACCAGGTTGCCCGCCAGCTCCCTCAGCCGGCCGGCGGCCTCCGAGCGCTTGGCCTTCACGGCGCGCACCTGGGCCGCCTCCTCGATCAGAAGCCGGCGCTGCTCGGGCCCGGCGCTGATGAGGCCCTCGATGTCGCGCTGGTCGACGATCGCGTAGGAATCGGTGGTGAGCCCGGTCGACGCCAGCAGCTCCATCAGGTCGCGGCGGCGGACGCGGCTGCCGTTCAGGAAGTAGTCGCTCTGGCCGCTGCGGTCCACCCGGCGGCGGATCGCGACCTCTGCGTAGTCGACCGGCAGCCGGCGGTCGCTGTTGTCGATCAGGACGGTGACCTCGGCGACTGCGGCCCGGGGCCGGCGCTCACCGCCGGCGTAGATGACCTCCTCCATCTTCTTGCCGCGGAGGTCTCTGGCCTGGGTCTCGCCGAGGACCCACTTGAAAGCGTCGACCGTGTTGCTCTTGCCGGATCCGTTGGGGCCCACGATGGCAGTGACGCCGCCCTCGAACCCGATCTCGGTCTGGCGGGCGAACGTTTTGAAACCGGAGAGCGTGATCGAGCGCAGGTACACGGTTCGGGGCAGGTTACCAGATGTGGTGGCCGCGGGCCAGCGTGGACGCTAGATGGAGCCGGTAGGCGCCTCGGAAGTCTCCTCACGGGTCGTGGCAGGCGCTGGCTTCGCGGCGGGCTGCTCGAAGGGATTGGGCTCGTTGAGAGGCTGAAAGGCGAGCGGTGCAACCGAGGCCGCCGGCCGCTCAGCTGGAGTCTCCGGGGGCGGCGGTAGCGCCGGCTCGGGCTCGGGCTCGGCGACTGCCGGCTCGGGCGTCGCTTCCGGCTCGGGCACGGGCGCCGGCGCCGGCTCCGCAACCTCGGCGGCCTCTGCCCCCGCGGCCGCCGCGGCCGCCGGCTGGGGCTCGGCCAGCACGTCGGCAGGCGGCCTCGGTTCTGGCTTGGCACGCTGCCGGGCGCGGCGGCTGATCTCGGCCAGGGCGTTCTTGGCGGCCTCCTGCTCAGCCGCCTGCTTGGTGCTGCCGTGGCCGGTGCCGAGGGCGTCCGGGCCGGCGAACACCACCGCCGTGTACTCGCGGACCCTGCCGCCGCGAGCCGCCGCGTGGTCGTAGTAGGGGGTCTGGCCGTAGCGCTCCTGGACGACCTGCTGCAGCCGGCCCTTGTGGTTCTCGTCGCTCACCAGCTCGGGCATCGCCCGGAAGCGATCGAGGTAGAAGTGGTAGGCGGCGTCATAGCCGGCGTCGAGGAAGATCGCCCCAAGGATCGCCTCGAAGGCGTTGGCGAGCAGGGACTTGAGATTCCGGCCGCCGCCCTTGGCGATGCCCTTGCCCAGGTAGAGGTGGTTGCCCACCCCCAGCTCCTCGGACAGCTGCGCCAGCGTGTTGGTATTGACCATCGCCGAGCGGACCTGCGTCATCTCACCCTCGTTGGCGCCGGGCCGGTGCTTGTACAGGTACTCGGCAGTGATCAGCTGGAGCACTGCGTCGCCCAGGTACTCCAGGCGCTCGTTGTCGCGGGGCGAGACGTGGGGGCTCTCGTTGGCGAAGGAGCTGTGGGTCAGCGCCTCCTGTAGAAGAGTCGGATCACGAAATGCGATCCCGATCGTCTGCTGGATCTCGTCCAGGCTGCCCCCTGGGATCTGTGGGTCCTGGACGATCCGGCGGCGGCCGCCGGCGCTGCCCGTTTTGGCTATGAGCCGGACTTCTCCTGGATGTACTCCCAGGCCTGGCCCACCGTCGTGATCTTCTCCGCGTCCTCGTCGGGGATCTCGAGCCCGGTGTTCTCTTCGAAGGCGTAGATCAACTCGACGAGATCCAGAGAGTCGGCGTTGAGGTCCTCCTGGAAGGACGCGTCCATCGTCACCTGCTCGGGCTCGCAGCCCAGGCGCTCGACGATGATGTTCTTGAAGTCCTCGAAGCTGATTTTCTGGCTGTCCAAATTGCGCCCTCCGATATTGCCGTGATCGGGGTCTACTGTACCAGCGGCAGGTCGGCGATCGCGGCCGGGCTGGAGATCGGCGAGGCGGTGGCACCCGGAGCCAGCTCGCGCATCATGCCGCTCAGCGCGCGTCGCGGGCCCAGCTCGTAGAAGGTGTCGCAGCCCAGCTCGACCAGCCTGTGCACGCCGTCGGCCCATCGCACGGGTGAGCTGAGCTGGCGCTGGAGCGCGACGCCGATGGCCGACGGGTCCTCGTACGGCTCGGCCGTCAGGTTGGCGACGACGGGGAACTGGGGCGCGCGCCACTCGACCATGTCCAATCGGCTGCGCAGCACGTCGCCGGCCGGCTCCATGAGGGGGGTGTGGAAGGCTGCCGCCACGTTCAGGGGCAGCACCCGCTTGGCGCCCGCCTGCTGCAGGCGCTCGGTGGCCCGCTCCAGGCCGGCCATCGTGCCCCCGATCACGGTCTGGGTGGGGGTGTTGAAGTTGGCGGGCCAGACGTCGTGGACCCCGATCAGGGCGGTGTCGATCTCCTTGGCCGAGATGCCGAGGACGGCGATCATCGAGCTGGTTCCGGGCGGCGCCGCCTCGGCCATGGCGCGGCCGCGCTCGACCACCGTCGTGACAGCTTCCTCGGGCGAGATGGCGCCGGCCACGCAGAGGGCCGTGTACTCGCCCACCGAGTGCCCGGCGCCGGCGCCCGCCTGGATGCCCCGGCGCTTTGCGAGCAGGGCCAGGCCGACGCCCACGAAGAGGAGCGCGGGCTGGGCGTTGGTGGTCAGCTTGAGCTCCTCCTCATCCGCCTCGGTCAGAAGCCGCCCCAGGTCGATCCCAGCCGCCTCAGAACAGCGAGCCGCCAGCGCGGCGACCTCCGCGTCCTGCAGCAGCTCGGCCCCCATCCCAGCCTGCTGAGACCCCTGGCCAGGAAAGAGAAAGGCGATCTTGGCCATCCAACTAAGCCTAAATCCCAGCGCCGCCCGTAAGGCCTGGCTCCGCCAGGCGGATTGAGTTGAAAAATCGAATCGCGCACCAACCCGGCACGAAACCAAGGGAAGGGGGCACGCGGGGGGAACCGCAGGTTCCAGCCCGCGACCTTTGGTAAACTCCCTTCGCGCATGGGTCTTCCGAAGGTCAAGCTATCGAAGGGGCGCAAAGGGCGCCGCCGCTCCCACCTGGCGCTGGCGCTCGTCCAGCTCCAGCCCTGTCCCCAGTGCAAGAAGCCGCACCGCCCGCACAACGTGTGCACGAACTGCGGGTACTACGCGGGGCGTGAGGTCCTCAAGACCGACTGAGATCTCGGGGGCTGTTCAGCCGCGTGGCTAAAGGCGGGCTTCGGCCTCCTGGGCGCCCTCGGCCTCCGGCTCCTCCACCGGCACGCTCGTCTGCAGCGACTCCACCCCCCGCTTGACCGTCGCCAGAGTGCGCGACAGGTGCGCCTCCAACTGCTGGAGCTGCTCCAGGGCGTAGACCTCCGCCTCCCGGATGATCTGGTCGGAGCGGGCCTGGGCCTCGCGCACGGTCTGCGCCGACTGCCGCTCCGCGCGGCGCAGGACCTCGTGGTCGGTGACCGCCTCCTCCGCCCGCTCGTTGGCCTTCGACATGATGCGGGCGGCCTCGCCGTGAGCCTCCGAGATCAGGCGCTGCTGCTCCTGGACGGTCCAGTTGGCCTGCTTGATCTCCTCCGGCAGGTTGAACCGCAGCTGGTCGATGAGGTCCATCACCTCGTCCTCGTCGATCATCACCTGGCTCGAGAAAGGCACGTGCCGAGCGTGATGGACCAGGTACTCCAGGCGGTCGAGGATCTCGTCGACCTTTATCGGAACTTCTCCTTCAATCGCTCCGCGACCACGGGCGGGACGAACTCGCTGACGTCGCGGCCGTAGCCGGCGATGTCCTTGAGGATACTTGAGGACACGAAGATGTGAGCGAAGCTCGACATCAGGAACACAGTGTGCACGTCGGGCGCCAGCTTGCGGTTCATCAGCGCCTGCTGCAGCTCGGCGTCGAAATCCGAGTACGCGCGGAGCCCCTTGATCAAGGTCTTCGCCCCCCTCGTCCGCGCGTAGTCGACCGTCAGCCCCCGATAGGTGTCCACCTCGGCCCCGACTCGCCCGGCCAGCGCCTCCTGGATCATCTCGACGCGCTCCGGGACGGAGAAGAGCGGCGCCCGCTTCTCGGGGTTGGCGGCGACCGCCACGATGACCCCGTCGAAGATCCCCAGCGCCCGGTCCACGACGTCCAGGTGGCCGTTCGTGAAGGGGTCGAAGCTGCCCGGATAGACCGCGACCTTCTCGCTCATCGGGCCCGAAGCACAGCCAGCGCGCTGTCGCCGTAGCGGCGCGAACGCAGCTCCTCGAGGCGGCTCAGCTCGGGCAGCGCCTGCCTGGGCGCGTGCTCGGCGACGACCAGCGTGCCGGAAGCGCAGAGGCGGTCGAGCAGCACCAGGGCACGCTCCAAGACCGGGTCATTGTAGGGCGGGTCGAGGAGGACCAGCCCCACTTCCCCCAGGCCGTGCTGCTGCGCCTCCAGCCAGCGGGTGGCCTCGGCCCGCGACACCCGCGCCCGGTCGAGGTAGCCGAGCGCCTCGAGGTTGCGCCTCAACACGCCCGCCACGGCCGCGTCGCGCTCGACGAAGGTCACGCGGGCCGCCCCCCGGGAGAGCGCCTCGATGCCGAGGGCGCCCGAGCCGGCAAAAAGGTCGATAGCCGAGACCTCCAGGACGGCGGTGCCGACCATGTTGAAGATCGCCTCCTTGAGAACGCCCTGGCTGGGCCGGATGCCCCTCGGCGTCAGCAGTCGGCGGCCGCCCTCGGCGCCGCCGTGGACGCGCAGGTTGCCGCTAGGCATCGGGCGGCCGGTACAACCCCTCGCGGTAGTACCGCCATTCCGTGTCTTCGTGCCAGAAGAGGCCGGGCGCCGGGTCCTGGCCCGCGGCCCAGGCTTCCATCCGATCCCACGCCGCGGCGCCGTCGCGAGCGTAGTAGTGGAGGACGCGGACCCCGGGCAGGGTAACGCGCGCGAACCCCCGGGCTTCCGGTCCGAGAGCCTCGCCGAGCGAGTCCTCGATCTGGTTCAGCCGATCTGACTGCTCGTCGTTGGGCAGACCGCCGCCGGGGATCGGCAGGCGGGCCTCCAGGTGGTAGTCGTAGAACAGGTGGTCGATGCGCTTCAGTGCCTGGTTCACGGTGGCCGTGTAGGGCCGCCCGTCCGGGGCAGAGCCCCTGAATATGGCCCAGCGGGCTCCTGTCGACCGCTTGGCCAGCCACTCGACGGCCCGCCTCAGCTCAGCCAGCGGCATCGACTCCGGCGGCACGCTGCCCACGAAGTCGACAGTGCCCAGCCAGCGCTCCACCCCGTCCTCGCCCAGCGCGGCGTCCAGGAAGAGGAAGCCGGCCTGCCCGGGAAGTCCCTTGGGCATGCGCGCGAACTCCGGGTGGTGGAGGACGACGTCGAGCCGCTCCCTGGCCTCGTCCGGCGCGATATCGATGCGAGCCTCCTCGGCGTGCAGCTCGAATCCGCCGATCGTCAGCTTGTCCTTTGCCGACGGCTGGCGCGCGGCGTGGAACTCCCAGGTGGCGTCGGCCGGCGGCGCGGCCAGCACCCAGGCTTCGCTGAAGGGGCGCAGGCGGAGGTCGCCAGCGCCCGACAGGCAGAGCTGGTTGGCGGCCCGGGTGCCGGGGGCGAGCTCCCACTGGAGGCCGGCGTGGATCGCCTGCACCCGGGGCGTGACCTGGGTGGGCAGCCCGCCAAGGTCGCCGGCCGCTATCGCGATCTCGATGTGGGACCGGGCGAACGGCCACCAGTCCCAGAACGCCTGGATCGCCTCGGGAGCGCTCACTCGAACCCCGCCGGCCTCCGATCGCGCCAGGGCATCGCATCCTGGAGCTGGGCGGCCAGGGCCAGGATCAGGCGCTCGCCCCGCGGCGGCCCCACCAGCTGCACACCGATGGGCAGGCCGGCCTGGCTCATTCCCAGCGGCAGGCTGAGTGCGGGCTGCCCGGTGCAGTTGTAGGGGTACGTGAAGGCCAGCCAGTCGAACGCCTCCTCATGGGCGGTGCTGGTGTTCGCGAAAGCGCCCAGGCGAGGCGCCGGGCTGGTCAGGGTCGGGGTCACCAGCACGTCGTGGTCGTCCCAGAACTCGACCACATTGCGGCTGTGGGCGCGGACCAGGTTCACGGCCTTCACATAGTCGGCGCCCGTGATCGCCTTGGCGCGCTCGAAGGCGTCGGCGTTGATGGGGTCGAGCAGACCCAGGTCGGTCACCGCGTAAGTGGCCGTGCCGCAGATGACGATCGTCATCTGGGGCTCCTTGAAGGCCGCCGTGTCCGGCCCGCCCTCCTCCACCTGGTGGCCGAGGCCCGCGATCGCCCTGGCGGCCTGCTGCACACAGGCCGCCACCTCGGGATCGACCGGCGAAGCGGCCGCGGTGGTGAATCCGACTCTCAGCGTGCCCGGGTGGCCGAAGTCCAGGTAACCGCCCTCCTCGTCCGCCCAGTAGGGGTCGCCGGGCAGGTGGCCGGCCAGCACGTCCAGCCCGGCCGCAGCGTCCTCGACCGTCCTGGCCATCACGGCCTGCGTGGAGAGGCCGGCCCAACCCTCGCCCAGCAGCGGGCCGAGGGAGATCCGGCCGCGAGACGGCTTGAGGCCGACCAGCCCGCAGCAGGAGGCCGGGATGCGGATGGAGCCGCCGCCGTCGGTCCCGTGGCTCCAGGCGCAGAGGCCGGCGGCCAGGGCACCCGCCGCTCCGCCGCTGGAACCGCCGGCGTTGTGCGCGAGGTCCCAGGGGTTGAGCGCGGCGCCGTGGAGGCCGTGCTCGGTGACGGGGCGGGAACCGAACTCCGGAGTTGTGGTCTTGCCAAGGATCGGGCAGGACTCCGCCTTGAGCCGCGAGACGACGAAGTAGTCCAGGTCCGGCACGTTGTGCTCGAAGGCGCGCGAGCCGTACGTCAGGGGGTAGCCGGCGATCGCGGTCAGGTCCTTGACGGAGACCGGGACACCGTGGAGCGGTCCGTCCGCGGGCTCTCGCTCAGCCGAATCGGCCTGCGAAAGCGCCAGCTCGGCGGTCGTCAGCCAGTAGGCGTTGAGGCGCGGGTTGAGGCGCTCGATGCGCTCCAGGTACATCTCGACCAGCTCGCGCGGCCGCACCTCGCGGCGGCGCACGGCCGCTCCCTGCTCAAGCGCTGACGCGAAGGGATCCATCGCTCACCTCCCCGATGCGCACAGCCGGATAGGGCGCGCCCGCGAACGCGACCTCGAAAGCCCCTGCCCGATCGGGCGGCAATGCGACGAGCAAGCCGCCGCTGGTCTGCGCATCGCAGAGCAGGAGCCGGTCCGTCTCGCCAACGCCGCCCCAGTCCACCTTGCCCTCGAGTGACTCGCGGTTGCGCCGGCTCCCGCTCGGAAAGAGATCCAGGTCCGCCAGCTCGCGGACACCTGCCAGGAAGGGCACCCGGCCCAGCTCGACCACAGCGCCGACCCCGAAGTTGGCGAGGTGGCCGAGCAGCCCGTACCCCGTCACGTCGGTGCAGGCGGAGGCTCCGGCAGCGAGCATGGCGGCGGAGGCTTCCCGGTTCAGATGCGTCATCACGGCGATCGCGGCCGCCTCCAGGTCGGGAGGGCAGAGCCCGCGCTTGATGGCGGTCGCGACGAGGCCGCTGCCCAGCGGCTTGGTCAGGTACAGGAGGTGACCGGGTCGGGCTCCCCGATGCCCGACGATGCGGTCGGGGTGGACCTCACCGGTCACCGCGTAGCCGAACTTCGGCTCGGGGTCGTCGACGCTGTGGCCGCCCACCACCGGCACCCCAGCCTCGGCGAGCTTGGCGGCTCCCCCCGCGACGATCTTCTCCAGCAGACCGGTGGCCAGCTTTTCCCGCGGGAAAGAGACCAGGCTCAGGGCATAGAGGGGCCGGCCCCCCATGGCGTAGACGTCGCTCAGGCTGTTGGCGGCCACGATCGCCCCGAAGGCCTCGGGGTCGTCCACGATGGGCGTGAAAAAGTCGACCGTAGCCACCAGCGCCCGCTCCGCGTCGAGCCGGTAGACGGCCGCGTCGTCGCCGCTGGTCGCCCCGATCAGGACCCTAGGGTCGCTCAGGGCGGGCAGCGCACCCAGGACCTGCCCAAGCTCCGCCGGGCTGAGCTTGCAGGCTCAACCGGCCCCGTGGCTGTACTCGGTCAGGCGAAGCTGCGAAGGCTGCTCCATGGCTCGGATGGTACAGGTGAGCCGGATCTGATCCCGCCTCGACGTCAGGCTGACCTTCCTTTGACTGCAGGCCCGGCTTGAATTGGTACCGGTATGGAGATCCTGACCCGGCCCCGCGGCTCGGACGAGCTGGCGCGCCTGCTTGTCGACCGGATCGAGAACCTCATCGTCGTGCTCGACGCCGAGGGTCGGGTGGTTCGGTTCAACCGCCACTCCGAGAAGGTGACCGGCTACACGGAGGCCCAGCTCCTGGGGACGCTCTGGTGGGAGAAGCTAGAGCTCCCGGCCGAACGCGAGCGGCTTGCGGCGACCTATCCGCGCACCAACTCAGACGGCATCCCGAGCAGCCACCACCGAGCCTGGCTCACGGCGGACGGCCGGGGGCGGCTGATCTCCTGGACCACGGTCTGCCTGGTCGACGCCGAGGGACGCCTCGATTACCTGATCGGGACGGGCATCGACATCTCGGAGCAGGCCCAGGCCGAGCGCCTGAACGCGGCCATCGTCCAGGCCTCGCTCGACTGCCTGATCGTGATCGATTTCGAGGGCCGGATCGCGGAATGGAACCCGGCCGCCGAGCGGACCTTCGGCTATGAACGCCGGGAGGCGCTGGGCCGGCCGGTCCACGAGCTCGTCATCCCCGAGCGCATGCGCGAGACGTATCGGATCGGGGTCCAGGCACTTCTCGAGGGTGGCAGCGACCTGCCCCTGATGGGCAGCCGGACCGAGACGCTCGGCATCCGCAGGTCGGGCGAGGAGTTCCCGCTCGAGCTCGCGACCACGGTCTGGGGCTCGGGCCCGGAGACGGTGCTCATCGCCTCTGTGCGCGACCTCTCCGATCGCGAGGAGGCGGCTGTGGCGCGGCAGGCCAGCGAGGCCCAGTCCCGATTCCTCGCCACGATGAGCCACGAGCTGCGAGCACCCCTGAACTCGATCCTCGGCTTCTCCCAGCTGCTCGACGGGGGCCGGGCCAAGCTGGACGAAAAGCAGCGCCGGTACGTCGCCAACATCTCGGCCAGCGGCCATCACCTGCTGGACCTGATCAACGACGTCCTGGACCTGGCCAAGGTCAGGGCCGGTCACGTTGACCTCAACTGCTCCCTTTTCGAGGTCAGCGAGGTGATGGAGGCGTCGGCGGCCAAGTTGAACCCGCTGGCGGCCGCAGCCGGGCTCACGCTCACCTTCAAGACCAGCCGGCTCCGGACGCACAGCGACCGCCGGCGCATGGAGCAGATCGTCCTCAACCTGCTCTCCAACGCGATCAAGTTCACCCCCTCGGGCGGGACCGTGAAAGTGACCGCCCGCGCCGCCGCCAATGATCGCCTCGAGATCGCCGTGGCCGACAGCGGGATCGGGATCCCGCTGGAGGACCAGGAGCGCATCTTCGACGAGTTCGCACAGGTGGACTCCAGCATGTCCCGGGCGGAGGCGGGTACCGGCCTCGGCCTGGCCCTCTGCCGGCAGCTCGCCCACGTGATGGGCGGCGAGGTCAGGGTGGCCAGCCTAGTCGGGAGGGGAAGCACATTCACCCTGAACCTGCCGGTCGGTACCTCCTGACCGCTTCCCGGACAGCGCGGGCGCCGAACTCCACAGCCTCTGCCGGGACGCGCTCGTCCGCGGCGTGCACCGTGTAGGCGAAGTCGAAACCGGGCGGCAGCCGCAGCGGCGTGAAGCCGTAGGTCTGGATATTGAGCCGCGACAGGTGGCGACCGTCGGTCACAGCCGGGAAGAGGTGCGGAAAGGGGTGGCAACCGGGATCGGCGTCCCGCAGGACGCCGGCCAGCATCTCGAACTGCGAGGTGTCGAGATGGTCGCCACCCGGATCCCAGCGGTCCACGCGGAACTCGACGTCTGGGCCCAGGACGTCGTGCAGCTCGGCGATGACCTGCTCGGGCGACCAGCCGGGCAGCAGCCGGCAGTCCAGGACGACCGAGACCTCGCTGGGGATCACGTTGTCGCGGTCGCCGCCCCGCACGATCGTGGCGTTGACGGTGTTGTGCAGCGAGCTGTCGAGCGCCCTGACCTGAGGTCCCAGACGGTCCAGGATGCGGTCCGTCAGCGCCGGGCGGAGCACCTGCCGGAGGGCCGCGCCGCGGACGCCGCCCAGCGCGTCCGCGATGGCTCCGACCATGAGCCGGGCGGCCGGAGTGACATGGACCGGCAACCGCCGGCGGTCGAGCCGGTCCAGCATCCGGGCGAGCTTGGCCGTCGCGCCCCCCGTGTGGCGCAGGGAACCGTGGCCACCGGCTCCGCGCAGCTTCGCCGTCAGGATGCAGGAGAGCTTCTCCGCCACCATCACCGGGTAGAGACGCCGGCCACCGAGGTGGACGGTGGTCCCCCCGAACTCGCCGAGAGCGTGCCGCACGCCGGCAAAGATCTCGCGGTGATTCTCGACCAGGAAGGCGGCCCCGTCGATCCCGCCCGCCTCCTCGTCGGCCAGGACCAGCAGCAGGAGGTCGCCGGCCGGTGGCTCTTGGGCGGCCGCCAGGGTGGCGTCCACATACATGGCGATCGCGCTTTTCATGTCGAGGGCGCCCCTCCCCCACACCCAGCCGTCGACCAGCTCGCCGGCGAAGGGAGGCTGGGCCCAGCGCTGGCCACTGACGGGCACCACGTCGACATGGCCGTAGAGCAGCAGCGGCGGTGCCTCGCCGCGACCCTTGACGCGCGCCAGCAGGTTGGGGCGGGCCAGGTCGCGGGCGAAGAGCGCCGTCTGGACGCCGGCCTCGTCCAGCCGTTCCTTCACGAACATGACGCAGTCGCGCTCGGCGCCCGGCGGGTTGCTGGTGTCGAAGCGGAGCAGCTGCCGGAGCAGCTCGACGACCGTCAGCCCCGATACCTTTGCGCGGCCTGGAAGAGCGCCTCCGTCCCAAAGTCGAGCGCTGCCACCGGGACCCTTTCGTCGGCGGCGTGCACGGTCTCCTGACCGAAGCCGAAGGGCAGCCTCAGCGGGAGGTAGCCGTAGCCCTGAATGCCCAGTCGGCAGAAGTGCCGCTGGTCCGTGGCGCCGGTCATCATGAACGGAACCGGGACGGCGTCGGGTTCGAGCTCGACCAGGATCCCGGCCAGCAGCCGGTAGGTCTCGCCCAGCTCGGGCTCCGGCATGCGCGGGCCCTGGTTCAGGATCTCCAGCTCGACCTCCGCGCCGATCACCCCCCGCACCTCGGCGATGAACTCTTCGGGCTCGAACCCAGGCAGCATGCGGCCGTCCAGGTCGACGGTCACCTCGCTCGGGATCACGTTGATCTTGGAGCCGCCCTGCACGATGGTGGCGTTCACCGTGTGGTGAAGGATGGAGTCGAAACGGCTGGCGTCGGTGTCGAGCTCATCGAGCACTCGGTCGGTCTGAGCGGGGTCGGCCAGCCGGCGCAGCCGGCCTCGCATCGGCTCGCCGAGGGCCGTGCCCATCTCCTCAAGGTAGCTCTGGACGACCGGGGTCACGTGGACCGGCAGCCGGTTCGCATCGAGCGCCGTCAGCATCGCCGCCAGCCTGGCCATGGTGCCCCCGCGATGGCTCCGCGAGGCGTGGCCGCCGGGCCCCCGCAGGGTTGCCCGCAGCCGGCAGGCTCGCTTCTCGGCGACCATGATCGGGTAGAAGGGGCGGCCCCCGACGTGCTGGGTCGCGCCGCCGCCCTCGCCGAGCCCATGGCGGATGCCTTCGAACAGCTCGGGATGGCGGTCGACCAGGTACTTGGCGCCAAGGGCGCCGCCCGCCTCCTCGTCGGCCAGACAGGCCAGGACCAGGTTGCCGGCGGGCGGGCTGTCCTCGGTGACGCAGCGCAGGAGCGTGGAGACCATCATCGCCACGCCGCCCTTCATGTCGAGGGCGCCCCGGCCCCACACGAAGCCGTCGACTAGCTCGCCCGAGAAAGGCGGGTGGGTCCAGGCCTGCTTGGCCGTGGTGACGACGTCGACGTGGCCCTGGAGCAGCAGCGGGGGCGCCTCGCCGCGGCCGCCCAGGCGGGCCACCAGGTTGGGGCGCGCGGGATCGTCACCGAGCACCTGGCAGGACACCCCCGCCGCCTCCAGCAGCCCGCGCAGGTGCTCGATGCAGGCCCGCTCGTCGCCGGGCGGGTTGGTGGTGTCGAAGCGGATCAGCTCCTGTAGTAGCTGCGCCGGTTTTACACCCACTGGCGATCAGCTTATCGAGGTCTGCTCGAGCCTTCGCAGGGCAGCCTCGCGGAGGGCCGGGTTGGACGCCAGCTGGGGGTCGCGCTCGAGGATCCGCTCCGCCTCCTGGCGCACCTCCGAGAGCAGCTCAGGTTCCTCCAGGGCCTGCATGGCCAGGTCGGTCATGCCGTGCTGGCGGGCCCCCATCATCTCGCCGGCGCCGCGCAGGCGCATGTCCTCGCGCGCCAACTGAAAGCCGTCATGGGTGGTCGTCAGCAGCTTCAGGCGCGCCAGGCTGGGGGGCGCCGGATCGTCGGCCAGCAGGAGGCAGTAGCTCGCCAGGGCACCCCGCCCGACCCGGCCCCGGAACTGGTGCAGCTGGGCCAGCCCGAAGCGTTCGGCGCCTTCGACCATCATCACTGTCGCGTTGGGGATGTCCACGCCGACCTCGATGACCGGAGTGGCCACGAGGATGTCGCTCTCGCCCTCCCGGAAGGCCCGCATGACGGCGTCCTTGTCCTTCATCCGACCGTGGACCAGGGCCAGCCGGAGGTCCGGGAACACCTCCCTCTGGAGGCGCTCGAACTCGACGGTCGCGGCCTTGGCCACGAGCAGCTCCGACTCGTCGATCAGGGGGCAGATGACGAACGCCTGGCAGCCCGCGGCGACCTCCCGGCGCACGACCTCGTAGGCCTGGGCGCGCTGCTCCGGCTCAACGACCGCCGTCGCCACGGGCGTGCGTCCGGGCGGCATCTCGTCGATGGTGGAGAGCGCCATCTCGCCGTACAGGGCCAGGGCCAGGGAGCGCGGGATCGGCGTGGCCGTCATGGCCAGGAAGTGGGGCTTGGAGCGCTGCGACTTGGCGCGCAGCAGCTCCCGCTGCCGGGTCCCGAACCGGTGCTGCTCGTCCACGACCGCCAGTCCCAGGTCGGCCAGCTGGACCTCCTCCTCGATCAGGGCGTGCGTGCCCACCAGGAGCGCGCAGTGGGCGGACGCGGCGGCGGTCATGACGCGGCGCCGCTCGGCCGCGGGCAGGCCGCTGACCAGGAGCTCCACCTTCATGTCGGCGAAGCTGCCCTCAAGGTAGTCGCGAAACTTCTGCAGGTGCTGGCGGGCGAGGATCTCGGTGGGCGCCATGACGACCGACTGCAGCCCGGCCGAGTGAGCCATGGCGACCGCGGCCGCGGCCACTGCGGTCTTGCCGGAGCCGACGTCCCCATTGAGCAGGCGGTTCATGGGCACCTCGCGCTCCATGTCCTGGAAGGCCTCCCAGGCGGAGCGGCGCTGGGCCCGCGTCAACTCGAAGCCGAGGCCGGCCTTGAACCGCTCGATGACGTCCTGCCGGAAGGGCACCGGGGTCGCCGTCTCGGTCGCCTGCAGGCTGCGGGCCAGCAGGAAGGCGACTTGGAGCTCGAGCAGCTCAGCGAACGCCATCCGGCGCCGGGCCTCCCGCCACTCCGATTCGCTCTCCGGGCGGTGGCCCGCCCGCACGGCCTGCGCCACCGGCAGCAGGCGATGGCGCAGGCGCACGTCCTCGGGGATCAGCTCCTGGAGCCCGTCGGCCAGCGGCAGCGCCGCTTCCACCCAGCTCGCCATCCGCCGGCTCGTAAGGCCCTGGGTCAGGTGATACTTCGGCATCAGGCCGCCCACCTTCGTGGGCCCGTCCTCGTCTCCCAGGAGCTCGAGGTGAGGGCTCTGCATCTCCAGGCCGCGGCCGTACCGGGACTCCTTCAGGGTGCCGGCCAGGGCCACCCGGAGCCCAGGACGGAGCTGCCTCGCGATGTACGGCTGGTTGAACCAGACCGCTTTGAGCAGGCCGCCCGCGTCGTCCCGAACGGTTGCCTCCGTGAGCCTCATGTTCTTCCGGGGAGTCCGAATGGCCACCGAGCTGGCGACCGTGCCGACCACCGTTGCCCGGGTCCCCGCCCGGGCCTGCCCGACCAGCGCGACGTCCTCGTACGACTCCCAATCGAAGGGGAGGTCGAGCAGGAGGTCCTGGACCGTCGCGATGCCGAGCCGCTCCAGCCGGCGGGCGTGGGTCGCCGACACGCCGGGCAGCTCAGAGACCGGGGAGGCGAGCGTCAGCGTCACGCCGTATAGGATCGAGCATCGTGATCGCCAGGCCACCGGACACTGCGATTGAAGAGGTGGTGGAGACCATCCACGGGGTTGACGTCAGGGACCCCTACCGCTGGCTGGAGGACGGCGAATCGGAGCGTGTCCGGGAGTGGGCGCGGGCGCAGACGGCTCACGCCCGGTCCGTGCTTGACGCGGTCCCCCAGCGGGATGCCATCGCCAGGCGCCTGGAGCAGGCGATGGACTGCGGGCTCCTGGGCCTGTCGGTCCCGCGCGGAGAGCGGATCTTCTTCGCGCTACGCACAGCCGGCATGAACCAGCCCGCGCTGTACGTGCGCGAGGCCGGCTCCGAGCGCCTGCTCGTCGACCCCAACCCGCTGAGCGCTGACGGCACGGCGTCTCTGGACTGGTGGACGCCGTCTCCCGACGGCGAGCTCGTCTGCTACGGCATCTCCGAGGCCGGCGACGAGGACTCGACGCTGATGCTGATCGAGACCGCGACGGGCCGACTGCTGCCGGACCGCATCCCCCACTGCCCCTGGTCCACAGTCGCCTTCGAGCCTGGCAACGGCGCGATCCTGTACAGCCGCAAGGCGGACCCGGCCAGCGTGCCGGAGGGCGAGCAGTTCTACCACCGCCACGTGTGGCGGCACGTACTGGGCTCCGAACCGGCCACGGACGTCGAGGTCTTCGGCCAGGGTCGCGAGAAGACGGACTTCCCGATCGGCGCCTCGATCTCGGCCGGCGGGCGCTGGAGCGTGGTCACGGTCGCCCGCGGGTACACGCGGACGGCGGCTTTTCTCAGTGACGGCGACGCGGGCTTCCGCCCGATCTTCGAAGGTCCGGACGCCGAGCTGCACCCCTGGTTCGAAGGCGACCGGCTGGTCGCGCTCACGAACCTGGACGCGCCCAACTACCGCTTCGTCGAGATCGACCCCGAACACCCTGAGCCGGGCGGCTGGCGCGAGCTCATCCCCGAGTCGGAGCACGTGCTGGTGGGCGCCGCCCTCAGCGCCGACGGCCTCTTCGCGCACCACCTGGTCGACGCCTGCTCGCGCGTGACGCGGGACGGCTCCGAAGTGACGCTGCCGGGCTTCTGCACGGTGACCGCCCTGGGCGCCCACGTGTCGTCGCGCCTGGTCTTCCTCACGGTCGAGACCTTCACCCGGCCCGCGTTCCTGGTTGAGGTGGGCGTCGCCGAACGCGAGGTCTTCGCGCTCCAGCCGCCGCCTGCCTTCGACCCCGATCGCTTCCCGGTGCGCCAGGTCCGCTACCAGTCCGCCGACGGCACCCAGGTCCCGATGTTCCTGATCGGGCGGCTGGAGGGCGAGGGACCGGTGCTGCTGACCGGCTACGGCGGCTTCAACATCTCCCGAACGCCGCTCTGGGCAGCCACCTGGGTGCCCTTCCTGGAGGCCGGCGGCCTGGTGGCGCTGCCCAACCTGCGCGGCGGCGGCGAGTACGGCGAGCGCTGGCACCGGGCGGGGATGCTGGGCGACAAACAGAACGTGTTCGACGACTTCACCGCCGCGGCCGAGTGGCTCATTGCGGCCGGGCTGACAAAGCCCGAGCTGCTCGGCATCGTGGGCGGCAGCAACGGCGGCCTGCTGGTGGGGGTGGCGATGACGCAGCGGCCCGAGCTCTACGGGGCCGTGGTGTGCCGCGTCCCCCTGCTGGACATGGTCCGCTACGAGCGGTTCAGGATCGCCCAGCTCTGGGCGGCCGAGTACGGCAGCGCGGACGACCCCGACGGCTTCTCGTGGCTTTTCGCGTACAGCCCCTACCACCACGTGGAGGCCGGGCAGCGGTACCCGCCGACACTCCTTACCGCGGGCGAGGAGGATGCCCGGGTCGACCCCATGCACGCCCGCAAGCTGGCGGCCCGCATGCAGGCCGCCAACCCGGACGGCCTGACCCTCCTGCGAGTCGAGCCGCGGGCCGGACACGGGCAGGGCAAGCCAGTGGCCAAGCTGGTGCCCGAGGAGGCGGACGTCTGGGCCTTCCTCTTCTCCCAGCTCGCCCTGTAAGGCCCCGCGTCGATATCGCTCTGGGCGGATTTGCCATATTGACGCTATCATTTAAAGTGGGTGTGCGACGCCTGGCGTCGCTGCCGGCCTCCGATGCCAAGACCGCTGCTCAAGCGATTCACCGCAACCACCGCTGCGCTCGTGTTGATCGCGTTCGGCGGGCTGCCGGTGGCCGCCGTCTCGATTCCGGTGCCAACGCCCCCGCCGGTCGGCCTGCCGGATCCCCACCTGCCGCCGCCCATCCTGCCCGCGCCGATACACACGGCCCCCGCCCCAGGCCCCGGCGTTCCCTCTCTGAAGGCTCCCAGCGTGCCAGGCGGCCCCCTCAGCGGCACCATCGGCCCGCCCTCCGGGAGCCCTGACTCGGCAGGCGCGCCTGGCTCGACGCCTCCCCAGCCGTACCCAGGCCCGCCAGCCGACGAACAGTCGACACTGCCGTCCGAGCCCGGCCGGAACGACCTGGAGAGCCAGCAGTGGGACCTGGCCCAGGCGGCGTACGCGCTCGACCAGGAGTTCGCCGACTCCGCGCTGCTGGCCCACGGCCTGACCGGCAGGTTCGTCTGGCCGATCGTGTTCAGGAACCGCGCCCCCATCACCCAGCGGTTCGGCTGCAGCGATCTGGCGGGCGAGCCCTACAACGCTGCCTGCGCCTCGAAGCGCTGGCACACGGGGATCGACCTGGGCCTGTCAAAAGGGACGCCTATCTTCGCCTCCGAGACCGGTGTGGCCTACCGTCGCCCGGGCGAGAAGGGGTACGGCAACTACGTCCTGATCAACCACGGCGACGGCTACTACACGCTCTACGCCCACCTGAGCGACTTCGCCGTCCAGGACCGGCAGATCGTCCAGAAGGGCGAGCTGATCGGGCTGGCCGGGTCGACCGGGTACTCGACCGGGCCGCACCTCCACTTCGAGATCCGGCACGAGGCCGACTACCTGGACCCATGCGCCTTCCTCATGGGTTGCTGAGCCCGCGATCCCCGGGCGGCAGGCGCTCCTTGACCCAGACCATTGAGCGGCCGGTCTCGGCAGGCGCCAACACCGCGTCGGGCTCGACCCGATCAAGGCGGTAACCCAGGCTGCGGGGGACGGCGGCGCTGGCCTCATTGGCCTCGTCGCAGCGGATCTCCACCCGCTCGATTCCGGGCAGCGCCAGCGCGGCCTCGGTCAGGGCGCCTGCCGCCGCCCTGGCGTACCCCTTCCGGGCGTGGCGGAGGGCGACCCAGTAGCCGATCTCGAGGACGTTCAGCCCCCGTCGCCAGTGCAGACCGCAGCCGCCGGCGACCTCGCCGTCGCTGAACATGCCGTATAGGAAGTCGTCGCCAGGCTTGGCGATCACCTCCTCGGTCTGCTCCAGGCTTGGCCGCTCGGCCGCCCAGGGCATCCAGGGGTGGAGGTGCTCGAAGCTATCGAGAATTGCCAGGTTCAGGGCCGGCGCGTCCTCGGCCCGCCAGCGGCGGAGCAAGATGGGGCCGGCGGCGATCTCCTCGGGCGGCGTCACCGGGACCAGATTAAATAAAGACCAAACGCGGCAGGAAGGGTCGGCTCCGCCGGCGCGAATGAGTCGAGAAATCCAATCGCGCACCAGCGCAATAAGTAGCCAAAGAGGGAGGTAGGGTCCGGGGGAGGAACCGCCAGGTTCTTCCCCGGTCTTTACCTTGCATATTGCTTGCGCTTGTGGATCGCTTGCATCAGAATGACGGCATGTCGCGCAGCGCAGCCGCCCCCCTGCTCGGCGAGGCGGGGGGCCTGGTCACGTTGAACCGGATCCGGGACAGCTTCGGGCTGAGCGAGGCCGAGCTCGGCCGCCTCTTCGGGGTGTCCCGGCAGGCTGTCGACCAGTGGCGCCGGCGCGGCATCCCCGCCACCCGGGCCGCGGACGTGGACCGGGTCGGCGAGCTGGCGGGGCTCCTCCACCGCCGCCTGCTGCCGCGCCGGCTACCCCAGGTCGTGCGCACGCCGGCCACCGGCCTGCGCGGGCGCACCCTCCTGCAGGTCCTGGAGTCCGACGGCCCGGCGCCGATCTACGCCTACCTTTCGCGCCTCTACTCCTACGCGGGCGCTTGAGGCATGTCCACCGCGAGGGCGTCTACTTCCGCGTCTGCGACCCCGACTGGACGGATTGCGGCGACACGTCGCACAACCGTCGGATGGGCGGCCGCTGGAACCCGCGCGGCCGCTTCGGCGCCCTCTACCTGAACGCCACCCGCGAGGTCGCGGCGGCCAACGCTCGCGTCAACTTCGCCGGCGAGATGCACCTCCTGCACGACCTGCGACCGGAGTACCGGCCCGACCTCCAGAGCTTCGAGGTCCCCGCCGCTGAGTACCTGGACGCTGTGACGCCTGAGGGCGTGGCGGAGCTGGGCCTGCCCGCCGGCTACCCCGGGCGCGTCGGCTGGCGGCGCTGCCAGGCGGTTGGGCTGGCCGCCTACGAGGCCGGCGAGCCGGGCGTGGCCTGCCGCTCGGCGGCCGAGGCGGACGCGGGCGATTGGGTCGGCGAGGAACTGGCGCTGTTCGACCGCGGCGGCGCGGGGACGGGGGCCCGCCCTAGGCGCCGGCTCAAGTTCAGCCGCTGGTACCCGGAGTGACCGTGACGCAGTAACGGAGGTGGCCCATGACGCGTTTTACCTGCAGCCATGTCGTGGGGGCGCAGGGGGCTCAGAGCGGTGTTGGTCTTGCTGTCGGCGGCGGCAGCGGTGGCGCCCGGCCCGGCGTTCGCCTCGGAGCGCTGGCTGCACTCCGACCACGACGTCCTCCTGGGATACGGCTGCACCACCTTCGAGCTGGAGCCGTTCGATCCCCGCTTCGACTGCCCACCCGGCTGGCACGTCCACGAGGGCATCGACTTCGACACTCCGGTCGGCACCCCCGTCTACGCCGGCCTGCCGGGAAAGGTCGTCTCCGTCGGCGGTCCCGGCACCGACCTCAAGGATTTCGGGCCCAACTACGTGCTGCTCTGGCTCGACGAGGGCCATGACGCGATGCTCGGCCACCTCTCGGGGGCGGTTGTGGCCGCCGGCCAGCACCTGGCGGCTGGCAGCCTGGTCGGCTACACGGGTGACCTGGGTGAGACCAACGTGCCCAACCTGCACCTCGAGATCCGGCCCCACGGCGGCAGCGCGTACACCTCGGTCGACGCGGCCCCCTACCTGACGCTCAAGCACAGCGCCAGCCTGGACACTCCGCCCGACAGCCCCGTGGCGACGACGGGATCTGCCCCCATCGTAAGCCCGGCCAGCGCCCCCGCCCCCGGCCCCTGGATCCAGGTGGCGTACGCCGGGCTGGTGCTGCTGGCACTCGGTTCGCTGGTCGTAGGGGGAATCAGATACGGTCGTCGGTAGCCTATCCTTGGCCCCCGATGAGCGATTCCAAGTACCGGGCGCACCCTCGCCTGGTCCAGCGCAAGCAGATGAAGGCGGCGGTCGTGGCGGACGAGCACGTCGGGCTCAACGGCCGGCTGGCCGCCTGGCTGACGAAACGGGTCGGCTCGATGTGGGTCGTGTACTTCACGGTCACCTTCGTCCTGTTGTGGATGGCACTCGCCACCTGGGGTCCACTCCACCGGGCTGACCCCTATCCCTTCCCGTTCCTCCTCTTCCTGGGAAACGTGGTCCAGCTGCTGCTCGTCTTCGTGATCCTGGTGGGGCAGCAGGTGCTCGGCAGGGCGGCGGATCGGCGGGGGATGCAGACATATGAGGACGCCGAAGCGATTTTCGAAGAGGTCGCCCGGCTCCACGACCACCTGCAGGAGCAGGACGAGATCCTGTACCAGGGCATCAACGTCGTGGAGCACAACCCGCACCCCTGGATCAAGGCCAGGAAGCTGCAGCCGCCGGCGCTGGCGAAGGACCAGCTGGTCGGCCGCAACGGTCGGATCGCCGCCTGGATCACCCACCGGGTTGGCAGCATGTGGGCTTTCTACGTGGCCTTCATCTTCCAGTTCGGCTGGATCGGCCTGGCGCAGGCCGGTCTGATCAAGTTCGACCCCTACCCCTTTGCCTTCCTGCTCTTCATATCCAGCCTGCTCCAGCTGATCTTCATGTTCGTGATCATGGTCGGCCAGGACGTCCTCGGGCGAACCGGCGACAAGCGCTCGCAGCAAACCTTCCTGGATGCCGAGGCCATCCTGCACGAGTGCCTTAGGCTGCAGGAGCACCTCACCTCGCAAGACCGCACCATCGTCAAGATCTGT
This sequence comes from Chloroflexi bacterium UBA4736, assembly GCA_002404015.1. GTDB lineage: Bacteria > Chloroflexota > Dormibacteria > Dormibacterales > Dormibacteraceae > UBA4736. Next base: position 30,191 of record DHIW01000095.1, read on the forward strand.
ACCTACATCAAGAACCACGCCCCCCAGGACCACCCCATCCACGCGGAGCTGAGAGAAAGGTCGTGAGCACCCTGGCCGTCGTCGTGCTTGCCACCTTCTTCGCGTCCTGTGTCGAGGCCGTGGAGGCGGTGACCATCGTGGTCGGAGTCGGCACGACCCGAGGCTGGCGCTCGGTCTGGCTGGGCACGATCTCGGCGCTGGTGGTGCTGGTCCTGGTGGTGGTCGTCTTCGGCGTCGCCCTGGCCAATGTCCCGATCGTGCCGCTTCGGCTGGTGGTGGGCACCCTGCTGCTCATCTTCGGGCTCGGCTGGCTGCGCAAGGGGATCCGCCGGGTCGCCGTCAAGGGCCTCGCCGGCGACCAGTTCAACGAAGAACTGGATGAGTCGGACATTCCGGCCACCGGAGTGGACTGGACCGCGTTCGTGCTGGCGTTCAAGGGAGTCCTGCTCGAGGGCATCGAGGTCGCCTTCATCGTGGTCACCTTCGGCGTGACAGCCAACCAGCTGGGGGCGGCCGCCGCCGCCGGGGTGGCCGCCGTTGTGGTCACCGCCGGGATCGGGTTCGCCGTCCATCCCGCTCTCCGCAGGATCCCGCGCAGCATGCTGATCCTCCTGGTGGGCCTGATGCTCTCCAGCTTCGGCACGTTCTGGTCGGTCGAAGGCCTGGGCATCACCTGGCCGGGCTCGGACGCCGCCATCCTCGCCCTGATCGGCTTCTACGTGATCGTGGCGGCGGCCCTGCTGGCCTCGGAGCGCGCCGCCCACCAGGCGGCTTCCGCACGCCTCGGGCCGGCCACCTAGGTGCCCGTCGGAGCCTGGATCGCGACCTTCGGGCGCTTCTGGTACCACTTCGTGGTCGGGGACGACTGGACGATCGCCGCCACGGTCGTCGGGGGCCTGATCGTCACCTTCGCCCTGTCGCGGATGGGCTTGGCTGCCTGGTGGCTCATGCCCGCTGCGGCTATCCTGAGCCTGGCCCTGAGCCTGTGGCGGGCCCGACGAACGGCCTAGCCTCGGAGCCAGGCCCTCGCCGCGGGCGGCAGCAGGATGAGCACGGCGGCAGTCGCCAGCAGCAGGTCGGCGGCGCTCCAGATGCCGAAGTCGCGGACCATGGGCACCGGGCTGACGGCCAGCACCCCGAACCCGATCGCCAGCGCGAGCGCGGAAGCGACGATCGCGGGACCCACCCGCCGCGAGGCGAGGGCTGACGCCTCCAGGGCGGCGAGGCCCTGGGCCAGCTCGCGGCGGTAGCGCGCCAGCCAGAGCACGCTGAACTCGGTGGCGAAGGCGACCACGACGCCCGCCAGCAAGACCGTGATGGGGCTGGAGCGGGCGCCCGACAGGAACAGGAGCCCCGTCGCCCAGCCGGCCGCCACCACAGCCGGCAGAACGGCCAGGAGCGCCGGCCGGGCGCGGCGATAGGCGACCAGCAGCACCCCCAGCACCAGGACCAGGGCCAGGACGTTCAGGACGACCTGGTCCTGGCGCATGCGGCCCAGGGCCTGGGCGGCCAGCACCGCCAGCCCGGCCGGGTAAGCTCGGTAGCCGGCCGGCGGCGAGGCGGCTGCCTTGTCCAGCCCCGAGACCAGCCTCTGGTCCTCCTCCACCGACGTCAGTCGGCTGATGCCGAACACGACCTTCGTCGGCCCGCTCGGCGACGGCGAGCGGCAGGCTTACGTGCGTGAGTCGCGGACGGTGGGCGAGCTCCTCGGGATCCCCCCCTCGCCTTCGCCGCGGACCTGGCGGCGTTCGATGCCTACCTGGAGCGCGTGACGCGCAACGAGCTGTCGGTGGACGAGCGGGCGCGCTCTCTCGCGCAAGCCGTGTTCAAGCCGCCGCTGCGCCTGCCGTCTGACGCCGGCTTTCCACTCCGCGCCATCACCGCCGGGCTGCTGCCGGTCCGCCTGCGGGAGGCCTATAGGCTGCCCTGGGGCCGGCCCCAGCGGGCCGCCTTCGCCCTGGCCCGAGGAGGGCTGCGACGGGTCGGCCCGCTGGTTCCCCGGCAACTCCGGGACGTGCCGCAGGCCAGAATTGCCGAAAGGCGGATCCGTTCTTCAAAGGAGATTGGGCATGGCGGTTGAGTCGAAGGCAGAGGCGACGTGGCAGGGCGATCTCATGAGCGGTTCGGGGAGCGTCAAGCCCGCCTCGGGGTCATTCCCGGAGCTGGCCCTGACATGGAAGCAGCGGGCCGAGGTGCGCGAGGGCGGCACGAGCCCCGAGGAACTGATCGCGGCCGCCGAGGCGGGCTGCTTCTCGATGGCCCTCTCCCACGGCCTGGCCCAGGCCGGCCACAAGGCCGAGCGGCTCACCACCTCGGTCTCGGTCGGATTCCAGGCCGGCGAGGGTATCACCGGAATCCAGGTCAGGGTCCGCGGCAGGGTTCCCGGGCTCGACGACGCCGGCTTCAAGAAGGCGGCCGAGGACGCCGGTCACAACTGCCCGGTGTCCAAGGCCCTGGGGGGCACCACCATCACCGTCGACGCCGCCCTGGAGTGAAGGAGCTGGGGGGGTCGGCGGGGAAGGGCTCCGCCCGGCGCCCGAGGGGGGAGGCCCCCCTCCTTTCAACCTGGGTGAAGGCCCCCAGCCTTCAAGCAGGACGCCGGTCTCCGATGTAGAGCAGGTGGCCGGAGATGCCCTGGATGGAGGGGTCGGCCGCCGCCTCGTAGGCGATGTCCATCAGCGCCTCCCAGGCCGCCTCGTCGCGTTCGCGCAGCTCGGCCGCCTGCTCCTGGACCAGGTAGAGGATGCCCTGTGACGCCAGCAGCCGGCGGCTGGCGAAGCCGCCCGACTCGAAGAACTTCGCCACCTCGTCCGGCCGGAAGAGGTAGGCGTCGGTGAAGCGCCCCTTCTCCTGGTTCCGGTAGACGCCCTCATCGAGCAGTCGGCGCACGTCGGCCAGCCGGCCGCTGCCGCCTTCGAACAGGACGCCCAGCATCCAGCCGTAGCGGCCCATGACGGTCGCGAAGAGCCGGCCATCAGGCTTCAGCACCCGGTGCGCCCCGGCCAGTGCGCGGCGGCGGTCGGCCGCCTCCACGAGGTGGTAGAAGGGACCCAGGGCCAGCACCGCGTCGAACTCCCCGTCGGCGAATCGCGAGAGATCGCGGGCGTCCAGCTCCAGGATCTCCTCGACGGCGACCCCGGCGGCAGCGACCTCGCGGCGGGCGATGTCGAGCTGGGCCGGCGAGAGGTCGCCCAGCACAACCTGGTGCCCGCGCTCCGCCAGCCAGATCGTCCATCGGCCCGGGCCACCGCCCAGGTCGAGGACCCGAGAGCCCGGCGCCAGCCACTCCGTGAACGCGCGCCGGTGGACCTCCCACTCCACCCCGCCGTCGAACGGCGCCGCCAGGCGGTGCCACTCCGACTCGCCGCGGAGCCCGTAGTATTCGCGGACGCGGTCGACGCTGTCGGGCACCGTCTTCAGAGGACGGCTTCGGCCAGCCGGTCCAGCTGCTCCGGGCCGGGTGCCTCGGCGAAGAAGATCAGCTCGTCGCAGCCGACCGCCTCGAACTCAAGCACGCGCTCTTTGGCGGCTGCCGCGTCCTTCACGGCAGCCGCCCACAGGCGCTCGCCATAGCCGCCGTAGTAGTCCGCCAGGTTGCGGGCGGCGCGCTCGTGGGTCTCCTCGCCGATCGCGAAGTACGCGAGCGCGCGGAACTCGGGCCGGCCGGCCCGGCCGGCCTCCCGCCAGGCCCTCTCGACGCGCTCCTTCATCTCGCCCAGTGGCCTGGCCCCGCCGCCGCCCTGCGTGTAGCCGATGCCGTACCGGACGGTCCGGGCGACCGTCTGCTCCGCGCGTCCGCCGAACATCATCGGCACCGCCTCCCCGTTCACCGGCCGCGGGCTGATCGGGCGCTGGCTGCCTTCGACCGGCTCGCCCCGCCAGGCCCGGTGCATCAGTTCCAGCGCGGCATCCCAACGCCTGCCCCGGGTCTTGAAGTCCGCGCCGGTGACGCTGAAGTCGTCCTCCCGGATACCAACGCCGGCCCCCAGCACGAAGCGGCCGCCTGACACCTGGTCGAGTGTCGCCGCCTGCTTGGCGAGGAGCGCCGGTTCCCGGGTCGGCCCCAGGAGCACGTCCGTGAACAGGCCGATCCGCTCGGTGGCTCCGGCTACCGCCGCCAGCGTCACCAGCTCTTCATGGCTCGGATACGCCACCCGCCCGATGGTGGCCACTGACGAGAATCCGAGCCGTTCGGCCTGGCGCGCCAGGTCGACGATGAACTGGCCACCCGGGATGTCGGGGATGGCGTTGGGCAGACCGAAACCGATCTTCATGCCTCCTATCCAACCACCTGGCGGGAAGCAAGTGGGCCGCGCGCCGGTTCTTACTGGCGCAATGAAATTGGAGGTATGTCGAAGGTGAAGCTAAGAGCCCTCAAGAACCTGGTCTCTCCGGAACCGCCCCCGCCGGTCCACGGCGAGCTGGAGCACGTGCACTGGGACCGAGAATCGCGCACCTGGCAGCCCCACGATGAGCCGGTCGCCGAGGAGTCGAGCGCGGCCTGATCAGGCCGGCTTGAGCGCTTCCCGGGCCTCCGGCTCCGTCATCGGCTTGTTGTAGACCGGCGAGCCGGGCTCCTGGCGACGGCCGCCCTCGGCCAGGGAGCCGGTGTCGACCGCGACAAAGCCGATCTCCCGGATCAGCTCGGCGACGGCCGCCTTGGCCTCCTCGTCGTCACCGGCCACGAAGAGGACGAGGCGCCGGTCGGGGTCCTCCGTGCTCTCGGTGCCCAGGGTGTGAGAGTTCATCGTGTTGAAGGCCTTCACGACGCGGGCGCCCGGCAGGGCCTCGGCGACCAGCTCGCTCGACGTGCGGCCGCCCAGGTCGACTTCGCCATCCCGAGCCGCGTAGTGGTTCATGGCGTCGATCACGATGCGGCTGCCAAGCTCGGCCTTGGGGAGGTCCCCGTAGCGGCCGAAGGGGATCGCGACCAGCACCATCTCGCCAAACTCGGCCGCCCCCGCCGGGGTCGCCGCCCGGGCGCCAGGACCCAGCTCGCCGATCAGGCCGTTCAGCGATTCCGGGCCGCGCGAGTTGCTGATGGCGACCGGGTGGCCGGCCCCGACGAAGAGCTTGGCCGCGGTGGCTCCAATGCGGCCGCTGCCGATGATCCCGATGTTCATGACGTCAGCGTAGCGGGGCGGACCCGCAGCGCGTTCGGACCAAAGGGGGATTGTCTAGCCCCGAGGATGCCCCGCGGCGGCGGCTTTCAGGGCCCCGATTCGGCCTGAGCCGGCGTCCGGCTGGGCCACTGCAGGGCGGCCACCGAGCCCAGCACGAGCAATCCCCCCAACGCCTGGAGCGCTGAGAACCGATCGCCCAGGAGGACGACCGCCAGGGCCACGGTGACAAGTGGCTCCCAGGTGCTCAGCAGGGCCGCCCGGCCGGCGCCCACGCTAGGCAGGCCGGCCAGGAATGTGGTCAGGGCGAGCATCGTGGGGATGGCGGCGATCGCGAACAGGAGCAGCCAAGCGGTCGCGCCGGCCGGCGGGCGCAGCTGACCGCGAACCGCCGTCCCGGCCAGGAATGTCACGGCCGCGCTGCAGGTGACGATGGCTCCGGCCAGCAGGGGCGGGGTGCCGCGCATGGCGTAGTCGCCGACCAGGATATAGGCGGTGTAGAGCAGAGGTGCGGCGGCCGCGAAGAAGAGGCCGCTGCCGGCTGCGAGCCGGACTCCCCCTACCAGCAGCGCCACGCCGCCAAAGCTCGCCAGCAGGGCCACGGCGTGCGCGCCCGTGACACGCCGCCGGAACACGACCCAGGCGGCCAGGGCCACCAGCGCCGGATACGTGTAGAGGACCAGCTCCACCAGGCTGGCGGGTAGCGATGTCAGCGCGTAGATGAACGTGAAGGCCTGCGCGCTGTAGCCGGTGAGGCCCATCGCGACCAGAGCGACGAGCCGCCTGCGGGAGGTGCCCCGGACGCTCTGCCTGGTGGCGGCGGCGATCACCGCCATGCCGGCGCCGGCCAGCAGGAAGCGGAAGGCCAGGACCTGGTCCACGGTGAGGCCGGCCGCGTAGGCGAGCTTGACCAGGATGGCCAGGGTCGCGAAGGCCGTGGCCGAGACCAGGACGAGCAGCGTGCCCGTGAGCTCAGCGCGCTGACCAGGGAGGGCCGCGCGCCGACCCCGGTCGATCCTAGCCCCCGGCCTTGATGTACACCAGGCCGAGCGCCTTGGGCCCGGTATGGGTGGCGAGCACGGTGCCGATCTGTCCGACCTCGATCTCCACCCCTTTGAGGGCCGGGTCGGCGGCCAGCTGTCCGCGCAGCCGCTCCGCCTCGTCGGGAGCCTTGGCATGCACCACCGCCAGGTGCTCGACGGGGAGGTCCTGCGTCAGGAGCTCCACCATCCGGGGGATCGCCTTGCCCCGCGTCCGCACCCGGTCCAGGGACTTGATCTCGCCGTTGGCCACACCCAGGATCGGCTTCAGGTCGAGCATCGAGCCGATCACCGCGGTGGCCCGCTTGATCCTGCCCCCCATCTCCAGGTAGCGCAGCGTGTCCAGCAGGGCCAGGATCCGCTGTCTGGGGATGCGTTCCTCCACCCGGGCCAGCGCCTCCTCGAGCGTCGCCGACTGGGCCGCTGTCCGGCAGAGGAATGCGAGCGGCATCGTGACGCAGCGGCTGTCCACGACGTGCACCGGGAAGCCGGCCACCGCCTGGGCCCCATTCCGAGCGGCGTCGGCCGTGCCCGAGAGGCTGGAGCCGATGTGGATGGAGATGACCGCCTCGCACTCTTTGCTGAGCCGCTCGTACACCCTGGCGAACTCGCCCGGCGCGGGCGCCGAGGTGGTCGGAAGCTGAGTGGCCTTGGCCAGGCGCTCGAAGAACTCGGCCTCCGAGAGCTCGACGCGGTCCTTGAACGTCTCGTTGCCGAAGATGACGTTCAGAGGCACGACCTCGATGCCGAACTCCGACTGCCAGGCTTCGGGCAGGTCGGCGGTGGAGTCGGTGACGACCCGAAAGCTACTCAACCGAAAGGATGAAGGGGTAGTGTTCCTGGCCGCCGGGCTGGACCTCGACCTCGAGGGCCGGGAAGCTGCCCTTGATGGCCTCGCTCAGGGTGTCCGTGTCCTGGTCGCTGGCCCCCTCGCCGCGGTAGATCGTGACCAGCTCGTACTTGTCCGGCTTCAGGTCCTCCAATGACTCCTTGACGACCTGGCCATAGTCGCGGCCGGCGTGCTTCAGGTGGTCGTTGATGAGCGCGATCACGTCGCCCTTCTTGACCCTCATACCGTTGGAGCGGGTGTCGCGCACCGCGTGCGTCACCTCGATCGTCTGGACGTGGGCCACGGCCTCCTCCATCGCCTTGAGGTTGTCCTTGAGCGGACGTTCGGGGTTGAAGGCCACCATCGCGGCGACGCCCTGCGGGATGGAGTGCGTGTGCACGATGCGGACGTTCTTGTCGCTCAGCCCCACCACTTGCTCGGCGGCCGGCACCACGTTCTTGTTGTTGGGCAGCAGCAGAACGTCGTCATAGGGCACCTGTTTCACGGCTTCGAGCATGTCCTGTGTGCTCGGGTTCATGGTCTGCCCGCCTTCCACGATGGCGTCGACGCCGAGGCCGAGGAAGATCTCTACCAGGCCTCTCCCGGCGACCACGGCCACCACGCCGACGCCGTTCGGGCGGCGTTCCTGGTGGGCCTGGGAGACGCCGTTGGCGGACTGCTCGAGGATCCGCTTGTGCTGCGTGGACATGTCGCCGACGTTCAGCTTCACGAGGCTGCCGTGGCCGGAGGCCAGCCCGATGACCCGGGACGGGTCGTCGGTGTGCACGTGGACCTTGACCAGCTCCGGTTCGCCCACGACCAGGACCGAGTTGCCCAGGGCCGCGATCTCCTCCCGGATCCGCTCGACGTCCAGGTCCTTGCCCTCGATCAGGAACTCCGTGCAGTATCCCCAACCCTCCTCGGGCAGCTCCATCGAGACCTGGGCGGCGGCCGGCAGCTTCGCCGACGGCACGATCTTGTCGAGATCGACGCCGGCTTCCTCGACCGACTTGAGCATGCCCTCGATCATGATCTGGAGCCCGTAGCCCCCCGCGTCGACCACCCCCGCTTCGCGCAGGATCTGCAGCTGCGAGGGTGTCTTCTCAACGGCTGCCTTGGCGCCCTGGGCGGCGGCCTTTATCACGCTGGCGGCGGTGGCGTTGGGATCCTGCGCCGCCGCGGTGGCGGCCCGCCCGGCCTCGCGGGCGACCGTGAGGATGGTGCCTTCGGTCGGCTTGATCACGGCTCGGTAGGCGGCGTTGGCCGCCTCTTCGAAGGCGTTGGCGAGCTCGGAGGGTTTCAGCTCGGTCTTGTTCTGGACCGCGTTGCCGAAGCCGCGGAAGATCTGCGAGAGGATGACGCCCGAGTTGCCGCGGGCCCCCATCAGGGCGCCGTGGGCGGTGATCCGGGCGATCTTGCCGACCTCGGTCGCCGGGGAGTCCTTGATGTCCTCGACCGCAGACTGAAGGGTCAGGAGCATGTTCGTCCCCGTGTCCCCGTCCGGGACCGGGAAGACGTTGAGGCGGTTCACCTCCTCCTGGTGGGCGGCGAGCCAGCTCAGGCTGCCCAGCAGGGCCCGCTTCAACATCTGGCCGTCGACGTTGCGCGCGTCGAGGGGCTGGTTATTTCGGGCTATCTTCGTGCACCCCCTGGACGAAGACGTTGACCTCGGACACGGGCACTTTCACCGCCCTCTCGACCTCGAACTTCACCGCCCCCTGGAGGTTGTGCGCGACCTCCGTGATGCGAGTGCCGTACTGCACGATCACGTAGACGTCGATCAGCAGCCGCCCGTCCAGCTCGCGCACGTCGACGCCGCGGTGCGCGCTCTCCCGGCGCAGCAGCTCGGCCACGCCGTCCCGGAGCCCGCGCGCCGACATTCCCATCACGCCGTAGCAGCCGGTCGCGGCGTGGCCGGCGATCGCCGCCACGACCCCCGGGAAAACTTCGATGCGGCCCCACTCGCGCGCGGAGCGCAGACTGCGGGGAGTGTCGTCGGGTGCTTCGGCGCGCTTCAGGTTCACGGCAAGGCCTATGGTACAATTCGGCTCCGTTCCCCAAACCGAACGCTGAAACATGGCCAGAAAATGCGAGATCTGCGGCAAGGGCCCGCAGTACGGACACAACGTCAGCCACTCCAAGGTGCGAACCAACCGCCGCTTCCTGCCCAACCTCCAGACGGGACGGGTGCAGATCGGCGGCAGGGTCGTGAAAGCCAAGGTGTGCACGCGCTGCCTGCGCACCCACACCGCCGCCTCCTGAACCGCCGCTGATCTACCTGGCCGCGGCCGCCGCCGTGCTGGTCCTCTGCTTCGCGGTGCACTACGCGTTCTGGCTGCGGGTGCTCAACCGGTCCCTCGTCTCTCCCGACCTGGATGAGCGCCGCGCCGGCCTGAAGCGCTGGGTGGCGTTCGCGGTGGCCTGGCAGGCCGTGGTCCTGCTGGCGATCGTGGCCTACCTCTTCCCCGTCTCGCGGAGCCACCCCCCGGGCGGCCTCTGGATCGCCCCCGTGCTGGCGGCCGTCGTGGGCACCGCGGTCCCCCTCCAGGTCGCCATGTTCCGCCTGATGCGAGCCCTCCGTCAGCTGTAGCGCCGCAACCTCTCAGCCGGCGAGCTTCAAAGGCAGCCCCAGCTCCTGGCCCAATGCGCGTACGTCGCTGTCGAGGAACGCCCAGACCCGCTCCTGCGCGGCAGCCTCGGGCAAAAAGGGCTCGGGGTCGATCAGGTCCTTAGCCAGCTCGGGGCGCTCGACCATCTCGGCGAAGAGCAGCGTCCAGGCCCGCGGCACGACCTCGCGGATGGCGTAGCCGCCTCCGCCCGTCGCCACCCAGCGCCCTTCGCACAGCTCGTGGGCGAGCTCGTGGAAGCGGGCCCCGATGCGAGGCCAGATGGCGGTCGAGCACTGCAGGTGGGCCAGGGGATCCAGGAAGTGGGTGTCGCAGCCGTCCTGGGTGACCAGAACGGTCGGCCGAAACTCGCGCAGCAACGGCGGCACCACCGCCTCGAACCCCGCCAGCCAGGGCTCGTCCCAGGTGTAGGGCTGCAGCGGCAGGTTGGCCTTGCGGCCGCGCCCCTCGCCGACCCCGGCCTCGTTGGGGAAGCCAGTGCCCGGGAACAGGTAGCGGCCGCTCTCGTGGAGGCTGATCGTGAGCACGTCCGGGTCCGCGTAGAACAGGGCCTGCGTGCCATCGCCATGGTGGACGTCGACGTCCACCATGGCCACCCGGTGGCCCTGCTCCTTGAGCCAGGCGCAGGCCACCGCGACGTCGTTGTAGACGCAGAAGCCTGAGGCCTTCGAACGCTGGGCGTGGTGGAGGCCACCCGCCGGGTTGAACGCATGGAGGCTGGCGCCGCTGTGCACCGCCTCGGCCGCTACCAGGCTGCCGCCGACCACGGTCGCGCAGGCGTCGTGCATACCGTCGGCGACCGGGTCATCGGAGGTCCCGAAGCCCGCCGCCCAGATGTCTTCGTCCGAAACCTGCCTACGCTCTTTCGGGTCGCTCAGCCGGCGGACCAGTTCGACGTAGGCGGGGGAGTGCACCAGCGCGATCTCAGACGAAGTGGCCTGTCGCGGCGGCACCAGCTCGGCGAACTCGACCAGGCCGAGGTCGCGCATCAGCTCGACCGCGAGCTTCACCCGGAGCGGTTGGAGGGGATGGTCCTCCGAGAGCCGGTAGGCCATGAACGCCTCGCCCCAAACCAGTCGCACGGCGCCCGACATCGGCAATTACTCTATCCGTCAACGTGATCGAGGCCGACCTGGTCGTCCACGACATCGGTCAGCTGGTGACTTGCGAGCCCAGCCAGGGGGAGGGAACGCTCGGCATCCTGGAGAACGCCGCCGTGGCCGCGCGGGGTGGCCACGTGGTGTGGGTGGGGCCCAGCGGACGCTGGCAGTGGCGCCTCGAGATGAGCCCGGACGCGCGCCTGGTCGACGCGCACGGCGGCTGCGTGCTGCCGGGGTTCGTGGACGCCCACACCCACCTGCTCTGGAGCGGCTCACGAGCCGACGAGCACGCCGCCCGGATGCGGGGCCAGCCCTACTGGGGGGGCGGGATCATGCGCACCGTCCGCCTCACCCGGGCCACGGGCGAAGACGAGCTGATCGAGGTCGGGCGAAAGCGGCTCCGCTCCTTTCTCCGTCACGGCGTGACAGCACTGGAGGCCAAGTCCGGCTTCGGGCTGTCGGCGCCCTGCGAGGAGATGCTGCTAAGGAGCGCGGGCCGGCTGGCGGAAGAGACCCCGCAAAAGCTGGTCCCCACCTTCTACGGCGCCCACGTCGCGCCCGACGGCACCGATCCCGAGGAGTATCTGGCCGAGGTGCGGGAGGACATGCTGCCCCGCTTCCGCTCGCTGGCCCAGTTCTGCGACGCCTGGTGCGACCCCGGGGCCTTCAGCGCCACTCAGTGCCGCTCGGTGCTGCAGAAGGCGATGGACCTGGGCTACCAGCTCAAGGTGCACGCGTCCCAGCTGGCCCCCGGCGAAGGTCCAAAGCTGGCGGTGGACCTGGGGGCCACCTCCGTGGACCACCTCAACTACCTTCGCGACGGTGACGCCCGCCTGCTGGCCGAGTCGGCGGTGGTCTGCGTCGTCTGCCCGGGGACGACCGTGAACTTGAACCTGGAGGGCGAGGGCTCGGCCCGGGCGCTCGCAGCCGCCGGCTGCCAGATGGCGATCGCGACCGACTTCAACCCCGGCACCTCCTGCTCCGAGAACATGTGCCTGATGATCGGCCTGGCCTGCCTCGAGCTCGGCCTGTCGCCTGAGGATGCCCTCCGCGGCGCCACACTGGGTGGCGCGCGGGCGCTTCGGCTCCAGAGGCAGTGCGGCTCGGTCCGGCTCGGCAAGCGCTGCGACCTGCTGCTGCTGGACGCCGAGACCTATCTGGAGATCCCCTACCGGCTGGGCGTCAACCTGGTCGAGCGAGTGATCTGTCAGGGGGTGCTGGCAGACTGATCGCGGCCCTCTTCGAGAGCGTCCCCAACTTCTCGTTGGGACCCGGCGACCCAACCGCCGCCGCGCTTGCCGCGGCGGTGGAGGAGAGCGGCGGGTACGTGCTGGACCTGGACGCCCATTCCGGCCACAACCGGACAGTTCTGGCGCTGACCGCCGGCTCCCTGCTCGGCCCGCTGCTGAGGGCGATCTCGACGGCCGTGGAAAGACTCGACCTGCGCACTCACGCGGGCGTCCATCCCCGGGTCGGGGTGGCGGACGTGGTGCCGGTCGTGCCGCTCGGCTCGGCAACCTTGAAGGAGGCGGCGGTCCTGGCGCACGCGCTGGGGGCCGAGGTTTGGGAGAGGCTGCGTGTGCCGGTCTACTTCTACGGCGCGGCCGCGCGGGGGCCGCAGCCGGTGCGGCTGGCCGACATCAGGGCGGGCCGGGTGCCTGCGCCAGACCTGGGCGGAAGCCCGCATCCCAGCGCCGGCGCCTGCTGCATCGGGGCCCGGCCGCCGCTCGTGGCCTGCAACGTTCTGCTGCCCGGGCAATCCCTGGTCGAGGGCCAGGCGCTGGCTCGCGCGATCCGCGAATCCGCCGGCGGCATGCCAGGCGTTCAGGCGCTGGCGTTCGCCCTGCCGGACGGCTCGACCCAGCTCTCGATGAACCTGACCCGCCTGGAGGTGTCGCCGCTGCCCGCCGTGTTGGCCCGCGTCAAGGAGCTGGCGGGCGAGGTGCGCGCCGAGGAGCTGGTCGGGCTCTGCCCGGCCGCGGC
>DHIW01000098.1:0-7476 GCA_002404015.1 Chloroflexi bacterium UBA4736
CCCGCGGGCGGGGGGAGGAGTAGCGACTCAGGCCGGCGAGCCTTCCTCGGCGCTCTCCACCTCGGCGACCTTCCTCAGCACCTGGTCGAAGACCTCGTCGGGCTGGGCGCCGACCACCAGGAAGCGGCGGGCGAAGATGTGGGCCGGGATGGCGTTGATGCCGACCGCCACCGCCTCCCGCCGGTTGGCGTCCAGCACCTCCTCGTAGCGCCGGCCGGCCAGCGCGGCCTCCAGCTCGGCCGGATCGAGGCCCGCCTCGGCCACGATCAGTTTCAGGTCCTCGACGTTGTCGAGGTCGCCCAGGCCCTCCCAGTGGGCCCTGAAAAGGGCCCGGTGGACGGCGTCGAAGGCGTCCCGCTCGCGGGCGAACTCGGCGGTCGCCAGCGCCAGCCGGGTGTTGATCAGCCTGTCCCGAGTCTCCATCTTGAGCCCCACCTCGGCTGCCATCGCCTGCATCCCGGCCGCCATCTGCTGCGACCGGGCGGGCGAGAAGTACTGCTCGCGGGGGATGCCCTCGGGCGGGATCTCCGGGTGCAGCTCGAAGGGCAGCCAGACAACGTCGACCCGGCCGGCCTCCAGCAGTCGATCGACTCGGACCGAGTCGATATAGCAGAAGGGTCAGACGTAATCGCTGAAGATGATCAGCTCGATCACTGGCCTATCTTCAGGCAATGGCAGAAACCACCCACCGGGTCGTAGAGAGCAACGGCATCCAGATGCACATCGCCGAGGCCGGTGAAGGCCCGCTCGTGCTCCTCCTCCACGGCTTCCCGGAGGGCTGGTACTCGTGGCGCCACCAGCTGGCGGCCCTGGCCGGCGCCGGCTTCCACGCTGTCGCCCCCGACCAGCGCGGCTACGGCCGGACGGACGCTCCCGAGGAGATCGAGCGGTACTCGATGTTCCACCTGGTCGGCGATGTGGTCGGGCTGCTGCACGCGCTGGGCGAGCGGCAGGCCGTCGTGGTCGGCCATGACTGGGGCGCCCCGGTGGCCTGGAACACCGCGCTCTACCGCCCGGACCTGGTCCGCGGCGTGGCCGCGCTCTCCGTCCCCCGCCGCGGGCGCGGCTCTCACCCGCCGATCGACGTGATGCGCCACGCCCTCGGCGAGCGCTTCTACCAGGTCTACTTCCAGGAGCCCGGCGTCGCCGAGCGCGAGCTGGAGCACGACGTCCGGCGCACAATCACGGCGTTCCTCTACGGCGCCTCGGGCGACGCGCCCACCGTGTCCGACATGATGGTCGGCGAGGATGGCCTGGTCGGGGCCCTCTCAACCCCCGACCAGCTGCCCGGCTGGCTCACCGAGGCCGACATCGACCACTTCACGGCCGAGTTCGAGCGGACAGGCTTCAGAGGCGCCCTCAACTGGTACCGGACCCAGAATCTGAGCTGGGAGCTCTCAGCGCCCTGGCAGGGTGCCCTGGTCACCCCGCCGGCGCTCTTCATGGTCGGCGACCGGGACGTGGTCTACAACTTTCCGGGAGGTCCGGAGACGGTGGCCGGACTCAAGAGCACGGTGCCCGACCTGAGGCACTCGGCGGTCCTTACGGGCTGCGGCCACTGGATCCAGCAGGAGCGGCCACAAGAGGTCAACGAGGCGCTGCTGGACTTCCTCCGGAAGCTGTAGCGGCAGGCGGAGCCCCGCAATCAAAAGGGGCCGCGCTCCGGCGAGGACCCCTGCCGGGCGGTGCTGGTCAGGCTGGCTTGACCCGGCCCGCGCGCGGACCCTTCTGGCTGGCTTCGATCTCGAACGTGACCCGCTCGCCCCCGGAAAGGCTGTCGAAGTTGATCGAGCTGTCGAGGCCCGAGCGGTGGAAGAAGTACTCCTTGCCGTCCTCCGCCGCGATGAAGCCGAACCCCCGGTCCGCCACCAGCTTCTTGATTGTGCCCTCAGTCATGTCGCTGTCTCCTCCTTCTCGATGAGATCCACGAACGCCCAGCCAATCGAGAAGGATCCAGCGACCGCGGCGAACATCGCACCGACCCCGGGCGACCCGCCAACTCTACCGATCGTGCCCGGGGTCACGCAAATTGCTCAGCCGCAGTCTGCTAGCCTCGCGGACGTGGCCGCTCGCGTCGCCTGTCTCAGCCCCTTCAGCGAGGAGACCGTTCGTGGCCTGTTCAAGGGAAGGCATGAGGTCGAGGTGGCGGTCGCGCCCGATCCACCCGCCCCGGACGCCGTGCGCGAGCTGGTGGCGGACGCCGACCTCGTCATCGGGGACAAGCGCCACAAGCACCGCCTGGACCGCTCGATCCTTGAGTCGATGGGGCGCTGCCGGCTGATCCAGCAGCCCGCCGTCGGCTTTGACGTGATCGACCACCGGGTGGCGGCCGAGCTCGGCATCCCGGTCGCCAACGCCGCCGGCTACAACCGGGACGCGGTCGCCGACTGGGTGATCATGGCCGCCCTGAACCTGCTCCGGCTGGGCGCCTACGGTGATCGCAAGATGCGGGATGGCGGCTGGCCCTACCCCCAGATGATGGGCCGCGAGCTGGGCGCCATGACGGTCGGGATCATCGGGCTGGGCAACGTGGGCAACGCGGTGGCGTCCCGGCTGCGGGGCTTCGGCTGCCGGGTCCTCTTCAACGACATCGTGCCCAAGAGCCTCTCCGGCGCCGAGCCCAGGTCGTTCGAGGACCTGCTGGCCGAGGCGGACGTCGTCTGCGTCCACGTGCCCCTGGACGACGACACCCGGCACCTGATCGGCACCGACGCGCTGGCTCGGGTGCGGCCGGGCACGATCCTCATCAACGCCGCCAGGGGTCCCGTCGTGGACGAGCAGGCGCTGGTCCAGGCACTCGACTCCGGCCGCCTGGGGGGCGCCGCCCTGGACGTGTTCGAGCAGGAGCCGCTCTCCGCCGATTCCCCGCTGCGAGCCCTCGAAAACGTCTTCCTGTCACCCCACGTCGGTGGCGCGACCCGGGAAGCCGAGGCCCGTGTCATGGAGGTGTGCGGGGCCAACCTGAGCCGGGTTCTGGACGGCGACGACCCCTTCAATGTGGTGAACGGGGTGACGAGGCGCCGATGAGTCTTCGCGAGCTGTTCGACCGCGAGGAGCCGACGGTTGGCGGCTGGTGCGTGATCCCCAGCCCTTTCAGCGCGGAGCTGATGGGCCGCGCCGGCTTCGACTGGGTCTGCATCGACACCCAGCACGGCCTGATCGGCTACGACTCGCTGGTGGTGATGCTGCAGGCGCTCTCGGGGACCGGCACGCCCTCGTTCGTACGGGTCCCCTGGAACGAGCCCGAGCCGATCATGAAGGCGCTCGACGCGGGGGCCGAAGGCATCGTCGTGCCGATGGTCAACTCCCGCGAGGAGGCCGAGCGGGCGGTCGGCGCCTGCCGCTACCCGCCCGCCGGCTACCGCAGCTGGGGCCCCGTGCGCGCGGCCCTGGGGGTGGCCGGTTACACCGCTGAGAGCGCCAACCGGCGGACTGTGGTCGCCGTCATGATCGAGACCCGGGCCGGTGTGGCGGCGGCGGACGAGATCCTCTCGGTGCCTGGCGTCGACGCGGTCTATGTCGGGCCCAACGACCTGGCCATCTCCTATGGCCTACAGCCGTCGGCAGACCCCAGCGACCCGGAGCACGTGGGCGCCATCGAGTCGATCCTGGCCGCCGCCAAGCGCCACCGCGTGACCGCGGGCATCCACTGCGGCGGCCCCGAGATCGCCGAGCGCTGGCGCTCGCTGGGCTTCGGCATGCTGAATGTCAACTCGGACGCGGTCTTTCTGCGCGGAACGGCCCAGGCCGTGGCCAAGCGGCTGGGCGGCGAGCTGGCGCCGAGTGAGACCAAGAGCGGCTACTCGTGACCGGGTCACAGCGGGGATCCCGGAAATGAGTGTCACCGAGATCACGCCGGGCGTGCTGGAGGCGCTCCGCCGCTACGACACGCCGACAATGGCCAACGCCATCGAGACCTTCGACGTGCGGCCCCGCGACGAAGGCTTCGCGAGCCCGGACATCCGCTGCATGTTCCCTGAGCTGGGCGTGATGGTCGGCTTCGCCGCCACCGCCACGATCCGGGCCCGGGCCAAGGGTCACGACGACCAGTCGGCGCTCTGGGCCCACGTCCGCAGCCAACCCGCGCCCCGGGTGGTCGTGGTCAAGGACCTGGACGAGCCGCCCGCGCTGGGGTCGCTCTGGGGCGAGGTCAACGCCACCATCTTCAAGGCTCTGGGCTGCGCCGGCTGCATCACCGACGGCTGCGTCCGGGACCTGGGCGAGGCGCGGGGAATGAGCTTCCAGTTCTTCGCACGGGGCGCGGGCGTCTCGCACGCCTACGTGCGCGTCGAGTCGACGGGCGAGACGGTCAACATCGGGGGCCTGCGGATCGCACCCGGCGACCTGCTGCACGCCGACCAGCACGGCGTGCTCCTGGTCCCCAAGGAGCTCGCCGGCGAGCTGCCCGCGGCTGCCGACCGCGTTATCGAGCGCGAGCAGCGCCTGCTCCGCTGGGTCCGCTCGCCGGACTTCGACCCAGACAGGCTGGCCGAGATGAAGAGCGTGAAGCACTAGCCCATGAGCGATCCCCGCCGGTACAGCCGGACCCTCTACGACGGCACCTCGCGAGCTGCGGCCCGCTCCTTCCTGCTCGGCATCGGCTACACGCACGAGGACCTTGAGAAGCCGATGGTCGGGGTCGCCCATTCCTGGATCGAGACGATGCCGTGCAACTACAACCACCGCGAGCTGGCGGTGCACGTGAAGAACGGGGTCCGGGGCGCCGGCGGCACACCGATGGAGCTGAACACGATCGCCATCTCGGACGGCATCACCATGGGCACGGAGGGCATGAAGTCCTCGCTGGTGTCCCGCGAGGTCATCGCGGATTCCATCGAGCTGGTCGCCCGCGGCCACTATTTCGACGGCCTCGTGTGCATCGCATCCTGCGACAAGACCAACCCCGCCGCGATGATGGCCGCCGCCCGCCTCGACCGCCCGGCCGTGATCGTGTACGCGGGCTCGATCATGCCCGGCAACTTCCGCGGCCGCCCGGTCGCGGTCGGCGAGATCTACGAGGCCATCGGAGCGGTGACCGCAGGCCGGATGTCGGAGGCCGACCTGCGGGAGCTGGAGGCGGTCGTCTGCCCCGGGGCCGGGGCCTGCGGCGGCCAGTACACCGCCAACACAATGTCGATGGTGCTGGAGGTGATCGGGCTGTCTCCGGTCGGCTTCAACTCGATCCCCGCGGTGGACCCCGCCAAGCTGGCCGCCTCGGAGGAGGTCGGCCGCCTGGCCATGCGGGTGCTGGAAGCCGACCTCAGGCCCTCCCAGGTGCTCACGAGGATGGCCTTCGAGAACGCGGTGGCGGTGGTGGCGGCCTCGGGCGGCTCGACCAACGCCGTCCTGCACCTGATCGCGGTCGCCCGCGAGGTCGGAGTGGACCTGACCGTGGACGACATCGACGACATCTCGAGGCGCACGCCGCTGCTCTGCGACCTGAAGCCGGCGGGCCGGTTTGCCGCCTACGAGCTGCACAAGGCGGGCGGCATCGCGGTGCTGACGAAGCATCTGATCGAGGGCGGCCACGTCGACGGATCAGCCCTGACCGTCACGGGCCGGACCCTCGAAGAAGAGTGCGCAACCGTGACCGAGACGCCCGGCCAGGAGGTCGTCCGCCCCCTCTCCAACCCCTTCTCGGCCGAGGGCGGGCTCGTGATCCTGAAGGGCAACCTCGCCCCCGAGGGCTCGGTGGTCAAGGTCGCGCACCATACGCCGCACGTCCACAGCGGCCCGGCCCGCGTCTTCAACCGCGAGGAGGACGCGCTGGCGGCCGTGCTCGGCCGAAACATCAACCCCGGCGAGACGGTGGTCATCCGCTATGAGGGCCCCAAGGGCGGGCCGGGCATGAGAGAGATGCTGCAGGTGACGGCCGCCATCGTCGGCCAGGGCCTGGGAGACTCGGTGGCGCTGGTCACCGACGGACGGTTCTCGGGCGCCACCCAGGGCCTCATGGTCGGGCACGTGGCGCCGGAGGCCGCGGTCGGCGGCCCGCTGGCCGCTCTCCGCGACGGCGACGTGGTCCGCATCGACGTCGCCTCCCGGACGCTGGACGCGGTGGACGTGGACATCGTCGAGCGGCTGCGCGACTGGTCGCCGCCGGAGCCGCACTACCGCACCGGCGTGTTCGCCAAGTACGCGGCCCAGGTCAGCTCGGCTTCGGAAGGGGCCATCACCCGACCGTAAGCAGGACCAGCCCGGCCAGCACGGCCGCCGCGCCGCCCACCTTGAGGCCGACTCCCCCCTCCCGCTCGCCCAGGCGGAAGACCCCCCAGAGGGCCACCAGCACGACCGAGGACTCCCGGAGCGGCGCGATCACCGCCAGCGGCGCCAAAGCCAGGGCGGCCAGCACCAGCGAGTAGGCGCCGACGCTGAGGCCGCCGACCAGCCGCGCGTTGGGGACCGGCGCGGGGCCCCGCCAGGGCAACAGCAGCAGGGCGGTGGCGGCGAACTCGGCCCAGGAGTACATCCAGAACGGCCCCAGCCGCACGCCGGCGCGG
Organism: Chloroflexi bacterium UBA4736; assembly: GCA_002404015.1. Classification (GTDB taxonomy): domain Bacteria; phylum Chloroflexota; class Dormibacteria; order Dormibacterales; family Dormibacteraceae; genus UBA4736. Next base: position 6,501 of record DHIW01000098.1, read on the forward strand.
TCGATCGAGGTGTAGGCGGCGATGGCGAGCCCCGTGGCGAGCGCCGGCAGAACGGCCGCCCGCGCACCCCGCGGCGGCCGGACCAGCCAGATCCCGAGCAGGACCGCCGCCACCCCTCCCGCCTGGGCGGCGCTCAGGTGCTCACGGAACACGACGAGGCCGACCAGCACCGCGATCAGCGGGGCCGAGCCGCGCGCGATCGGGTACACGGATGAGATCTGGCCCCGCCGGTAGGCCGCCGAAAGGAGGTGGAAGTAGAGCGCGTTGATCGCGCCGGAGACGGTGGCCAGGGCCCACGCCTGCCAGGGCATCCAGGGCCGCCCCGTCAACAGCCAGAGTGCCACCGCGATCGGCGTGAATATGACCACCGCCGCGCCCATGGCGCGGGCTCCCAGCCGGAGCGGGTCGCCCGACGACTTGAGGAGGATGTTCCAGCTCGCGTGCAGGAACGCGCTGGCGACGGCCAGCGCGACCGCGAGCTGGAGCAACCCTACTGGACGGCCAGCTCGGTCTCGGCGTCGAAGAGGTGGAGGCGCCGCATGTTGAGGCCCAGCCGAACCCGGTCGCCCACGGCCACCTTGAGCTGGGGATCGACCCGAGCGATGATGTCGTCGGCGCCGACCTTGCCGTAGAGGAACTGGTCGGAGCCGAGCACCTCAACGACCTCGATCTTCAGGTCGATCGTGGGACCACCCTCCCGCGGGTGCTCGTCCAGGTCCTCCGGCCGGATGCCGAGGACCCCCTTCTGGGTCCCGGGATTCTTGGGCAGCTTGACCTCGAAGCCGGAGGCCTTGGCGACATCGCCATCGAGGGTGACCGGGATGAAGTTCATCTTCGGGCTGCCGATGAAGCCGGCCACGTACATGTTGACCGGGTTCTCGTAGATCTCGCGAGGCGGCGCCGCCTGCTGGAGGGTGCCGTCCTTCATGACCGCGATCCGGTCGCCCATGGTCATGGCCTCGACCTGGTCGTGGGT